>JAEUJY010000040.1 GCA_016794525.1 Myxococcales bacterium
CGTCATCGAGCCGGTGTTCTGGATCGTGATCGTCTGGGTGGCCGAGGTCGCGCCGACGTTGGTGTCGGGGAACGTCAGCGAGCCGCCGACGGTGGGCGGCGTCGGCGGGACCGGCGCGGTCAGCGCGACCAGCGGCTCGACACCAGTGCCGGTGACGGTGACGTCGACCGACGGCGTGCTGACGTCGTTCGACATGAGGTTGATCGTGCCGGTGAGCGGGCCGGTCGCGGTGGGCCGGAACGACACGGTCACGGTCACGGCGGTCGCGCCCGGCGCCAGCGTGCCGCTGCAGCCGGGCGCCGAGCACGCGATCGAGAAGTGCGGCGACCCCTCGGTGACGTTGTAGGTCAGGTTCGACGTGGTGGTGCCGGCGGGGTTGGAGATCGTGAACGTGCGCGTCGTCGCGCTGGTGGTGTTGATGCGCTGGCTGCCGAAGTCGGCCAGCGGCGGTCCGGCGATCTGGATGTCGGGGGTGGCGCCGGTGCAGGTCAGGTTGACCGTGCGTGGCGAGGCCGGGTCGTCGCTGACGATGTTGAGGGTGCCGGTCTTGGCGCCGATCGTCGTCGGATCGCACCGCAGCGTGATCGTGAGCGTGTTGCCCGGCCCGGGCGCGGCGTTGATCGCGCTGAGCGGGCCGCAGCTCTGGCCGGTCGTGCAGCCGGTGAACGCGAAGGTGAAGTTCGTACCCGGGTCGCCGCTGATCACCATTGACGAGATGTTGAGCGGCATGCCGCCGGAGTTGGTCAGCGTCAGGTTCTGGGTGACGCCGCCCGACGCGGCGATGTCGATGGTGCCGAACGCCAGCGACGCGTTTGCCGATAGGATCGAGATCGCGCCGGTGCCCGACAGCGGGATGACCTTGGTCGCGTCGGTCGGATCAGGGTCGTTGGTGGTCAGCGTGACCATGCCGCTTCGGGCACCGACCGCGCCCGGCACGAAGCCGACCTGGATCTGCGCGCTGCCGCTGGCGGGGACGGTGCCCGACAGGCAGGCCACGCCACCGCCCATGCACGATAGCGGGAACTCGGTCATCGACGAGGTCGCCGCCGAGTAGGTCAGCGCCTGGGCGCCGGCGGCGTTGGAGATCGTGATCGTCTGGACCGTCGCCGGCGTGCCGACGCGGGTGTTGCCGGCGAACGTCACCGAGGTCGGGGCGACGGCCAGGGCGGGCGGGACGCCGGTGCAGTTGAGCGTCAGCGTCTTGGTGGTCGACGCCATGCCGCTGGTCGCGTCGTCGCTGATCACCGTGAGCGTGCCGATGCGCAGCCCGGCCGCGCTCGGCGTGCAGCGGATCGGAAATGTCTCGGTGGCGTCGACGGCGATCGCGGCGGGGCTGGGCGGCGTGCACGCCTGCAGGCCGAGGCAGCCGTGATCGCGGAACACGAAGTCGCCAGTCAGCGTCATCGACGACACGTTGAGCGTGGTTGAGGCCTGATCCGCGGCGCGGTTGCGCAGCGTGACACTGCCGTCGACGGTTCCGCCCAGCGGCGCCGAGCCCAGGTTGTAGGGGCTGCCGCGATCGAACGTCTGGATCGACTGGATGCCGGTGCCGCTTGCCGGGACGTCGGCGACGGACTCGCCGGTCGGATCGTTGTTGAGCTCAATGTTCAACGTGGCCGTGCGTGCGCCGGCCGCGCTGGGGTTGAACTGAAACGCAATGGTACCGGTCCCGCCGGGCGGGATTGGAAACCCGGCCTCGCTGCCCGCCAAGAAAGCAAAGTCGCCTGCGTGGGTACCGGTGAAGCCTGTCGTGACGTTCGCGATCGCCATCGACGCGTCGCCGGTGTTGTCGATCGTGAGTAGCCGCGTCGCTGCGGCGCCTGCACCGTTCGCGTTCCATCGCAACGTACTGAAGATCAAGTCTCCCGCGGCGACGACGAGGCGAGGTGCGTCGCTGTCGCCCGCCACCGTCACCGACGGATCGGGGCCGGTGGGCTGGTCGACGGTGATCGTGCAGCTCGCCAGCGGCGTGCGCGAGTTGGGCGTGAAGCGTACCTGGACGGTCAGCTGCCCGTCGTTGGGCGCGTTGCGGACCGGCACCATGCCGTTGGCCGGCGTAAACGACAGCCGCCCGTTGCAGCCGGCACTCTGCGTGAAGGTCACCGCCACCGTGTTCATGGTGTCGTCGTTGGTGACGGTCAGCGTGATCGGCGTGCTCGCCGTGTTCATCGTGACGTCGCCGAAGTCGATCGCGGCCATGTCCACAGCGATCGCGGCGTTGGCCGCCTGCGTCGACCACCCGATCAACGCGATTGCGGCGATGATCCAAACCCAACGAAGCGAACCTGACATAGACACTCCCGGTCGCGAGCGTCGAGCCCAATCCCGGCCCGTGCGACAATTTCGGAATCTAGCGCGAGCTGGATGTCGCCGGAAGCGGCAAGCGCGTCGTGTGACGGACCTAACCCCGGGAAGCGGTTGGGGAACTGCTGGGCCGCCCGGCGCGATCGCCCCTTGCGTCGGACCCCGGCAGGCCCCATCATGCCCGGCAGGCCTTCACCGGCCTGATCTCTGACAAGGGGGCGTAAAGGTTTCGACGGGGATGTCGACGACTGAGCTGCGTGTCGTGGCGCCCATGGCCACGTAAAAATGGGCAACCCTGCAACTGCGAACGACAACGCTGTTGCTCTCGCGGCCTGACCTAGTCAGGACCACGACGGCTGCGTAGGCTTCCGCCTGGAGCCCGCGTAGCCGCAACAATCAGGCTGGCCGTCCGGGAACGACGATCGTCCGGGCGGCGAGATAAAGGATCGACTCGCGCTGGTGATGGCTGCCATCCACCTCTCACCAGGGCCAGACAAGACGAGCGATGGCTACGCACGTAGTAGCTCAGCCTGAAGCATTCTCGGACGCGGGTTCGATTCCCGCCGCCTCCACCCCTACGCCGCCGAGCCTGGACTCGGCTGGCGAGCGCTCGTGCGTCTCCGCTCTGCAGCGGATACGATCGGGCACATATGGAAGACATCGGCGACGCAGATGGAGTGAAGGCGCGCGAACTCGTCGTCACCCGCATCGTGCGACCGAACGAAGCGAGCGAGCGAGCTATCCGCGCTGGAGCGCGAGCAGCTTCGCATCGCGGTGCGCGGCTACGACGAACAGGACCTCCACGCCGAGGCCCGGCTCGCGGACGACAACAGCGAGGAATCCGTCCGGGGCTCGCTGGAGATCCGATCGATCGCGGATGAGGACGGCACGCCGCGCTACGACGCCTTCACCTACTTCGGCGATGCCGGCGCGCTCTTCCTGACGGGCACGACCGAGGAAGCTGGGTGGGTCGGCCAGGGCGGAGTCGTCCTGGCGACGCCCGACGACGCGCTGCGCATCGCGCTCGATGTCGCGCTGGGGCCTCGTGCAAGGATGGCCACGCCACCCGCCGGTTCGTGATCGGCCACGAACGCGGTCGCTGCGTCGTCATGGCCAGAGGCTGTGGACGACGATCGATTCGACGACGCGGCCGTCGGCGTGGCGGATCGGGGTGACCTCGCGGTCGTCGCGGGCGTCGGCGCCGCCGGCGCCGTGCCGGTAGGTCTTGGTGCGGGTGATCGAGCGCAGCCCGGGGAGGCGGGGCGAGCGCGCGAGCGCGTCGACGGCAGCGTCGCTGACGCCGGTCTCGTCTTGCGCGCCGATGCCATCGCCGGCGCGGGGCACCTCGCCGAGGGCCACGTGCGCGACGTGGTCGAGCCCCACCGCGGTGGTGGCGAGCGCGCGGGCGCCGGCGTCGGTGATGTCGGCGCCGTGGAGATCGAGCTCGGTCAGCGCGGGGAGCTGCCCGCACGCCGCGAGCTGGGCGACGCCCGCGTCGCCGAGCCGGTTGCGGCCGAACACCAGCCGGATGGCGCTGGCGTAGGCCCCGGTCGCGATCTCCGCAGCGATCTCGGCTGGGCTGAGGCTCGTCCCCGAAAGATCCAGGACGCCGAAGCGAAAGCTCACCCGCGACGCCGGGCGCGGCAGCACGCGCGCCTCGCCGAGGATGGCCCGGAGCTGCGCGACCCCGGCCGCCGGGATGGCTGCGCTGCGCACGTCCAGCACCTCCAGGCCTCGGGCGCGCGCCAGCTCGCCGAGCGCGGCGCAGGCGCGGCCGCCGATCGTGCCGTAGTGGGTGCTGAGCCGGCGCAGCCCGCGCAGGTGCCGCAGCTCCGCCGCGAGCCGCGCCACCGCCGGCGGGCCGTCGAGCTGCAGCGCCAGCTCGAGCTCGGGGAGCGCGCCCAGGTGCGGCGACGCGAGGACCGCGGCGCGATCGGCGTCGCCCGGCGCGCGCAGCCGCAGCCGCCGCAGCCGGGCGAGCGCTGGACACGCCGCGAGGCTCGCGCCCTGGCCGTGGATCGGGCCGGCGTCGTACACGCGGATCGGCGCCGCCCGCATCAGCCGCGCGGCGTTGGCGACGAACGCCGCGCCGCTGCACGCGAGCTCCTCGACGAAGCCGCGCCGCACGACGTAGCTGTGCGGGAAGTCGCGATCGACCTGCTCGAAGAACGCGAACGAAGGCAGCCGCGCGCAGCGCTCGGTGAGGGCGGCGCGCGCGGGATCGTCGATGGCCAGCTGCGCGAGCGCGCACGCCAGCCGGATGTGTTCGCCGCGCGGGTCGCCCAGCTCGGTCAGGCGCGCGGCGAGGGCGAGCCGCGGCTGGTCGTCCTCGGGGGCGTCGAGGATCGCGTCGAAGAGGGGGCGCAGCGCCGCGTCCATCGGGCCGCCACGGAGCGTACCAGCGGCCGGCGCGCGGCGCGGTCAGGCGGCGGGCAGCGTGGCGTGGAAGGTGGCGCCGGCGCCGAGCGCGCTGGTGACCGAGAGCGAGCCGCCGTGGGCCTCGAGCACGCCGCGGGCGATGTAGAGGCCGAGGCCCAGGCCGCGGCGGTCGAGCTGCGAGGCCTGCGAGAAGCGATCGAAGATGGCCTCCTGCTGATCCGGCGCGATGCCGCGGCCGTCGTCGCGCACGGTGACGTCGAAGCTGGCGCCGGCCCGCGCGACGGCGAGCGCGACGTGGCCGCCGGGCGTGGTGAACTTCAGCGCGTTGCTGACCAGGTTGGCCAGCACCTGCAGCATGCGGTCGCTGTCGCAGCGCGTCCGCATCGGCGCCGCCGGCCGCGCGGCGATCAGCTGCACCTCGCGCGCGGCGGCCAGCGCCTGGAAGCTCTCGACGGTCTCGGCCAAGAGGTCGCGCAGGTCGTGGGTGGCCGGATCGATCTTGAGCTTGCCGGCCTCGAGGCTGACGACGTCGAGCAGATCGCCGACCAGCCGGTTCATCCGCGCGGTGAGCCGGAGGATCCGGTCGGCCTCGCGCACCGCGCCGGCGCGATCGTGGTCGGCGCCGCGCAGGGCGTCGGCGGACAGCGAGATGCTGCCCAGCAGCGAGCGCACGTCGTGGCTGACCATCGCGAAGAAGTCGTCGCGCGACGCGATCCGGTGGTCGGCGCGCTCGCGCTCCTTCTGCAGCCGCTGGTCGGTCTCGTCGCGCTCGATCGCGAGCAGGTGCTTGATCGCGCGCTGGTGGGCGCGCTGCTCGTCGGCGAGGGTCGCGGCGGCGGCGGTGCGGCGGGCCTCGGTCTGGGCGTCCTCGGCGTCCCGCGCGGCGGCGATCTCGGCGCGCACCGCGGTCGGCTGGTCGGCGTGGTCGAGCGCGGCGTCGGTGTGGTCGCGGGCGGTCTCGATCAGGACGTCGGCCTCCTGGCTGGCCAGCGCCAGCACCGAGGCGGCGGCGTCGGCCAGCGATGCCGCCCGTTCGGTGAGCAGCTCATCGGCCTTCTGCCGCTCGGCGTCGAGGCTGGTGTCGGTCTCGCCGCGCTCGTCCTCGGGTGTCGGTGGGGTCAGCAAAGGTCCTCCGGATGGTGGTGGTGCGTCGGCGCCAGGGCCCGACGTGGCTGCGGCGGGTGAGCGCGCGCGCTCACCTGGGCGCACGTCCGTGCGCCCACGCCACAGCGAAGCCAGGGCGCGCTCATCGCGCCTCGTGTTCGGCAGGGTCGGCGAGCGCGGCGGCGGCTGGGCTGGCGGGCGCGCGCTGCGCGGCGATCACCGCCGCGATCTCGGCGCCGAACAAGAGCGTCAGGTTCGACAGCCACAGCCACACCAGCACGATGATCACGCTGGCGAACGCGCCGTACGCGCTCTGGAAGTCGCTGATGTACTGCACGAACAGCGTCAGGCCGCGGCTGACCAGGATCCACAGCAGCACGCCGACGACCGCGCCCGGCGTGAACACCCGCAGCGGCGCGGCGGTGTCGGGCAGGGTCTGGTAGAGCAGCGACCACAACAGCGTCGCGACCGCGCCGGCGCCGATCCAGCGTAGCCACCACCACGCGGCGTCGAAGGCGTCGCCGCGGATCGCCAGGCGGGCCGCGAGCCGCGCGCCGAGCTCCGGGGCGACCACGAAGCCGCCGAGCGCCAGCACGACGATCACCGCCAGGAGCGCGGTCACGCCGATCGCGCGGGCCTGCCGGCGCAGCCACGGCCGGGTCTCGCGCTTGCCGAACACGCGGTTGAGCGCGGTGGTCAGCGCGGAGGCGCCGCGCGACGCGCCCCACAGCGCGAGGCCGCCGCCGAGCACGGCCAGCCCCGGGCTCGACGCGGCGCGCATGCGCTCGACCTCGGCGCGCAGGATCGCCGCCACGTCGGCTGGCAGCGGCGCGGTCAGGCTGGTAGCCGCGTCGCGGACCAGCTGCGCCGGCAGCGCGACCAGCGCGACGGTGAAGACGAACAGCACCATCGGAAACAGCGCCATGATCGCGTAGTACGTCATCATCGCGGCGAGGTCGTCGATGTCGTGGGCGCGCAGCTGCCGCGCCAGCGCCACGCCGAAGCGGCCGATGGTCCGGTAGACGCGCGTGGGCAGCCCGGGCACCGCTACGCCTCGACGCCCGCGGCCCGGCCGCATGGCCCCGCCGGTGACCGCCGCGCGGCGTCAGCCTGTGTCGTCGAACCCATGACGTCGCTCCTCGGCGCGGTGCGTTGCGAGTGGCGTGCCAGCGCGCCCGCGTGCGCGGTGCCGCCCATGACCCCGCCGCCCGGCGTATCGTCCGCGGGTGAATCGCCGCCGGACGCGACGCTGATGGACGAGGTCTTGCGCTGGCTGGACAGCGCCGCGCTGGTGATCGCCGGCGCGCCGATCAGCTGGGCCGAGGTGCTGGGCGCGGTGTCGGGGCTGGCGTGCGTGGCGCTGGTGGCGCGGCAGCACGTTTGGAACTGGCCGGTCGGGCTGGTCAACAACGTGTTCTGGGCGCTCTTGTTCTGGCGGGCGAAGCTCTACAGCGACAGCACGCTGCAGGGGATCTTCTTCGCGCTCGGGTGCTACGGCTGGTGGCGCTGGCGGCCCGGCGCGGCCGGCGACGTGCTGGCGGTGCGACGCACGCGGCGCCGCGAGTGGGGCGTGCTGGCGACGGCGGTGGTGGTCGCGACGGCCGGGCTCGCGGCGTGGCTCGGCCACGCCACCGACTCGCCGGCGCCGCTGGCCGACGCCAGCGTGCTGACGTTGTCGCTGGCCGCGACCTGGGGCCAAGCCGAGAAGCTGATCGAGTCGTGGTGGATCTGGATCACCGTCGACGTGATCAGCGTGCCGCTGTACCTGAGCCGCGGCCTGTACCCGACCGCGGGCGTGTACGTCATCTTCGGCGCGCTGTGCGTGGTCGGGCTGCGGGTGTGGACGCGGGCGCTGCGCGCGGAGGCGGCCGCGTGAACCGCCACGGCCTGGTGATCGGCAAGTTCTACCCGCCGCACGCCGGCCACCACCACCTGGTGCGCACGGCCGCCGCCGGCGCGGCGCGGGTGACCGTCGTGGTGATGGCGGCGACCGTCGAGAGCCTCGCGCTGGCCGATCGGGTCGCGTGGCTGCGCGAGGTCCACGCGGCCGACGCCACCGTCACGGTGGTCGGCGTCGTCGACGATCACCCGGTGGACTACGGCAGCGACGCGATCTGGCGCGCCCACGTCGACCTGATGCAGGGCGCGGCGCGCGGCGTGACCGACGTCCCGGTCGACGCGGTGTTCACGTCGGAGCCGTACGGCGACGAGCTGGCCCGGCGGCTGGGCGCGCGCCACGTCGCGGTCGATCCGCCGCGCGCGGCGCACCCGGTGTCGGGCACCGCGGTGCGCGCCGATCCGGTGGCGCACTGGGGCGCGCTGGCGCCGTGCGTGCGCGGCCACCTGGCGTGGCGGGTGGTGCTGGTCGGCGCCGAGTCGACCGGCAAGACCACGCTGGCCGAGGCGCTGGTCGCGCGGCTGCGGGCCCGCGGCGGCGCCTTCGCCGACGCGGCGTGGGTGCCCGAGGTCGGCCGCGAGGTGACCGAACAGAAGCTCACCGCGCTCGGCCCCGCCGCGACGATGGACGCGCTGGCGTGGGACACCGCCGACTTCGTCGCCATCGCCCGCGCCCAGGCCGCGCGCGAGGCGGCGATGGCGCGCGCCGGGGCGCCGGTCCTGATCTGCGACACCGACGCGTTCGCGACGGCGATCTGGCACGAGCGCTACCGCGGCGCGCCGGCCGCCGCCGTCGACGCGCTCGGCCCCGCGGCGCCGTACCACCTGTACCTCTTGACCCACCCCGACGACGTGCCGTTCGCGCAGGACGGGCTGCGCGACGGCGAGCACCTGCGCGCGTGGATGACCGCGCGGTTCGCCGAGCGGCTGACCGCGGATGGGCGGCAGTGGCAGTGGCTGCGCGGCGATCGCGCGGCGCGCGAGGCCGCGGCGATGGCGGCGATCGACGCCCGGCTCGCGGCCGGCTGGGGCTTCGCCGCGCCGCTCGGGTGAGCCCCTGGGATCCGGCGGGGGACCAGTCGCGTTACGCTCGGGCCACGATGACCAAGCGCCACGCGCAGGTGAGCCAGGCCCCGACCAACCCGCGGGCCGCCGGCGGGCCGCCGCGCTTCGACGTGGCCGACCTGTACCGCGGGCCGCTGGGCGACGTCGATCCACGCCCGCCCGAGGCGGTGCCCCTCGACGAGAAGCTGCGCCAGGCCTACTTCTGGGTCGTCAACCACGCGATCATCAGCCCGTTCTACGACCTCGAGTTCGTCGACGCGCCGCCGGCGACGTTCAGCCTGGGCGAGCACCAGACCCGCGTCGTGCTGCCGACCGCGCAGAGCTACTCGAGCTACGTGCTGTTGCCGCTGCTCAACCTGGCGGTGCGGCGCCGCTGCCTGCTGATCGGCGGCCCCGGCCGCGGCAAGACCGTGATCGCGACCTTGCTCGGGCTGCTGGCCGGGTACAGCCCGCGCGAGATGAAGCAGGGCATCCAGCACGGCCAGCCGCAGATGACGATCGCCGACCTGCTCGGCAACCCGCTGCCGTCGAGCCTGGTCAACGCGACGACGATGGACGAGGTCAAGATCGCCTGGCGCAAGTGGCTGGGCATGCGGGTCAAGATCATCGACGAGTACAACCGCATCCCGACCCGCACCCAGTCGGCGCTCCTGACGGTGATGGCCGACGAGTACGCCGAGCTGTACGACCAGGTCTACGAGTGCCCGCCGGCGGCGTGGTACTTGACCGCCAACGACGACGCCGGCGGCGGCACCTACCAGGTCATCGAGGCGCTGCGCGACCGCATCGACGTCGTCGTCAAGGCGCTGCACTTCAACACCCGGTTCTTCGGCGAGCTGCTCGAGCGGGTCGAGTCGGGGCAGCGGCCCGAGGACCTGGTGCCGCCGGAGATCGTCTTCACCGGCCCCGAGCTCGATCGCATGGAGCGCGAGATCCGCGCCGTCCACCTGCCGGCGCCGCTGTTGCGGCGGATGGAGTTCTTCGCGGCGCAGTTCGAGTTCTTCGAGCCGGCCGGCCGCACGATCGAGTACCAGACCAAGGACACGGTGAAGGTGGCGGGCGTGCCGTTCGAGACCTTCGCCGCCCGTGGCAGCGCCGACGACCTCGGCGCGCAGACCAAGAACGGCCTGTCGGTGCGCGCGCTGACGACGTGCCTGATCTTCGCCAAGGCGCTGGCGTGGTTCCGCGGCAGCCGCGAGGTCGGCTTCGACGACGTGCGCCAGATCCTGCCGTTCGTGCTGCACGACAAGCTGGTCCAGCAGCGCGACGCGGCGTTCTTCGACGCCGCCGAGCACGCGCCGTACCGCGCCGATCTGGTCGGCTGGATCCGGGTGCTGTTCGATCGCGCGTGCGAGGAGTACGACCGGCTCGGGCGCGATCGCGACGACCCGGTGGGCGAGGCGCTGGCGACCTTCGACCGGGGCCTCGAGGGCCTCGACGCGGCGACCGTCGACGAGCGGCTGGCCGGGCTCGAGCGGCGGCTGCGCGAGGTCGAGCAGGGCGGCAAGCTCTACGGCCACCTGTTCGACGACGTGCTGGCGCTCAAGTACCTGCACCAGCGCTACACCAACTACCGCGCGTGGCTGCGCGCCCGCGGCGCGTCGACGTGAGCGGGGCCTCGACGCTGCTCGCCGCCTGGCGCGACGAGCTGAACGCGCGGTTCGCGCGGGACGGCGGTGACCTCGCGCCCGACGCGATGCTGGGCTTCCTGCGCCGCACGGTCGTGCCGATCCTCGACGGCTGGGACGGCGAGCCGGCGCCGGCGGTGCTGATCGCGCTGTTCGAGCTGGGGCTCGTCGGGCTGCGGACCGGGCTGTGCGGCGCGGCCGAGCCCGGCCGGTTCGAGCAGGCGCTGGTCGCGCGGGCGCCGGCGCTGGCGCCGCTGATCGCGCGGGCGCCGGGGCTGGTGCTGCGCGCGCTGGGCAACGGCTACCTGAACGTCGCGCGGGCGCGCGGCCCCGAGGTCGCGGCGGCGTGGCTCGACGCGTTGGCGGCCAGCGCCGCGCGGTGCGCCGAGCCGGGGGCGCTGCTCGATCTCGGGATCGTGCTGGGCTGGCGGGCCGGCCTCGCCGAGGCCCGCGACGCCGCGCTCGATCGCATCGCGCGCTTCGAGCCGGCGCTGATCGCCGCGCTGTTCGGCGCGCCCACGATCGACGCCGATCCCGAGCGGCGGTTCTGTCGGCCGGGCGCGACCGGCCCGCTCGGGCCGGCGGCGCCGATCGCGACCGTCGGCGGCTTCGTCGGCTTCGGCGGCCCGTTCCATCGGCCGCCGCGGGCGCGGGTGGTCGCGGATCGGCTGGTGTGCACCGACGGCGACGTGACGCTGGAGCTGCACGCCGACGTGTTCGGCGCGCGGCTGGTGCCGGCGGCGTGGGCCCACGCGGCGGCGCAGACCGCGGCGGATCACGGCACGTGCGCGGGCATGATCGCCGCGACCGCGGCCGACAGCCACCAGGTGCTGGTGCTCGGTCGCCGCGAGGCCGGCGCGTGACCGACGCCGCGGCGGTCGAGGCCGCGGCCGCGCGCTTCACCGACGCGTGGGCGACCGCGCGGGTCGCGTTCAGCCCGTACACCCGGCTGGCGCCGCCGATCCTGTGCCGGACCCCGGCCGACGAGCAGCGCGAGGGGCTCGAGGGCTCGTTCGCGATGATCCGCATGCGCGACCAGCGCATCGTCATCGGCCTGGGCCAGGTCGTCGAGCTGGCGCTGGCCGAGCACGCCCACGCGATCCTCGCCCACGAGGTCGGCCACTACGTCCACGCGCCGGGGTCGCTGCGCGAGCACGTGCGGCTGCACGATCGCATCCGGCGCACGTTGCCCGCCGAGCTGGCGTGCCACGCCGGGCTGGTCGCCAACCTGTACACCGATCTGTTGCTCAACGATCGCCTGCAGCGCTCGCGCACCGCCGACATCGCCGCGGTCTACGTCGCGCTGCGCCGGCCCGAGGCCAGCGAGCTGTGGGCGGTCTACATGCGCGCGTACGAGCGGCTGTGGTCGCTGCCGGCCGACACGCTGACCGCCGTCGTCGACGCGTCGATCGAGGCCGACGCCGAGCTCCTGGCCCGCATCGTCCGCACGTTCCGCGAGCGCTGGCTCGAGGGTGCGCCGTCGTTCGCGCTGCTGATCGCGCCGTACCTCGAGAAGCTGCCGACCGATCGCCTGGGCCTGGCGCCGTGGATGGACACCGCCGCGACCTCGGTGGGCGACGCGGTCCCCGACGGCCTCACCGACGACGACTTCGACCCGGCGGCGATCAAGCACCCGGCCGTCGACCCCGCGCTCGGCGACGACGCCGAGGCCGAGGCCGAGGCCGCCGAGCCGGCGGTGCCGCAGCGCTACCAGCCGGGGCGGGCGTCGGGCAGCGACGGTCGCCCCGATCGTCGCAAGGTCGCGCGCGGCCCCGCGGAGTGGCTCGATCTGATGCGCGCCGTGGGCGTCCGCCGCGAGCCCCGCGAGCTGGTCGGCCGCTACTACCGCGAGCTGGCGATGCCGCACGTGCTGCCGTTCCCGGTGCAGCGGCTGGCCCGGGTCGGCGACCCGCTGCCCGAGGGCCTCGATCCGTGGGAGGCCGGCAGCGGGCTCGAGGCGATCGACTGGTTCGAGTCGCTGGCGAAGAGCCCGGTGGTCATCCCCGGCGTGACGACGGTGCAGCGCGCGTTCGGCGTCACCGAGGGCGGCGAGCCCGAGACCCGGCCGCCTGATCTGTACGTCGGCATCGACTGCTCGGGCTCGATGGGCAACCCGTCCCGGACGCTCGCCTACCCGGTGGTCGCCGGCGTCGTGCTCACGCTGTCGGCGCTGCGCGCCGGGGCGCGGGTGATGGCGTGCCTGTCGGGCGAGTGGCACGGGCAGGGCCAGTACACCGAGACCGCCGGCTTCCTGCGCGACGAGCGCGCGCTGCTCGGCGTGCTCACCGACTACCTCGGCACCGGCTGCTCGTTCGGGTTGCCGCGGCTGGTCAAGACGTTCGTCGAGGCGCCGCCGCCGCCGCGCCCGGTGCACGTGCTGATCGTCAGCGACTCGGACCTGTTCGGCGAGATCGACGGCACCGCCGACGGCTGGGCGCTGGCGGCGCGGGCGGTCGAGCGGGCCGGCGGCGGCGCCAGCGCGGTGCTGCGGCTGGGCGGCGCCAAGCACTACGAGCCGCACCTGGCCCAGCTGCGCGCCGCCGGGTTCACGCCGTACCTGGTGGCCAGCGAGCCCGAACTGGTGGCCTTTGCCCGCGCCTTCGCGCGGCGTACCTTCGGGAAGCCGTGACCGCCAGCGTCGAGCGCCTGACCGATCGCCTGGCCCGCGTGCCGCAGGTGTTCCGCGATCGCCGCGCGGTCCAGCTCGACGCGGTGGTCGCCGATCTGTTCCGCGATCGCGCGACCCGGCGGCTCGGGCCCGACGAGGTCGCGCGGTTCGCCGCCGCCGGCGCCACCGGCGCGCGGGCCCGCCACCTCGACCTCGTGCTGATCGCGACCTGGCTCTTGCACGACCCGGCGTTCGGCGACGCCCCCGCCGACGCGCTGGTGGGGCTGCTCGGCGACCGGTTGGCGGCGCTGGCCGGCGCGGTGGTGCCGCGGCTGTTCGTCGAGGACGCCGAGCGGCGCGAGGAGCTGGTGCGCACCTGCCTGGCGGCGCTGGCCCGGCTCCCCGACGGCGAGACCCCGGCCGTCGCCGAGGATCGGCTGGCGGTGCTCGACTCGGTCCGGCGCAAGGCGCTGTTGCGCGAGGCGCGCGAGCGCGAGGGGGCGCGCGAGGCCGAGCGGCAGCGGCGCAAGGCCGAGCTCGAGCGGCTGCGCCAGCAAGAGGAAGAGGAGCGGCGCCAGGCGGCCCGGACCACCCATGAAGACTGAGCCGACCAGGATCCCCGACGCCTGGCGCGCCCGCGCCCCGGCGATGACCGAGCGCGCGTGGGCCGGGCTGGCGCGCGTGCTCGAGCACCCCGACGCGCCCCGCTACAACCGCACGCTGGGCGATCGCGTCGGCGACGCCGAGCTGGCGGCGCTCGACGCCTGCCGCGCCGCGCTGGCGACCGCCCCGCGCGAGGCCGCGGCGACCCCGTCGACGGCCATCGTCGACTTCGTCGAGGCGCTGCGGTCGCGGCTGTTCTTGCTCGACGAGCTGCCCGACGGCTTCGACGTGGCGCGCGACTTCGAGGCGCTGCCGACCACCGATCGCGACGCGCTGGCGCACCGCCTCGAGGACCTGGTGCCGCGCGACCTGCCGATCGACGACGCGATCGTCTACTCGACGTCGGCCACCACCGGTCACGCGGTGATCATCCCGAGCCACCCGACCGCGATGGTGCAGAACCTCGCGCACCTCGAGCGGGCGATGCAGCTCCACGGCGTCGCGCTGGCGCCGGCGTGCGGCGAGCCGCTCGCGGTCAACGCGTCGATGCAGCGCCAGACCTACGTCTTCGCGACGACGATGAGCGGCTGGGCCGGCGCGGTGTTCGCCAAGCTCAACCTCGCGCCGCACGACTGGGGCGGCGGCGCGCCGTCGCGCGATCGCTTCCTGCGCGACTTCGCGCCGCGGCTGATCGCGTCGGAGCCGGTGACGCTGGCGGAGGCGCTGCGCCTCGAGCTGCCGGTGCGGCCGACGGTCGTGATCTCGAGCGCGGTGAGCCTGCGGCCCGAGCTGGGCGACGCCCTGCGCGCGGGCTGGGGCACCACCGTCATCGACCTGTACTCGACGACCGAGACCGGGCCGGTCGCGGCCAGCGTGCCCGGCGTGCCCGGCCACGTCGTGCTGCTGCCGGATCTGTTCGTCGAGGTGCTCGGCCCCGACGGCGCGCGCCTGCCCGACGGCGCGCGCGGCGAGGTGACGCTCACCGGCGGCCGCAACCGCTACCTGCCGCTGGTGCGCTACCGCACCGGCGACTTCGGCCGGCTCGCGACCGTGACGCTGCCCGACGGCCGCGCCGCGCGCACGATCCTCGATCTCGAGGGCCGCGCGCCGGTCCGGTTCCGCGCCACCGACGGCGGCCCGGTCACGTCGATCGACATCGCGCGGCGCATCCGGCCGCTGGCCCCGTTCGTCCAGCACGCGCTGCGCCAGCGCGCCGACGGCTCGGTCGAGCTGCGGCTGCGCCCGCTGCCCGGCGTGCCGATCCCGCGCGAGGACTTCGAGCACACGCTGCGCGACCTGTTCGGCCGGGACGCGCGGGTCGAGGTCGTGATCGACCCCGCGCTCGGCGCCGGCGGCGGCAAGGTCGTCGCCTGGCGCCGCGACGGCGACTGATCGCTAGCCGCGCTCGTTCGCCGCGCGCTCGCGCAGCGCCCGCAACCAGCGGGTGAACACGCCCTCGCCGGGGGGCGCGGCGGTGGGCGGCGCCGCGGTCGCGGGCGACGCCGCGGCGGTCGTCGCCGACGGCGCGGGCATGGTCAGATCGCACCGCGTGTCGGCCGGCGCGCCGAAGCACCAGGTCTTGCCGAACACGCGCACCACGCCGGGCGTGGGTGGAGCGAGCCGCACGTCGCAGCGCGCGGTGGCCGGCGTCGACGGGAGGCACATCGACTTCCCGAACAGCCGGATCGGCGCGGTCGAGGTGGCGCCGCCGGCGAGGGCGGGCGAGGCACCTGCGATCCCCATCGTGAGGATCGAGGCGAGGGCCAGGGACGTGGTCGTACGCATAGCGCTCTCCTTTCTTCTCGTGGATGTGAGGCGACCGGGCGCGTGCGCAGCTAGGCCGCGCCTCGCGTCGCGGGCGAGACGATGGTCATCACCTCGGCGCGCAGCAAGAGGGGATCGAGCGGCAGGCGCAGCGCCGCCATCGCGCCGAGCGCGCGTGCCCGGGCCGCGGCGTCGGCGTCGGCCACCAGCGCGAGCACCGGCAGCCGCCACGGCGCGCCGCACGCCACCTCGAGCAGGTCGAGGGTGGCCCACCCGGTGCCGGTGGTGTCGAGGACCACCAGCGCCGGCCGGCGGGGGTGGCGCAGGTCGGGGCCGGCGATGCCGACGTGGGTATAGAACTCGAGGGCCGCGCGGGCGGCGACCGGGCGGTGGCCGTCGCGCACCAGCGCGCGGGCGATCGCGGCGCGTCGCACCTCGTCCTCGCTGGCGATCACGACGTGGCCGGTCGCGCCGTCGGCGTCGACCGCGCCCGGGGAGCTGCCGCGGGCAGCCTGGATCTGCTTGGCGTTGCTCATCCTTGGGACTCCTGGTCGGGAATGCTCGGACGGTCCGGACCGCCGGCCGGCGGCGCGTATTCCCGGCCCGCCACCCTCCTTGACCGTTCCGGCGGGGTGGTTAGCTTCGCCCCCATGCCGATCTACGAGTACGCGTGCGCCGCGTGCGCGCACCAGTTCGAGGCCACCCAGAAGATCACCGATCCCCCGCTGACCACCTGCGCCGCGTGCGGCGCCCCGCGGGCCGAGCGCCAGATCTCCGCGAGCTCGTTCGCGTTGCGGGGCGGCGGCTGGTACGTCTCGGACTACGGGCGCAAGAGCGCGGGCGGCGACTGAACCGGCCGTGACATCGCCCTGATATCGGCGCCGCCGGGGCGGGTCGGTACCGTCGGGCATGTTCGACCTGTGGAAGGCGGCCGCGCAGGACCCCGAGGAGCCGCCGGCGCCCGAGTCGCGGGCCGCCCGCGCTGGCAAGCGCACGCTCACGATGCAGGTGCCGGCGCGCACGGCCGGCTACCGGGTGGCGCAGGCGAAGCTCGAGGTCGAGCTGACGCCGTCGATGATCGCGGCGCCGCCGGCCACGGGCGGGGGGACCCCGCTGCCCGACGTGCTGCGCGCGACCATGGAGGCGGCGTTCGCGACCGACTTCACCGCGGTCCGGGTCCACACCGACAGCCCGACGGTCGCGGCGCTCGGCGCCCGGGCCTACGCCTCCGGCGACGACCTGCACTTCGCGCCGGGCCACTACGCGCCAGGCACCGGGGGCGGCGACGCGCTGATCGGCCACGAGCTGGCCCACGTCGTCCAGCAGCGGGCCGGGCGCGTCGCGGGGGCCTCGACCGGCGCGGGCGTCGCGTTCAACCTCGACCCGGGCCTCGAAGCCGAGGCCGACGACTGGGGAGCGCGGGCGGCGCGGGGCGAGCGGGTCGACGGCGGCGGCGGTGCCGGGCCGGCGCCGGCCGCGGTGGCGCAGGCCGCGCTCCTGGTGTGGCTGGGCGACGGCATGTGGGGCGTCGCGCGCGACCTGCTCGGCGTGCGCGGGCTGATCCACGTCGGCCAGCGGTGCCGGCTCGACGGCGTGATCTGCGAGCTGGTCGCGCGCGAGGGCACGGTGTTCCAGCTGCGCGCGATCGAGAGCGGCGAGGTGATCACCTACGACGTCGCCCGGGATGAGCTCGCGCCGCGCGACAAGGCCAAGCCGCAGGAAGAGGAGCTGCCCGAGGAGCGCGAGCCGCGCGGTGGGCTGGTCGGCCTGCTCGGCGAGTTCCTCACGTCGGGCGAGTACACGTTCAACAACCCGCCGCTCGACAGCTCGGGCGACATCTACCACACGCTCGGGTTCATGGCGTGCCTGGCCTTCGAGGGGCTGCCGTTGCCCAAGGTCGTGATCGGTTACTTCACGGCCGACCACGGCAAGGACAAGACCGAGGAGCACGCCGACCGCGCGATCGAGTTCGCCGTCGCGGTCGGCTTCGGCGATCGGGTGCGCAAGCTGGCGGTGCCGCGCGGCACGTCGAGTCAGATGAACGCCAAGCTCGACGACACCCGCCGCCAGATCCTCAAGGACGATCCCGAGACGTCGGTGCTCGATCAGAAGGTGTCGACCGCGTTGATCGCCCGGATCATGCAGTGGGCCGGGACCAAGCAGGTGATGGCGGTGATCGCCCAGCGCTTCTCGACCTACAACGACGACGTCCCGTACGCGACCCGGGCGGCGTCGCGGCAGTGGATCGACGCGCAGCTGCGGCAGATCGAGACGGTCGTGGACAAGGACAAGCGCCTGGTGCTGTTCAGCGATCGCAAGGCCACCAACCAGGAACAGCACAACAGCGAAGGGCCCGAGTTCACCGCGATCCGTCAGCAGATCGCCAAGGACGAGACGCTGGCGCACTACACGATCCGCTGTCACGACGAGGGCCCCGACGAGGGCGAGGAGCGGTCCTCGTCGCCGGCGTTCGTCGGCGCCGGGCGCGACGGCTCCGACTGGACCAGGCGCGGCTTCAACACCAAGGTCCAGCACGTCCAGCTGTTGCTGGCGATCAAGGAGCTGCTGGGCGACCGGCTGATCGGCATCTACGGCTCGACGTCCGGGACGCTCGACGTCGCCGCCCTGGTGGGCATCCGCACGCTGTCGCTGCACGAGTTCCCGGTCGACGTCACCGTCGAGGTCAAGGGCCCCAGCAAGTCCAAGAAGCGGAAGCCGAAGTCGACCAAGCTCAACGAGCAAGATCAGCGCGAGCTCTTGATGGCGCCGTTCAAGGACGTCCTGCGTCGCACCGGCGCCAAGGCGGCCTTGGTCGTGCTCGAGCAATGGATCGCCGGCACGTACACCGGCCCGACGTTCTCGACCAAGGAGATCGGCGGGCTCAGGCCGCTGTACCAGCGCGTCGTGCGGATGGCCACCGTCGACGACTTCGACGACGAGCCGTTCGAGGAGGGCGTCGAGTGGGAGCAGTACCTCCCCGACGAGCTGTTCGCGCCCCTGACCGGACAGCTCAGCCAGCGCGAGGGCAACGTCCAGCGCGGCCTCGAAGATCTGACCGACACCGACGACACGCCGCTCGACCTCGTGCTCGGCAGCGCCACCGGCGCCGGCATGAACTGCCTGATCCACACGATGGTCCAGCTCGCCGACGGCGCGCCCGGTGGCGCCGACGCGCGGGTCACGCGCATCCGCGAGGCGATGATCGCCACCGGGACCGCCCAGGGCGACGAGATGCTCGACCCGTACCAGGACGGGGCAGGCGCCGCGCTGATGTCCCAGTTCCGGCGCGACGGCCACTTCGCCACCCAGATCCTGCAATGGCAGGGCGGCCGGATCCTGGTCCACCCGGTGGTCGGGAACGGGGCGGTGCGCCTGCTGCTGCACCGCGGCAACCACTTCGTGCCGGTGTGGGGCAACGGCGGGAACGAGGTGAAGAGCGACGGCCATGGCGGCGTGGCCGGCTCGATCGATCAGCTCGACCCCGACCTGCAGCGGGCGATCGAGGAGTCGTTGAAGTCGATGTGAGGCGGCGGTGGGGGCGGGGGCCCGCGTGCTGCCTACGGTCGGCACCCCGGGGCCTGGCGCCGCGCCCGGGTCGCGCAAGCTGGCGTCACTCCGCGGATCGCCGCCGGTCCGGGGCTGGCCCGCCGCTTGAAATTACCCCGGCCATGCGCCGAACCATCGTCTCGATGCTGGGAGTCTCGCTGCTCGCCGGGGGCCTCGACGCCACGCTGGCCGCCGCCGCGCCGGCGCCGATCCCCGTGGGCGCGACCACGCCGGCCACGCCCGTCCCCGCGGCGTTCGCCGCCGCCGGCGCCACCGCCGTCGAGCTCGGCGCCGACCAGCGCCCCCTGCTGGTGCGGTTCGCCGGGCTCCCGGCCGGGCCCGCCGCGGTCGCGACCATCGCCGGGCTGTACGGCGTCGCCGCCGCCGACCTGGCGCTCACCGCCACCGAGGCCGACGCGCTCGGCATGCGCCACCAGCGCTTCCAGCAGATGCACGACGGCCTGCCGGTGATCGGCGCCGAGCTGTCGGTCCACGCCGATCGCGGCGGCGCGGTCGTCGCGGCGGTGTCGACGCTGCGCCCGGTCGCCCCGGCGCCGGCCATCGCGATCGACGACGCCGGCGCCGAGGCGCGCGCCGCGGCGGCGTACCCGCGCCTGACCCAGCGCCAGGCCGCGGCCGACGGCCTGGCCTACGTCGTCGACGCCGCCGGGGTCGCCCGCCGCTGCCAGGTGGTCTGGGTGCGCGGCCAGGCGCCGACCCAGCCGGTGGTCGATCAGGTGTTCGTCGACGCCGCCACCGGCGCGATCGTCGCGGTGCACCCGCGCATCCACACCGCGCAGAACCGCCGCACGTACACCGCCAACAACACCCAGACGCTGCCCGGCACGCTGCGCCTGTCCGAGACCCAGACCACCGGCGGCGACGCGACGCTGGCCACGCTGCACGCCAACACGGCGAAGGCGTACCAGTGCGCGATGACGCAGTTCGGCCGCGACAGCTTCGACGGCGCCGGCGCGGCGATCATCAGCTCGGGCCACTACGATCAGCAGCTGATCAACGCGTTCTGGGACGGCACCCAGCTGGCGTTCGGCGACGGCGACGGCCAGCAGTCGGCGCCGCTGGTCGCCAGCGACATCGTCGCCCACGAGCTCGCGCACGCGATCACCGAGCACACCTCGGGGCTGGTCTACGAGCGCGAGTCGGGTGCCCTCAACGAGGCGATGAGCGACGTGTTCTCGTCGATCTGCAACATCCGCGAGGTCGGCGCGGTCACGCCGGCGGCGTGGCTGATGGGCGAGGAGGTGTGGACGCCGGGCACGCCGGGCGACGCGCTCCGCTACATGGACAACCCGGCCCGCGATCAGTACTCGAGCGATCACACCGCGGTGATGCAGCCGTGCACGACGCCGACCGAGGAGAACGACTACTGCTACGTCCACGGCAACTCGGGCCTGCCCAACCTGATGTTCAGCCTGCTGGTCACCGGCGGCACCCACCCGCGCGCCGGCACCGCCGGCATCCCGGCGACGGTGCAGGTGCCCGCGCTCGGCATCGATCGCGCCCAGGCCATCACCTACCGGGCCTGGACCACCTACTTCAACCAGTCGACCAACTTCGTCGGCGCGCGCGCCGCGTACAAGCAGGCGGCGATGGAGCTGTACCCGAACGAGCCCGGCACCCAGGCCGCGGTCGACCTCGCCTGGTACGCCGTGGGCGTGGGCGCGCCGGCCGCCAACCTGCCGACCGGCACGGGCGACCCCAACGCCAACCAGCCCGGGCCCAACGACCCGAACGACCCGAACGACCCGAACGACCCGAACGATCCGAACGATCCGAACAGCCCCGAGGAGCCGTTCGATCGGCCGGCCGAGATCACCGGCGGCTGCAGCGCCAGCGGCGGCGCTGGCGCGGGCCCGGCGGTGCTGGCCCTCGCGCTGGGCGTCGCGCTCGGTGGCCGGCGCCGGCGCGCCGCGCGTCGGTAGATCCGCGCCGCGGCTCGCGCGTTTCTCGACGCGATGCCTGGCGTCCGTCGCGTAGCCTGGACCTGCACCTCGCCATGAGTGGCCGCCTCGTCTTCGCCGCGATCGCCGCGATCGCGCTGGTCGGCGCGGTCGGTCACGCCACCGCCGCGGCCGAGTGTCGCCAGCGTCCACGCGGGCGACCGATCTATCGCGCCACCGTGGTTGGCTTCGCCGCGCCGAGCCCGGGCGCGCCGGTGCCGCGACAGATCCTGGCCATCTACCCCGACGGCACCTGGACCTGGCACGGCGATCCGGCGTTCGGCGACGTCGCGCCTCTCGAGCGCGCCGGGTGCGTCGCGCCGGCCGCGCTGCGCGAGCTGACGGCGGCGCTCGCGCGTGCGCGGTTCCGCTTCGTCGCCGGCCCTGTCTGCGCCGCCGTGAACTACCGCAAGGCCGTCATCGAGGCCCCGCGGCGCGGCGCGCGCATCGTCACCGCGAGCCCGTGCGGGCGGCCGACTGATCGCGGCACCGAGGTGCTCGCCGCCTGCGCCGAGGGCGTGGTCGGCGACCGCGCGCTCGACGACGTGCGCGCGGCCTGTCGGCCGGGGCGCCGCGCCCGCGGGCTCAGTCTTCGACGACCGGCGCGGTGAGCTCGAGGGTCGCGACGCCGATCGGGTCGGGCTGGCCGAACACGTTGGCGACGGCGACGCGATCGGCGACCGGCCCGGCGTACTCGGCCGCCGCGGTCGACTCGACCAGCGCCATGCTGCGCGGCAGCGCGCCGAGGCCGGTGAACTGCTCGACGCAGCTCAGGCGCTGGCCGTCGGAGGTGCAGGTGCCGGACCCGACGGCGCCGGTCAGCACGACCTCGGTGGCGCCCGGCGTGAGCCGACCGGTGAGATCGATCCGCACGTCGCCGCCGACCAGGCCGACCGGCAGATCGTAGTGCAGCGTCACGACGTCGCCGATGACGGTCCAGTCGAGGTGGTCGAGGGGGAAGGTGGCCGCGGCCGCGAGCTCGGCGGGCACCGGCACCGCGTAGGCGCCGCGGTAGACGCCCGTGGCGGTCGGCAACGGCGCGCCGTCGGGATCGGCCGTGGTCGCGTCGGTGCAACCGATCGCGAGCGTCAGCAGGAGCAGCAAGGACGACGACCAGATCCGCATGACGGCCGGCCCTTGTGCACGCGACGGGCCAGCGCGAACGTCGCGAGATCGTACGGTCGTGTGCGCGCGGTGGCTACCGGCGGTTCACGCCGTTGCGCAAGAAGCGGACGATCGGCTCAGCCGGTGGCCCGCGGGCGGTAGTGCGTCGCGCGGGCGAAGCCGTGGCGCTCGACCTGCCGCGCCGTCACCAGCGCTCGCAGCGCCCGCAGCACCGTGCTCGACGACAGCTCCAGCGTGCGCGCCAGCTCGGGCACCGTCGCGCGCTCGAGCTCGGTCAGCTGCGCCAGCACCCGCGCCGTCGGGTCGGCGACCGGCGCCGGTCGCGGCGGGGGCGCCGCCAGGTGCGACGTCAGCGACGGGATCTCGCCCTCGTCCCACAGCGGCGCGGCCTCGAGCGGCGGCGGCACCGCGCCGCTCACCAGGTGCACCGGCACCGCGGTCCGGTAGCCCTCGTCGCCGACCTCGATCCAGCGGCCGTGCGGCTGCAGGAACGTGCGCAGCCGGTGGATCGTCGTGCGCACCGGCGGATCGTGCAGCTCGGGGTGGTAGCTGCGCAGGCCCCACAGCCCGGCGACGATCCGCTCCTTGCTCGCCGCGCCACCGGCCAGCAGGCGCAGCAAGGTCGGGCACCACCGGGGCGGGTGGCGGCGCGCGATCACGTCGCCGTGATCCTCGAGGAGCAGCAGGTCCTCGGCGGGGATGAGGATGATGCGACGCCCGGGCGTGAGGCCGAGCAGCTCGGGGACCGCGCCGAGCAGCCCCAGCGTCAAGAGCCGCGACAGCGCGGTCGCGTCGTGGCGCGCCACCGCGCGCAACAGCGGCGTCAGCGTGTCCTCGTCGAAGCCGGCGCTCGGCTGCGCGTCGTCGAACTGCGTCAGCGCGGCCTTGGCCGCGACGTGGTGGGTCGCGCGCCACAGCGCCCGCAGCTCGTCGAGCGACGCCGCCACGCGCGCGGCGTCGCCCCGGGCCCGCGCCACCAGCACCTCGAACCCGAGCAACTCGCCGCGGAAGCCGATGTCGCGCGGCTCGATCAGCGCGCGGGCCTGTGCGACCAGGGGCGCGCACGCCACCGCGCCCTCGCGCCAGCGCGTCACCCACAGCCGCGCCAGCAGGCTGACGACGCGCCCGCGCCGGGTGTCGCCGCGCAGCGCGTCGCGATCGGCGGCCTCGAGCGCGGCCATCGCGTCATGCTGACGACCGCGCAGCGCGCGTTGCACCGCGGCCTCGGTCAGCAGCGCGCGCCGCGAGTACGAGTCGTGGGCGCGGCGGCGCAGCAGCGCCTCGACGCGCTCGAGCGCCACCGGCTCGGGGACGAAGCGCGTCGTGTAGGTCGCGATCGACGTGTCGACGGCGAACGCGTTGTTGGTGAGCCCGAGCCGACGGGCCTGCCGGTTGGCTTGCTCGAGCAGCGCGATGCCGCGTTGGAGCTGACCCAGCTGCACCAGCGCGTGGCCGCGCAGGTCGGTGCCCAGCATGGCGGCGTAGAGGAACTTCGCCTCGTGCGCGGCCGACAGCGCGCGCAGCGCGTGGCGCGCGGCGCCGGCGTAGCGCCCGGTGAAGTAGCACTGGCAGGCCAGGCCCTGGAACACCAGCGCGCGCACCCAGCGATCGGGCGCGTGGCGCGCGCGGAACCCGGCGTCCACCAGGAGCGGCGCCGATCGATCGAAGTATCCGGCGCGCGCCAGGGCCAGGCCGAGGAAGAAGCGGCACGCCACCAGCGTGCGAGCCTCGGCCGTCGCGCCCGCGCGGGCGCGCCAGCCGTCGAACAGCGCGCGCGCCTCGTCCACGCGATCGACGAACGTCAGCGCGCCGACCACGAACGCGAGGTCGACCGGCGCTGGATCGTCGCCCGCGTCGTGGGCGGCCACGATCTCGCCGTAGCGCCCGGCGTAGAACCGGCGCGCGAGGTCGGTCGTGCCGACCTCGGTGGAGGCGGATGGCGATCTGTCGCTGGTGATGACGCGATTATATATTTGTATTCGATAGTGAAAAGAGAAATCGCGTCACGTAATAGGGCTCGCAGAAAGCCATCGAAACTCGTCGCGCGCGCGCCGGATGGGTACAGCTGGTTCACGCACTGGTCACGCCGACCGAGCGCGAACGAAAGAAAGCAGTCCCCCATGTTCAAGCACGCCGCCCGCATCTCCCTGCTCCTCGCCGCCATCGCGCTCCCCGCCTGCGTCGATGACCTCGGCACCGCCAGCCGCCCCATCATCGAGACCCCGTGCGTCGCCGACGCCGACTGTCCGATCGGCTTCGAGTGCGAGGTCGAGGTCGAGCACGGCACCACCATCAGCTACTGCCAGGCCGACGAGTCGTCGGACGGCAGCTGCCCCGCCGGCTACGAGGCCGAGGTCGAGCACGGCCAGGTCTATTGCCAGCCCCACGGCGGCGGTGGTGGCGGGGGCGGCGGCGGCAGCGACGACGATGGCGGCGTCGGCACCGGCACCGGCACGCTCGGCACCGACTGCACCACCGACGCCGACTGCGCGGTCGGCCTCGAGTGCGAGGTCGAGGTCGAGCACGGCCAGACCGTGTCGACCTGCCAGCCGCACACCGGCGCCTGAGCCGCGCGCGGGCCGCAACCGTCGCGTGTCTCCGCGCGGCGGCGGCAAGCCTTGCGACGTCGGCGTCGCGAGGTCCGCGACCTCACACGCGCGCCGCTGGCAAGGCGCTGGCATGACGCTGGCATGACGCTGGCATGACGCTGGCATGACGCTGGCTCGGCGCTGGTAACGATCTCCGGCGCACGCAGGAGGAGACCATGGACACCACCCCGGAGATGGTCACGCTGACCGCGACGCCCGCGATCGCGATCCGCACCCAGCTCGGCCCGGCCGAGCTGCCCGCGTTCTTCGGCCGCGCGTTCGGCGAGCTGGCCGCATGCGCCGGCGCGCAGGTCGCCGGACCGCCGTTCGCGCGCTACCACCGCGCCGACGCCAGCGGCTTCGACGTCGAGGCGGTCATGCCGGTGCGCGCGCCGGTGCCGGTGGCCGGCCGGGTCACCGCGCTCGATCTGGCCGGCGGCCCCGCGGTGCAGATCAAGCACGTCGGTCCCTACGATCAGCTGATGCCGACCTACGCCGCGCTCGATCGCTGGCTCGCCGAGCACCACCGCACGCGCGCCGACGCCGTGCGCGAGGTCTACCTGACCAACCCCGCCGAGGAGCCCGATCCCGCCGACTGGGTCACGCTCGTGATCCAGCCGGTCGCCGCCGCCTGACGGTGTACGATCGGCGGGTGTCAGCCGCCGACGCCGAGGGCCCCGACGCCTGGTGCTACGACGCGGTCGAGCCCCGCAGCTGGGAGTACCCGGGCGGCGGCCAGCTCACCGTGCTGCGCTCGCTCGAGCTGGTGTGGCTGCGGTTCGACAGCAACCCCGCCGCGTTCGCGACGTTCGTCGAGGGCGAGCAGGCGTTCGAGGACTTCCTCGTCGGTGCGCCCGCCGGCCCGCTCAGCGACGCCGTCGCCGCCGACGTGCGCGCGTACCTGCGCGGCGCGCGGACGCCAGGCCGCTCGACCTGGCTCGCGCTCGACCTCGGCGCCGGCCTCGGCGCCGCGGCCTGGACCCTCGACGGCGTCAACCCCGACCTGTGCGAGCTGCCCGGCCCTGCCTCCGCCGGCGTCTACGGCGGCGCCGCTGCCACCAGCCGCCGCGGCATCCGCGCTCTCGTGCGGCCGGGCCCAGTCGCGGTCCGCGTCTACGCCTTCGCCGGCCACGCCCGGGTCGAGGCCGCGCTCGCGCTCGACGTCGTCGCCCACCAGCCGCGCCGCCTGCGCGTCGCGCTGGTCGACGGCGGTCCCGCGCCGGCCATCGCGCTGACCGAGGCGGCGGCACACCGCGCGATCGACGCCTGACGCCCGCGCCGGTGGCTACGCGCTCGCGTCGAGCGCCGCCGCCAGCCGCGCCCGCTGCGCGCCCGCCGCGTCGAAGTTCGCCGGGTCGAGCCACGCCTCGTACGCCGCCCGCAGCCGCGGCCAGTCGTCGATCGTCATCGCGTACCACGCGGTGTCGCGGGCCCGGCCCTTGACGATCATGTGGTGGCGGAACAGGCCCTCGAAGCGGAACCCGAACCGCGTCGCCGCGCGCCGCGACGGCGCGTTGAGCGCGTCGCACTTCCACTCGTAGCGGCGGTAGCCGAGCGCGTCGAACGCGTAGCGCGCGAACAGGTAGTTGGCCTCGGTCGCCACCCGCGTGCGCGCGATCGCCGGGCCCCACACGATCGAGCCGATCTCGATCGTCCGGTGCTCGGGCGTGATGCGCAGGAACGACTGCTGCCCCTCGACCCGCGCCGTCGCCCGATCGATCACCGCGAACGCCAGCGGATCGGTCGACGCCGCGAGCTGGTCCAGCGTCGCGCGGTGCCGCGCCGGATCCGTCGGCACCTCCGCGAACAGGTAGCGGTGCCGCGCCGCCGCGCCTGGCGCCGTCGCCGCCGCGAACAGCCCCGCCGCGTGGTGCCCCGGCTCCAGCGGCTCGAGGCGTGCGTAGCGCCCCTCCAGCGTGCGCCGCTCGGGCCGCCGCGCCGGCGACGGATCGGTCAGCCGCCGCCCGATCGGCAGCCCGGTGTCGGGATCGACTTCGGCGTCGTCGGCGGCGCGGGTCATCGCCCGAGCGTGCCTGCTCCCTCGTCGGTTGGCGAGCCGCTCGACGCGTCGTCGTTCGCGATCTCGACCCAGTACATCTGCTTGTGCGCCCGCGCCTCGTAGGCCGCCGCCATCGCCTCGGCGTCGGCGCGCGCCGCGAAGCACGCCATCTCCGTGCGCACGCCGTTGTCGTCCTGCCGCACCACCCGGAAGCTCATGGCGCTTCGATGCCGGCGCGGGGGCGCTCGGTGCAGCCGCGTGCGATCCCGCGCGCCGCGTCTCCGGTCGTCGGTCATGCAGCCGCCGTACCCGCGCCGCCCCACGGCGCGCCTGCGCGAAGTCCCTAGCCGGTGCGCGGCGAGGTCGCGGCGGCGCGGCGTCGGCCACGCCTGCGCGGTGACGTCGCCCCGCGCGCTTCGTCGCTGTCGCCCGCGCGTCGCGCCGCGATCACCGCGTGGGGGCGAGGCCGCGCGCGCGTCACGGCGGTGCGCGCCGTCGCCGCGATCGCGCCGCGCGAGGTGGCTCACGCGCGCGTGCGATGGCGAGCCCGCGCCGCGCGAGGTCGCGTACGTCGGCGCGCCGCGCTGTGCCGCGACCGCACGGCGCGTACCCGCGACCTGTGGGCCGGCGTCGTCGAGGAACCACAGCGACGCGCGCGCGGCCGCCGTGCGAGCGTGCGATCATGGCTCCTGCACGACACCGACGATGGATCGTGGCGGCGGCGGCGACCCTGATGCAGCTCGCGCTCGGCGCGGTCTACGCGTGGAGCGTGTTCCGCGCGCCGCTGGCCAGCGCGCTCGGCGCCAGCGTCACGCAGGTGAACCTCGCGTTCACGATCGCCAACGTCACGCTCGGCGTCGCCGCGTTCGTCGGCGGCCTGTGGCTGGCCCGGGTCGGGCCGCGCGTCGTCGCCGTGACCGCCGGCGTGCTGTACGGCGCCGGCGTCGCGCTCGCCGGCGTGCTCGGCCACCACCTCGCGCTGCTGTACCTCTGCTACGGCGTGCTCGGCGGCGCCGGCATCGGCCTCGGCTACATCGTGCCGCTCGCGACGCTGGTGAAGTGGTTCCCCGATCGCCGTGGCCTCATCACCGGCGTCGCGGTCGCCGGCTTCGGCGGCGGCGCGCTGGTGTTCGGCCCGCTGGCCCGCGCGTTGATCGTCGCCCACGGCCCGTTCGTCGCGCTCGAGGTGCTGGGCGTGCTGTTCTTGGTGATCGTGCTGGCCGCCGCCATCCAGCTCGGCGATCCGCCCGACGGCTACCGCCCGCCCGGCTGGCAGCCGCCCGCGCTCGCCGCGCGCGCCCCCGCACCCGACGTCGGTCTCCGCGGCGCGCTCGCCACCTGGCAGTGGTACGCGCTGTGGCTGATGCTGTTCCTCAACGTCGGCGCCGGCATCTCGATCATCGCCGAGGCCGTGCCGATGGCGCAGGAGCTCACCGGCGCCGGCGCCGCGCGCGCCACCGCGCTGGTCGGCACCATCGCGCTGTGCAACGGCGCCGGCCGGCTGGTGTGGGCCGCGCTGTCCGATCGCGTCGGGCGTCGCCCCGTGTTCGCCGCGCTGTTCCTCATCCAGGCCGCCGTGTTCGCGCTGTTGCCCGTCGCCCACGGCTACCATCCGTTCCTCGCGCTCGCCTGCGTGTGCCTGCTCTGCTACGGCGGCGGCTTCGGCACCATGCCCGCGCTGGTCGCCGACTACTTCGGCGCGCGCCACGTCGGCCGCATCTACGGCCTCATGCTCACCGCCTGGAGCGCCGGCGCCGTCCTCGGCCCGCTGATCGTCTCGCACCTGCGCGACGCCACCGGCCAGTACACCCGCGGCCTCCAGATCATCGCCGTCCTCATGCTCGGCGCCGCGATCCTGCCGATCGTGCTCCACGCCCCCCACCGCGCCACCGCCACCAGCCGCCGCTACGCCCGCGCCCGCCGCGCCGCGCGGCTCACCGGCGACAGCTGGGCGTGAGGCGGGTCACGCGGCAGGTGTGGCGCGCGCGTCGAGCGCGCGGCGCACCGTCGTCGCCAGCCGGGCGCGATCGAACGGCTTGGGCACGAACGTGGCCCCGGGCGGCAGCTCGTCGGTGGTGCCGGCGGCGCGGTAGCCGCTGGTGAACACCAGCGCCAGGTCTGGGCGATCGGCCGTGAGCCGCGCCGCCAGCTCGACGCCGGTCATGCCGCCGGGCATGATCACGTCGGTGATCACCAGGTCGATCTGCGCGCGCAGCGCCGGCCACGCTTCGAGCGCCTCGGCGCCCGAGGCCGCGGCGTGGATCTGGTAGCCGCACGCGCGCAGGATGCCGGTCACGGCGCGGCGCACGGGCTCTTCGTCCTCGACCAGCAGCACCTGCTCGGTGCCGCGTGGCAGGTCGTCGACCGCGCCCGGGGCGGTCGGGCCGGGTCGCGCGGCGGGCGGCGCCGGCGGCAGCGCGATCGTGAACGTGGTGCCGGTCGGTCCGGTGGTGACCTCGATCCAGCCGCCGTGCTGCTCGACGATGCCGTAGACCGTCGACAGGCCGAGCCCGGTGCCCTGGCCGACGGCCTTGGTCGTGAAGAACGGCTCGAAGATGTGGGGCAGCGCGTCGGCGCTGATGCCGGTGCCGCCGTCGGCCACCACCAGCGTCACCCAGGCGCCGGCGCGGGCCGCGCCGCCGCGCGCCGCCGCGGCCGCGGCGTCGAGCGCCAGGGGCGCGGTCGTGATCGTGATCGGGCCGCCCCGGGGCATGGCGTCGCGCGCGTTGACGACCAGGTTCATCACGACCTGCTCGAGCATGCCAGCGTCGGCGCGGATCGCCGGCAGGTCGGCGCCGCGCACGCAGGTCAAGGTCACGTCTTCGCCGACCAGCCGGCGCAGCATCTTGGTCAGCTCGGCGACCACGGCGCCCAGGTCGAGGTCGCGCGGCTCGAGCGACTGGCGGCGGCTGAACAGCAAGAGCTGCCGGGTCAACCCCGACGCGCGCTCGGCGGCGGCGACGATCTCGGCGGCCGCCTCGGGGTCGGCGTCGCCGTCGCGCAGCATCGCGCCGTTGGCCAGGATGACCGTCAGGATGTTGTTGAAGTCGTGCGCGACGCCGCCGGCCAGCGTGCCCCTCGCCGCGAGCTTCTGCGCGCG
The DNA here is from genome assembly GCA_016794525.1 of Myxococcales bacterium. Classification (GTDB taxonomy): domain Bacteria; phylum Myxococcota_A; class Polyangia; order Haliangiales; family Haliangiaceae; genus UBA2376. The sequence continues at coordinate 29,671 of JAEUJY010000040.1, forward strand.
CACCAGCTGCGCCTCGAGGCCCTTGCGCGCGGTGACGTCGGAGGCGACGCCGCAGATCCCGATCACGGCGCCGGCGGCGTCGCGCTGCGGGTAGCTGCGCAGGTGGATCCAGCGCACGTCGCCGTCGCGGTGGCGGATCCGGTACTCGAGGTCGGCGTGCAGGCGCTCGGCCGGGTCGGCGACCGCCGCCGCCACGCGGTCGCGGTCCTCGGGCAGCACCGAGTCGAACCAGCGCTCGGGCGTCCGGTAGAACTCGTCGCGCGCGATGCCCCACACCCGCTCGACGCCCGGGCTGACGTAGTGGAGCGTGGAGAAGTCGGGCGCCGCTGCCCAGAAGACCTCGCCGATGGTGTCGGCGATCTGCCGGAACCGGTCGTCGCTGACCTGCGCCGCCTGGACGGCAGCGATGCGCTCGCGCTCGACCGCGGCCAGGTGCCCGAACTGGGTCCGCAGGCTCAGGAACAAGAGCGTGGCGGTCACCGCGACGAACGCCCAGCCCTTGTACAGGGACAGCCACGCGCGGGTGTCGGTGTCGGAAACGAACGCGTTGACCGCGTGGTCCGAGCCCAGGATCCACAGCGCCGAGATCGCCGCGTACGGCGCGGCGATCCGCAGAGCGAGCTTGGTGGACGACGACGTCATCGCAGTCGACGGCATCCCACGCAGCCGTCGCGCGGAACACTCTACACCCCCCGCGTCCTCCAGACTCATGCGCGGCGCCGCCATCCTTGGCGGGTTGGTCCGGCCACGCGGCGACATCGACCTGATATCGGGGGCCGGTGCCGGCGCGCGCATGCTGGTCGCCACATGTTCCTCCGCGACGCCCTCGACGATCAGGACCTGACGACGGCGAGCCTGGCGGCGATCGCGCCGGGCAAGCGATCGCTCACCGCGTCGTTGCAGCGGCGCGCCGTGAGCCGCAAGGCCGTGGCGACCGCGGGCGGCGGGCCCACGGCGAGCGCCGCGCCGCGGGTGAGCGACGATCCGTTCGCGGTGCACCTGGGCGGTGCGGCGGTGCAGCGGGCCGGCGCGACCGAGGGCGCCGACGCACCCGACGCGGTGCACGCCGCGGCGGCGCGCGGCACCGCCGGGCCCGGGCAGGCGTTGCCGTTCCTCGACGCGATCCAGGCGTCGTTCGGCCGCCACGACGTCGGCGGCGTGCGCGCGCACCTCGGGGCGGAGGCGACCGCCGCCGCGCACGCGATGGGCGCCAGCGCGTTCGCGACCGACGGCCAGGTCGCGTTCGCCGGCGCGCCCGACCTGCACACCGCCGCGCACGAGGCCGCCCACGTCGTGCAGCAACGCGCCGGCGTGCAGCTGAAGGGTGGCGTCGGCGAGGACGGCGACCCGTACGAGCGCCACGCCGACGAGGTGGCCGACCGCGTCGTCGCCGGTCGCTCCGCCGAGGACCTGCTCGACCGCCACGCCGGCGGCGGCGGTGGCGCCGCCGTGCAGCGGGCGCGCGTCGGCCCGAAGACCGTCGCGACCAACGTGACCGCGTACCCGACCAAGGAAGGCGCGCAGCCGGGGGAAGACGACCTGCCGCTCGACGAGGCGTGCCTGGCGCTGATCCAGAAGGCGATCTTCCCGGCCCTCGAGGAGCTCGGCGAGCGCGCGCTCAAGACCAACCGCAAGACCGAGGGGCTCACGGGCTACATGATCGGCGTCGCGCGCACGCGGGACGGCCGGTTCATCGGCGCGACGTCGGGCGCGGCGCCCGAGGAAGCGGCCGCGACGATCCGTGCCCACGTCGATCGCTTCGTCCGCGCCAACGTGCCCGAGGACGCCGCCAACCGCTTCGTGGCCCACGCCCATGGCGCCGAGGCCAGCGACGGCGAGATCCACCGGCTGCAGGTCGTCCACGGCAAGGAGCGCGGCGGCCTCGCTGGCTTCTGCGCCGCGTTCAAGATGCTGTACGCGCACCCGGAGCTCGAGCTCGTCGGCATGGCCGAGGTCGTGTACTCACCCAAGGGCTCGCCCGCGCCGACGATCGCCAGCGCCGACGACACGCACGTCACCTACGAGCACGGCGACACCGTGCCGTCGTGCCTCACCTGCCAGGCCGCGCTGCACGCGCTGCAGGCGCGCGGTCGCGAGCTGCGCGCGATCCCGAAGCACGCGCCGGTCAGCAGCAGCAGCGCGAAGCCCTTGCGGTCGCGCGCCGACGAGCTCGCCGCGCGTCGCGAGGAGCTGGCCCGGTTCGCCGACCGCATGGGCGGCATCCCCGACGAGCTGCTGGGGATCAAGCTGTCGAATCAGCAACACAAGGCCGCCGGGGACCTGCTCGCCACCGCGGCCGAGGCGCTGACGCGGCCGCTGACGATCGCCGCGCGGCTCATCGGCGACGACGTCGCCGTGATGGCCGAGGACGACCGCCTCGTCGCGCTGCTCCGCGGCGTCTCGCTCGACTGCGACGCCGTGAAGGACGCGCTGTCGATGTCGCTGAACGAAGCCTCCAAGGGCACCGGCGTCGAGGCCGTCAAGCGCAACTACGCGAGCCTCTTGCAGTCGCTCTCGAGGAGCGCCGAGGCGCTGGCGTCGTATCTGGACGAGCTCGTCGAGACCGACCAGCCCGCGCACGGCGGGCCCGGCAGCAAGGCCGAGGTCGAACACAGCGGCGCCGCCTCGTCGAGCCAGGGCGGCAAGGCGCAGCGCGGCAAGGCGCTCCTCGAGCTCGTCGACGACGACACCTGGGGCGACGAGCTGATCAAGCTCGGCATCGCGGGCGCCCGGGCGCCGGAGGGCCTGACCGTGATCGACGGCGTCGCCCCCGCCGACGGCCTCGTCTACCTGAACAGCGGCGACGACGTCTGGGTGTTCGACCGGAAGACCGGCGCGATCACGAAGGAGGAGGACTGAGCGTCAGGCGCCGCTCGGGCCGTTGGCGCACGTCCGCGCCGGAACGAAGCCGCGGCGCGGGTCGAACGAACCGCCGGTCGGTTCGGTGCGTCGTCGCCGCGACGTCTTCGGGGCGCGACCGTGCGGAAGCAGATGCCACGCCCGCCACGCCCCAGCTGGCGCGGGCGCACGCCGACGGCACCGGCGCCGGGCCGCCGTCGTTCGATCCGGTGCTCAGGCCGAGCGTGGCCGCGCCCACGAGGACGCGTACCGCGCACACCTCGAGGCCGCCGGCCGCACCGTCGTACGCGTGGGCGATCTGGCCACGACCCAGGCGGCGATCGTCGCCGGCGTCGACGTCATCGCGCAGGCGCACCTCGCGGGCGTCGCCTGGCACGGCGTCGCCGACTTCCTGGTGCGGGTCGACGCGCCCAGCGCGCTCGGGCCGCGGAGCTACGAGATCCACGAGGCCAAGCTGGCCACCGAGACCCGCGCTGGCGCCGTGCTGCAGCTGTGCGGATACGCCGCGCTGCTCGCCGAGGTGCAAGGCCGCGCGCTGCCGCGCCTGCGCATCGTCGCGCCCGGCGACGGCGCCGAGCCATTCCGCTTCGACGACCATCGCTTCGACGAGTACGCCGCGGTCTACCGCATGCTGCGCGCCGACCTCGAGGCCGCGGTGATCCCGGTCGCCGGCGTGCTGGACGAACTGCGCCAGCGTCGCGGGCCGCGCCCGCTCTGCCAGGAGCTCGGGGCGATCGTCGCGGGCGGCTCGGCTCTCTGAAGGACGCGAGGATCGATCTGGCGCTCATGCGGGTAGCAGGCGCCCCTCGATCACCACGCCGTCGAGGCCCAGTCGCCGCGCGCACCCGAGCGCGTCGGCGCGGGTGTGGACCAATGGCTCACCTGGCCCGTTGAACGACGTGTTGATCAGGCCAGCGACCCCGTGGTCTCGCCACAGGCGTCGAAGGAGCGCCGTCAGGAACGCATCACCCTCGCTGGCGACCTGGGCGCGTAGCGTCCCATCGGCGTGGATGACGCCGCGGAAGTGCGGCTCCCAGCCGGGAAGCAACTTCCACGCACCGAGCATGTACGGGGCGAGACGGCTGTGGGCAACGGCTGGGCCAAAGACGGCGAGGGCGACCTCGGCCAGCAGGACCGGGGCGACGGGGCGATACGGCTCGCGTCGCTTGATGTGCTCGCTGACCCGCTGGCGCAGCGCGATGTCATCGGGGCGGGCCACGATGCTGCGGTGCCCGAGCGCGCGAGGACCGACCTCGGCCCGGCCGTGGCAAAGCCCGAGTACGTCGCCGGCCGCCAGCCGCGCCACGATCTCGTCGATCTCTGCGAGGGTGGGCTCACCCGTGTCGGAGGTGGCCAGGAACGCATCATGCCGCTCGATGTGACCGCGCTCACGATACTCTAGCCACGCTGCCGCACCGAGCGCGAGCCCGGTGTCGTTGGTGCATGGCGGGATGTGGATGGCGTCGAAGCGGCCGCTGGCCTCGAGGGCTGCGTTCGTCGGGATGTTCAGCGCCGCGCCGCCCGCGTAGTACAGCGTTCGCGCGCCGGTTCGATCTTGCCACGCCAGGATCTGAGCGCTGACCCGGCGCTCGAAGTCGAGCTGCACCGTGGCGGCAAGGTCAGCCCAGGGGATGATGGACCCGAAGTAGCCGTCGAGCGCAGCGCGAGCCTCATCGTCGTCGCGGCCAAGGAAGAACGAGCGATCTGCCAGCCAGTGGCGCAGGGCGGCATCAGGGCGCCCGTGTCCTGCGAGGCCCATGAGCTTGCCCGGCATCGCCAGGTGGTCCGACGGCGACATGCCCAACGCGAGCCGCGCGAGCGGGCCAACGTTGAAGTTGTTCAACGGTTCCTTCAGGAGGTCCCACGAAGCCTCCAGCAACCGAGCCTCGCGGCCGTCCCACCACCACGCGGTGCACGCAGAAGCGGACGCGCCACCGTCGACATGAACCAGGAGGCTCGCGGGTTCGAAGCGCTCGACGAAGGGGAGCAGGCTCCCCAAGTGGGCGAACTCGTGGCACAGCACCCAGCCCTCGGTCTCGTGGGTGGCCCTGCCGACGGACCAGCGCACATGCGCAGGCACCGCGTCCGGGGCGATGGTGACGGGGGCGCGAGGCTCGATCCGGAGATCACCTTCCGCCGAGATGAAGCGGTCGCCGGCGAACGAGTTGACCGAGACGAAACGCGTCGGACCGGCGTCTCGATACGCAGCGAGCAGTGTGGCGATGTGCTGGGGTAGGTGGTTGTCGTGCTTGCGCCGTGTCACTCGCTCGAGCGGCACGACGTCGAGCACGCGGCCGTCCCGCATGAACGCGAGCGAGTGGTCGTGGGTATGCGTCGGTGCAGCGCTTGGCGGGGCATCGGGGATGCCGTACATGCCGATGGTCAGCATCGGCGCTCGCGGCCTCGCCAGACGACCACCGGGCCATTGGCGCGAAGCTCGACTGCGAAGCCGTCCAACGGGGCGAGCCAATCTTCCACGGCGGCCTCGCCGAAGAGCCACCCCATCGCAGGCATCAGCACCGCGTCGTGCGAGACGCAGACGCCAGAGCCAGCGGCGGCGCGGTCCAGGCCGGCGGAGAGCAGGAGCGGTACGGCCTCCTCGGGGCTGCGCATCCCGCCCAGGCGAGTTCCGGCGACCAGGGCTCGCATGACCCCCTCGGTCCCGCGCGCGGCGAACTCACGCGCCGCGAGGTCAGGATCGACGACCCAGGGGCCGTGCAGGCCGAGGCGAGTGTCGACTGCGGGTTCCTTGCCGAGGCCGTGCGCCGTCGCGCGGCAGCGCAGGAACGGGCTGGCGGCCGTCCAGCAGAGGCGAGGCCGCAGCACGTCTGCCAGGCGCGCAACCTCTGCGTAGCCGCGCGCGGTCAAGCCGACGTCGGCGAATGGATCGTCGGCCGGGAGCGGCAGGCGTTCCCCGTGCCGAATGAACAGGATGAATGGGTCCGTGGCCGGGTTCATGGGAAGCCTGTTCGCGCTGTGGATGGCACCGACTTCGGCGGGGCGCAGATGAACCCCGGTAGCCTGGACGTCAGGCGAGAGCGTACGCGAACAGGCGGCCTGCACCTGCGGTCTTGTGTCCGTCGCGGCGTTCACCGGCGCGGGGTGAGCGCGGACCGTGCCGGATCGCTGTTCGGAACGCGGGACACATGACGTCTGCCGCGGGTACCGTCTCATCCCGGGGACGGCGGCGGTGTGTGCGCCGATACCAGCTGCAGCGAAGGGGACCGCATGGCAACGCTTCCAGTGTCGACACCATGTCCGTTCGAGCGTCCGCTCGATCACGACCTCGCCGGCCTCTTCGACCGCGCGCTGCTGGAACTGCAGCGGGAGGACGGCGAACTCGCCACGCGGATGGCAGCGCGCACCGACCGGCAGCATGCCGCGGACCAGGAGCATCCGGGGCTGACGTACTGGGTGTACGAGACCACCTTGGTCTACATGATGTTCAAGGCGTGGCTGCCGTCCTGTGACGCCGTCTGGGAGCCGCCCTATCCGTTGGACAGCAAGCACCACGTCGACATCGCGATTCGGGGACGTGATGGCCACCTCGCGCGAGCCTTCGAGGCGAAGTGGTGGAACTCCGCTGGCGTCGACCAGTACATCAAGGACGTGCTGGCGACCGACGTCGGTCGCTTGCTAACCAAGACAAGCGCGACAACCGAGCGCTACTTGGTCCTGTTCTGGTGGAATACCCCCGCGAACCGTGAGCACGCGGTCGAGCAAGCGCGCGAGCTAGCGCAGGCGCTGTCGACGAAGTGCGCCAACACATCCGGTGCCGGGCCGCGGCATGGGGGCGGGGCGCTCGTCCAGCCGCGCTACCTCGGCTGGTTCGACACGCGCCGACGGACGGCGGTCGTCGACTTCGTGATGTCGGTGATGTCGGTGGACTGTTGATGCCGACCGTCGTCGTGACCGGGTCGGAGGGGCTCGTCGGCACCGCGCTCACGGACGCGTTGCGCGGTGCCGGATACGCCGTTCGTGGGCTCGACCTCAGAGCCGCCGGCGCCGCCCGCGGTGACACGCGCGTCGCGGCGGACGTCGCCCGCGCGGTTGACGGCGCCGATGGCGTGGTGCACCTGGCAGCGGTGTCGCGCGTCGTCTGGGGAGAGCGCGACCCGGACGCGTGCTGGGCGACGAACGTCGGCGGGACCGACAACGTCGTTGCGGCATGTGTGACGGCGACCGAGGCGCCATGGCTGGTGTTCGTGAGCAGCCGCGAGGTCTACGGGCAGGCGACGCGCCTGCCGGTGGACGAGGATGCGCCGCTGGCGCCGATGAACGTCTACGGTCGCTCCAAGGTCGAAGGTGAGCGGCGCGTCGACAGCGCACGCAGCGCCGGGCACCGGACGGCGATCGTCCGTCTGGCAAACGTGTACGGCTCGATCGGGGATCACGATGACCGGGTCGTGCCGGCGTTCGCGCGCGCGGCGCTCGCCGGACGAACGCTGCGGGTGGATGGTGCCGAACACACGTTCGACTTCACGTACATCGACGACGCGGTCGAGGGGCTGATGCGTGTCATCGAGCGGGTCAGCATCGGCGTTCCGCTGCCACCTATCCACCTGCTGCCTGGGCGCGCGGTCACGCTGGGCGAGCTGGCGTCGCTGGCGATCGAGCTCGCCGGGACGCAGGCCCAGGTCGTGGTGGGGCCCCCGCGCAGCTACGATGTCGCACGATTCGTCGGCGACCCGCGCCGAGCCGAGCGCTTGCTCGGCGGCTGGCGTGCGAAGGTGTCAGTGCGCGAGGGGCTCGGCCGCTTGATCGCTGCGTATCGGGCGGCGGCGGGGGAGCCGTGAAGATCGTCCAGGTCATCCACGGCTACCCGATGCGGTACAACGCCGGTTCCGAGGTGTACACGCAGACGCTGTGTCACGGCCTTGCCGCGCGTGGACACGCGGTGCACGTATTCACGCGGGAAGAAGACCCGTTCGCACCTGACGGCCGCGTCCGGCGGGAGCCGGACCCCGCCTGCGCCGACGTCGCGGTGCATGTCGTGAACCATGCAGAGTCGCGAGATCGATATCGGTCGCCGCTGATCGATCAGCAGTTTGCGGAGTTGCTCGATGAACTCCACCCCGAGGTTGTCCATGTCGGGCACCTGAATCATCTGTCGACGTCGCTGGTGCTGCAAGCCTCGGCGCGCTCGATCCCCATCCTGTTTACGCTGCACGACTACTGGCTGATGTGCCCGCGCGGCCAGTTGATGCAGATGCACGCGCGCCCTGACGGTGAGCCTTGGCCGGCATGTGACGGGCAGGCCGATCGAAAATGCGCGGAGCGGTGCTACGCGCGCTACCACTCCGGCGCGCCCGAGGAACACGAACGCGATGTCGCGTACTGGGCCGACTGGGTCGCGCGGCGCATGCGGCATGTCCGTGAGGTGGCGGAGCACGTGGACCTGTTCCTGGCTCCCTCGCATGATCTTCGTGAACGGTACGTCGCCGAGTTCGGGATTCCGGCTCACAAGGTCGAGTACCTCGACTACGGGTTTGACCGTCGGCGGCTGACGGGGCGTCGGCGGATCGGAGGTGAGCCGTTCACGTTCGGTTACATCGGCACGCACATCGCCGCCAAGGGCGTCGATCGGCTCATCCGGGCGTTCGCGATGCTCACCGGCGACGCGCGGCTCCGGATCTGGGGGCGGCCGCGCGGGCAAGAGACAGCGGCACTGAAGGCGCTCGCGGCATCGCTGCCGCGCGCCGGGCACGTGGAGTGGCTGCCGGAGTACCGAAACCAGGACATTACGGCCGATGTGTTCGATCGCGTCGACGCGCTTGTCGTCCCTTCGATCTGGCTCGAGAACTCGCCACTCGTCATCCATGAGGCGCAGCAAGCGCGGGTGCCGGTCGTCACGGCGGACGTGGGCGGGATGGCGGAGTACGTGCGTCATGAAGTGAACGGGTTGCTGTTCCGACACCGCGACGTCGAGACGCTGGCGAGGGAGATGCAGCGCCTGGCCGACGACCCGGCTTGGGCAATGGCGCTGGGACGCCGGGGATATCTCGGCGACCTCGGCGGTGACGTGCCCGCGATCGAGGACCACGTCGCGCGTATCGAGGAGACGTATCAGCGGTTGCAGGGGCGGCGGGACCGTAGCCGGGTCACGATGCTGCCGGGGCCGTGGCGCATCACCCTGGATACCAACCCCGATACCTGCAATCTGAAGTGCATCATGTGCGAGGAGCACTCGCCGCACAGCGATCGCCAGGTGCTGCGCAAGGCCGCGGGCGAACGGCCCCGGCTGATGCCGCTCGAGGTCCTGCGGACGGTCGTCGCGGAGGCCGCGGCGAACGGACTGCGGGAGCTGATTCCATCGACGATGGGGGAGCCACTCCTGTACGAGCACTTTGACGAGATCGTGGAGCTGTGTCGCGCACATCGGGTGAAGCTCAACCTGACCACCAACGGGACGTTCCCGCGACGCGGGGCGCGGGAGTGGGCGCAGAGGCTGGTGCCAGTGACGTCGGACATCAAGGTGTCGTGGAATGGCGCGTCGGCGCGTACCCACGAGTCGGTCATGCTCGGGGTGCGCTGGGAACAGGTGCTGGCCAATGTGCGCGAGCTGGTCGCGGTGCGCGATGAGCACGAACGGGGTGGTGGTGATCGGTGTCGGGTGACGTTTCAGATGACGTTTCTCGAAGCGAACATCGCAGAGGTGCCGGATGTCGTGCGCCTCGCCAGGACGCTCGGGGTCGATCGTGTCAAGGGACATCACCTGTGGGCACATTTCGATGCGATCCGCGAGCAGTCGATGCGTCGGAGTCACGCCAGCATCGAGCGCTGGAATGAGACCGTCCTGGCGGCGCGCGCGGCCGCGGACGAGGCGACGTTGCCGAATGGCCGGCGGGTGTTGCTGGAGAACTTCTTCCTGCTCGATCCGGCCATGCCAGCCGACCTGGCCCCGGGTGGTGCCTGTCCGTTTCTCGGGCAAGAGGCGTGGGTCAGCGCTCGAGGCACGTTTGGGCCGTGTTGCGCCCCGGATGCGCAGCGCCAAACGCTCGGGAACTTCGGCGCAGTCCAAGACGGGGGCCTCATGGCGATCTGGAAAAGCGATGCGTATCGGCGGTTGGTCGCCGGTTACCGCACGCGGGCGCTGTGCGTCGGCTGCAACATGCGGCGCCCGGAGGCCGGGGCGTGAAGGCGCCGTGGCGAAGCCTGGCCGTCTCGTCGGACGGTTGCCACCACGTGGACCGCGCTGGGCGGCCGGCCTACAGGCGGCGGTTCGATGCGGTGCTGCCGTTCCACGAGCCCGGGCTGGCGCCAGTCCGGGCGGGCGACGCGGCGTGGCACGTGGGTGCTGATGGCGAGGCTGCGTACGCGGCCCGCTATCGCGAGACCTTTGGATTCTACGAAGGGCGCGCCGCCGTGGTTGCGGACGACGGTTGGCACCATATCAAGCCTTCGGGGGCGCCGGCATACGCTGCGCGGTTCGCTTGGTGTGGGAACGTCCAGGGCGGGCGCGTCACGGTGCGTCGCCGCGACGACCGCTACCTGCACGTGGATCCCGACGGACGCCCGATCACGAGTAGGGTCTGGAGGTACGCTGGCGACTACCGGGAGGGTGCGGCAGTGGTCCAGGGTGACGACGGCTTGCACGGTCACATCGACCGTGACGGAGAGCCCGTGCACCGGTATTGGTTCCGGGACCTCGACGTGTTTCACAAGGGGTGTGCCCGAGCGCGGGATGTGGACGGGTGGACCCACATCGACCGGGGCGGGCGGGCTCTCTACGGCGAGCGTTTCGCGATGGTCGAGCCCTTCTACAACGGCCAGGCGCGCGTCGCCACGTTCGACGGTGGGCTGCACGTGATCGCGCCGTCGGGGGCTGTGCTGGTGCGCCTGCGGCAGGGGGAGGGGCGATGATGCCCCGCAAGACGGTCGGGGTGGTTGGGCGAGGGTATGTCGGCGGGGCGGTCGCGGGTGGGTTGGCCCCGATCAGCGACGTGGTCGTTCACGACATCGCCGAGCCCGGCTCCGCCACCATCGAGCGCGTCGCGGGGTGCGACGTCGTGTTCGTGTGCGTGCCGACGCCGGCCATGCCCTGCGGCGGCGCGGATGTCAGCGCGGTGCGGTCGGTGATCGGCGCGCTGGAACATCTCGCGTCCGGCGCGGTCGTCGTCATCAAGAGCACCGTGCCGCCAGGCACGACGGAGCAGCTCGCGGTGGCATACCCGCGGTTGGCGATCTGTTGCAGTCCTGAGTTCCTGCGGGAGCGGAGCGCAGCCGCCGACTTCGCAGCGCCGGCGCGGGTCATCGTCGGCGTGCCGCGCGGCAGCGCGCCGCAACGACATGCGCCAGCGTGCGAGTTGTTGCGAGAGCGCTTCGCGGGCGTGCCACAGCTGGTGATGGAGGCAACGTCAGCCGAGATGCTGAAGTATGCGAGCAACGCGTTCTTCGCGGTGAAGGTGTCGTTCGCCAACGAGCTCTGTGAGCTGGCACAGCGCCTCGGGATCGACTGGGAACCGATCCGGGCGGCGCTGGCGCTCGACCCGCGCGTCGGTGCGGACCACCTTCAGGTGCCGGGGCCCGATGGTGCACCGGGCTATGGCGGGCGGTGTCTGCCGAAGGACGTGTCTGCGCTTCTGCAGCTCGCGGAGGCGGCCGGGGGCCAACTCCCCGTGGTGGCGAGCGCCGCGGCGGCGAACCGCAAGCGTCGCGGATGACCTACCGGATGGTGCGCTCCACGGCGACGCGTAGACGGCGCAGCAGGTCGGGCTCGGGCACACGGCCGACGTAGTCGATGTTCCAGAGGCCGCTCGCGACGATCTCGGGGACGCAGGTGAAGCGACCCAGCCAGGTTGTGGAGGGAGCGTCGGGCGACGTGCTCAACGCGCCGATGAGGTTCTGCTCGAGGTAGGCGCGCTCGCTCGTGGGGCCGGGGGCGTCATCGACGTCGAGCCACAATACCTGCATCGCGCCGATGTGTTCGCTGACCTGGGCTTCGAGCTTGCGCTCGGCGAGGCGTACGTCGGGACTGGCGCGCTTGTTCGCCCAGTCGGATGCAAGCTGAGGCGGAACCGCGTCCCGTGCGATGAGCGCCGCACCGACGTGCCGGCGGAACACGGACGCGCGGTGGCTGCCACTGCCATCGCGGCCGCCGCGGTGTGCACGCAGGCGACTCCATAGCGTACTCCCGACACCGCGTCCGACCGCGTGAGTCCCGACGCGGACGACGCGCGCTGTGCCATCGGTACGGACCTCGCCGGTCTCGAAGAACAGGTAGACGCCTCGGCGGGGCCATGGCTGCGGTGCACGGCTGGTGCAGTCGCGCAGCGCGACGTCGCCGAAGCGATGCCGCAGGCGTGCGAGCTCCCGGTAGATGTCATCGACGACTGTGTCGAGCTGCATCTGCTTCTCCTTCGGGAGTCCTCGGAGCCAGGCACGCGGCGCGCCGCTACATCTCGATGCTCAGTTCGCCCGCGGGCCCGAACGTACGACTGCCGAGGTCGACGAAGACCCACGGCCGGCCGAGGTCGTAGTGCGTTTGACCCGGCGTTGGGGCGTCGAGCGTGATGCGGTAGCTGGCAGGTCGGCCGACGCTGATGTCGACGCCGGCGATGGGGGGCGACCAATCGATGTCGCGGACGCGCGGCAGTGGCGGCAGTGCTACCGCATGGCTACCGGCAGGGGCCGTGAACAGCCAGGTTACGTTGGTGCCAGTTGGACCGCCGATCGACCACGCGATGGCGGCTGAGAAGAAGTCAGGGGAGGCGCCTGGGCCGACGTCGGTCCAGCGGTACGTGCGAGTCGGCGCGTCGTATGACGAGGTGTCGATGCGACGATGGCGATGCGACGCATCGACCGTCGCGGCGCCGGTGTGTGGTCCCCAGCGGCGGACCACGCCTTGGCCTTGCGTGGCGCTGTCGGTGATCGCGAGCGCGGCGACGGCGATCAGGCCGGGAGTTGGGGCGACAGTTGGGAGCGTGAGTTGCGCGGTGGTCGCCGCCGTATCGATGGTTGCGCCATCGCGAGTCAGCAAGCCGTGCGGGCCGCTGAGATCGAGCCCTGCCCAGGCGTCGAAGGCCGGTCCGAGGCCCGTGATGGTCAGCGTGCTGTCGATTGGTGCGCGATACGTGCCGGTCAAGGTCACGGTCGGACTGACCGGAACGTCGATGGCAACCAGGGAACGGTTCGTGCCGCCGCCAGCAGGACTGTCGGTGGCCCCGACGATGAAGTCTGCGCGGTCGCAGTCGAGGTAGTCGTCGTTCAGCGTGACGGTAGCTGTGCCCGAAGCGACGTCGGCGGATGCACCACCGATGCCGTCGCGGCAGTTGTGGCCAAGTGAGTAGCTGTTGAGGCCGGGCACGGTCGGCGCAGTGACTGAAACCGGGCGGAAGGGACCGGGGCCGAGGTGCACGTACAGGACGTCGCCCGGCTGCACGTCGCTGAACGTGTACATCAGAAGCATGCTGGGCTCGATCGCGGTGACGTAGCCGCCCGGGGCCATGATTGCCGTCGCCGAGAGCAGGTCGCCACCGATCGTTTCGATCGCGATGACCGCGCCGGCGGCGTCCTGGAAGACGACATCGGTCACGGGACAGTGCGCGCCGCCCGTGCTGCACGCGTAGGTGACGGGGCCGGCGGCGCGCGCGTCGACGGGCGTGTCGGTGGACGCGTCAGTCGGGATGGCGTCAGCAGGGCCGTTGTCCGCGCCGCCGCAGGCACCAATGGTAGCGAGCAAGAAGGCGAGATTGCGCACGTGGCGATTGTAGTCGGTCTGGCGCCCCCGGGCTCCCCTCCAGCTACGGGCAGGTCCCCGCCGGCGCGGTCGCCGGGTCGCAGACGACGCACTGGATCTCGAGGTAGGTGTCGTCGGGGACGGAGGCGCCGCCGCGGTCGACGACGAGCTCGCGGTTGTCGGGGGTGGTGGGGCAGGCGGCGGCGTCGGAGACGAAGCGCCAGCAAGGGGTGGCGCCGCCGGTGGTGTCGCAGGCGGGGATGATGGTCTCGGTGCGGCGGTCGTCGTCGGGGTGGAGCACGTCGGTGACGGAGCACTCGGGCTGGACGCCGGGGAGCGACGGGTTGCGATCGGCGAGGTGGGCGTCGAGGCAGGGGACGCCGAGGGTGATCTTCAGCATCTCGGCGATCTGGGTGAGGGCGTCGGTGAGGTTGTCGTCGCAGATGGTGGTGGTGGTGGCGTAGTCGCCGAAGCCGTCGAGGAACGCCTGGAGGCGGTGGGCGGGGGCGGCGACGCCGACGGCGGAGGTGCACGACGGCGCGAGCATGGGGCGGGTGACGTCGTCGGGGTCGGCGATGACGATCGAGGTGGCGTCGGCGTCGACGTTGCCGATGATGCCGGCGACGACGATCTGCCGCGGCGAGGCCTTGAGGCTCTTGACGTAGTCGACGTAGCGCTGGACGCCCTGCAGGTACGGCGACGCGGCGCGCGGGCGGCAACCGGTGTACGTGCCGAAGGCGCGCGGGTTGGGCTCGTCGTCGCACTCGACGCCGAACTCCCAGCAGCGGAACGACGTGCGCGGGCCGAGCGGCGACGCGACGGTGGCCATGGGATCGCCGAACAGCGCGCCGCCGGGCAGCGCGGAGCAGTCGTCCTCGTCGGCGACGAAGACGATCGCGAGGTAGGCGTCGGGGCGGAGGAAGCCGGGGTTGCGGCCGGGCGAGAGCGCGCGGAACGCCGACTCGAGGTGCGCCTCGAAGCCGCAGCCGGTGGTGCCGAGCTGCGCCATGCAGGTGAACACGTCGGCGAGGGCGCCGCTGTAGTTGCGCGTCCGGCTGCCGTCGGGCTGGGCGAGATCCTCGAGGTACGCGGCGGTGACGCCGGCGCAGCCGTTGGTCTGCAGGTTGCCGTCGTCGGCCTCGGGCTGCGTCGCGCTGCTGCAGCCGCCGATGTTGACGCCGCCGGTGCCGACGTTCGACGACACGACGCCGATGTGGACGTCGGGCAGGCCGCCGGGGATGGTGTTGAGGACGTTGACGAAGGCCGGGAAGTTGCGCGCGAGGCTGGCCTGCTCCTCGCCCATCGAGCCGGAGTCGTCGATGACGAACAGGATGTCGATGTTGCGGTTGAGCTTGACCGGGATCGTCAGCTTCACGACGTTGCCGGGGGTCGGGTTGAGCTCCGACAGCGAGCGCTCCGCACACCCGAGGAGGGCGACGGAGGCGAGGCCGATGGCGGCGAGGCGGCGGGGCATGGCGCGGGGTCTAGCAAGCCAGTGGCCAGCGACGCGCGCAGTCGCTTCGCGCGCTTGCCGGGCGCGCCCGGTGGATTCCTGCCAATCCAGTTGGCGAGTCGCGCGGTGAGTTGTCAGCGCTGGCGGCGGGGGCTGAGCGCGAGGCGACAGCGCGCCAGTCAGGATTCTGGCGGGGTTGCGGCGGGCGTGGGCGGTACCCGGAGCATCGCCTCGACGGCGGCGGGGCTGGTGCCGCGCGTGCGACCGAGTCGCCAGGCGGGGCGGTCGCCGAAGAACGACGCGTACCAGGCGTCGACCAAGTCACCGTGGGCGAGGTACGCCATGACGGCGGCGCGGCGCGTGGTGGCGCTGTCGGACGAGAACCAGAGGCAGACGCTGTCGGGAAGCGTGGCGATCATCCGGCGCTGCAGGTTGGCGGCGCTGCGAGCGCGGCGGCGCGGGTGGACGGGCGGCTCCGGGGCGACCACGGTCCCGACGTCAGGATCGGTGCGGAGGTAGCGGCGCTCGTCGAGGACACGGCCGGGCGCGAACGGCGGGAACGTGGTGTGGTCCTGGCGTACCTCGTCGAGCGCGACGCCGGGGTGGCCGGCGGGGAAGGTGGTGTCGAAGGCGACGAGCCCGATGCCTGAGAAGTCGAGCCAGCGGTGATCGAACCAGCCGGCGATCCGGATCAGCCGCAGCTCGCGTGGGCGCGTGTCGCGGGCGAGCGCGGTGACGATCTGGATGAAGTCCGGATCGTCGCCCGAGACGGCGCCGAGATCGATGATCATGGGTGGCCCGGTGAGCGGAGCACGGAGGGCGCGGCGGCGTCGCGTGATCGCGGGTCAGAACGTCCAGCCGAGCGCGAGGCCGTAGCCGAGGGAGCCGCGGGTCCAGGCGGGGAGGCCGCCGCCGGTGTCGGTGCGGACGGCGAGGCCGGCGTAGGGGCGGACCTCGAGGCCGCGCCACGGGGCGAAGCGGTAGCCGACGAGCGCGGCGGTGCCGAGGGTGGTCATGGCGCCGAGCGAGGTGTCCATGGCGTCGCGCAGGGCGGTGCGCGAGAGATCGAGGCGGGCGGCGAGGTACCAGCCGACGGCGGCGCCGCGCGGGCGGTGGGTCCAGACGGCGCGGCGGCGCAGCCAGTAGCGGAGCTCGACGCCGGCGCCGAGCGTGGTGGAGTCGTAGTCGCCGCCGGCGGTGGAGCGGACGGCCAGGGCGGCGGCGAGGCTGAGGCGGTGCGCGGGGACGTCGCGCTCGGCTTCGACGGCGAGGCCGTGGGCGGCGAAGGCGCGAGGCTCGAGCGAGACGGTGGTCAGCGCGGCGCCGTCGTCGGCGCGCGTGGTGGCGGCGAGCGCGGCGAGGTGCGCGGCGACGAGCGCGAGGGTGAGCGCGGGCTTCACGGCGTCCCCACGGTGTCGGCGAGGAAGTCGGTGAGCGCGAGCCAGGCCTCGGGCGGATCGATCGAGATGACGCCGAGGTCCTCGCGGCCCGACGCGCCGCCGACGCCGGTGAGGTGGCCGTCGCCGGCGAGCTCGAGCAGGCGCGCGTCGACGCCGGCGGCGACCAGCGCGTCGCGCATGTCGCGCGACTGCGCGACGGGCACGATCCAGTCAGAGCTGCCGTGGATGAACAGGAACGGCGGCGCGTCGGCGCGGACGTGGGTGATCGGCGACAGGCGATCCCAGCGCTCGGGCACGGCGTCGATCGAGCCGCCGACCATGTCGCGCACGCTGTCGATGGCGGTCCAGATGCGGATGTCCTGGGGGCCGGCGCCGCTGATCACGGCCTGCGGCGGCGGCGTGGGCCCGGCGGCGCAGTCGGGCTGGAAGTCGGGCTCGTCGCTGGCGACCCCGAGCAGCGACACGAGGTGGCCGCCGGCGGAGTAGCCGACGACGGCGACCCGCGCGGGATCGAGGCCCCAGTCGGTGGCGTGCGCGCGCAGGAACGCCAGCGCGCACTGCGCGTCCTGCTCCTGCGCGGGGTACGCGGCGGTGGGCACCAGGCGGTAGTCGACCGTCGCGGTGACGTAGCCGGCCTCGGCCAGGCGGGTGGCGTGGTCGGTGTGGTGGTCGCGGGAGCCGGCGGACCAGCCGCCGCCGTGGATGAACATGACCGCGGGCCGGGCGGTGGCGCCGTCGACGGGCAGGTAGACGTCCATGACGTCGGCGCCGAAGCGGTCGTCGTACGGGACGCCGGCCCGCGTCGCGACGTCGCGCCCGCAGCCGCCGGCGGCGATCGCTGTCGCAAGAACCAACCATCGTCGACGCATGCCCTCGGATACAGCAACCGGCGTGCCCGCGCGATCGTGAACCGACGGTCACGACGCCGTGAACCCGCGCGCCGTGAGGCCGGCGTGGGTGGCCGCCGGGGCGCCCGGTGAGGGATACTGAGACATGCGGAGCTGGCTGGCTGCGGTGTTGCTGATCGGCGCGAGTGGGGTGAGCGCGACGATCGCGGGTGGATGTGGTCGTGGCGCCGCGCGGGCGGTTCCGGAAGGCGCGCCGCCCGTGCCGGCGGCCGCCGGATCGGCGATGGTCGACGCCGCGCCCGTCGAGGCGGCGATCGATGCGGCGACGCCGACGGCGGGCTGGCGCACCGACGTGGTGGTGCCGGTGGTGGCGCTGGCCGAGCGACGGTTCGTGCCGCTCGCCGGCTGGCTGGTGCCGAGCGACGGCGCGGCGCCGGTGGTGCCGACGCAGCACCCGCCGCCGACACGGATCGAGGCGACGCCCCACTCGAGCGTGCAGCCGCGGGTGGTGGCGGGCGACGGGCTGCCGGCGTCGTGGCGCGCGGCGGTGGGGACCGCGGTGGTGGCGTACGATCGCGCCGGGCAGCGGTGCGCGTCGACGATCAGCGGGCTGTACTGGCTGGGTCTCGACAACGGCGAGACCGAGCTGGGCGAGGCGCCGATCGTGGTCGGCGAGCTGACGACCGCGCCGGGCTGCGATCCGGTCGCGATCACCGATCGACCAGAGCCGCGGTTCGCGGCGCCGACCAAGCCGACGCCGGCACAGGTGGCGGCGGCCGAGCGCGCGTTCCGGGCGCTGCCGGCGGTGAAGCAACAGGGGCGCGACCGACGGATCGATCGCGACGGGGTGGTGACCTCGCTGTTCGTGGGCGCCGACGGCGCGTGGGTGGTGGTGGCGGCGACGTTCGAGCTGCGCGACGCGTCGTGCAACCCCGAACCGACGGTGGTGCGCGCGATCTTCGCGTTGCCAGGCCGCGGCGCACCGCCGCTGGTGGCCACGAACGACGAGGAGCTGGGGCTGGAGGCGAAGGCGCTGCTCGACAGCGACCGCGACGGCGGGCTCGAGCTGATCACCGGGCACGGCCGCTTCGATCACGGCATGCAGCTGGAGACCAGCTACGTGGGCTACCGCGACGTCGGGCCGCGCCCGGCGCCGACGGACGGGCCGACGACCGACGTCGCGTTCTCGACGTACTTCGGCTGCGACTGAAGCGCGGCCCGCTACTCGACGCGGAAGGTGAGCGCGGGGAAGTCGGTGCGCGGGAGATCGGCGGTGGCGGCGTAGACGTGATCGGTGGGGGCGTCCGGCACCAGCACACAGCCGGCGCCCGACATCGCGTACGACGGGCCGACGTGCGGCGTCACGAGGTACAGGTGATCGACGCGGACCGCTCCGCACGCGCCGGCGCTGGTGACGCCGATCAGCGTGCTGGGCCCGTGGTCCCGGTACAGCGCCCACGCCGGGACGGTGCACGCGGCGTCGGCGAACGAGGTCGCGGGCGAGCTCCAGGTCATCGTGGGCGGCAAGCAGCGGCCGGCGTCGCCATCGAGCCGGGCGGCGTAGCAGGTGGTCCCGCGCGCCACGTCGACGAACGCCTCGCTGATGAGCGGCGCCCCGGCGGCGTCGCTGGCCCAGCGGAGCTGCAGCGCGCCGGCGCCGGTGGTGATGGTCGGCGCGGCCGGGAAGTCAGCAGCGGTGGCGAGGCGCCCGGGCAGCCACGCGGTGTAGGTGTCGTCGATGGCGCAGGCGTCGTTCGCCGCGACGTAGAGCGGGCCGGGCAACGCCCCGGCGGCGAGGGCCACGCCGCCGACGTCGAGGACGACGTCGGGCGCCGGCTGGCAGCGATGGGTGACCGCGGGCGCGGGCGCGGTGCACGCGTCGTCGGCGTGGAGCTGCGGCGCCGGGTAGGCGACGGTGCCGACGCAGACCGAGGCGCCGTCGGACAGCTCGAGGCGGCCGCACGACGCGCCGGTGGCGTCGGCCAAGGACAGCACCTGCTGCGCGCCGTCGTCGGCGATCGCCACCCGCGCGGCCAGACCGTCGCCGTGATCGTCGGTGCGGACGCGAGCGGCGACGAACCGGCTCGGCTCGACCGCGGGGCCGACGGCGTACAGCGGCGCCGACACGAACGGCTCGCAGGTGCCGTCGCGGTCGAAGTACACCAGTCCGTCGCCCAGCGCGGCGCCGAGCGGGTAGAGCGGCCGGGGATCGTCGGGGCACCCCAGCGCCGACGGCGCGGCCGCGTACGCCGGGCCGGGGCAATCGGGTCCGGCGAAGCTGACCGCCGCCCGCTCGGTGCAGGCGGCGTCGCGGAACACCAGGAAGGCGGTGTCGGTCGGCAGGCACCGCAGCACCCCGTCGGCGGCCGTCGCGAACGCGCACGCCGCGCCGAGCTCTCGGTCGTGCCAGCCGCGGAACGCCACCGCGCCGTCGCCGCCGTCGACCACCGCGGCTCGCAACCGATCGCCGCTGACCCACGGCGGCCGCTGCGCCGCGTCGTCGCCGCACCCCGGCGCGCTCACCAGCGCCCCCGTGACCACCGCCATGATCAGCCCTGCACGTCCGTCCATGGCCTGCAGATATCGCGCCGCCGCGGCGCCCGCAACGCCGCCGCGGGGTGAGCCAGGTGCGCGGCGCGGCGACCTCCAGTAGGCTGCGCGCCGCCGTGCCCCGCGCGCCGATCCTCACCGTGCTCGACGAGCTGGTCGCGTGGTACGCGGCCCGCGTCTACGGCGCGCTCGAGGGGCCGGGCTGCGTGCCGTTCTATTGCGATCCGGCGCGGGTCGGCGGCTTCGCGGTGGACGCGGCTGCGCTCGCCGCGGGGCAGCCGGCGGCGCTGTTCCAGCTCTACGTGACGCTGGCGATGTACCAGTCGCGGCGCGACGTCGACATCATGGCGATCCAGCGCGCGATGCCGCGGCCCGAGGCGCGCGCGATGGTGCAGCCGCGGCGGCTGGCGCTGGCGGTCGACGCGGCCCGCTGCGGCCACCTGCGCACCGCGGCGGGCTTCGACGCCGGGTGCAGCGTGTACCGCGCGCCGACCAGCGGCGCGAGCACCTGCGCCGAGCGGCCGCGCGCCGCGTGCCACGTGAAGGACGCGACCGCGGCGATCGGCCGGATGGGCGACATGGGCAAGCTGCCGACGTCGGCGTGGCTGCACCTGCGCGACGCCGGCGACCACGGCTTCGACGCGCTGCTCGCCCGCGTGACCCGGGCCCACGCGGCGCCGGCGGCGCGCGCGGCGGCGATGGTGGCGGCGCTCGCGGCGTTCTATCGGGTCGGCGAGAAGCTGGCGACGTTCATCGTCGCGACGCTGGCGGTGCCCGAGCTGGCGCCGGGGCTGACGCCGTGGCACCCGACGCTCGACGGCCACGGCCTGGTGATCGTCGACGCCAACCTGACGCGGGTGATCGACGCGCTGCGGCCGCGCGGCGCGAAGACCTACGCGGCGCGCGCGGCGTGGTGGCGCCGGCACGCCGCCAAGCTCGATCTGCGCCGGCACCGCCGCGACTGGCCCCGGACGTCGCCGCGGCTGGTGCAGCAGGCGGCGTACTGGTTTCGCTCGCGCTCGAACCGCGACGCGGCGGGGCTGGCGTGCCATGGCTGTCTCAGTCCGGTGTGCCCGTACTGCGCGGGCTGACGTGGCGCGCGGCGCGGGTGCTATGTCTGGCCCATGGACCTCGCCGAGCTGCGCGCGTGCCTGGCCGCGATCCCCGACGTCGAGCCGGCCGAGCCGGCCGAGGTGACGCGGGGGATCGACGCCGAGGTGGTGTACCTGGAGTCCGACGAGGCGATCGCCAGCCTGGCGCGCGACACCTACTGGCCGAAGTGGCGCTCGCCGTGGTGGAGCATGGTGCTGCTCGACGAGCTGGGCCACGCGGCGCGGATCCCGGCGCGGGCGGTGGCCGCGATGGTCGACGGGCTCGACGCGCTGCGGTTGCACACGTTCCCGATCCGCGACGACGAGTGGCCGGTCGGCGCGAACAAGGCGCGCGACGCGTCGTGCCACTGCGCGGTGGGCTGCATGGATCGCGTGCTGACCCGCCGCGGCGTCGACGTGCCCGCGGCGCTGCCGTGGATCGCCGCGTGGTACCCGCGCTACCAGCTCGCCGACGGCGGCTACAACTGCGACGAGGCGGCGTACCTGGTGACCGACGAGTGCCCGAGCTCGATGGTGGGCACGGTGGCGCCGCTCGAGGCGATGAGCCAGCGACCGGCCAGCGCCACCGCAGATCGCGCGGCGGCGATGGTGCTGGGGCGCGCGCTGGTGCACGGCTCGACGACGCGGCACAACGCCGAGGAGCGCCTGGCGGCGGCGAGCTGGGGCGCGCTGTGCTTCCCGCGGTTCTACTTCTACGACACGCTGCGCGGCCTGGCGGCGGTGGTGGCGTGGGCGACGGCGCACGGCCGTGCGCTGCCGCTGGCGGCGGTGGCCCCGACGGTGGCGGCGCTGGCGGCGCGCTCGGGTGACGGCACGTTGCGGATCGAGCGCAGCGCGGTGGCGGGCAAGCAGGGCTGGGCGCCCGACGCCACCGGCGGGTGGTCGCGGCAGCCGGCGACGACGTGGCCGCTGCTCGACGCGGTCAGCGCGCCAGGCACGGTGAGCCCCGCGCTGACCCGGCAGTGGCGGGCGACGCGCCGCGGCCTGACCGCGCTGCTGGATCGCGATCAGCTCGTCGCGTGAGGTACCCGGTGGGCGGGACAGCGGGTAACCTCGCGGCATGGCGGACGCGATGCGGCACGAGCTCGAGGCGGCCATCGGTGAGCTGGAGGCGGCGCTGGTCGACGCGGGACCCGAGCTGCGACCGTCGCTGGTCCAGCAGCTGGCGAGCGTGCGCCAGACGCTGGCGCTGCTCGACGCGGCGGCCCCCGCGATCGCCGCGGCGCGGGCCCAGCGCCGACCGCTGACGGCCGACAGCGCGGCGTTCTTTCAGCCGCGGCCGCCGGCGGTGGTGCCGGCGTGGGTGCCCGACGGCGTGACCCGCGGCGAGGTGACGCCCGCGTTGATGCGCTGCCCCGAGGGGGCGCGGCTGTACGAGGACGCGACGACGGTCGCTTGCGCCAACGCCGGCCACGCGGGCGTGACGCTGTCGGTGCCCCACGGCCTGACGCTGCGGTTCCGGGCCAGCGGCGGCCTCGAGAGCCAGAGCTGGTACGAGCGCGGGTGCCTGCGCTGGGAGATCCGCTACCACGCCAACGGCGCGCGCGCGCAGGTCGGCTCGTACGTCGGCACCGAGCCCAAGACCTACGTCGAGCACGGCCTGCACACGCGGTGGTCGAGCGCCGGCGTGGTGGTGGCGCAGGCCGACTGGCTCGACGGCGTCCGCCACGGCTGGTCGACGCTGTGGGAGGACGACGGCTACCCGATCAGCGCGACGCGGTTCGAGCGCGGCGTCGAGGTCGAGCAGGTGATGCCCGACGTGGCCGCGCCCTGAGCGACGGCTACGCGACCGCCGCGGCGAACGCGACGAACAGATCGCCGGGCGGCTACAGCGCCTGGTAGAGGCCGCCGCTCTCGGCGGCGAGGGCGTGCAGGAGGTGGCGATCTTGATCGGCGCCGAGGCCGATGGTGTCGATGCGCACGCCGCCGCGCACGGCCTCGCGCGCGTCGCGCAGGAGCGCGCCGCCCGAGCCGCCGACGTTGCCGAGCCCGTCGGACAGGAGCACGATCCGGCGGGCGTTCATCAGGAACGCCATCCGCATCGCCGGGGTCAGCGCGGTCGAGCCGTCGGCCTGCTTGTCGAGCACGAAGCTGGTGAGCGGGTCGCGATCGCTGGCCTGCAGCGTGACCAGCACCGGCGACACCGCCTCGAGCTCGCTGTTGAAGAAGATGACGTTGATGCGGGTGCCGTCGGGGAGCCGGCGCAGCGCGTCGACCAGCTCGGACTGCGCGATGTCGAACTTGGTGGTGGCCTGCGCGACCGGCGGCGCCGGCGGCGGCGTGACGGCGACGTCGATCGGGGCCGCCGGCGGTGGCGGCGGCTGGCTGATCACCGGCGGGGGCGGCGGCTGGCTGACCACCGGCGGCGGGGGCGGTGGCGGCGGTTGCTGGCCGGCGGGGTAGCCGGGGATCACCGCGGGCGCCGACGGATCGAGCGGCGGCGGTGCGGGCGGCGGCGGCGGGGGCGCGGGCGGCAGCGCGGTCGCCATCGGGACGGCGATCGTCGCGAGGCGGCCCTGCGCCGGCGACAGCATCGAGCCGGAGCAGTCGAGGACGAACACCACGTCCTGGGCGCCCTCGAGCGGGACGCCGAAGAACTCGACGATGGGTGCGCCGACGATCGCGACCGGCTCGGGCGGCGGCGGTGGCGGCGGCGGCGGGGTCGGCGCGGTGACCTGGACCCCGACCGAGACGTCAGCCGGCACCACCACGGCCACGTTGCCGTGCACCGCGCCGCGCAGGGCGATGGTCATGCCCGGCGGCGGCCGCCGCACCACGCCGGTGCACGCGACGCTGACGAGGAGGGGGATTACGAGCGACAATCGGCGCATGCGTCGAACTCCCGAGCCGACCGACCTGGTCGGTGCGATGAACCGCCACGCGGACCATGATCCACGCGCGGCTCCCGGTAGCGTACCCCGGTTCCGTCGCGCCGGGCGCGCGCGCGTGGTCGCGGCCGCGCTGGCGGCCGGCGTGGCCGGCGGGCCGGCGTGCGTCAAGCAGCTGCCGCCGGCGCCGACCCCCCAGGCGGTAGCGCCGGCGATCGCGACGCCGGCGCCGGCCGACGGCCAGGGCTCGCTGATCGTCGACGTGACCGACGGGCCGACGCCGGTGCAGCGGGTGCACATGGGATCGCAGCCGATCACCGACGCCCAGGGCCGCGTGAGCTACCGGCTGTTCGAGCAGCCGCAGGAGATGTGCCCCGCCTCGCCGTGCGTGGTCGCGATGCCGCCCGGCAACGTCATGCTGGGCTTCCCGGTGATCGGCGATCGCGGCGCGCTCGAGGTGGAGCTGGTCCACGTCGACGCGACGCCGACGGTCTATCGCCGCACGCTGAGCGTCTACACCGACAACACCGGCGCGCTGCGCAAGCTCGGCATCGTCGGCACGTCGGTCGGCGGAACCGCGGCGCTGACCGGCGTGGTGCTCTTGCCGATCGGCCTCGCCAAGGACATCGACGGGCTGACCGTCGCCGGCGGCGTCACGCTGGGCGTCGGCGCGCTGCTCACCGCGTTCGGCATCTGGGCGATCCGCAAGGACGCGCCGACGTTCAAGCCGGGCGCGTCGATCCACTTCTAGCCGGCCGAGCCGGCGGCGGCTCAGGCCGCGTCGAGCGCGGCGTGGACCGCGCTGAGCAACGCCGCGCGGTCGAACGGCTTGGCCAGGAGCGCCGTGCCCACCGGCAGCGGCGAGCCATCGCCGATCGCCTTGTCGGCGTAGCCCGACATGTACAGCAGCTTGATCGCCGGGTGCTCGCGGCGCAGGTGGGCGGCGAGATCCGGGCCGCGCATCGCCGGCATCAGCACGTCGGTGAGCACCAGATCGACCGGTGGCGTCGCGGCGACCCGGACCAGCGCCGCCGCACCGCCGTCGGCGGTCTCGACCGCGTACCCGGCGGACCCGAGGATGCGCGCGCACACGCCCCGGATCGATGGATCGTCGTCGACCACCAGCAGGCGCCGCTGGCGCGCGGCCGCCGGGCTGCCCCGCTGGGCCGGCTGCCCGGCGTCGGCGCTGTCGGTGAGCGGCAGGTAGACGGTGAAGGTCGTGCCTCGCCCGGGGACGCTGTGGGCCTTGACCGTCCCGCGCGACTGACGGGTGATGCCGAGCACCGTCGACAGACCCAGCCCGGTGCCCTGGTCGGGCGACTTGGTCGAGAAGAACGGCTCGAACGCGCGGGCCAGGACCTCCGGCGCCATCCCGACGCCGTCGTCGGCGATCGTCAGCACGCCGTAGCACCCCGGCGCGAGATCCAGCGCGCGGGCGGCGTCGTCGTCGAGATCGGCGGTCGCCGTCGTGACGGTCAGGGTGCCGCCGCGCGGCATCGCGTCGCGCGCGTTGACCACCAGGTTGAGCAGCACCTGATCGAGCTGGCTGCGATCGACCAGCATCCACACCGCGGTCGGGTGCAGCGCCTCGACCACGCGGATCTCGCCGCCGAGCGTGCGGTGGATGATCTCGCGGAGCTCGCCGATCGCGCGGTGCAGGTCGACCGGTGCCGGCGCCAGGATCTGCTTGCGGCTGATCGCCAGCAGCTGGCGGGTCAGCGCCGCGGCGCGGTTGGCGGCCCGCTCGATCTCGGCCAGCTCGAGACGCGCCGGCTGGTCGGGCGCGAGGTCGTCGACCGCGAAGCTCGCGCAGCCGAGGATGATCGACAGGAGGTTGTTGAAGTCGTGGGCGACGCCGCCGGCCAGACGCGCGACCGCCTCGAGGCGCAGCGCCTCGGCGAGGGTGGCGTCCAGGCGCCGGCGCTCGGTGACGTCCTGGAAGTTGAACACCAGCGCGCCCACCGCCGGATCGTCGACCATGTTGGTGATGGTCGACTCCACCCACCGCCAGCTGCCGTCGCCGTGACGCACCCGGTAGGTGGCGCGCCGCGTCGCGCCGGGCGCGGCCAGCAGCTCGCCCAGCAAGGCGATCACCGCCCCGACGTCGTCCGGATGGGTCAGGTGGGCGGGATCGCTGCCGACGAACGCGTCGACGTCGAGCCCGAGGATCCGGCGCGTCGACTCGCTGGCGAAGGTCACGACGCCGGTCGGCGCGACCAGCACGATGGCGCCGGGCGCGTTGTCGATCAGCGCGCGGAAGCGGCGTTCATGGACGCCGAGATCCAGCGGCGAGGCATCGGGCTTGGGGGGGCCTTCGAGCACGCCCTTGAAAGCGCGTCATCGCGCGCATGGTCGCCAAGGCCCGCGACCAACCACCGCACGGGGCGGGGACGCGACGTCGGTTCAGGTGTCCCGGCGCGCCGGAGTCGACTACCGTCGGGCCATGCCCGCCGATCGCGACCACGGCGACGACCTCCGCGGGGCGAGCCGCCTGGTCGTCGAGGCGACCAAGGGCGTGACCACGGCCGTCGAGCAGCTGCATCGGGCGATCGCTGAGGGTCCGGGCGGGATCGCGCGGCCGCTGACCCTGCCGGGGCAGCTGGTGGCGGGGATGGTGTACGGCAGCGTGCGCGGGGTGGCGTCGCTGGTCGGCGCTGGCCTGGACCGCGGGCTGGTGCAGCTGCGGCCGCTGCTGGGCGCGAGCCCGCCGGGGCCCGAGCGCGAGGCGATCGTCGCGGCGCTCAACGGCGTCGTCGGCGACTGGCTCGAGGCGACCGGCAACCCGCTGGCGATCCCGAGCCGGCTGCGACGAGGTGGCGCACCCCTGGTGCTCGAGCCGACGGCGCTGGCGGCCACGGTGCCGGCGCGCGGCCAGGTGGTGGTGCTGGTCCACGGGTCCAGCATGAGCGACGTGCAGTGGCGCCGGCGCGGCCACGATCACGGCGCCGCGCTCGAGGCCGACGGCTACGCCGCGGTCTACGCGCACTACAACAGCGGGCGCCACGTCTCGATCAACGGCGCCGAGCTGGCCGCGCTGCTCGAGCAGCTGGTGGCGGCGTGGCCGACGCCGATCGATCGGCTGGCGCTGGTCGGGCACAGCATGGGCGGGCTGGTGGCGCGGAGCGCGTGCGCGATCGGCGAGCGCGACGGGCACCGCTGGCGCGCGGCGCTGCGGACGCTGGTGTGCCTGGGCACGCCGCACCACGGCGCGCCGCTCGAGCGCGGCGGCAACCTGCTCGAGCGCGCGCTCGGGGCCACCCGCTACAGCGCGCCGCTGGCGCGGCTGGGGCGGCTGCGTAGCGCCGGCGTGACCGACCTGCGCTACGGCAACCTGCTCGACGACGACTGGGCCGGCGTCGACCGCTTCGCGTCGCACGGGGACCGCCGGACGCCGGTGCCGCTGCCAGCCGACGTCGCGTGCCACGCGATCGCCGGGACGCTCAGCACGGTCGTCGAGGCGGAGCCGCGCGGCGACGGCCTGGTGCCGGTCGACAGCGCGCTCGGCCGACACCCGCGGCCCGAGCTGACGCTCGCGTTCCCGTCGGAGCACCAGCGCGTCATCCTCGGCGCGGGGCACATGGACCTGCTCGATCACCCCGACGTCGCCGCGCAGCTGCGCGCGTGGCTGGCGGCCGGCTGACCCGCGCGGCGTGAGCGGGTGGCGCGACCGGTTGGGCGATCGCGCGGCGGCGTGGAATAGCCGGGGGGCCTGGCGCCTTCTTCGCGCATGTCGGCCTGGCGCTCGGCGCTGCACGCGGTCCGCGTCGACGTCGCGCGGCTGCGCCACCTGCCGGCGCTGTGGCTCGCCACCCGCGGCGCGTCCACGACCCGCGGCGTGGCCGGCGCGCACGAGCTGGCGGCGGCGAGCTCACCCCTGCGCCGCGCGGGCATGGTCAGCGACGCGCGGCTGCAGGCCGGCAAGGAGCGCAACGTGGCGGTGGCGGCGGCGCGGATCGACCGGATCGTGCTGGCGCCCGGTGGCGAGTTCTCGTACCACCGCGCGGTCGGGTGGCCGTCGCGGTGGCGCGGCTTCCTGCCCGGGCTCGAGCTGCACGATGGCGCGATGGCGGCGGGCGTCGGCGGCGGCGCGTGCCAGGTGGCGAACCTGCTCTACCTGCTGGCGCTGCGCGGCGCGATGACCGTGACCGAGCGGCACCGCCACAGCCTCGACCTGTTCCCCGACGACAACCGCACGGTGCCGTTCGGCTGCGGCGCGACGGTGTTCTACAGCTGGGCCGACCTGCGCTTCGTGAACCCGCTCGATCAGCCGGTGTCGATCCACCTGACGATCGCGGACGGCCGGCTGCGCGGCGCGCTGCGCTGCGCGACCGATCCCGGGCTGACCGTCGAGGTCTACGAGGTCGGGCACCGCTTCGTGCGCGACGCCGCCGGCGCGGTGTGGCGCGAGAACCAGCTGCGCCGGCGGATCGCGGACCGCGCCGGGGTGCTGATCGATCAGCGCATCGCCGACAACCGCGCGCGCGTCGCGTACGCGGTCGACCCGGCGCGCGTCGACGCGGCGGAGGTCGCGGCGTGATCCGCGCGCTGGCCAAGGGCGCGGCGCAGGCGGCGTTCGGCTGGGCGCCGGGCGGGCCGGCCGCGTACCGCGCGCTCACCCGCGGCCACCTCGGCACGTTCGCCAGCCACGTCGACAAGGTGGCGCGGGTGTGGCCCGGCTACGCGGCGGTGTGGCAGGCGCGCTGCGGCGTGACGCTCGAGGGCGCGCGCCTGGCGGTGCTCGACGGCGGCGAGACGCCGGTGGTGCCGCTGGCGGCGTACCTGTTGACCGGCGCCGGCGGCGTCGTGCTGAACCGCCACGGCGGCATGCTCGATCGCTACCTGGCGCACGCGCGCGCCGGCGTGCTGGCGGCGGCGTGGCCCGAGGGGCTGGTGCCGGCGGCCCGGCGGCGCGTGGTCGACGCGCTGCGCTGGGAGCCGTCGGTCGGCGCCGCGCTCGCGGCGGTCGGCGCGACGGTGCACACCGCGGTCGAGACCGCGCTGCCGGTGGCGACCGCCAGCGTCGATCTGCTGCACTCGGGCGGCGCGCTCGAGCACTACGCACCGGCGGCGCTCGACGCGCTGATCGCCGAGATGCGCCGCGTGGTGCGCCCGGGCGGCGTGATCTCGCACGTCGTCGATCACCGCGACCACCTGCACCACGGCGATCGGCGGTTGCCGTTCCTGGCGCACCTGGCGCTGCCCGACCCGGTGTACCGCGCGGTGGTCGGGCACCCGGTGGGCTTCCACAACCGGCTGGCGCCGGCCGAGGTGCACGCGCGGTTCGTCGCCGCCGGGCTGACGCCGATCGCGCTGCGGCGGTTGATCTACGTCGACGGCGCGCGCCCGTGGGTCGACGACGACGCGGCGGCGATGCGCGGCACGCCGGGGCTGGCGCCGCGCTGGTTGGCCCCGCGGTTCCGTGGCGTCGCGCCGGTCGATCTGCGCACCGCCGCGGCGCACTACCTGTTCCGCCGGTCGTGAGCGCGGCGGCCGGTCACCGCGGCGGCGGGCTGGCCTCGAGCTCGAGGGCGGCCAGCGTGGCGCCGGTGGTCCCGACGCCGAGCGCGACCAGGTTGACGCCGGGGATCAGCAGGAGGCCCGCGACGGCGGCGCCGAGGCCGAGCGCGCGCTGGCGGTGGCGCGCCAGGAACGCCTGGATCGCCGGGCGATCGAGCTCGCGCGCGGCGAGCGCGGCCTCGTAGCAGTCGCGTGCGGTGCCGCGGGCGGTGAGCCAGCCGGCGATCACCGCGGCGGCGATCGTGCCGATCACCGGCACCAGCGACAGCGCGAACAGCAGCACCGCGCCGACGATCGCGCCGAGCATGCGGCCGATGCCGCGGACGAGGCCGATCAGCGCGTCGCGCACCAGCGCCGCCACGCCGACCGCGGGGCGCGCGACGCCGGTGCGCACGGTGAGGACCGCCGCCGCCAGCCGCTCGTTGAACGGATCGGCGACGACGCCCACCAGCGGCACGAACAGCAGCACCGCGGCGAAGCCCAGCGCGATCACCGTCAGCGTCCACACCACGCCGTGCGACCAGCCGGCGATCGCGTCGGGCAGCCAGCCGGCGATCGCGTCGACCAGCGGATCGGCGGCGGCGAGCACGCCGGCGATCGCGAGCGCCATCAACGCCAGCGTCACCAGCGCCGGCGCGACGACGTAGCCCCACAGCCGCGGGTGCGCGCGCAGGAAGCGCAGCCCGGCGCCGACGTCGCGGGCGCCGTCGGCGAAGCCGCGCGCGGTCACTGCGCCCGCTGCCACAGCGCGTCGGTGACCGTGGCGCCGAGGTCGCGGGCGCGCTGCAGGTACTGCCGGGCCTTGGCGCGATCGAGCGCGTCGGGCTCGAGGTAGGCCTTGCCCAGCGCGAGGTTGACCTCGGCGTCGTCGGCCAGCTTGGCGTACTGCGGCTCGAGCGTGGCCCGCACCGTCGGCCAGTCGGCGAGCGCGATCGCGGCGAACCCGAGCAGCAGGCGGGCGTCCTCGACCAGCGGCGAGTCGGCGGCCAGGTACAGCGCCTCGGCCCGGCGCGCGGCGTCGCGCGCCTCGGCGGCCTGGTGGGCCATGAGCGCCATCTGCGCCACGCCGAACCAGCCCTCGGGGTTGGTCGGCGACACCGTCGTGAGCTGGCGGTACGCGCGCATCGCGTCGGCGTGGCGGCCGCGCATCCGGTAGGCGACGCCAATGTTCTGCCACGCGAACTGGTTGTGCGGGGCGATCGCGAGCGACCGCTCGTACAGCGCGATCGCCTCGTCGAGCCGGCCCTCGCGGCGGTAGACCAGCGCGAGGTTGTCGATCGCGTCGCAGTAGTCGGCGTCGCGCGCGATCGCCGCCTTGTACGCGTCGATCGCTCCGGCCGGGTCGCCGGCGTCGAACCGGTCGACGCCGCGGTTGAAGTGCGCGACCGCCTCGGCGTCGTCGCTCTGGCAGACGTGGTCGGCCTTGTCGCCGATCGCGGCCAGCGGCGGGGCGCCCGCGGCCGGCGGGGCGGTCGCCGGCGGCGGGGTGGTCGGCTGAGCGGGGCGGGCGCCGCCGCAGCCGAGGGCGGTGGCGACGAGGGCGGTGAGGGCGAGCGAGCTGCGCATGGGGCCTCGGGGCACGGTCAGTGGGCGCTGGCGATCACGGCGTCGGCGAGCGTGGCCGCGGCCGCGGCGGAGGTGGCGGGCGACTGGATCAGCACGACGAACGAGCGGCCGCCGCGATCGAAGGCCAGGATCTGCGTCTCGACGGTGATGTCGCCCATCGCGAACGTGCCGCGCACCCCGGCGTAGTCGGCGGCGCCGACCCGGCGGGTGAACGGCGTCGTCTCGGTGAGCATCCCGCCGGCGGCCGCGAGATCGGCCGGCTCCATGCGGAACGGCGGCGCCATCAGCTGGATCGAGATGTCGCGCTGCCGCAGCATGAACGCCGGGACGTCGGTGCCGGCGTCGATCACCACCAGCCCGGGATCGTGCTCGAAGCCGACGCCGCGGCGCTGCTCGCGCACGGTCTTACGGCGGGCGATCGTCATCTGCTCGCCGGCGATCGTGAAGGGTTGATCGAGCTGCGTGGTCGCGGTGCCGAGCTCGGCGCCGGCGGCGGTCTTGAGCCGCGCCTCGAACTCCCGGCCGCGCGGCCGCGGCGTGACCGTGAGCGTCTCGAGCGCGGCCTTGAGGTCACCGAAGGCGCCGTCGGTGGTCGTCGACAGGACGACCCGCAGCTGGCGGTCACCGCCGGCACCCGCGACGTAGATCTCGAAGGTCGGCCCGCTGGTCGTCAACCGCTCGCCGCTGATCGTGCGGCCGAGCAGGGTGAGGCTGGTCGGCCTGGTCGACTCGATGCGGCCCGTCGAGGCGTAGGTCGCGCGCAGCGCCGCGAGGGCGGCGGCGGCGGGGCCCGGGTCATCGACCAGCGTCGCCTCGGCGGTGGCGTCGTCGGTCGACAGCAGCACGCCGTCCGCGGTGGTCGCGGTCCGCATCGACGATGGGTGCTCGAGCGACATCCGCGGGCCGTTCCACACCCAGATCGGCGTGCGCCGCAGCACCAGCACGCGGTCGCCGAGTTCGACCAGCTGCGTGGTGAGGTCCTGGCGCTGATCGCCGCGCACCAGCTCGAACTCGACCGGCGCGGCGTCGGGCTCGGTGGCGGGCAGCACCGCCGGCGCGGTCCGCTCGCGGCCGAACTCGGCGGTGGCGCGGCGGACGTCGTCGGCGACCTGCTGCGCGCGCTCGCGCTCGGCGCTGGCCGCGCAGTGGCGCGCCAGCACCAGCGTCACGCCGAGCAGGCCGCCCAGCACGCCGAGCGTGGGCCCGACCAGCGAGCGCTTGGGCAGCACGTAGCGAGGGTCGGCGGGGTCCATGCCCCGCCGACGGTAGCACCGCGCGCCGCGGACCGTCAGCGATGGAACGCCAGCGCGTCGGCCTTGCCGTCGCCGGTGTAGTCGGCGACCGCGCAGGTGTCGGTGCCCAGGCACAGGTTGGTCGTCCAGATCGCGTTCTGCCCGACGAAGGCGCTGCTGCCGTTGGACCTCGCGACGTAGACCCGGCCCAGCGTGCCGCGGGCGAACGCGACGATGTCGTCCTTGCCGTCGCCGTCGACGTCGCCGGCGAACGGCAGCTCGCTGTTGATCGCGAACTGATCGTGCCACTTGACGCCGGTGCCGGTGAACGCCGCGCCGGTCGAGAACGCGACGTAGACGTCGCCGGTCGTGCCGCGGGTGAAGGTCGCGAGGTCGTCCTTGCCGTCGCCGTTCCAGTCGCCGGCCACCGGCAGCTCGCTGTTGATCGTGAACCAGTCGTGCCACTTGGCGCGCGCGCCGAAGCCGGCGCCGGTCGACAGCGCCACGAACACGTCGCCGGTGGTGCCGCGGGTCAGCCCGGCGAGATCGTCCTTGCCGTCGCCGTTCCAGTCGCCGACCAGCGGCAGCTCGGTGCCGAACCCGAAGCCGTCGTGCCACTTGACGCCGGTGCCGACGAAGCCGTGGCCGTTGGACAGCGCGACGTAGACGTCGGCGGCGGTACCGCCGGTGAACGACGCGAGGTCGTCCTTGCCGTCGCCGTTCCAGTCGCCGACGACTGGCGTCTCGGCGTTGATCGCGAAGAAGTCGTGCCACTTCACGCCGGTGCCGAGGTAGCCGTTGCCCGACGCCAGCGCGACGAAGACGTCGCCGGCGGTGCCGCGGGTGAACGCGACGACGTCGTCGCGGCCGTCGCCGTTGAAGTCGCCGGTGAGGCAGACCTCGCCGTCGATGCAGAACCAGTCGTGGCGCAACAGCCGGCTCAGGAACGAGGCGCCGGTCGAGGTCGCGACCAGCACGTCGCCGCCGTCGCGATCGAGCAGGAAGTCGGAGATCTGGGTGTAGTCCCAGTAGGCGTTGGTGACCGGGTTGCGGGTGGCGCGGAAGGGATCGTCGGCGAGGTCCTCGGGGTTGCTGTCGTTGTCGAGGATGAGGTTCCACGAGGTCTGCGACAGCGCGACGTCTTGCGACGCGATGTAGCCGGGGGCGGGGTAGCCGGGGTCGGTGCAGCAGTCGGTGTCGTAGAGCTGCGCGACGTGGCCCTCGACGCCCAGCGCGTGGGTCAGCTCGTGGGCCGAGGCGATGCCCCACCAGTCGAGGTTGTTGGGCTTGGTGGTGTTGTCGAGGGCGGTGGGATCGATCGCGAGGATCGCGTTGCCCTGGCCGTAGCCGTTGGCGGCGCCGGCGGGGTGGCTGATCGGGTTGATCTCGACGAGGCCGCGCGTCGTGAACAGCAAGTTGACCGCGGGCATGCCGGCCTTCCCCTTCATCCACTGCGCCCAGTCCCAGTTCAGCTGCTGGCCCCACGGCGAGGTCTCGCCGGGGTAGTTGGGCGTCGTCGTCGAGTCGTAGTAGCGGATGCGATCGCCGGCGATCCGCAGCGACATCAGGTTCACGCCGTTGCCGAGCGCCAGGTTGCGGCCGGCGGCGAAGATGCAGTTGGCGTGCTCGAGGTAGCGCAGCGCCAGCGCGGCGGCGTCGGGCGTGGTCGCGAGGAACGCCTGGTCGACCCACACGCCGACGTCGACGGTGTACTGGGTCGCGTACGGCTGCAGCGCCGGGGCGGCGACGAACCCGTTGGCGACCAGCGCGCCGCTGGCGCCGGCGGTCTCGAGGGGCGTCAGCGCGGCGTCGCTGACGAACGTGCAGGGCACGTCGCCGCTCTGGGCGGCGGCGGTGCCGGCGAAGGCGAGCGTGGCGGCGGTGACCGCCGAGGCGATGAAGCGGTGGTGCATGCCGGGTGGAGTCGCGCGGCGGGCGAGCGCCCGCGGCGGGGGCCGCTTTGCCGCACGCTGCCAGCGCGGGTCAGCGGGCGGCGATCGCGTCCCAGCACGCCTGCTCGGCGCCGGCGATCGCCGCCGCGTCGAGCTGCAGCCGGCCTTCCCAGTGCGCGCGCATCATCCCGACGAACGCGCCGAACACCAGCTCCATCAGCAGCCACGCGTCGAGCGGCTTGACCACGCCCTCGACCTGGGCCCGCGCGATCATCGCGTGGGCGAAGTCCTTGATGGTGCGATCGACGGCGAGGCTGGGGCCGTCGAGGTACGAGGCGTGGTTGTGCAGCTCGATGAACGCGAACGCGGTCGGCTCGGCGGTCGCGAACGCCACCATCTCGTGCCACATCACGCGGAACTGCTCGCGCACCGGCGCGCCCTGCGGGAACGCGGCGAACACCCGCTGCGCGATGGTCTGCTTCCACCCGCGGTACAGCGCGTTGACCAGCGCCTCCTTGCTGTCGAAGTAGTGGTAGATCGTGCCGGCCGCGATGTCGGCCTTCTCGGCGATCTGCGGGATCGCCGTGCCGTGGAAGCCGCGCTCGACGAAGCACGCCAGCGCGGCGTCGAGGATCGACTCCTTGCGATCGGCGCGCTCGGGCGGACGTCCGCGCTTGGCCTTGGTCTGCATTTATCGAATGAATATTCATATGAAGTTCGCGAGGTTGTCAAGTAGCTGAAATAAGGAGCTTGACCTCCATCATGTCCGGCTGTTAGGGATGGCGCATCAATATCGAATGAACATTCATTCAACAAATAGGAGCCAGCCATGATCCGCGCCGCCATCCTCGCCGTCGTCACCGCCGTCTCGGCCTGCCCGCCAGGCGACATCAAGGACCCTCAGTACTGGGGCGACCTGTTCCTCGACAAGTACGCCGCCGAACGGCAGCGCGCGATCGACGTGGTCGAGGAAGGCCCGGCGCCGGTGACGCAGCCGCGCACGGTCCTGCTGATCACCGGCGTCACGATCCCCGCCGCGTGGTTCGAGCCGATCGTCGTGCGGCTGGAGCGCGACGGCTTCCGGCCCGTGGTGTACGAGCCGCCGGCGCTCTTGAGCGGCGATCTGTTCGAGAACGCGCGCGCGCTCGGCGCGGTGATCGAGCGGGTCCGGGCCGAGAGCGGCCAGGACAAGATCGACATCCTGGCCGAGTGCACGGGCGGGCTGATCGCGCGCCACTACATCCAGGCGATGGGCGGCGATCGCTACGTGCGCCGGATGGTCACGTTCATCTCGCCGCAGCACGGCGTGGCCAAGGCGCCGTGGGCGTTCGCGATCGCCGGCTGGCCGGCCCTCGACGATCTGTCGCCGGGCAGCGAGTTCCTCGAGACGGTCAACGCCGCGCCGCTGCCGGCCGACGTGCGCTGGACGTCGATCTACACGTGCACCGACGAGTACATCCAGCCGTACGAGACGTCGATCATCCCCGGCGCCAACAACATCGGCCTGTGCGACGGCTTCGTCGGCCACTACCAGTTCTTCTACGACCCGGCGATCTACCTGGTCATGCACGGCGCGCTGATCGAGCCGTTCGGCGGCGACGATCCGATGGCGCCCGCGCCGACCGTGCCGCCGCCGGGCGACGATCCGACCGAGGCGCCGCCGCTCGACGAGCAGGCCGGGTGCGCCGCCGCCGGTGGCGCGGCCAGCGGCGCCGAGCTGGCGATCGCCGCGGTGACGATCGCGCTGGCGCGGCGCCGGCGGCGCGCGCGCTGAGCTGGTAGGTTGCGCGCCGTGCCCGAGCTCGACCCGACGACGACGCGCTTCGACGACCTGGTGATCGGCGCCGGCATGGCCGGGCTGACGGTGGCGGCGCTGCTGGCCGCCGACGGGCGCAAGGTGCTGGTGGTCGAGGCCCACGACACGCCCGGCGGCTACGCCCACACCTTCGCGGTCGGCGACTACCGGTTCTGCGCCCAGGTGCACTACATCTTCGGGTGCGGCGAGGGCGAGACCGTCCACGAGGTGCTGCGCCGGCTGGACCTGGCCGACGCCGTGAAGTTCCACCGGCTCGATCCCGAGGGCTTCGACCACGTCGTCGTCGCTGGCGAGCGCTACCGCATCCCCAACGGGCTGGAGAAGTTCCGCGACCGGATGATCCGCCGCTGCCCCGAGGCGGCGACGCCGCTGCGCGGCTACTTCGACGCCGTGATGGCGATCGGGCGCGAGCTCGATCGGCTGCCGCCGAAGCTGGGCTGGCGCGAGCTGGCGACGGCGCCGCTGCGCTTCCCGCACCTCCTGCGCTACCGCACGTGGACGCTGCAGCGCCTGTACGATCACCTGCGCATGCCGCCGCGGATGCAGGCGGTGCTGGCCGGGCAGGCCGGCGACTACCTGCTGCCGCCGGCCGAGGTGTCGCTGCTCTTGCACGTCGCGCTGGTGCGCGGCTACGACCGCGGCGCGTACTACCCCGAGCGCCACTTCCAGCACCTCGTCGGCAGCGTGGCCGATCGGATCCGCGATCGCGCCGGGTGCGCGCTGCTGCTGAAGACGCCGATCGACCACATCGACGTGCGCGGCGATCGCGTCGTCGGCGTGCGCGCGCGCGACGGCCGCACGTTCACCGCCGAGCGCTACGTCTCGAACGTCGATCCCAAGCAGACCGCGGTGCTGCTGGGCCGCAAGCGCCTGCCCGACGACTGGGGTCGCAAGCTCCGCTACGCGTACTCGTCGGGCAACCTGACCCTGTACCTCGGGGTCGAGGGGCTCGACCTCCGCCAGCACGGCTTCGGCTCGCACAACGTGTGGCACTACCCGCACGACGATCTGAACGCGATCTATCGGCGGCAGCTGGTCGATCGCGACTTCGCCGAGCCGTGGCTGTTCATGTCGACGCCGACGCTGCACACCGACGCGCCGGGGCTGTGCCCGCCGGGGCACCAGATCCTCGAGCTGGCGACCAGCGCGCCCCACGCGTACTTCCGCAAGCTGCGCGACACCGATCGCCGGCGCTACAACGCCGAGAAGAAGCAGCTGCGCGATCGCATCTTGCAGATCGTCGAGGAGCGCTACGTGCCGGGGCTGCGCGCGCACCTGGCGATGCGGGTGATGGGCACGCCGGCGACCAACGAGCGGTTCTGCGGCGCGCCCGCCGGCAACGCCTACGGCGCGGCGCTGACGCCGGCCAACGTCGGGCTGGGCCGGGTGCCGGCCGAGACGCCGTGGGCCAACCTGTGGCTGGCCAACGCGACCGCGGGCTACCCCAGCGTGGCCGGCACGGTGCGCGCGGGCTTCGACCTGTACCAGAAGCTGGCCCGCGGCTGATCGCGCTGGCGTGTCGGGGCGCGCATCGACGGCGGCGGCTGTGATGTCCCGGGGTTGGGCGCCGTCGCAGGCGGTGCGCGTTGGCACCGCCGGACACCAAAATCATCGACGGTGACCGCGGCCGCCGAAGGGGGGAGGATCATGAGGCGGCGTGCGCCGCAGGAGGAGGACACCATGGACAGCCCGATCGCGAAGGTCCTGGAGACGAAGTCCCACCACATCGAGAAGGTCGATCTCAGCGCCACCGTCGCCAGCGCGGTGGGGCTGATGAACGAACGCGAGATCGGCAGCGTGCTGGTCTTCGATGGCGCGCGCCTGGTCGGCATCTTCACCGAGCGCGACGTGCTGGTGCGGGTGGTGGGCGAGCGCCGCGACCCGACCACGGTGCGGGTCGGCGCGGTGATGACGCCGATGCCGAAGGTCATCGAGCTGACCACCACCGTCGGCCAGGCGATGGCGCTGATGACCGCGCGACGCCACCGCCACCTGCCGGTGGTCGACGGCGAGCGCGTCGTCGGCCTGATCTCGCAGGGCGACCTGACCCGCTGGGTGATCCGCGACCAGGAGCGCGCGATCAACGACCTGACCGACTACATCCACCACGCGTGACGCCGGAATGGCGACGCGCGGCGGCGCGTTGACCGCGGGTGACCCGCGCGCTGCTCGTGTTGCTGGTGGTGTCGATCGCGACGCCGACGCCGAGGCCGGCCCGGGCGTCGCCGACCGCCGCGACCAAGGCGCTGGTGCGATCGATCGCGCGCGACCGTCGGGTGCTGGCGGCGCTGATCGATCGCGACGCCGGCGTGGTGTTCATCGATCACGTCGCGGGCGCGGCCGACCCACGCCCGCGGCGCGCGGAGCTGCTGTGCGGGGCGGCGCTGACGCGTCAGCTCCGCATCGTGCGCGGCTGGCTGTTCGCGCAGCTGCGCGGCGAGCCGCCGCTGGGCGAGCTGCGCTGCTCGAACCGGCCGGGCCCGCCGCAGTGCACGTTCGGCCGCGCGATGGAGTGGGATCCGGCGGTGCACCTGCAGTTTCGCGTCGAGCCCGACCGCGGGCTGGTGCTGGCGGCGATCACCGTCGATGACGAGGCGCGGGGCGACGCCGCCGCGGTCGCCGCCGAGCACCGCGCGCAAGCGGCGGAGATCGCGCGGCTCGGCGCCCGGCGCTGC
Source organism: Myxococcales bacterium (assembly GCA_016794525.1). Lineage (GTDB taxonomy): Bacteria > Myxococcota_A > Polyangia > Haliangiales > Haliangiaceae > UBA2376. The sequence continues at coordinate 68,097 of JAEUJY010000040.1, forward strand.
GCGCCGTGAGTGTGGCGACGCGCGGATCGCGGGGCGTCGCGCGGATCGCGACAAGGAGCCACAGGCGGCTCGACACGCCACCCCAGGGGGAGGTGGCCACTCGAGTGGCCAGTCGCGGCGTCGCGGTGTCAGGGGCTTGCGCGGTGCGTCGACGGAACGGACGTTGCTTGGCGCCGGAGCGTGATGAAGAAGCTTAGCGTGGTGTTTGCCGTGGTCGCCCTGGGGGCGGCGTGTACCGACAAGATCGATCCCGAGAAGGGCGTGCTGGAGGCCGAGTCGCCGCCCGGGAGCCCGCTCGCCGGGCCGGCCGAGGGCAAGTCCGACGGTGGCGGCACCGTCGTGACGGTGGCCGTCGAGTCGGCGCATCCGTACGCCAACGATCTCGATCGCGTCTACCCGATCGATCTCGCGAGCCGGGTCCCGACCTGCGCCGCCGACGCGCGCGTGCACTTCGCGTCGATCCGCACCGAGGCCGGCTACGACTACGTGCACCTTGAGGGCGCGACCGGTCGGTTCCAGTCGTTCGACGGCAACCGCGACAACCTGTGGTCGGAGTGGGGCGCGCTCGGCGCGACCAAGCAGCTGAAGGTGCGGCTCGAGACCGACGAGTCGGTCGTGAAGGACGGCTTCCGCGTCGACGCCGTCGAGTACCGGACCGTCGTGCGCTGCCCGCTGATGCCGATCACGCTGTGCCCGGCGGGCCAGGTCGACGTCACGCCGGTCCCCGGTGAGTGCGGCTGCCGCGGCGCGACCCAGTGCGCCCCCGACGAGGCGGTCAGCTTCGAGCACACGATCGGCGGCGGCTTCGCCGGCACGTACACCGGCCACCGCGCCACGGGCACCACGGCGAGCCGCGTCGTCTACCGCCCGGGCCAGGCGCCCGAGCTGACGACGATCGGCACGATCGATCACGATCGCCTGACCGCGGCGGTCCACTTCACGCTGGCGGGCGGCTACCTGACCCGCACCGGCGGCATGACCTCGAGCAACTGGGACGAGGCGGTGTCGGCGGCGATCGGCGCGCAGCGCTACGCGACCACCGCGCCGGCCGGCACGCTGCCGGCGGCCGACGCCGCGCTGGCGGCCGAGGTCGAGGGCCTGTTCACCTGCGACGCGGGCGGCGCGCTCACCTGCGCCGCGGGCTTCACCTGCGACGGCGGCCAGTGCGTCGAGGCGCCGGCCACGTGCGTGTGCCCGGCGCTGTACAACCCGGTGTGCGGCACCGACGGGCGCACCTACTCCAACAGCTGCGCGGCGAGCTGCGCGCAGGTGCCGGTGCGCCACCCCGGCGCGTGCGGCCAGGTCGGTGACTTCTGCGGCGGGCTGGGCGCGATGCAGTGCGCCGACGGCAACCGCTGCCGCTACGGCGCGAGCCAGTTCGAGGCGCCGTTCCCCGACGCCGGCGGCACGTGCGTGGCCGGCACCTACTGCGACGCGCCGGCCGACTGCAGCGCGCTGCCGCACCCGGCGGTGCCGGGCACGTGGGCGTGCGAGACCAACGCGTGCGCGTGGCGCGCCGGCCTGGCGTGGCAGGAGTTCGCGCGCTTCGCCTCGACGCACCCGTACGGCAACCGCGCGTCGGAGTGGAAGCAGGTCTACGCGCCGGCCGGCGCGAGCAAGATCCGCGTGGTCGCGACCGGCGTGTTCGAGCTGGAGAACGGCTACGACTTCCTCGAGGTGTACGGGTGGATCGGCGGGCGGTGGACGCTCGAGAAGCGCTACACCGGCACGGTCGGCCCGACGTCGGCCGACGAGTTCGTGGGGCGCTACCACTACCTGCGGCTGGTGACCGATTCGTCGGTGGTCCGCCACGGCTTCGACGTCGGCGTCGAGTGGGCGAACTGAACTGCCTGGAGGGTTTGTCGACAAACCCTCCCCCACGGGGTCATGCCCCCGTGGGTCCCCCACCCGATACGCGAGAGCCGACAGCGCAGGGCCCCACGTGTTGCGGTGGTGGGGGGGGTGGTGTACCTGTCGGCGATGCGCGCGCTCCTGAGTTCCGTGACCGTGATGTCGCTGGCGGCCTGTGCCGGCCCCAGCGACGGTGACGTCGGCACGACCGTCGCCCCGATCGTCGGCGGCACGCTGGCACCGGACGACGCCGCGGTGGTGCTGCTGGCCGCCTACCCGAGCGACCGCTCGGTGCTGGCGACCTGCACCGCGTCGGTCATCTCCGACACCGTGCTGCTGACGGCCGCGCACTGCGTCGATCACCCGGGCTGGCTGTACGGCATGTTCCCAGGCGCCGACGCGGCGGCGTACCCGACGCTGGCGGCGCTCGAGCCGCACCTCCTGCCGGTGAGCGCGGTGCACATGCACCCGAACTACGATCGCGCGGCGCCGTTCACCGCCGACATCGCGGTGGCGATCCTGGCGCAGCCGACGGCGATCGCGCCGCTGCCGGTGCACCGCGCGGCGCTGACCTCGGCGCTGGTCGGTCAGCCGGCCCGCATCGTCGGCTACGGCCAGGCGACGGTCGGCGTGCCGAGCTCGACCCGCCGGCAGGCGGCCACGGTGGTGGCCGGCTTCGATCCCGACGACACGGTGCGCGTGGGCGATCCGCAGCACGTCACCTGCCTCGGCGACTCGGGCGGCCCCGCGCTGGTGATCGAGGGCGGCGTCGAGACGGTGATCGGCGTCGACTCGTACGCCGACAACGGCAACTGCGATCAGCCGGCGCACTTCCGGCGCACCGACGTCTACGCGCCGTTCATCGACACCTACGCGCCGCCCGCGGCCGGGCCCGACGCGGGGCCGGTGGCGCCCGGCGCCGACGCGGGGACCAGCGGCGGTGATGACAGCGGCGGGTGCGCGGCGGGTGGTGGTGGTGGCGGATGGGCGCTGGTCGGGCTGGCGGGGCTGGTGGCGTGGCGTCGGCGTCGCGGGCGCTGAGCGCGGGGCGGGGACGCGGGGGCGGGGACGCGGGGACGGAGGCGTGAGCCGCGGGCGGCGGGCCGCGGGCGGCGGGGCGCCGGCAGTCCGACCGCGACGCAAGCGACGGAGGGGCGCCGGGGCCGGAGGGAAGGGAGCGGCTGGCGGTGGCTAGCGGCTGAAGGTAGCCGAGGCGCCGCTGGCGCGCGTGAGCGCGGCGGTGACGTCGTCGATCAAGAACATCGTGGGTGTGAAGCCAGGGGCCTCGGCGGCGGTGACGTCGAGCGTGATCGTGCCTCCGCTCAACGGGTCGGGGCTGATCGGCGGCAGCCGGAACGAGGTCGCGCCGTCGAGGACCGTGATCGTCCAGGCAGCCGTGCCGCCGCTCGACAGGTTGGCGAACGCGAGCGACGTGCCCGCGGGTGCGGTGAACCCGATCGAGCCGCCACCGCTGGTGATGCCGGTGGGCGCAGGCAGCCACGCCGGCAGGGTCGCGCTGCCGAGGTTGGTGACCGCCGCGAAGCTCGATGAGAACGGGGCGGCGGCGGTGGCGCTGGGCGTCGCCAGGCCGACCAGGCGGTAGTTGCCGCCCGGGGCCCCCGACGGCGGCAGGACCTGCGTGGTCGCGTTGCTGGCGGTCAGGGTCGGCAGCGGCATCGGGATCATGCCGTTCGCGCCGGTGTCGAGCATCGGGATCGCGACCGCGCGGCCGAGACCCGGCGCGGCTGCGGGGAAGCGGGCGGTGAAGCCGGTGAGGGCCGCCGACACGATGGTCAAGCTCTCGCCGTTGACCTGCTGCCCCGCGCCGAGCGTCATCGGCGAGCCGACGGCGTAGCCGATCAGATCGTACGTGTCGTCGGCGGTGCTGCTCGTGAGCTGCGAGTCGCCATCGACGATCACCGCCGTGTGGATCTGCGGGCCGGTGCGCGCGGTGAGCTGCCAGGCGCACGCGCCGCCGCTGCCGTCGTTGATGCACGTGTTCACGGGCGTGCCACCGCTGGTCGCCTGGGTCAGGCGATTCTCGGGGCCACCGAAGTTGCGGGTGAACGACGTCGTGATCACGGCCAGCGTGTAGTGGCCGAAGCTCGGGGACGGCAGGTTGCCCCAGCCAGCGATCGTGCCGCTGACGTGCGCCGATGGCGTGACCCGCGGCGCCAGCGGGATCGTGACGTTGCCGCCGGCGACACCGATCCAGGTGGCCGCGGTGCGGCCGCTGGCCGTCGCGGTGATGGTCTGCGCGCCCGCGATGCCGGCGTCCCGAAACACGGCCAGGCCGTCCGGGTCGGTGGTGGCGTCGAGTTGCAGCGCGCCGCCGGCCCCGCCGAGGTGCACCGCGGCCCCCGCGATCGGCGTGGCGGTGCCGGGTTCGACGACGTAGACGTTGACCACGCCGTCGATGGGCGCCGACGTGACGCCGCCCCCCGGGATGCGGATCGGCGGGAGCACGCCGTCGGAGGCGGGGGCGTCGATCGCGTCATCGCTGCCGCCGCTGGGACCGCAGGCAGGGACCGCGCACAGCGCGAGGAGGAGCGTGGAGGCGAGGCGAGTGTTCATGAGCCCTCGTGCTTGAGGTTGCGTCCGACCTTGAGCAGCGTGCCGAGGCTTCCGCGGGCCTTGATCTTGCCGCGCAGGAGCGCGCCCGGGACGCCGATGCGACCTTCGCGCAGTTTGCGGAACGTGTCGACGGCCATGGCGATGGTGAACGAAGGTGCCGCGTGGGGTCCGCGGGCGACCGCGACCTCGCCGTCACCCATCGTGACGTGCCAGGTGCCGCCGCGCTCGCCGCTCAGCTCGATCTGGGCGATCGCGTGGTCGCGCCCGACCTGCGCGCGGTACGCGGGGTGCGCGGCGAGCTGCTCGGGGATCCACTCCATGAAGAAGCGATCAGGCTCGTCGAGGAACGGGTGCTGGTCAGGCATCGGCGGCCGCGGCCGGGGTCGCGCCATCGCGACGGGCCAGCACCCGGTAGGTGTTGGAGCGCTTGCCGCGCTTGATGAACGGCGTGACGACGCGGTCGGCGAGGATGCCGAGGATGATCAGCGGCGAGCCGAGCGTCCAGACGACGCCGCGGCGCACCCGCGTCAGCGCCGAGCGCGGCCGCCACGGCTGGATCGGCGGCGGCGCCATCCAGCCGAGCAGCAGGAACGCCGCGAACAGGAAGTCGACGCGCTGGTGCGCCGACCCGCGGTGCCAGGTGAGCGGCGTGAAGCCAGCCTCGCGCAGCAGCCTGTCGAGGTTGCCGACCGACAGCAGGTGCTGGTGCTGCGGCTGGAACCACGGCAGCCACAGCGTGCGCAGCAGCTTGCCCAGGCCGAACTCGGGATCGGGCACCTCGATCATCAGGTGGCCGCCGGCCGGCAGCACGGTCGCGGCGGCGGCGAGCTCGTCGCGCGGTTCGCGGGTGTGCTCGAGGTAGTGGGCCATGCTGACGACCTCGTACTGGCCGGCGAGCTCGGGCGCCTTGTCGGGGAACAGCCCGAGGAAGCCGCGCTCGATCCACTTGCGGCGCAGCGCCTCGTCGACCGACGACGACAGGTCGAGGCCGTCGAAGCGCGTGCCCGGCAGCTCGTCCTTGGCGCTCAGGCAGAAGTGGCCGTGGCCGCAGCCGACGTCGAGCCAGGTCGCGGGCTGCGCGACCTCCTTGACCATGCGCGCGCGCGCCAGGTAGCCGGCGCCCGACAGCCCGAAGATGAAGGCGATGCCGGCCTCGCCGAGGCCGTCGTAGAAGTCCTTGTAGTAGTAGTTGAGCCCCTCGATCGACAGCCGCGGGTTCTGGAAGATGTGGCCGCAGCCACCGCACTTCTCGAGCGTGAACCGGCCTGGCTTGTGCTGGAGCAGGTCGCGGAACCGCAGGTGCACGCCGAGGTCCTGGCTGGCGCACACCGGGCAGGTCTCGCGGCGCGGCTCGAGCCAGGTGGCGGCGGTCGTGGCCAGCTCGGCGTAGGTGGCGCGGCGGCTCTCGACGGGATCGGGGCCGGCGGCGGGCTTCCAGGAGCCGAACAGCGTCCGCGCGAACAGGTACAGCTCGACCGGCGCGCGGAACAGCGTGACCGGGATCAGGTCGCGCGACCGCACCGGCGTGCCGCCGATCGCGAACAGCGGCTGCAGGTGCCACAGCCCCAGCGTCACGCCGCCGGCGATCGGCTCGAGCCACACCCCGACGGCCATGATCGCGAAGAACAGCGGCTGCAGGATCAGCGCGACCGACGTCGACGGGCCGAGCAGCGCGCGCAGGATGGCGCGCCGGCGCGACAGGTCGTCCTTGCCGGCGCGGGCCGACGGCGCGACCGCGAGATCGGTGGTCGCCGTCGCGTACTGCTTGAGCCGCGCGGCCAGGCGCAAGAACTGGATCTCGTCGACGGGCGCCTCGGCGCGGGCGCGCTCGGCGACCTCGGCGGTGCACACCAGCGCGTGGCCGGCGGTGCGGCCGACCGCGAGGCGGTCCTTGCGGTAGGTCGCGGGATCGACCAGCTGCGAGATGCTGAGCGCGGCGATGGTCGGCAGATCGGCGGGGATGAGGTCGACCACCTCGAGGCCGTGGGCGGTGGCGTGGGCGCTGGCGGCGCGGCGGGTGGCGTCGTCGAGCGTGACGCCGGGCGCGGTGAAGAACCGGTGCTCGGTGGCGACCGGCGCGTCGGACGGCGCCATCGTGGTGAGCGCGGCCAGGCGCGCGCGCATGCGCAGGGCCGAGAGCGCGAACAGCGCGGCGAGCGGGACCAGGACCCAGATCATGGGAGCAACTCCTCGAGCGCGGTGGCGGCGGCGGCGGCGCCACCGGCGGCGGTGAACGACGCCTGCACCGCGGCGGCGGCGGTGCGGAAGCTGGGCTCGTCGAGCACGCGGCGGACCGCGGCGGCGAGCTCGGGCGGCTGGACCCGGCCGAACTTGATCCGCAGGCCGGCGCCGGCGGCGACGACCTGATCGGCGACGATCGGCTGGTCGTCCTTGATCGGCGCGATCACCAGCGGCAGGCCGCGGGCCAGCGCCTCGCACACGGTGTTGTGGCCGCCGTGACAGACCACCGCGTCGACCTCGCGCAGCAGCGCGAGCTGCGGCACGTAGCGCTGGCAGATCACGTTGGGCGGCAGCGGGCCGACGACCTCGGGCGGGGCGACCAGCACGACCTGCACGGGTTGCTCCGCCAGCGCGGCGATCGCGGTGGCGTAGAAGCGCGTCGAGACGTCGACGTTGACCGTGCCCATCGTGACCAGCACGCGCGGCCGCGGGCCGAGGCGCTCCCACGGGAACGTCGCGGTCTCCGGCCGATCGGCGATCGACGGGCCGACGAAGCGGTAGTGCGCGGGGAAGCGATCGGCGGGCCCGACGAGCGCGCTGGTGGTGAACGCGATCACCCGGTGCGGCGACAGCTCGCCGCCGTCGCCGGTCGGCGGCAGGCCGGCCTCGCGCTCGAGGTCGGCGAACAGATCGGCCAGCCAGCGCTTGACCTGGGGCAGGCCGGCGAGCGGATCGGTGACGCCGGCCGAGGTGGTGGCGGTCGAGGCCCACGCCAGGCCACGGGCGCGCGCGACCAGCCCGCCGGCGACGGCCTGCTGATCGACGACCAGCAGATCGGGGCGCCAGGCGGCGACCGCGGCGTCGAGCGCGGGCCGCATCGACCGCGCCAGCGGGATCAGGAAGTCTTCCCACAGGAACTTCAGCGCCGCGGCGCCGCGGGTGGTGCGGGCCTTGTCGGCGATCGCCGCGGCGTGTTCGGCGTCGACGTGCTCGGGCATCGGCACGAGCTCGGCCTCGGCCGGCAGCAGCGGGCGGACGGTGCCGGGGTGCGCGGCCCAGGCGACCTGGTGGCCGCGGGCGGCGAGCGCGCGGCCCACCGACACGGTCGGGTTGACGTGGCCGGTGAGCGGCGGGACGACGAACAGGATCCGCGCCATCACCGCGCCTCCAGCCACGCGACGACGCGATCGCGCACCAGCGCGGTGGCCTCCCACAGGATCGAGTGGGTGCAACCGGCGACGACCTCGAGCGTGGCGGCGGGCAGCGCGGCGGCCAGCGCGGCGCCGCGGTCGCGGACGTCGGAGTGCTCGCCGTAGAGCAAGAGCGCCGGCGCGGCGATCGTCGCGAGCCGCGCGAGGTCGAGCGGCGGCGACGCCTCGAGGTCGGCCACCAGCGTGGTGCCCTCGACGAGCGCCCGCGCGTGGTCGGCCAGGCGCGTGCGCTTGCGCTCGCTGTGGCGGCCGAGCCAGGCCTGGAACGACGCCGCGATCTTCTCGTCGCGGGCCTGGCCCTGCAGCCCGAGCGTGGCGGCCATCTGCGCGGCCCAGCCGGCGGTGCCGTCGTGGGCGTCGATCAGCACCAGCGACGCGACCCGCGCGGGGTGCGCGTGCGCGAACGCCAGCGCGATCAGGCCGCCGAAGCTGTTGCCGATCACGTCGACCGGCGCGTCCGGCGACTCGGCGTCGACCAGCGCGGCGAGATCGGCGACGAAGTCGGCGACGGCGTAGCCGCCGGCGGGGCGCTCGGACAGGCCGTGGCCGCGCAGGTCGAAGAGTCGCACCGCGCGGTGGGCGGCGGCCGGCGTCGCCAGCGTGAAGTAGAACGACGACAGGTTGTCCATCACCAGGCCATGGACGAACACCGCGACCCGCGCGCCGGCGCCGAGGCGCTGCACGTGCAGGCGCACCCCGTTGACGGTGAGGTCAGCCATCGCCGTGCTCCGCGAGGTGCGCTACCAGGAGCGCGGTCAGCGCGTCCTTGGCGTCGAGGTGCAGGTAGTGGCCGCCGGGCAGGATCGCCAGCCGCGCGTCGGGCAGCTGCGCCGCGAGCCGCTCGCCGGCCGGGCGGCACGACGAACGATCGCCGTAGACGCACAAGGTCGGGGCGGTGACCGCGGCCAGCGCGGCGGCGTCGAGGTCGGGCTCGGCGCGCAGGTCGGCGAGCAGCGTGGTCTCGTACGCGAGCGCGCGCAGCGTCGCGAGCAGCCGCGCGGCCTGGCGGCGACCGCCGGCGATCGCCTCGCGCAGCCCTGGCGGCAGCGCCGCGATCATGTGATCGGGGCCGGCGGTCAGGAAGCCGTGCTCGTCGGCGAACGTCGCCGGCGGCAGCGGCGCCTCGACCAGCACCAGCCGCCGCACCCGCGCCGGGTGGGCGCGCGCGAACGCCAGCGCGACCAGCGCGCCGTAGCTGTGCCCGACGAGGTCGACGCGGTCGGGCAGGTCGCCGATCAGCGCGGCGAGATCGGCGGCCATCGTCGCGGTGTCGTAGCCGTCGGCCGGGCGATCGCTCAGGCCGTGGCCGCGCAGGTCGTAGAGCCGGACGGCGTGGGTGCGGGCCAGCGCCGGCGCGGCGGTGAAGTACCAGGACGCGAGGCTGCCGATCAGCAGGCCGTGCAGCATCACGACCGGCGGGCCGGCGCCCAGCTCGGTGGTGTGCAGGCGCACGCCGTTGGCTTCGAGGAAGGACATGGTCGAGGAGCGCGGCGGCGGTCGGTCGTCAGGTGCGCGCGGCGATGAAGGTGACCAGATCGCCGACGGTCAGCGCGATGATCTCGTCGAGCTGCTTGGTCGAGATCCACCCCACGAAGTCGACCTGGGCGCCGTAGTGGGCCTGGAGCTTCTCGGCCAGCGCGACGAACTCGATGCTCTCGAGCTCGAGGTCGGCGTTGAACGAGGTGGCGAGGGTGAGCGGGCCGGCGAGGGTGATCTCGTCGCCGGCGACCTCGATCACGAGGCGCTCGACGGTGGCGAGGATGGCGGCGGTGGCGGGGTCGAGGGTCATGCGGGCTCCAGCCAGGTCCAGGCGACGATATGCGCGTCGTCGTCGGCGCGGGTGGTGACGACGACGCCATCGATCGTGAGGCGATCGCCGTCGACGGCGGTGCAGGTGAGCTTGCGCGGGTCGGTGAGGCCGGTGCCGCGGGCCTTGGCCACGGCCTCCTTGGCGGCCCACAGCCGGGTCAGCCACGCGTCGCGATCGCCGCGCGGCTGCGCCCGCTCCCCGAGCGCCAGCTCGTCGGCGGTGAACGCGACGTCGACGAACGACGCCGGCCGCGCGGCGATGGTCTCGAGGTCGATGCCGGGCGCGGTGCCGGCGGCGCCGACCAGCGCGACGGCGCGGTCGTCCTTGTGCGCGATCGACACGGCGAGCGCCTGGCCGCCGGGCGCGATCGCGCGAGGCCGGCCGTCGGGATCGCTGGCGACCTCGATCTCGACCGGGTACAGCGGGCCGGCGCCGCGCTGCCACAGGTAGCTGCGCACCGCGTCCTTGGCGGCGATCCGGCCGAGCAGCCAGGCGCGGCGGGCCCGCGGGTTGACGGCGTCGTGGGCGGCGCGCTCGCGGACGCCGAGGTAGCGGCGCATCACCAGCTCGCGCGACGCGACGGTGCGCCAGTGCTCGCGCACCAGCGCGTAGCCGTCGGGGCGCGGCTCGGTCAGCGCGTTGAGCTCGGGGTATTGCAGCACCCGCCACAGCGGCTCGTCGGAGTCGAACCGGCGATCTTCCCAGCCGTCGATCTGGCACCACACCCGGCCGCCGATCGTGAGCTCGTGATCGGCGATCGCCGACACCGCGGTCAGCTCGCGGAAGCGCACCGCGCACGCGACCTTGGTGCCAGGCGGCGGATCGTCGCCGTACAGCGCGACCCGGGTCAGCCGGATCGGCATCGCCAGGCGGTCGATCGTCTCGCGCTGCATGACCCACCAGCCCATCAGCTGGCCCGAGCAGTCGAGCAGCGCGCCGGGCGCCGACAGCGCGGTCAGCTCGCCGTCGACGCCGTCGTCGCCCATCGGCCCCATCGCGGTGACGCCGGCGTAGCCGGGGCCGTGGAACATCCAGCGATCGACGTAGAGCTGATCGGCGGTGACCGGCGTGGTCCGCGGCGCGGCCAGCGGCCGGGTGCGCACCGGCGGCGCTGGCGGGTAGGCCGCGGCGACGCGGACGGTGGCGCGGGCGTAGCCGACGAGGTCGACGGCGATGGCGTCGTCGGCGATCCGCTCGCAGCGCAGCTCGACCTCGACCGCCGGCGCGACCGCGAGCCAGCGCAGCGCGGCGACGTCCTCGAGCGCGATCGCGACCCGGTCGGGCGCGAGCGTCAGCGCGGCGTCGCGCATCATCGCCAGCATCATCGTCATCGGCGCGACCGGGAAGCGATCGCTGACCTCGGGCCAGCCCAGCGGCTGCCGGTAGAAGCAGTGATCGATCAGCGCCGGCTCGACGTCGACCGACATGGTGCGGCGGAGGCTGTGGCGGCGCGGCGGGGCGGCGGTCGAGGCGGTGGGGGCCGCGACGGTGCGCGGCGCGGCAGGCGCGGTCGTCGACGCATGGGTGGGCGCGTGACTCGCGGGCGTGCGGTGCGGGGGCGCCACCGCCGCCGGCGGCGCGGCCGGCGCCTGCGCCCACGCGGCGGCGATCGCCCGCACGCTGGCCTCGGCCTCGCGCAGCACGTCGGCCAGCGTGGTCGCGACCGGCGACGGCGGCAGCGCGACCAGCCCGAGATCGATCGCGGCCCGCGGCAAGACCGGCGCGGCCTTGCCCAGCCGGACCAGCGGCGTGCCGAGCGCGAGCGGCTTGCCGGCGCGCGCGGGCGGCGGCGCGGCGGTCGTGGTCGCGGTCGCCGCGGCGCCGGTGCGCTCCCAGCCCTCGACCCACAGCGCGGCGCGGACGCGGGCCAGCTGCTTCTGCTGCGCGGCGGCGTCGCCCTTGTCGGCGCTGGCGGCGATCGCGAGGTGATCCTGGCCGCGCAGCGTGTCACCGACGAAGCCGGCGACGCTGCCGACGCCGAGCTGGACGAAGCCGCGCACGCCATCGGCGTACAGCGCCGCGGTCAGCTCGCGGAACCGGACCGGCCGCACGAGGTGATCGATCGCCAGCGCGCGCACGCGGTCGGGCTCCGCCGGGTACGGCGCGCACGAGGTCGCCGACCACATCGGCACCCGCGGCGGGCCCAGCGGCAGCGCGGCGAGGTGCGCGCGGTGCGGGCCGAGGTAGTCGGCGAACAGCGGCGAGTGGAAGCCGGAGCGGAACGGCAGCTCCTGGCACAGCACGCCCTTGTCGGCGAGCCGCGCGATCGCCGCGCGCACGGCGTCGACCTTGCCGCACACGATCGCCTGGTGCGGGCAGTTGTCGTGCGACACGGCGACGTCGGCGAGCCCGCTCAGCGCGGCCTCGGCGCCGGCGGCGCTGCAGCCGACGGCGGCGAACACCACGTCGGGGACCTCGAGCGAGCCCGGGCGCAGCCCGCCGACGAACGTCGCCGCGGCGGCCGGCGGCACCAGCTCGCTGACGACCATGCCGGTCCACTCGCCGAGGCTGTGGCCGGCGTAGACGTCGGGCGCGTGACCGGCGGCGCGCAGCGCGTCGTCGAGGAGCCGGCCCAGCGCGAACACCGCGAGGCCCTGGTGCTCGAGGTCGCGGGCGGCGACGGCCGGATCGGCCAGCGCCGCCGGCATGGCGACGCCGAGGCTGGCCACCACCGCGCTGACGTCGGGCGGCGGCGTGACCTCGATGCCGGGGAACACGAACGCCAGCCGCCCGCCGGCGGCGCCCAGGCCGCGCGGCGTGAACCACAGATCGTTGCGGCCGCGCCACGGCTGGCCGCGATCGAGCACCTTCCTGGCCAGCGCGCGGCGCTCGGGCGTGGGATCGAACAGCGCGAGCCGCGCCGGCCCGTCGCCGCCGGTGGCGCCGCTGTCGAGGGCGGCGGCGAGCGCGGCGGTCGAGGCGGCCGCGAGCACGAGCGGCGTCGGCGCGTCGGGCGCGGTGGTCGAGCGCGGGCGGCGGCGGGGCGGCGCGGCGACGCCGGCGGTGGCCTCGAGCACGACGTGGGCGTTGATGCCGCCGAAGCCGAACGCGCTGACCCCGGCGCGGCGCGGCCGATCGCCCCACGGCTCGGCGGCGTCGATCACGCGGAAGCGGGTGGTCGCCAGCTCGGCCCGCGGCTGCTCGCAGTGCAGCGACGGCGGCTGGACCTCGTGGTGCAGCGCGAGCGCCGCCTTGATCAGCCCGGCGACGCCAGCCGCCGGCATGGCGTGGCCGATCATCGACTTCACCGAGCCGAGCCCGGGCGCCAGGCCGCTGGCGGGGCCGCCGAAGAACTGCGCGAGCGCGGCCAGCTCGACGGCGTCGCCGGTCGGGGTCGCGGTGCCGTGGGCCTCGATCAGCCCGACGCTCGCGGGATCGCAGCCGGCGTCGCGCCACGCCTGGGTCAGCGCCGCGACCTGGCCGGCCAGCCGCGGCCGCATCGGGCTCGACTCCTTGCCGTCGCTGGTGACGCCGGTGCCGCGGATCACGGCGTAGATGCGATCGCCGTCGCGCTCGGCGTCGGCGCGCCGCTTGAGCACGACCACGCCGGCGCCCTCGCCGATCAGGATGCCGTCGGCGTCGCGATCGAACGGCCGGATCTGCTGCGCCCGCGACAGCGCGCCGAGCTGGGTGAAGACGCTCCAGAACGTGACGTCGTGGCAGAGGTGGACGCCGCCGGCCAGCACGACGTCGCAGCGGCCGCGGGTCAGCTCGCTGACCGCGTGATCGACGGCGACCAGCGAGGACGCGCAGGCGGCGTCGACGGTGTAGGCCGGGCCGTGCAGGTCGAGGCGGTTGGCGATGCGCGACGCGGCGAGGTTGGGCACCAGGCCGATCGCGGCCTCGGGGCCGAGCGTGCCGGCCTGGTTCATGAACGCGGTGCGCACGCGATCGCGGGTCGCGGCGTCGAGGTCGGGCAGCAGCTCCGCGAGCGTGGTCACCAGCTGCTGCGGCGTGCGCACCCGCGCCGCCAGCCGCGCCATGCCCGGCGTCAGGTAACCGCCGCGGCCGAGGATCACCGCGGTGCGCTCGCGCGGGAGCCGGTCGGCGAGGCCGGCGTCGGCCAGCGCGGCGGCCGCGACGTGCAGCGCCAGCAGCTGATCGGGCTCGGCGCCCTCGGCCGCCACCGGCATGATCCCGAACTGCACCGGGTCGACCGCGGCGACGTCGTCGACGAAGCCGCCGCGCCGGCAGTAGAAGCGATCGGCGGCGAGCGTCTTGGGGTCGAAGAACACCGGCTCCCAGCGTGCCGCCGGCACGTCGGTGATCGCGTCGTGGCCGCGCGCGACGTTGGCCCAGAACGTCGCGGCGTCGGCGGCGCCCGGGAACACCGCGGCCACGCCGACGATCGCGATCTCAGGCATGATCGACCGCGCGAGGCGCCAGCGCGCGCGGATCGCCACCGACGATCACCACCTCGGTGTCGCGCGCGTCCGAGCCGAGCTCGGCGAGCAGCCGCGCGACGCCGGCGGCCGGGTCGATCAGGCCGAGGCCGCGCCGCGCGTACTCGCGCTCGAGCTCGGGCGAGACCATGCCGGTGCCGGCCCACGGGCCCCAGTCGATCGCGACGACGCGGCCGGTGATGCGCGGCGCCAGCGCGGCGGCGAGCGCGGCCAGCGCCTGGTTGGCGGTGGCGTAGTCGACCTGGCCGCGGTTGCCGAGCGCGCCGGAGATGCTGGCGAAGAACACGACGAAGCGGGTGTCGGGGCGCAGCCGCTCGGCCAAGGTCAGCGCGCCGGCGACCTTGGTGGCGTAGACCCGCGCGAACGAGTCGGCGGTCTTGTGGCGGATCAGCTTGTCCTCGAGGACGCCGGCGCCGTGGATCACGCCGTCGAGGCGGCCGTGGCGCGCGTAGACGTCGTCGATCACCGCCGCGAACGCCGGCGTGCGGACGTCGCAGGCGTGGTAGCGGACGGTCGCGCCGGCGGCGGTGATCGCGGCCAGCGTCGTGCGGATCTCGCGATCGGCCAGCGTGCGGGCGCAGCGCGCCTCGACCGCGGCCGGCTCGCTGGCCAGGCCGGCGGCGAGGATCGCCTTGCGCAGCGCCGGCGCGTCGGCGGCGGCGATCAGCGCCGGGTGCTCGGGCGGCGGCAGCGGCGAGCGGCCGACCAGCTCGATCTGGCAGCGCCAGCGGCGGGCCAGCTCGACCGCGACCCGCGCGGTGATGCCGCGGGCGCCGCCGGTGATCAGCACGACCGCGTCGGGGCCGAGCGCGAGATCGCCGCCGGCGCCGACCTGCGCCGGCACCAGCGTGCGGGTCGAGCGCTCGCCGCCGGCGTGGCCGACCTCGAGCAGATCGTCGTCGGCGCACAGCTCGGCGTGGATGACCTCGGCCAGGCGCTCGGGCGCCTCGCGCGGATCGAGATCGAGGCGGCGCGCGCGCACCGCCGGCCACTCGGCGGCCACGGTCTTGATCAGCCCGCCGGCGCCGTCGCCGCGCAGGCCGCTGGCCACCGGCGCCTCGCCGAAGCGCCCGCCGAGGCCGGTCGCGACCAGCAGGCTCGACGCGCCGCCGACGACCGCGTGCTTGACGTGATCGAACATCGCCGTCATCGCGGCGGTGGCGCCGTCGCCATCCTGGGCGGTGGTGGCCAGGCCGGTCAGATCGATCAGCCCGTGGACGTCGGGGCGCGCGATGCGATCGCTGGCCGCGACCACCTGCACGTCGGCGCCACCGGCGGCGAGCCGGGTCGCGAGGTGCGGGGCCACGCCGAGGCCGTCGTCGACGACGACCAGCGTGCGGCCGGCGATCGCGGCGTCGCGCGGGCTCGGGGTCGGCACGGTGATCCGCGAGAAGACGAAGCGGCCGAGCTCGAGCGGCGCGGGCGCGGGCGCCGCGGTGGGCACGGCGACCGGCACGGTGTCGCCCGCGGCGATCTCGGCGACCACCGCGCCCGGGCTGGGCGCGCCCAGCTTGGCCGCCAGCCAGTCGACCAGGCCGCGCAGCGTCTTGCGGGTGGCCAGCTCCTCGACCATCGCGTCGTTGCCGCCGCCGGCCACCTTGAGGCCGAGGCGGCTGGCCAGCTCGCCGACGATCTCGATGCGCTTGATCGAGTCGATCGACAGGTCGGCCTCGAGATCGAGATCGGGGCCCAGCGTCTCGGGCGGGTAGCCGGTGCGCTCGCTGACGATCGCCAGCACCAGCGCCATCGGATCGAGCGCGGCCGGCTCGGGCGGCACGTCGATGACGACCGGCGGCGGCGGCGCGTCGACGGGGTGGGTCGGCAGCGTCGGCCGCGCCATCCGCGCGCGGGCGGCGGGGCGTTCGTCGGCGGGGCGCTCGTCGGCCAGCGCCGGCGCGCTGCCGAGGTACGCGAGCATGACGTCGCGCTGCGAGGTGATCGCGGTGCGGACGTTGTGCAGGTACTCGAGGACGAGGGCGTCGCGATCGCTGGCCAACGGGGACTCCTGGAACGAGCGGGGGCCGTCGTCGTCGTGCGGGATCGAGAAGCGCGCGGCGGGCGCGGCGGTCGGCGCCAGCGCCAGGGCGACCGGCTGCGCCGGCGGCGGCGGCGGCGCGTCGGCGGGCCGCGCGGTGTGGCCGTCGATCAGCCAGCCGGCGCTGGGGCCCTTGCGCTTCTTGCCGTCGAGGTCGAGCACCGCGGCGTCGCGATCGGCGAACAGCGGCGCCAGGTCGACGTCGACGCCGTGGGTGGCCAGGGTCGCGATCGCGCGCAGCAGCGAGCGCAGGCTCGAGCCCGAGCCGGGATCGCAGGCCACCGCGACGTGCGGGCGATCGCCCAGCACCTCGGCGACCAGCCGGGTCAGCACCTGGCCGGGGCCGGCCTCGACGAAGATCCGCGCGCCGGCGGCGTACATCGCCTCGACCTGCGCGGCGAACCGCACCGGCCGCGCCACCTGCGCGGCCAGGGTCGCGCGCACGCCGTCGGGCGTCGCCGGGTACGGCGCGGCGGTGACGTTCGACCACACCGGGATCCGCGGCGCGCGCACGTCGAGCGTGGCCATCCGCGCCGCCAGCGCGGCCTCGGCGCCGGCGACGATCGGGCTGTGGAACGCGGCGGCCACCGGGATGCGGCGGGTGGTGAGGCCGGCGGCGGTCAGCGCCGGCGCGACCCGCTCGATCGCCGCGACGCTGCCGGCCAGCACGCACTGCCGCGGGCCGTTGTCGTTGGCGATGATCACGTCGGGGTGATCCGCCAGCAGCGGCTGCACCGCGGCGGCGCTGGCGGCGACGGCGAGCATCGTGCCGGGATCGCCGCCGGCGGCGGCCAGGATCGCCTCGCCGCGCAGCTGCGACAGCGGCAGCAGGTCGTCGACGGTGATCGCCCCGGCGGCGGCCAGCGCCGCCAGCTCGCCGTAGCTGTGACCGCCGGCCATCGCCGGCACCACGCCGAGCGCGCCGAGCAGCTCGACCACCGCGAGGTCGGCGACGCCGAGCGCCGGCTGCGCGACCCGGGTGTCGGTCAGCGCGGCGGCCTGGGCGGCGCGCTCGGCCTCGGTGAACGCGGCCGGCGGCAGCATCGTCGCGGCCCACGGCGCGCCGCGGACCAGGAGGTCGCGGAGCCGCGGGAACGCGAGGAACAGCTCGGCGAGCATGCCGGGCCGCTGGCTGCCCTGGCCCGGGCACAAGAGCGCGATCGGGCCGCGCACGTCGCCGGCCGCGAACACGCCGCGGCGATCGGGCGTCGGCGCGTCGAGCTTGGCCCGCAGGTCGGCGAGGTCGTCGGCGACGATCGCCAGCTGCACCGGGCCGTGGCCGTGGGCGGCGACGGTGCGCGCCAGATCGCGCAGGCGCGGCGGCGGGCTGGCGGCCAGGCGCGCGCGCACCGCCGCGAGCAGCGGCTCGATCGCGGCGCGATCGGCGCCGCGGAACACCAGCAGCTCGGCCGGCCACGCGGGCAGGCCGGAGCTGGCGCGATCGTGGGCCGCGAGCACCGCGTGGAAGTTGGTGCCGCCGAAGCCGAACGCGCTGACCGCGGCGACCCGGCGCGCCGCGGTCCACGGCCGGGCCGCGTCGAGGAAGCGGAACGGGCTGGTCGCGGGATCCCAGGCGGGGTTGGGCTTCTTGACGTGCAGGGTCGGCGGCAGCACGCCGTGATAGAGCGCGAGCGCGCACTTGATCAGCCCGGCCATGCCGGCGGCGCACTTGGTGTGGCCGATCTGCGACTTCACCGAGCCGAGCACGCAGGCGCCGGGCGCCGCGCCGGCGCGGCCGAACACGTCGGTCAGCGTCGCCAGCTCGGTGCGATCGCCGACGACGGTGCCGGTGCCGTGGGCCTCGACCAGCCCGACCTCGGCCGGCGACACGCCGGCCTGGCGGTAGGCGCGCTCGACGGCGCGGATCTGGCCCTCCTTGCGCGGCGCGGTGAGGCCCAGGCTCTTGCCGTCGGAGGCGCCGGCGACGCCCTTGATCACGGCGTAGATGCGATCGCCGTCGCGCTCGGCGTCGGCGACGCGCTTGAGCACGACCGCGGCGACGCCCTCACCGAGGACGATGCCGTCGGCGTCGGCGTCGAAGGTGTGGCAACGGCCGGTGGTCGACAGCGCGTGGACGCTGGCGAACAGGAGGTAGTCGTTGATGCTGTTGTGCAGGTCGGCGCCGCCGCACACGACGACGTCGCTGCCGCCGGTGACCAGCTCCTTGACCGCGAGATCGACCGCCGCCAGCGACGAGGCGCAGGCGGCGTCGACGGTGTAGTTGGCGCCACCGAGATCGAGGCGGTTGGCGATGCGGCCGGCGATCACGTTGGCCAGCACGCCGGGGAACGAGTCCTCGGTGAGCGTCGGCAGCGCGCGATCGAGTTCGGGCGGCAGCTCGCCGACGTAGTGCGGGAACATCGCGCGGAAGCCGTAGGCGCTCGACAGATCGGTGCCGGCCTCGGCGCCGAAGATCACCGCGGTGCGCTCGCGATCGAGCGGCCGGCCGCCGGTCGAGACCGCGCTGGCGTAGCCGGCGTCGTCGATCGCGCGCCGCGCGACCTCGAGGCTGAGCAGCTGCACCGGCTCGATCGCCTCGAGCGAGCGCGGCGGGATGCCGTAGGCCAGCGGATCGAACGGCACCGGCGCGAGGAAGCCGCCCCACTTGCACGGGGTCTTCTTGCCGGCGCCGGCGCCGGTGGCGGCGGGATCGTAGAACTGCGCGACGCTCCACCGCGACGCCGGCACCTCGCCGACGCTGTCCTTGCCGCCGACGATGTTGGCCCAGAAGCCGTCGGTGTCGCCGGCGCCGGGGAAGATCGCCGCGACGCCGACGATCGCGACGTCGACCGGCGTGGCGTTGCCGCGCGGGCGCACCGGGCGCGGCGCGTCGGTGGCCAGCGCCTCGGCCCGGGCGGCGAGCAGCGCCTGGCCGTCGCCGCTCACCTGGTGGTGCAGCTCGGCGATCGAGCAGGTCGACGCGCGCAAGGCCGCGACCTGGCCGATCATGAACATGCCGTCGGCGGCCTGGGTGGCGGCGTCGACGGCGACGATCGCGTCGCCCTCGCGGCGCAGCCCCTTGGCGGCGATGCGCAGCCGGCCGAGGTTGAGCTGCTCGAGCGCGGCCCACCGCTCCTGCGGCGTCGCGCCGGTGGCGGCCAGCCGGGCCTTCTCGGCGGCGAACGCCGCGGTGAACGCGGTGTCGGCGCAGCGGGTGGCGTGGCCGGGCGCGGTCTCGAGCAGGCTGGTGGCCTCGCAGGCGATCGCGGCCTGCTGGAAGCCGGGCTGGATCGCGCCCGACGCCACCGCCTCGTGAGTGAACAGGTAGGCGGTGCCCATCAGCACGCCGACCTTGGCGCCGCGGGCGGCGAGCGGCGCGGCCAGCGCCGCGACCATCGCGCACGACCGCGCGTCGTGGATGCCGCCGGCGAACAGCACCGACACCTCGGCCACCGCCGGGTGCGCCAGCAGCCGCTCGAGCTGCGCCTCCCACAGCGCGAAGCTCGAGCGCGGGCCGACGTGGCCGCCGCACTCGCGGCCCTCGAAGACGAACCGGCGCGCGCCGTCCTTCAGGAACAGGTCGAGCAGGCCCGGCGACGGCACGTGCAGGTAGGTCGCGATGCCGGCGGCCTCGAGCGGCGCCGCCTGCGACGGGCGGCCGCCGGCGATCAGCGCCACCGGCGGCTTGATGTCGTGCAGGACCGCGAGCTGCTCCTCGCGCAGCTCGGCCGGCACGAAGCCGAGGATGCCGACGCCCCACGGCCGATCGCCCAGCCGCGCCGCGGTCTCGGCGACCAGCGCGCGGACCTCGGCGCCCGACGACAACGACAGCGCCAGGAACGGCAGCCCGCCGGCGGCGGCCACCGCCTCGGCGAACGCGGCGCGATCGCTGACCCGCGACATAGGCCCCTGCGCGATCGGGTAGCGCAGCCCGTGGGCGGCGGCCAGCGGCGCGCCCGGCGCCAGCGGCGCCAGCGCGGCGGCCTGCTCGACGTAGCCGATCATCGCGGCGCGCACGCCGCGCACCGCGGCGCCGACGGTGGCGAACCGCTCGGCGAACCCGCGGGCCAGCGCCGCGTCCTGGCCGATCGGCAGGAGATCGTCGACGAGCGAGTCGCCGCCGAGCCGGGCCCGCACCGCCGCCGCGTCGAGGTCGCCCAGGCCCGCGACCGGCAGGTCGGGGCGCGTATAGATACGGTGGCCGGCGATCAGCGTGGTCTCGCTGCCGTCCATCGCGGCGATCGCGGCGCGCACCGGCGGCGGCAGCGACGACTCGCGGCACAGCGCGAGCTGGCTGTCGAGCACGACGCCGGCCGCGCCGCCGGCGACGCAGGCCGCGGCGGCGTGCAGGCCGATCCCGCCCTGGCCCCACACCGGCACGGTGAGCGCCGCGACCAGCTGCTGCACCAGCACGAACGTCGTCGCGTCGCCGACGCGCCCGCCGGCCTCGCCGCCCTTGGCGATCACGCCGGCGGCGCCGGCCGCGACCGCCGCGCGGGCCTCGGCGAGGCTGGTGACCTGGGCCAGCACCGGTCGGTCGGCGAACCGCGCGACGGCGGCGACGTCGGCCACGATCACCGCGCTGACCCACGCGGGCAGGTCGGTGGCGGCGACCGCGCAGCTGTCCGGGATCCGGACCGCGCCGCGATCGACCTGGTGGCCGAGCGCGGCCAGCGCGTGGCGCGCCCGGTCGGGATCGCGGCCGAGGTCGAGCACGCCGAGCGCGCCGGCGGCACACGCCGCGGCGACCAGCCCGACGTCCGGGCGTTCGCACGGTGACAGGACCAGGATCGGCGGGGGCGGGTGATGGTCGCGGATCATCGACAACTCCGGGACGCGCAGACGCTACAGCACGGGCCGGGTCGCGGTCGACGACTTCCCGGCGACAACGTCGCGGGCCCGCGCTGACATGGGCCGTCCGGTCGCGAATCCCGCACGTCACCGACGCCTGTTCGGACTTGATCAGCCTCGGGCCCCCGCGCGCGGCGCCGCCAGCCACGTCGGTGCCGGGCCCACACCCTGTGGCCTGCTTTCTCACACTTACCTCGGGGCCGCGTGGGCGCGCCCACCGGCGCTGCATCGTCACGGCGGCGGCGCACCCGCCGCGACGACGACGCAAGGGCTGCGCGACCCGCGCGGGGCCCGCGCGGGGGCGGCGCCCACCGCGATGGATCGGCCGCGCGAACGATCGACTTGTCGTCGCGCACGACCTAACGTCCGCGCGATGGCGAGCACCGCCGTGACCCGGCGCGGCGACCTCAGCGTCACCGCGTACTACACCGCCCATACGTGGCGCTGGGGCAAGCTCGCCGGCGCCGAGCTGTTCACCGGCCGCAAGAGCCGCGACGTCTTCAACGCCACCAACCTCGCGCTCGGCGTGGCGCGGCTGTTCCGGCGCGATCTGCCGTCGCTGCGCCACGGGCTGGTGCAGCGCCACGTGATGATCGATCGGCTGGCCGCCGCCAGCGGATGCGCGCAGGTGCTCGAGCTGGCCGCGGGGCTGTCCCGGCGCGGCGTGACGATGTCGGCCGATCCCGCGCTGCGCTACGTCGAGGTCGACCTGCCGGCGATGATCGCCCACAAGCAGCGGCTGCTGAGCAAGAGCGCGCGCGGCCGGGAGATCGCCGCGCGACCCAACCTGGTGCTGCACGCCGGCGACGCGACGACGCTGGGGCTCGACGAGGTGCTGGCGCCCGGGCCGGTGTGCGTGATCGCCGAGGGCCTGCTGGTGTACCTCGACGCGTCGGCGCAGCAGGCGCTGTGGCGGCGGGTGGCGGCGCTGTGCGCGGCGCGGCCGGGCAGCGCGCTGGTGTTCGACCTGGTGCCGTTCGTCGAGCAGCCGCGTCCGGGCCGGGTCGGCCGCGGCTTCGAGCGGCTGTTCAAGCGCGCGACCAAGGGCGCGACGATGGCGTTCGACGGCCGCACCCGCGACGACATCGCCGCCGAGCTGCGCGCCGCGGGCTTCACCACCGTCGAGCGGATCGCGCCCGCCGACGCGCCGCCGGCGTGGGCGGTGCCGCACCTGGCCCGCCGGACCCAGCAGCTGGTGTGGCGCGCGGCGGTGGCCTGACGCCCGCGCGACCGGGCGCGTCATCATCGATTTTCGCAGCCGCCGCTCCCCGATCGATCACCCGGCCGGGGTGTCCCGGCGGTACAATGGTCGACTGTGGGGGACGCCCAGTTCGAAGCGGGCACCGATGATCGTTTCGTCATCCGCGGCAAGCTCGGCGCGGGTGGGATGGGCGTCGTGTACCGCGCGTGGGATCAGGTCGCGCAGCGCGAGGTCGCGCTCAAGACGCTGAAGGCCACCAGCGCCCGCGACCTGTTCCGGTTCAAGCGCGAGTTCCGCGCGCTGTGCGACCTGGCCCACCCCGGGCTGTGCACGCTGCACGAGCTGCACACCACCGGCGACGAGTGGTTCTTCACGATGGAGCTGGTGCGCGGCGTGCCGTTCATCGACTGGGTGCGGCCCAGCGCCGGCAGCGATCGGCCGCGGATCGACGACGACACCGAGACCCGCCCGCTGGCGCGCCCGCGCACCGCGGTGGTCGCGGCGCCGCGCGACCTCGACCGGCTCGAGCGCGCGCTCGGGCAGTTCGCCGACGCGCTGTACGCGCTGCACGCCGCCGGCAAGCTGCACCGCGACCTCAAGCCGTCCAACGTGCTGGTCGAGCCGAGCGGTCGGCTGGTGGTCCTCGACTTCGGCCTGGTGTCGGATCTCGATCTGGGCGGCGTCGATCACACCCACGAGCGCGCGGCGGTCGGCACGCCGGTCTACATGTCGCCGGAGCAGGCCGCGGACGTGCCGCTGACGCCGGCCAGCGACTGGTACTCGTTCGGCGTGATGCTGTTCGAGGCGCTGACCGGGCGCCGGCCGTTCGAGGGCCGCCCCGACGACGTCATGCGCAAGAAGCAGCTCGAGGCGGCGCCCGCCGTGCTGGTCGAGGCGCCCGACGCGCCGCCGGCGCTGGCCCGGCTGTGCGCGGCGCTGCTCGATCCCGATCCGCGCAAGCGGCCCGACGGCCGGGCGGTGCTCGACGCGCTGGGCCGCGAGCCGTCGCTGGCGACCGCCACCGTGCAGCGCACCACCAGCGGGCCGTTCGTCGGTCGGGAGGCGCAGCTGGCGGCGCTGCACCGCGCGCTGCTCGACGCGCGCCACCACGGCGTCGCGGTCTTCGTGCGCGCGGCGTCGGGCATGGGCAAGTCGGCGCTGGTGGCGCGGTTCCTCCAGGACGCGGCCGGCGGCGCGCTGGTGCTGGCCGGGCGCTGCCACGAGCGCGAGCAGGTCCCGTTCAAGACCCTCGACACGCTGATCGACGCGCTCACGACCGCGCTGCTCAAGCTCGATCCCGACGAGCTGACCCTGCTCTTGCCGCGCGACATCGGCGCGCTGGCCCGGCTGTTCCCGGTGCTGCGACGGGTGCCGGCGATCGCCGAGCCGGCGCTGCGCCGGTTCCAGGCGATCGATCCGCAGGAGGCCCGGCGCCGGGCGTTCGCGGCGCTGCGCTACCTGCTCGGCCAGCTGGCGGCGCGCCAGCCGGTGGTGGTCTACGTCGACGATCTGCAGTGGGGCGACGCCGACAGCGCCGGCTTCCTCGGCGACCTGATCGCGCGCAGCGACCGGCCGCCGATCCTGGTCGTGCTCGCCCACCGCAGCGAGGACACCGACAGCGACATGGTGACCGCGGTGCAGCGCCGCGTGACGACCGCGTCCGAGCCGCCCGACGTGCGGGTGCTCGACCTGCCGCCGCTGGCCGTCGACGACGCCCACGATCTGGTGCGGCTGGTGTCGGGCTTCGAGGGCGACGTCGGGCCGTGGGCCGAGTCGCTGGTGCGCGACGCCGGCGGCAACACGATGTTCCTGGTCGAGCTGGCGCGCTCGGCCGGCGTCGCCGGCGGCGCGGCGACCCTCGACGAGCTGCTGCGGCGCCGGATCGCGCAGCTGGCGCCGCCGGTGAGCGCGCTGCTCACGACCTGCGCGGTCGCCGGCCGGCCGATGCCGCTGGCGATCGCCGCCCAGGCCGCCGCGGTCGACGACGCCGGCGCCGCGCTGGCGACGCTGCGCGCCGAGCGCCTGGTGCGGGCCACCGGCGATCGCATCGAGCCGTTCCACGATCGCGTGCGGGCGGCGGTCACCGACGAGCTGCCCCACGAGCGGCTGGCGGCGATCCACGCCGCGCTGGCCCGCGCCTACCACGCGCTGGCGCCCGATCAGCCCGAGCCGCTGGTCGATCACCTGCTGGGCGCCGGCGCCACCGACGAGGTGGCCGCGCCGGCGATGCGCGCCGCCACCGCCGCCGCGCAGATCCTGGCCTTCCGTCGCGCCGCTGATCTGTACGCGATCGCGCTCGAGTTCGGCGAGCTGCCGCCGGCCGAGCGCCAGGCGACGCTGGTGGCGCAGGCCGGCGCGCTGGTCAACGCCGGCCAGGTGACCGCGGCGGCGCTGGCCTACCGCGAGGCCGCGGCGCAGGCCGAGGGCGACGACCGCTTCGAGCTGCGCCGCCTGCAGCTCGAGCAGCTGCTGCGCGCCGCCGAGCTGCGCGAGGGCATGGCGCTGGCCAACGAGCTGCTGGCCGAGCTGGGGCGGACCCTGCCGGTGGGGCCGCGCGGCATCGCGTGGGCGGTGATCAAGCAGCGCGCCGCGCTGCGGCTGCGCGGCAAGCGATTCAAGGCGCGCGCCGTCGCGGCGCTGCCGGCCGCCGCGGTGCGCGAGGTCGACGCGCTGTGGTCGATCGCCAGCGGGCTGGCGTTCGCCAACCCGGCGCTGGGCAAGGTCGTGCAGCTGTGGCACCTGCGCGCGGCGCTCGCGCTCGGCGAGCGGTCGCGGATCGCGCAGGCGCTGGCGATCGAGATCGGCTACCTGGGCGTGGCCGGCAGCGCCACCCACAAGGCGTGCCTGCGCGCCGGCGCCGAGGCCCAGGCGCTGGCCGACGCGCTGGGCGAGTCGCGGCTGGTCGGGCTGGTCGCGACCTGCAAGGGCTTCGCGACGTTCTTGAACGGGCAGTGGAAGCAGGCGCGCCACGATCTCGAGCTGGGCCACCGGCTGATGAGCGACGAGGGCGTGAGCGCGCGCTGGGAGCTCGACCTCAACGAGATGTTCCACCTGGCGGCGCTGTACTACGCCGGCGAGACCCGCGAGCTGGTGCGGTTGACGCCGCTGTACCTGCGCGACGCCGAGGATCGCGGCGACGTCTACGCGCAGCACGGCCTGCGCGCGTGGCGATCCAACCAGGCGTGGCTGGTGCAGGACAAGCCCGAGGACGCGCGCGCCCACGTGCTGGGCGTCGCGCAGGCGCGCGCCGACATCGCCGACTACAACCTCCACGACTACTACCAGCTCCTGGCCAACGCCCAGATCGATCTCTACGTCGGCGACGGCGACGGCGCGCTCGAGCGGACCGAGCGCAGCTGGCACAAGCTCGACCAGGCGTTCCTGTTCCGCATCCAGAGCGTGCGCATCGAGGCGCAGTACCTGCTGGCGCGGAGCGCGCTGGCCACCGCCGACGGCGCGCGCAAGGCCGAGCGGCTGGCGCTCGCCGAGCGGGCCGCGGCGGCGCTGGCCCGCGAGCCGGTGGCGTGGTCGCGGGCGCTGGCGCTGCTGGTGCGCGCCGGCGTCGCCCACCACCGCGGCGTCGTCGCCGACGCCGACCGCGCCTACCGCGAGGCCGAGGCCGCGCTGGCCGCGTGCGACATGGCCAACTTCGCGCGGGTGGCGGTGCTGGCCCGCGGCGAGGTGATCGGCGGCGCCGACGGCGCGGCGCTGGTGGCGACCGCCACCGCCGGCCTCACGGCCCAGGCGGTGGTCGACGTCGGGCGCTGGACCCGGATGATCCTGCCGCGGCCGTGA
The DNA here is from genome assembly GCA_016794525.1 of Myxococcales bacterium. GTDB lineage: Bacteria > Myxococcota_A > Polyangia > Haliangiales > Haliangiaceae > UBA2376. The sequence continues at coordinate 93,949 of JAEUJY010000040.1, forward strand.
GGGCGGCGGGTCAATCGAAGATGTCGAAGCCGCCGTCGAAGCCGCCGTCGAAGACGTCGCCGGCGTCGCTGGCCGCGTCGCCGACGCTGTCACCGGCATCGCCGACGCCGTCGGCGGCATCGCCGACGCTGTCGCCGACGTCGGCCGCTTCGGCCAGCCCGCCGGGGCCGTCCACGTCCGGCATGTGCTCGCTGACGCCGGGCGTGTCGAGGCTCCCGATCGCGTCGCCGGCGTAGTTGACGATCGTGACGTCGGGCGTCATCGCCATCGACCAGATCGCGGTCCACATCAACACGTCGGTGACCATCCACAGCGGGCTCGGGTAGTAGGCCCAGTACGGGTCGTAGGCCGGCGCGGTCGGTGGCGGCGTCACCGTCGGCGTCTGGCCGGGGCGGCGCACCTGCACCTCGGCCCGCGCCACCGCCGCGGTGGCCTCGGGCATCGCGGTGGCGATCGCGTCGCGGACCCGCGCGACGAAGCTGTCGAACTGGACGCGCGCGACCTCGAGCGTCGCGCGGTCCTTGGTCAGCGGCTCGATCCGCGCGCGGTAGGCGTCGGCCGACTCGTTCGGGCGCGGCTCGAAGGCCTGGACGCGGCCGCCGATCACGACCCGGACCGCCGGCTCGTCGACCGGGTGCTCGCCGCGGGCCTGGACCTCGATCACCAGGTGCAGCCCGGCCTCGACGTGCTCGACCGCGAGGCGCAGCGAGCCGAACGCGCCACCGATCGCCGCCGCCTGCTCGTGGAACGCCAGAAACAGGTCGCCGAGGTCGTCGGGCCGGCCGTGGCGATCCTGGAACAGCACCAGGTCGTCGACGACCAGCGACAGCGCGTTGGTCGCGCCCAGCGTGGTGAGCGCGTCGCGCACGGCGTCGACGACCGCCGCGGCTTCGAGCGCCGCCCGCATCGCGCCGGTCCGGAGATCGGGATCGCCGCCGAAGGCCCGCTTGACCTTGTCCCAGAACCGAGGCTCGCGCAGGACGACCTCGCCTGCGACCCGCACCGCGATCATCCCTGACAGCTTCATGGACGGGACGATAGCCGAGCGCGTGGCGGCGCGCCGCTCACGGTGTCGTCGTCGTCGTCGTCGGCGGCGGCGTGACGTCGACCCGACCGCGGGGCGGCGCGGCGGTGCGCAGCGCGTCGCGGCTGGCGCGCTCGGCGTCGATCGCGCGCACCTGGGCGTCGATCTCGGCGACCAGGCCGCGCTTGCGCCGGTAGTCGACGGCCGGCGCCGCCACCCGGGTCGACAGCGACGAGCGCGCCCGCAGGAACTCCTGGCGCTCGCGCATGCGCCGCTCGAACACCGCGCGGCCCTCGGTCGAGTCGTCGATCAGGTGCGGCGTCAGCACGATCAGCAGGTTCGACTTGGTGCGCACGTGCTTGGTCGACCGGAACAGCGCGCCCAGCACCGGCAGGTCGCCGAGCAGCGGCACCCGCTCGTTCGAGTCCTCGACGCGCTCGTCGATCAGCCCGCCCAGCACGAGGTTGTCCTGATCGGCGACCACCACCGTCGTCTCGAGCTTGCGCTCCTTCCACGTCGGGCCCAGGCCCTCGAAGTCGGAGTCGCCGAGCTGGTTGTGCTCGAGCGCGACCTCGAGGCGGATGCGATCGCTGCCCGGCGCCGCGCCCGGCTCGGCCGGCGCGACGTGCGGCGTGATCTTGAGCGTCAGCGCGACCTTCTCGCGATCGATCGACGCGCCGCTCGAGGCCAGCGTGCCGGTCGCGGCGGTGCGCGACAGGTACGGGATGTTGGCGCCGACCGAGATCGTCGCCGGCGTGTTGTCGAGCATCATCAGGTGCGGCGACGCCAGCACCTCGATCTGGCTGTCGGTGGCGACCGCCTGCAAGAGCACGCCGAACGACGGCACGCTCGAGCCGAGCAGCGTCGAGTCGAGCGCGCTGCCGAGGATGCCGCCCAGCACGCCGGCGCCGGCGTTGGCCAGGCTGTCGGCGGCGTTGACCGACGACAACGTCGTGGTCTGGAACCCGCCGAGCGCGACCCCGCCGTCGCTGGTGCTGTCGCCCAGGTGCCAGGCCGCGCCCAGCGCGCGGTTGGTCGCCTCCGACACCTCGAGCACCATCGCCTCGACGTAGACCTGGCGGCGCGGCGTGTCGAGCTCGTCGAGCATCGCCCGCACCGCCAGCGTGTCCTGCGGCGACGCCTGGATCAGCACCGCGTTGGTGCCCTCGTCGGCGGCCAGCCTCACCGTCCCGACCACCGCCTTGTCGCCGCCGCCGCCGCTGGTGAGCGGCGCCAGCGCGGCCACCACCTCGCTGGCGCGGGCGTTGCGCAGGCGGATCGCGGTCATCGCGGCCGAGTCGCCCTGATCGCGGTCGAGCACGCCGACCAGCGCCGCCACCCGCTGGTAGTCGGCGGCGGCGCCGACCACGAACACCGCGCGGGCGCGGCGATCGGCCACCAGCTTGGGCTCGCGCGCGGGCGTCGCCCCGCTGGCCGGCGTCGCCAGCAGCGGCGTCAGCACCTCGATCAGCGCGTCGGGATCGCGGTGCTCGACCGGCACCGCCCACACGCCGGCGCCGTCGCCCGGGCGATCGAGCTCCTCGACCAGCGTCTTCATCCGCGCGATGTGGCGGCCGTCGTCGGTGATCAGCAGCGCGTGCAGGTTGGGCAGCGACGTGACGATGCCGGCCTTCGACTTGACCAGCTCGAGCGCGCTCTTGAGATCGTCGACCGACGCGTGCTGCGGGCGCAGCAAGAGCCGCATCGCGCTGCCACCGCCGTCGGGGAAGCCGCGGCGGATCGCCAGCGGCGCGTCCTTGGCGCTGGTGGCCTCGACGATCTCGTAGATCGGCCCCTTGGCCACCACCGCCAGCCCCATCGAGTCCAGCGCGGTCTCGAACAGCGCCCAGGCCTGGCCGGCGTCGAGCTTGCCCGGCGTGATCATCGTCAACTTGGCCGAGCGCGCGGCGATGCCGCTGGCGTAGACGAAGCGCTTGCACGAGATGCCCATCGCCCAGGTCACCAGGTCCTTGACGCCGACCTCGTCGGGGAAGCCGACCTCGAAGCTGGTGCGCGGCTTGGCGCAGGCGAAGCGGCTGTCGTCGCCGTCGTCGTCGCGCGCGGCCGACACCGGCTGTTCGCGATCGGCGATCGCGGGCGTGGCCAGGCTGGCGAGGAGGAGGGCGACCGCGGAGCCACGCAGGAGGTGCATGCCGAGGGTGGTCAGCAACCGTCGTGCCGCCGCGTAAGCGCGCGATCCGCGGTCGCGCCGGCGCCGGGCGCTGCCAGCCTGGCAAGCCAAGGGACGCGGCCGTGCCGCCCCGGCGTGCGACCTCGACCTGTCGCGCACGGTCGCAGCGGGCGCGTCGCGGCCGTCGCACCGTCGCATGTCGCGCGCGAGGCCCGGCGGCCTCGACGTGCGATCGCAACTCAGCCGGGAATCATCGCGCGCCGCCAGAGATTCTCGACGATGGAGGGACCATGGCGGACCAGCACCCTGGCGCGCGCGACACGCTCACGTGGCTCGAACCTGGCAGCGCCGACGCCGAGCTCCGGCTGGCGTCGTTCGAGGCGGTCATGCCGATGGCGGCGATCCTGGCCGGCGTGTTCGCGGTGTTCCTGGCCTGGAACACCGCGCGGTTGGGGCCGGCGCTGACCCCGGCGATGACCGTCAACCACGCGTTGGCGATCGCCTGGTTCGTGGCGGTCGCCGGCGTGGCCCACGGCCACCGCGAGCTGGCGCGGTACGGCCACGCGGCCGGCGCGGTGCTGGCGGTGCCGGCGGCGGCGGTGTGTCTGCACCTCGAGGTGGCGACCGGCGATCAGCTGTACGCGGCGTTCGTCGGGATGGCGGTCGTCGCGGTGCAGGCGCTGATCATGTCGACGACGTGGGCGGTCGCGACCGCCGGTGCGGTGGTGCTCGCGGCGCTGACCATCGCGGCCGCGACCGGTTCGGCGCCCGGCGACACCGCCGGCGTGCTGGTGGTCGCCCTCGCGGTGGGCGCGGCGATCCACGTCGTCCGGCGGCGGTGTCGGCTGCGGGTCGTGGCGCTGCGCCAGGCCGAGCGGCGGGCCGCCGGCGAGCGGCTGGCGGCGACGGCGCAGCTGGCGGGTGGGCTGGCCCACGACATCAACAACCTGCTGTCGGTGATCTCGATCAACGCCGACCTGCTGGCCGAGCCCGGCCTGGCGACCGCCGAGCGCGACGCGCTGTGCGAGGAGCTGCGCGACGCGGCGCGCCGCGGCACCGCGCTGACCCGCCAGCTGGTGGCGTGCGGCCGCCCGGCGGCGGTCGCGGCCCCGGCGATCGCGGTCGGGGCGGAGGTCGAGCTGCTGGCGCCGATCCTGACCCGCGCCGTCGGCCCCGCGGTCGCGGTGCGGGTCGCGGTGGCCACGACCGCGCGGGTGGCGTTCGACGCGGCGCAGCTGGGGCAGGTGCTGCTGAACCTCGCGATCAACGCGCGCGACGCGATGGCCGATGGCGGGCGCCTGGCCGTGACCGTGCGCGACGCCGAGCGCCCGCCGTCGGCCGCGGGCGCGGCCGGCGCGTGGGTGGCGATCGAGGTGCGCGACACCGGCGCCGGGATGGACGCGGCGACCGCGAGCCGGGCGTTCGAGCCGTACTTCACGACCAAGCCGGCGGGCCGCGGCACCGGCCTGGGGCTGGCGATGGTCCGCGACATCGTCCGCCAGCACGGCGGGACGGTCGAGCTGGCCAGCGCGCCGGGCGCCGGCACCGCGGTGACGATGTACCTGCCGGCGGTGCCGGGGAGCGTCGCCGCGACGGCGCCGGTGGCCGCGCCCGACGCCGCGGCGCCGCGGCTCACGCCCGCGCTCGCGCTCGGGCGGTGAGCGTCACGAGCGATCGGGCGCGCCCGCCGGCAGCGGCACGGTCGGATCCGCGGTGGCCACGTCGAGCGGCGCGGTCGGCGCGCTGGTATCGACGCCGGCCGGCACCAGCGGCGGCAGCGCGCGCGCCGGCGCCCCGCGCAGCGCCTGCAGCGCGCGCACGACGGCGAGCGCGTCGGAGAGGCGGTGGCTCGCCGTCGCGGCCAGGCATCGCGACAGCAGCGCGTCGAGCGCCTGCACCATCGCGCGGTCGCGGTCGTCGGCCACCGGCAGGGCTCGGCGGTCGCGGGGCGGCGTGCCGGTCAACGCGAACCACAGGAGGCCGCCGAGGCCGTAGACGTCGGCCTGGGTGGTCGCCGGCGCGCCGCCGAGCACCTCGGGCGCCATGTACGCCGGCGTCCCGATCACGACGCCCGACTGGGTGACGCCGTCGTCCTCGCGCGGATCGGCGCGCCGGGCGATCCCGAAGTCGAGCAGCTTGGCGAACGCCGGCTGGCCGGCCAGCTCGACGACGAACACGTTGGCCGGCTTGAGATCGCGGTGCAGGATGCCGCGGGCGTGGGCCTCGGCGAGCGCGCCCGCGACCTGCGCCACGATGCCGAGCGCGGCGTCGATCGGCAGCGGCCCGTCGCGCTCGACCAGCGCGCCGAGGTCGCGGCCGTGCAAGAGCTCCATCGCGTAGTACCAGACGCCGTCGTCGGTGACGCCGTAGTCGAACAGCCGGACGGTGTTGGGGTGCGACAGCTCGGCGGTCGCGCGCACCTCGCGCTCGAAGCGGGCGATCGCCTGCGGGTCCTGGCCTTGCTCGGGGTGCAAGATCTTCAGCGCGACGTCGCGGCGCAGCCCGCGGTCGTAGGCCTGCCACACCTCGCCCATGCCGCCGCGGGCGATGCGCTGGCCCAGGCGGTAGCGGCCGATCGACCGGCTCTCGTAGACCCGCTGGCGCAGGCCCCAGACGACGTGGCCGGCCCACGTCGACATCACCCAGCCGCCGACGAAGTACGCCTGGTACAGCAGGAACGTCGTGCGGTCGTGCTCGTCGGCGAACTGCGCGCGGATGGGCGGCGAGATGATCGTCGCGACGCCCATCACCGCGCCGTACGTCGCGGCGGTGACCCCGAAGTAGACCGCGCCGCGGCGCCACGGATCGGCGCGGGTCATGCTCTGGATGAACAGGATCAAGAGCACGCCGCCGGCGTAGGGGCTGGCGATGCCGCGGTAGGTCGCCGCCATGATCGACAGCAGCAGCGCCGCCAGCACGAACGCGGACGCGGTCAGCCACGGCAGCGCGACCCGCGACGGCACCCGGGCCAGGATCCGCATCAGCGCGACCAGCCACACCACCGCCACCGCGCGCAGGCCGAGGAACACCCGCAGGTCGCCCTCGCCGAGCCGCCAGTGCACGTACAGATCGGCGCCGGTGAAGGCGACCCAGATGCCGATCGCGACCTTGAACACCAGCCGGGTCCGGGTCACCTCGGCGAGGTGATCGGCGCGATCGAGCGCGGCCTGGCGCTCGACCGCCGGGTTGGCTGGGGTCCGCCCCGACATTCGATCCATGGAACCACGGATCGCCGCGTCAGGGTTGCGGCCAGCGGTCGCGCGCCGGCACCAGCGCCCCGTCGCGCGCGGCCAGCCCGGCCGCGATCAGCGCCGCCGCCAGCGGGTGATCGGTGGCGCGCGCGCCGTCGATCGTGCGGATCATCGCCGGCTCGCCGGCGGCCCGGGCGTCGCGCACCACCCGGGCGATGGCCTCGGCGGTGGCGGCGTCGGCGCGCCACGTCGCGATCGCCTCGAGGTCGGGCGGCAGCCACGCCGCGGGGTGACCGTCGACGGTGATCACCGTCGCGCCGACCACCCGGCGCGGCCGCGCGTCGCCGATCACCGCGGGCCACGGCAGCACCGCGCCGAACGGGTTGGCGCAGTCGGCGGCGCCGAGCGTCACCACCGGCGGCGGCTGCCGCGGCCGGGCGTGGCTGCGCAGCAGCTCGACCGCGCCGGCGGTGGCGAACTGCAGCGCGGCGAGATCGGCGACGAAGTGCCCGCGCACCAGCTGGCCGGCCTCGTCGAGCGCGCGCAGCACCGGGTACGCCGCGCCGAAGCCGCCCTCGGCGGTGGCGCTGTCGCGGGTGACGACGCCGTAGCGGGTGAGCCACTGCTGGAGCAGCGCGTGGGCCCGGGCGGCCGCGTCGAGCCGCGGCGGCGGCACCAGCGACCACCGCCCCTCGGCCGCGGTGGGCTGCGCGCGCCGCGAGCGGAACGCCGCCGCCGCGGCCCGGCCCCGGCCGCCGCGCCGCGCCGCGACCGGCTGATCGTGGCCCAGCTCGCGCAGCGGCCGGAAGCTGTCGTTGGCCACCAACCCGCGCCAGGTCAGCTGCCACAGCGCGCGCACCAGATCGCCGGGGAACATCGGGATCGCCGCGCGGATCTCGGTGAAGAACAGCGCGCCGCGCGCGGCCAGGAGCGCGAGGATGCGCTGATCGAGCTCGCCGGCCTCGGCCCGCGCCGCGGCGTACGCGTCGGGATCGGCGAACCGCTCGGCGTGATCGGCCAGCGCCAGGACGATCCGGCCGTCCTTGTCGCCGACCGGCGCGACGCCGCGCCACACCACCTCGCCGGCGGCGGCCAGCGTGTCGAGGTCGGCCGGCGAGTAGTCGGCCACCCGCGCCGGCAGGAGCTCGTCCTCGAGCGCCGACGCCAGCACCGGCAGGCCCTGCAGCTTCTCGACGGCGTCGAGCACCGCGTCGAGGCCGCGCCGGCGGTGGACGACGCCGTGCCACGCGTGCAGGAAGCGCACGTACGCGGCGGCCGGCACCGGCGCGATCTGCCGGCGCACCCGCGCCAGCGATCGCGATCGCAGCGTGCGCAGGTGATCGGCGGCGATCCACTCGGCGCCGTGGCCGCCGGGGCGGAACTCGCCGGCCACCAGCTCGCCGGTCGCGACCAGCGCGGCCAGCGTCGGGGCCAGCGCCGCGGCGGCGACGTCGCCCCAGCGCGCCGCCAGGTCGGCCAGCCCGAACGGGCCGCGGGTGCGGGCCAGCCGCGCGATCAGGTCGCGCCGCGGATCGGGGCCGGCGTCGAGGAACGCCGCCGGCAACCCGGCCGGCACCGCGGCGCCGATGGCCTCGCGGTAGCGGCCGGCGTACTCGACGGGGATCGCGCGGTCGGTCTGCGCCCCGATCGCCAGCGCCCGGCCGGCGGCGATCAGCGCCTCGACCTCGGGCGCGCCGCGCGCGACGTCGCCCAGGTAGCGCAGGCGATCGTGCCAGCCGTCGGCGGTCGCGGGCGCGTCGTCGGCGCGGGCCAGCGTCGCCTCGAGCTCGGCCAGCACCTCGGGGTCGATCAGCTCGCGCCACGGCACGTCGCCGATCAGCTCGCGCAGCCGCGCCGGATCGATCGCCAGCGCCGCGGCCCGCCGCTCGAGCGGCGGCGCGTCGCCCTCGTACATGAAGCTGGCGACGTAGCCGAACAGGACCGCGCTGGCCGCCGGCGACGGCGCGTCGACCAGCCGGCGCTCGACGGCGATCGTGCCGTCGGCGATGCCGGCTAGCACCTCGCGCAGCGCCGCGACGTCGAGCACGTCGGTCAGCACCTTGCGGTAGGCCTCGAGGACGATCGGGAAGTCGGGCACGCGCTGCGCGCCGCGCAGCAGGTCCTGGGCCTTCTTGCGCACGTGCCACAGCGGCGTGCGCTGGCCGGGGCGACGCCGCGGCAAGAGCAGCGCGCGCCCGGCGGCCTCGCGGAACCGCGCCGCGAACATCGAGGTCTGGCCGCACAACCCGGTCAGCTCGTCGACGACGGTGGCCGCCGGCGGGAACAGCCAGCCGTCGCCGCCGTCGAGCCCGCTGCCGTCGGGCAGGCGCACGACGAAGCCGTCGTTGGTCCACAACAGCTCGACCTCGAAGCCCAGCGCCGCGCGCGCGGCGTGCTGCGCCAGCAGCGCCCACGGCGCCATCACCCGCGCGCCGAACGGCGCCAGCACGCACACCCGCAGGTCGCCGAGGTCGTCGCGCGACACCTCGACGACGACGGTGCGATCGGTCGGCACCGCCGACACCCGGGCCTGCTCGGCCAGCTCGCTCACCAGCACCTCGGCCGCCGCCGGCGCCAGCGCCAGCTCGCCGACCAGCCGATCGTGGGCCGCCGCCGCCGGCACCGCGGCCAGCTCGCGGGCCAGCGCGCCCATCCGCTGGCCCAGCTCGAACGCGCGCATCGCGCTCTCGCCGCGCCAGAACGGCATCCGCCCCGGCTCGCCGGGCGCCGGCGACACCAGCACCCGATCGTGGGTGATGTCGTCGATCCGCCAGGTCGACGCGCCGAGCACGAAGCGATCGCCGACCTTGCTCTCGAAGACCATCTCCTCGTCGAGCTCGCCGACCCGCGCGCCGGGGCCGGTCGCGCCGTTGACGTAGACGCCGTACAGGCCGCGGTCGGCGATCGTGCCGCCGCTGGCGATCGCCACCCGGTGCGCGCCGTCGCGGGCGCGCAGCTGGCCGGTCGCGCGATCCCAGTCGAGCCGCGGCCGCACCTCGGCCAGCTCCTCGATCGCGAACGCGCCGCACAGCATGTCGAGCGTGCGATCGAAGCTGTCGCGCGGCAGCTCGGCGAAGCACGCGGCGCGGGTCACCGCGGCGTAGAGCGCGTCGACGTGCCAGGCGTCGACCGCGCACATCGCGACCAGCTGCTGGGCCAGCACGTCGAGCGGGTTGCGCAGGTAGCGGCTGGCCTCGACCGCGCCCTGCCGCATCGCCTGGGCCAGCGCCGCGCACGCCAGCACGTCGCCCTTGTGCTTGGACACCAGCACGCCGGCCGACGCCGCGCCGACCTGGTGACCGGCGCGGCCGACCCGCTGCAGGCCGCTGGCCACCGACGGCGGCGGCTCGACCTGGACGACCAGATCGATCGCGCCCATGTCGATGCCGAGCTCGAGCGAGCTGGTCGCGACCAGGCCGCGCAGCGCGCCGCGCTTGAGCGCGTCCTCGATCGCCGCGCGCTGATCCTTGGCCACCGAGCCGTGGTGGGCGTGGACCAGCACCTCGCCGGCCAGCTCGTTCATCGCGCCGGCGGTGCGCTCGGCCAGCCGCCGCGAGTTGACGAACACCAGCGTGCTGGTGTGCGCGCGCACCAGTTCGACCAGCCGCGGGAACACCCGATCCCAGTTCGACGCCGCGGGCCCGGCCGGCGCGCCGGCGGCGCTCGGGGCCCCCGGCGCGAACGGCATCTCGATCGTCAGCTCGAGCCGCTTGGGCCCGGCGGCGTCGACGATCGTCACCGGCCGCGCGCCGGCCAGGAACCGCGCGACCTCGGCCAGCGGCCGCTGCGTCGCCGACAGCCCGACCCGCTGCAGCGGCCGCCCGGTCAGGAGCTCGAGCCGCTCGAGCGACAGCGCCAGGTGCGCGCCGCGCTCGTTGCCGACCAGCGCGTGGATCTCGTCGACGATGACCACCTCGACCGTGCGCAGCGCGGCGCGGGCGGCGCTGGTCAGCATCAGGTACAGCGACTCGGGCGTCGTGATCAGCACGTCGGCGTCGCCGCGGGCGATCGCGCGCCGATCGCGGGCGCTGGTGTCGCCGCTGCGCACCGCGACGGTCACCGGCGCCGCGGCGGTCCCGCTGGCCTCGGCGGCGGCGCGGATGCCGGCCAGCGGCGCCATCAGGTTGCGCTCGACGTCGACCGCCAGCGCCTTGATCGGCGAGACGTAGACCACCCGCGTGCCGCGTGCGCCGTCGGCCCGCGGCGCGAACAGCAGCCGATCGAGCGCGGCCAGGAACGCCGCCAGGGTCTTGCCGCTGCCGGTCGGTGCGACCAGCAGCACGTGCTCGCCGCGCGCGATCGCCGGCCACGCCTGCACCTGCGGCGCGGTCGGCGCCGGGAACGTCGCCGCGAACCACGCCGCGGTCGGCGGCGCGAACGGAGCGAGCGCGGCGGTCACCGCGCAGGTATGCCACAGCCGCGCCGCGCCGCCGAGCCGGCGACGCCCGCCCGGCCAGGCGCGACCACCGCGCGATCACCGCGCGATCACGGCGCGGCCGGCGCCGGCGCCACGTAGCCGACGGTGATCGCCTTGGTCCACGCCGAGCGGCGGCCGTTGGCGTCGATCCACGCGAAGCGCAGCCGGGTGCCGGCCAGCACCGGGCTGGGCGCGCCGCTGCAGCCCTTGCCGCCGTACGTGTCGCGGACGAGGCGGCGGCCGCTGCCCGGCGCGGGCGGCTCCAGCGAGAACCACGCGACGTGGCCGTCGACCAGCTCGGCGACCAGCAGGGTGGCGCGGGTCGGGGCGGCGGCGCCGAGGTCGAGCTCGAGGTGCGACGGCACGACGCCGTAGGGCACCGCGCGGGCGTCGCTCTTCGCGGTCGAGGTCAGCTTCTTGACGCGCGGCGCCGGCAGCGGGCTCGCGCCGCCGGGGATCTGGTGCAGCGTGGCGACGACGCTGCCGTCGGCGCCGACCACCTCGAGGTCGCGCTCGACCTTGCTCGGGAAGCGCCAGCGCTGCAGGCCGTCGGCGAGGTACTCGATCGCCGGCGTCAGGGCCGCGCCGCCCTTGACCCGCACGCTCAGCTCGCCCGTGCCGCCCGGGGCCGCGTCGTCCTCGGGCGGCCCGCCGCGGTAGTAGTCGGCGGTCAGCTCCAGCCGCACCAGCACGGCGCCGTCGCTCGGGATCGTGGTCGTCGGGGCGGTGACCAGCGTCAGCTGTTGCCGCATCGGCGGCGGCTGCGGGCAGGCCCACGCGGCCGTCCCTGTGGCGAGCATCACGGTCAAGCTAGCGAGCAGCGGCGCCTTCATCGGACTACCTACGCGCCAGCCCCGCGATCGATTCATCGCGATCACGGCGTGAACGTCGCGGTCAGGGTGGCCATCGCGGTGTCGTGGGCGGTGATGATGGCCAGCGCCTGGGCGCGGGTGTTGCTCAGGGTCAGGGTGGGCAGCGGGTTGGCGTCGACCGCGTACAACGCGAACTCGTAGGTGTGGGTCGTGCTGGGGCACGGGCCGAGGTAGCCGCGGGTCTGGTTGTCGTAGGCCAGCGGCTGCTTCGCCCCGGGCACGTCGGGCGGCTCGGCGACCTTGTCGACGTCCTCGGGCAGGTCGGTGCGGGTGCCGGGGATGTCCCAGATGACCGCGTGGATCAGGTTGTTCGTGCGATCGGTCAGCACCAGCGCGTAGCCGGGGGCGCTCGGCCCGCCGGTCCACGCCAGCGGCGGCGACACGTTGGCGCCGCGGCAGCTGTACTTGACCGGGATCGTGCCGCCGGCGGTGATCGCGGTCGAGGTCAGCGCCAGCGCGGCCGGCGGCGCGTCGATCGTTGGGGCGTCGATCGCCGGGGCGTCGATCGGCAGGGCGGCGTCGTGGTCGGCGTCGACGTCGGCGGGCGCGTCGATCGGAGCGGCGGTGTCGTCGCCGCCGCACGCGGCGACGAGCACGAGGGCGAGGGCAGGGCGCAGGCGCATCGGCCGATGCTCGCGGCCGCGGCGCCCGCGGTCAAGCCGCGATCGCGATACCATCGGGCCATGGCCGACGCCGCCCCGCGCTCGGGTTCGCCGTGGTTCTGGCGCGGGGCCGCCGTGGCGTTCGCGGCGCTCGTCGCGTTCGCGTTCTACAGCGAGTGCCGCCAGGGGCAGACCCAGCGGGCCGACGCCGAGCGCGCGATGGCGTGCGCGATCGGGCCGCGCCCGGTGGCGCTCGATCAGCTCGCGGCGCGGTACCACCGCCTGCACGAGCTGGCCCGCGCGCGCGACAAGCGCCACCCGCAGATCTGCCGCAACACGTTCTTGAACGCGGCGCGCTACCACGGCAACGCCTCGAGCGAGGCCTTGCAGTTCGCGCTCGAGCGCGTGCCGCCGCTGTTGGCGGCCGACGACGCGACCCTCGACGAGGCCGCGCTGCTCGACGCGCTGACCGCGGTGGCGCGCCAGCTCGCCTACGATCAGCCGCGCTGAGCCACCGCCGCGCGCAGCACGTCGGCCAGCGCCGCCGCGCTCGCGTCCCAGCCGCCGCGGGCGCCGCGGGCGGCCACCGCCACCGGGTCGTACGGCTGGGTCAGCGCGCGCGCCAGCGCCGCCGCCAGCGCGGCGGGCTGCTTGGCCGGCACCAGCTCGCCGAGCAGCGGCGCGTCGATCAGATCGGGCACGCCGCCGACCGCGGTCGCGACGACGCGGCGGCCGCTGGCCAGCGCCTCGAGGACGACGTTGGGCGTGCCCTCGGCCCAGCTGGCGAGCGTGAGCACGTCGCACGCGGCCAGGTAGTCGGGGATCTTCGGCAGCGGCTGCGGGCCGGCGGCGACGATGCGCGGATCGCGCGCGGCCGCGGCCTCGACCGCCGCGCGCTCGTCGCCCCCGCCGACGATCACCAGCCGCGCCTGCGGGTCGGCGACCTGCGCGAACGCCGCCAGCAGGTCGAGCACGCCCTTGCTCGCCTTCAGGTTGCCGACGTAGAGCGCGAGCTTGGCGTCGAGCGGCAGGCCCAGCGCGCGCCGCGCCGCCGCCCGATCACGCGGGTGGAACAGCTCGGCGTCGACGCCGTTGCGCACCAGCGCGATGCGCGCGCGATCGACGCCCAGCGCGGCCACCTCGTCGGCCAGCGCCTGGCTGACCGCGACCACCCGCGCCGCCTGGGGCAGCGCCCACGCCAGCTGGCGGCGCGGCCCGGGCAGCTTGGCGTTCTGGTTGATGTCGGAGCCGTGCAGCTTGACCACCGCCGGCACGCCGAGGAGCCGCGCCGCCAGCACGCCGGCGAAGCCGTCGGGGTACGCCCACGACGCCAGCACCACGTCGACCTTGCCGCGGTAGCGCAGCAGGTGCGGCGCGAGCGACGCCAGGTACAGCGGGCCCCAGGTGCCGTGGCCCAGCCGGGGCACGAACAGCGTGCGCGGGTGACGGACCGGCAGGCCGGCGATCGTGTCGCGCGCCGGCACCGCGGCCAGCCGCCCCGCGCTCGACCACCGCGCCAGCAGCCGCGCGCCGGGGTAGCTCGGGATCGTCGCCAGCACGTCGACGATCTCGACGTGCCGCGCCAGCGCCGCGAACTGCTGCCGGTTGAACGGCGCCGACAGCGGCTCGGCCGCGTTCGGAAAGATCTTGGTGACGATCAGGACCCGCATGTCGCCCAAAAATCGTGTCGTGGATCCCAGGGTGCTCGCGGGTTCGAGTGGGGTCTCACGCGGCGACGCTCTGGGCCATTTCGGGTGGGGGCCCCGGACGGTCGGGACCAGGATCAGGGCCGTTTCGGGTGGGGGCCCCGGACGGTCGGGACCAGGATCAGGGCCGTTTTGGGTGGGGGCCCCGGCGAATGCCGGGGGAGGGTCTTTGCGAAAGACCCTCTCTTACAACAGGAACACCTTGTCCATGCGCAGCAGCTTGAAGATCGCGAGGGGCTGATCGCGGGCGCCGGTGACCTGCACCTGACCGCCGACCGCGCGCACCCGCTTGTACAGCGCGACCAGCGCGGCGACGCCCGAGCTGTCGATCAGATCGAGGCCGCTGAGATCGACGACCACCTTGGGGCGGCGCTCCTCGACGATCTGCTCGATCGTCGAGGCGAGCCCCGGCGCGGTCAGCACGTCGAGCGTGCCGGCGATGCGCAGGTTGGTGGTGTCGCCTTGGTCAGCGCGGGCGAAGTCGATGGGCACAGGTTCCTCTCACGCAGTACGGGTTGCTACCACCGGCGGATCGACCGCGGCGACGCGGCGCTTGCTCAGCCGCCACAGGTTGGGCGGCCCGGGTTCGTAGTCGACGACGTCGAGCATCGCCCGGGCGATGTGCAGGCCCATCCCGCCCTCGGGCAGGGCGTCGAGATCGGGGCTGCGCACGCTCTCGGGATCGAAGCGGCGACCGGGGTCGGTCATCTCGACGGTGATGCCGTCGGGGGTGGCGGCGATGGCCAGCTCGATCTGCGGATCGACCAGGCCGGCGCACGCGTGCAGCGCGACGTTGTTGTAGATCTCGGCGAACGCCGACACCACCGCGACGTCGAACGGGTCGCGGACGTCGTAGCCCGCGGCGAGGTCGTCGCCCGAGCGCTCGCCGCGCACCAGGCGGCAAGCCTCGGCGACCAGGCGCACCGCCAGCGCGCGGTGGCGCAGCGAGCACGGTGCGGTCATCCGGATCGTCCGGGGGTCCATCGAGGTCCCCACCATACCAGATCGTGCCGCGCGTTGGGCGCTCCCGGTGCGAAGCGTTCGCATGGTACCGTGCCGTCGATGCACCGCAGTGTCCGCCTGGTGAAACGCGCGATCGACGTCGTGGGCGCGATGGCCGGCCTGGCCTTGACCGCGCCGCTGATGCCGGTGATCGCCGCCGCCATCTACATCGACTCGCCGGGGCCGGTGCTGTTCCGGCAGCGGCGCGCCGGCGGGTTGCGCGACGTGAAGTACGAGGGCGGGGTCAAGCGCTTCCGCTTCCACGAGTTCGAGATGCACAAGTTCCGGACGATGCGGCCGGACGCCGAGCGGTTCACCGGCGCGGTGATCGCCGGCAAGGACGATCCGCGCATCACCCGGGTCGGCAAGTTCCTGCGCAAGTCGCGGCTCGACGAGCTGCCGCAGTTCTGGGACGTCTTGCGCGGCGAGATGAGCCTGGTCGGCCCGCGCCCGGAGCGCCCCGAGCTGATCGAGAACCTGGCCTACGCGATCCCGTTCTTCGAGGAGCGCATGCGCGACGTCAAGCCCGGCATCACCGGCCTGGCCCAGGTCTCGCTCGGCTACACCGGCGAGGTGCCCGAGGGCAGCGACATCGCCAAGCTGGCCTCGACGCTGCAGAACCCCTACGACCTCGACGAGACCAAGGGCGCGCTCGCCGACGACATGCGGATCAAGCTGCTCTACGATCTCGCGTACACCGCGTCGCTCGAGGACCTGAAGACGTACCTCGCGACCGAGCTGCGGGTGATCGCCAAGACCCCGATCGTGATGATCAAGGCGGCGGGGCGATAGCGCCGTCGCCGCGCTACTCGGTCGGCGGGCGGAGGATCAGCACCGGGCGGCGGCACGCGCGCAGGAGCTTGTCGGCCACCGAGCCGAGCAGCGCGCGGGTGATGCCGCCGCGGGCGCGCGACGCGATGACGATGACGTCGGCGCCGAGGCGCTCGGCGGCCTCGCCGATGGTCTGCGCGGGGTCGTCGCCGGTGATGACGTGGGCGCGCACGGTGACGCCGGTCTGGCCCGGCGGCACCAGGGCCAGCAGCTTGGCCTCGGCGTCGGCCGGCGCCTTGCCCTCGTGATCCTCGTCGCGGACGTGGACCAGGTGGACCTCGCCCTTGCCGCCGATCACGGTGAACGCGTAGGGGACGGCGTGGTTGCCGAACTCCGAGAGGTCGGTCGCGACCACCGCGGTCTTCCACCGCGGGATCGCGGCCACCGACGCGTGGGCGGCGGCCGGGACGCACCACACCGACTGCTTGGCGTCGTGGACCAGCACCGACGACACCGACGACAGCCGGCCGATGCCGCCCTTCTGCTTGGTGCCGACCACGATCAGATCGACGCCGGCGGCGTCGGCGATCTCGAGCAGGTGATCGCCGATGCGGCCGAGCCCGGCGCGGAACCGGAACTCGACCTGGCCGGTGCCGGGCAGCTCGCCCAGCCGGCGCTCGAGATCGCGGCGCAGGAACCGCTCGAGCGTGGGATCGGCGTCGACCATCGACTGCGCGCGCAGCCCGTAGCGGCGGGCGGTCTCGTCAGCGTAGTAGACGTGGCCGGCGACGACGTCGACCGGCCCCAGCGCGCGCAGCTGGTGGAGCTGGGCGATCGCCGGATCGCAGCTGGCCGACTCGTCGAGGCCGATCATCACGCGCAGCGGGCGCTGGCCGGCGGCCCACTCGGTGAGCGGCCGGGCGTCGCGGACGATCAGCACCGGGATCGTCGTCGAGTGCACGACGCCGCCCGAGATCCCGCCCAGCGACATCAGCGAGCGATCGCCGTGGCCGCGCGACGACACCACCAGCAGGTCGCCGCCCTCGGTCTCGGTGGTCGCGACCAGCGACTCGACCGCCGGGCCGGCCACCATCTCGATGCGCGCCGCCGGCACGCGGTCGGTCGACGCCGCGGCGATGCACCCGGCGAGGTGATCGCGAGCCGCGGCGGCGTCCTCGCCGTGATCGCCGGCGTCGGTGGCGAGCACGTGGGTGATCACCAGCTCGCGATCGTGGCGCAGCCGCGCCAGCGCGAACGCGGCGTTGACCGCCTGGTTGGCGTTGTCCGACAGGTCGGTACCGCACACGATGGTCATGGCCGCCGCATCCTACTCCGACTGCGCGGTCACCGCGGGATCCAGGTACGCGATGCGGCCGATCTGGGCCATCAGCCGCCGCCGCTCGCGGGCGCCGGCGCCGACGAAGCGCACGCCCATGCCGGGATCGATCGCGCCGAGGCCGGCCGGGTTGGTCCACGCCACCTCGCCCTCGAGCTCGACGGTGGTGCCGTCGTCGCACGGCACCCGCAGGCGGAGCGCGGTGCCGGGCGGCTCGGGGGCCTCGGTGCGGACGAACAGGCCGTCGGCGTTGACCGCGGTGGCGCGGGCGAACAGGTAGGTGCCGTCGCAGCTGGGATCGACCAGCACGTCGATCAACACCGCGATGCGCGGCGCGCGCCGACGTTCGGCGGGGGCGGTGGCGGCGCGGCGGGCCATGGCGCCGCTATAACCCGTGAGGCCCGGCGCTACCAGCGCCGAGTCGATCCGTTGCTTCGGGCCGTTACTTCAGGAGCAGCCGGCCGATCTTCACCCGGTTGTTGCCGTCCTTGTCGCCGGCGGACACCGGCATGTTGCGCCAGTTGGGGTTGGCGCCGGTGAAGAAGCCGACGTAGACGGTGTACGCGCCCTTGGCGAAGCTGAGGTTGCCGGCGTTGACCGAGAAGCGGTCGACGATGTAGTCGCCGGGCTGCCAGTAGCTGGTCGCGCAGCGGCCGCGGATCGGGTCGTGGTCGCCGTTGAAGCGCTGGCCGCCGTCGAAGTGGGCGAACACCTTCCACGCGCCGCCGATCGGCTTCTTGACCTTGTAGAACAGCGTCATCTCGAAGCTGTCGCCGCGGCCGACGGTCTGCGGCATCTTCACGCCGATCAGCTCGATCGCGTCGTCGTAGACCGCCGACACCGGGGTGCCGATGTCGGCCGGCTGGGTGCGCAGGATCGCGGTCGCGATCGGGTTGTGGTCGCGGCCGCCGCCCAGCTGGTTGGAGAGCAGCAGCGTCTGGCTGTTCGAGTCGTCGAGGACGTAGTAGGCGAGGCCGTCGGCCTTGGCCTTGTGGATCGCGCACAGCTCGGCGGCGGGCGCCATCGCGAACACCCGGGTCGGCTTGCGCAGGTAGCTGATCAGCGCCTCGCGGTTGTCGAGCGTGTCCCACGCGCCGCCGGCGTAGTAGCGCGGGGCGTTGCCCATCGCGCCCATGATGCCGAGCGTGTCGCCGGCCTTCTTCTGCTCGCGGTAGACCGAGAAGATGTGCTTCGACGACAGGTTCTGCGACAGCCCGCGGTGCCAGCCGTGGGTCCAGAACAGCGCGACGATGGCCAGCATGCCGGCGGCGACCGGCGTGCCCCACCGGGCCACCCGCGACAGCTCGAGGCTGTCGGCCAGGCCGCCGACCTCGCCGGCCCGGCGCCGCGGCCGCCACAGCCAGACGTCGAGCGCGAACGGCAGCGCGGTCAGGATGCCGAGCACCAGCAGCCACGCCTTGGCCGGCACGCCGAGCAGCCGGGCCTGGGTCGGGTACTTGATCGCGTCGACCGAGCCGAACGGCAACGACGTCATCCGCTCGGGGAACGCCTCGAGGTCCTTGCCCAGCACCACCGCGCACAGGAGCACCGCCAGGCCGGCGACGCTCCACGCGGCGGCGCGGTACGGGCTGGGATCGGCGGCCGAGGCCTGGCGCGCGTCGTACATCTCGTCGACGAAGATGCCGACCGCGACCGCGCCGGCCGGGAAGCCGGTCCACACCACGGTGCCGACCTTGCGCGCGAACACCGCGGCGACGATCCACGCGGCCGCGCCCCACGCGAAGACCAGCGCGCCGGCGAACCGCTTGCGGGTGCCGACCATGCCGCTGGCCAGCGCGCCCATCGCGATCAGCACCAGCCCCGACAGCGGGAACATGCCGAAGCCGGCCTGCTCGAAGAGGCCGTCGTAGGTCGAGCGCAGGTCGTCGTCCTTGCGCCACACGCCGCCGAGCGCGGTCGACCAGCAGTCGGAGGTGAGGATGCTGTGATCGGCGACCTGCCGGGTGCCGGGCGTGCGCGGGCCGAGGTCGAAGACCTGCCACGCGATCCACGCGGCCAGGCCGACGGTGGCCAGCGAGGCGACGGCGATCGCGGCGGTGCGCCACGGATCGATCGCCGGGCCCGGGGCGCGCACGCGCTTGCGATCGAGCGCGCCCCACAGGCCGCGCAGGCCCGCGCCCAGCTCGGGCAGCGCGAACGCGCCGGCGATCGCCACCGCCGCCAGCGGCGGCAACAGCCCGACGAACGCGCCCGAGCCGTGGAACGCCAGGTGGCCGCCCAGCGCCAGCGCCGCCGCCGCGACCAGCAGGTCGACGGCGAGCGTCACGGTGTCGCGCTTGCGCGGCGCAGCGATCACCGCGAGCGCGTAGATGAGCAGCGTGCCGCCGACCGCGCCGGGCAGCTCGCCGGCCAGCTGCCGGGCCTGCAGGCTCCACAGCGGGAAGCTGATCAGCGCCAGCGCGGCGATCGCGCCGGCCCGGGCCGAGGCCAGCCGCCAGCCGACGCCGAACACCGCGAGCACGCCGAGCAGGCCGATCAGCACCATCGGGATGCGCAGGCCGGCGTCGGACGACGCGACGTGCTTGAGGCCGAAGGCGCCCAGCCGCGGCGTCAGCGTGCGCGCGCCCATCGCGTCGGGCTCGCTCTGGCAGTCCGGCGACGACAGCGGCGCCGGCGCCGGGTGGTAGGTGCCGTCGGCGCGCGCCGCGGCCTGGTCGGCCTGCGCCATCTCGAGCGGTTCCCACAGCCCGGGGCGGCCGATGCCCGGCAGCAGCACCAGCGCAGCGAAGACCACGAGGGCCGCGGCCAGGGCCGCCGGGTGCCGGACGATAGGGGGCAAGCGCACGCGCGGCGACGGTATGGAAATACGGTCGGCGGCGCAAGGTCGCCGACGCCGGCGAATTCTTGCCGTCGGGGCGCGCGGCGGCGACACTCGAGCGTCCCCGTGGCGGATCGCACACTCGAGCTCGCGCGCTTGCACCGGCGGGTGCGGATCCGCCGCACGCCCAGCCTGCTGCTGGCGTGGCTGGCCCGCTACCTGGTGCCGCCGCGCGCGGTGTCGATCGCGCCGCTGCCGACGGTGGTGGCCGGCGAGGTCGCGGTGACGTTCGGCGGCCACGCCAGCGCGCTGGTGCGCTACCCCGATCGCACGATCGCGCTCGATCCGATGATCGGCCGCTGGGTCGGCGGCGTCCACCGCGCGGTCGCGCCCGGGCTCGACCCGGCGATGCTGGCCGCGGTCGACCTGATGCTCCTGTCGCACGGCCACGCCGATCACCTGCACCTGCCGTCGCTGGCCCGGGTGCCGACGACCGCGACGGTGGTCGGCCCGCCGGGCATCGGCGCGCGGCTGGGGCGGCGGCGCTTCGCCCGGCTGATCGAGCTGGCGCCGGGCAGCGGCGTCGACGTCGACGGCGCGCGGGTCGACGCGGTCGAGGTGGCCCACGGCGCCGGCGGGCTCGGCCCGACGCTGGCCTACACGATCGACGGCGCGGGGCCGCGGGTGTTCGCGTGCGCCGACGGCGCCTACGGCCCGGCGTTCGCCGAGGTCGGCGCCCGGGCTCGGCCCGACATCGCGCTGCTGCCGATCGGCGGCTTCTGGCCGAAGAGCTTCCGCGCCCGCCACATGAGCCCGCTCGACGCGCTGTACGCGTTCGAGGATCTGCGCGCCCGGGTGATGGTGCCGATCCACCACGGCGCGTTCGCGCTGAGCTACGAGCGGCTGGGCGAGCCGGTGCGCTGGCTGCGCGAGCTGGTCGACGAGCGCGACCTCGGCGCGCACGTCCGGGTGCTGGTGCCCGGCGAGTCCGCGGTGTGGCGCGGCGGCGAGCGCGCGCGCCCCGATCGCGACGGCGACGTCCCCGGCGACGGCGACGGCGACGCGCTGGCCGCGGGCGCGGCGGCGCGGGCGTGGGCCGAGGTGCCGCCGATCGCGATCGATGCCCACTCCTGAGCCGGCCGGCGCGGCGCGCCCGGCGCCGCCGCGGGTGTGGACCCCGGCGATGGTGCGGGTGATGGTGACGCTCCTGCTCGGCGCCGGCGTGGCCAACCTGTTCGTGATCGCGCCGCGGTTCCTCGGCGCGCTCGGCTACGACAAGCGCCAGATCGGCGTGGTCATGGGCGCCTTCAACCTGGCGTCGCTGGCGATGGCGCCGGTGGTCGCGCGGCTGATCGCGCGGCTGGGGTTCGCGCGGGTGATCGCCGGCGGCTGCGCGCTGGCGGCGATCGGCGCGGCGGTGTTCGCGCAGGTCGACACGCTGGCCGGCTACGCGACCGCCCGGGCGATCCAGGGCGCCGGCATGGCGTGCCTGACGATCGGCGCGGCGGCCTACGTCGCCGAGTCGTCGCCGATCGAGCGGCTGGCCCAGGCGCTCGGCGCGGCCGGCGTGCTGACGCTGGTGGCGATGGCGCTCGGGCCGGCGCTGGCGCAGCTGATCCACGATCACGCGGGCTGGCCGTGGGTGTGGCGGGCCGGCGTGATCAGCGGCGTCGCCGCGGTCGCGACGACGCTGCGCCTGCCGCCGGTGGCGCGCCACGACGGCCCGGCCGCGGCGGGCGACGGCGTCGCGTGGGCCGCGCTGGTCGCGATGGGCCTCGCCGGCGTCGGCTTCGGGACGATCTGGTCGTTCCTCGCCGACTACGGGCCGCGGGTAGGCGTGCCGCGGGTGACGGCGTTCTTCACCGCGTACGTCGTCGCGGCGATCGCGGCGCGGCTGGCGCTCGGCGGGCTGTCAGATCGGCTGGGGCGCGCGGCGGTGGCGCGGCCGGCGCTGATCGGCCACGCGCTGGCGCTGGCCGGCATGAGCCAGCTCGCCGCGACCTGGCACCTGGTCGCGATCGGCGCGGTCTACGGGCTGTGCCACGGCGTCTATTACCCGGCGCTGCAGGCGCTGGTGGTCGAGCGCGGCGGCGGCGGCCGCAGCGCGGCGATCGCGTCGTCGACGTTCGCGTTCGGGCTGGGCCTGGTGGCGGCGGCGTTCGGGCTGGGCCCGGTGGCGCGGGCCTGGGGCTACCCGACGATCTACGCGATCGCCGCCGGCGCCGGGCTGGCCGCGGCGGCGAGCGTCGGCGTCGGCCGGGTCACGGGCAGGTGACCTCGCACTCGAACTCGGCCGTGCGCGCCGCGACCAGCGCGGTGCCCAGCTCGATGCGCAGCGTCGGCTGATCGCCGCACTGCCCCGGATCGACGCCGAACCGGTAGCAGGGCCGCGCCGGGTCGCGCGCCGGCGCGTCGCACGCGACGAGCACCTCGCCGCCGGCGGTCGCCGTGCACACCGCCTGGGTGCCCGGCTGCGTCGGGTCGAGATCGAGGTCGAGCGACGCGCACGTCCCGATCGGGTGGATCCAGAACGGGGCCCGCATCGCCAGCCACGCCGGCTCGATCGTGGTGCAGGTCGAGACTCCGACGCCGGGGCCGGGCAGCGCGCGGAGCCGCACCGCCGGGCCCAGCGGCGCCGCCGCGGTACAGGCCGGGGCCAGCGCGCCGGCCGCGGTCACGACGACGGTGGCGTCGCCGGCGACGACGCCGATGGCACCGGTGTGGACGCCGCCGCGCGCCTGCAGCGCCGCCGCGGTCGCGATCGGGTCCCGGAGGCCGGCGCCGGTGCGCGGCCCGCAACCCGTCTTCGCGCCTGGCACCGTCGGGGCGTCGCCATCGCAGATCACCCCGCGCGCGAAGCACGCCGCGTCGACGGCGGCGTCGTCGCCGGCGATCGCGCCGAGGGCGTCGGGGCGCGCCAGCGAGCAGTCGTCGCTGTCGGTGACGATCAGCACGCCGAGGTCGGCGCGGTTGAACCGATGGAAGGCGCCCAGCGCTGGCAGCGCGCCGTCGAGGGCGGCGGTGGCCGCCGCCAGCGGCTGGCTGACCGCGCAGGTGGTGCGCGGGATGTCGAGCAAGCACGCGACGACGTCGGCGAGCGGGCCGGCGTAGTTGCGGGTGCTCGCGCCGAGGTCGAGGTAGTCGCCGTCGACGCCGCACCGGCGTGGGTCGGGGAGCGGCGGGACGGCGCGATCGGCGGTGCAGCCGGGCACCGCGGCGCCCAGCTCGCTGGTCACGATCGCGACCCGCACGTCGCTGCCTTCGAACGCCACCAGCTCGTCGGCGACGGCCGCCAGGGACGCGTCGAGCGCCGCCGCCGACGGCGACCGGTCCACGACGATCAGCAGATCGAGGCGAAACGAGGGCGGCACGTACCGCTCGGTGCGGACGCTGCAGGCGAACTCGCCCGGATCGTCGATCGCCATCGGCGGGGCGTCGGCGCAGGCGCCCGCAGCCAGCGCGACCAGCGCGAGCGACGTCAGACCACGGGCCGGGGCCATGCGCCTGCATTCTGCAAGGTCCAGACCGACGCCAGCTCCTGCGCGCTCGGGGGCTTGCGGCCGAGGGAGCGTCAACCGGGTTGGCGATCGTGGCGAGCGAGGCGGATAGCTCGCCGGCCCGGGGGCGTGCTACACACCGCGTCCCATGGCCGCCCGGGCGCCCGACGTCTCGATCGTCATCCCGATCTACAACGAAGAAGGCATCCTGCGCGAGGCCGTGACCGAGCTGCGCAAGGGGCTGGCCGCGGTGCGCGAGGATCT
Organism: Myxococcales bacterium; assembly: GCA_016794525.1. Lineage (GTDB taxonomy): Bacteria > Myxococcota_A > Polyangia > Haliangiales > Haliangiaceae > UBA2376. The sequence goes on from JAEUJY010000040.1 coordinate 117,541, forward strand.
CGGTGCGCCCGACCTGGTCTTCGAGATCATCCTGGCCGAGAACGGCTCGCGCGATCGCACCGTCGATCTGGCGACCGGCCTGGCCGCCGAGATGCCCGACGTGCGGACGTTCTCGCTGGGCGAGCCCAACTACGGCAAGGCGCTGCGCCGCGGCATCGAGGAGGCGCGCGGCGAGCTGGTGATCTGCGACGAGATCGACCTGTGCGACACCGACTTCTACCGGCGGGCGCTGGCGCTCTTGCGCGCGCGCGGCTGCGACATGGTCGTCGGCAGCAAGGCGATGCGCGGCGCCAAGGATCGCCGGCCGATCCTGCGCCGGGTCGCGACCCGGGTCATCAACGGCATGCTGCGGGTCACGCTCGACTTCCACGGCACCGACACCCACGGCCTCAAGGCGTTCCGCCGCGGCGTGCTGCTGCCGCTGGTCGAGGAGTGCGTGATCGACAAGGACCTGTTCTCGTCGGAGCTGGTGATCCGCGCCGGCCGCGCCGACGTGTCGATCATCGAGATCCCGATCCGCCTCGAGGAGAAGCGGCCGCCGGCGATCAACCTGGTCAAGCGCGTGCCGGGCGTGATGAAGGGCCTGGTCAAGCTGACCCGGGTCATCCGCTTCGGCGGCGCGCCGTGACCATCCCGACGGTCGCGGTCTCCGTCGACCTCGATCCGATCCCCTGCTACTACCGCATCCACGCGCTGGGCGAGCCGCCCGACGAGCTGCGCGACGTGGTGCTGACCCGGGCGCTGCCGCGGCTGGTCGAGCTGTTCGCGCGCCACGGCGTGCGCGCCACCTGGTTCGTGGTCGGCGAAGATCTCGACGACGCGGTGGTCGGGCGCGCGCGCGCGGCCGAGGCGCGGGCGCTGTTGCTCGAGCGGGTGCGCGCCGGCGACGAGCTGGCCAACCACAGCCTGCACCACCCGTACGATCTGGCGCGGCGGTCGCCGGCCGAGGTGGCGGCCGAGATCGGCGGCTGCGACGCCCGGCTGCGCGCGCTGACCGGCGCGCCGATCGTCGGCTTCCGCGCCCCCGGCTATGATCTGTCGCCGACGATGCTGGCCGAGCTGGCGGCCCGCGGCTACCGCTACGACTCGTCGATCTTCCCGGCGCCCGGCTACTACGCGGCCAAGCTCGCGGTGATGGCCGGGCTGCGGGTGCTGGGCCGCCCGTCGGGCGCGGTGGCCACCGAGCCGCGCGCGCTGGTGGCGCCGACCGCGCCGTACCGTCCCGCGATGGCGGCGCCGTGGCGCCGCGGCCAGGCGCCGGTGGTCGAGCTGCCGATCGCGGTGACGCCGTGGACCCGGGTGCCGGCGATCGGCACGTCGCTCCTGCTGGCGCCGCGCTGGCTGCGCCGGCGGTGGCTGGCGGCGATGGAGGGCCGGCCGTTCTTCAACCTCGAGCTGCACGGCATCGACCTGTGCGACGCCGAGCTCGACGGCATCCCCGGCGAGCTGGTGGCACGGCAGCCGGATCTGCGCCGCACCGTCGCCGAGAAGGCGGCGACGCTCGACGAGATCCTCGGCCACCTGGTCGCGACCCGCCGCGTGCACACGCTGGCCGAGGTCGCCAGCCACGTGCAGCGCGCGGCGTAGTACCTTCGCCCGCGATGCGGAGGCTCGCGCTCGCCGTGGCGCTCGTCGTCGTCGCGGCGCTGGCCGGCTGCGCCACGGTGCTGCCGCGCTTCGAGCCGGACGTGCAGGCGGCGGTCGTCCGCGACGCGATGCGCGTGCTCGAGACGCCGCGGCTGGTGCTGTACTACCCGGCGCCGCGGCGGGCCGAGGCGGCGCGGGTGGCGGCGCGGCTCGAGGCCTGCGTCGCCGCGCTCGAGGCGCAGGCGCCGGTGCGCAACGGGCTGGCCCGCGCGCGTTACCACGTCGTCCTGCCCGAGGTGCCGTTCAACAACGCCTACGTCTTCCCCAAGGCGCTCGGCATCGAGGACGTCGCGGTGATCCCCACCGGCGACACGCTCGACTTCGTCACCGAGTTCGGGCTGCCGCCGGATCCCGGCATGACCGGCTGCCACGAGCTGACCCACTACGTGCACCTGCGGCAGATCGCCGGCTTCTGGCGGGTGCTCGACACGGTGTTCGGCGACGTCGCGACGCCGCAGGGCGGCTTCGATCCGTGGTTCCTCGAGGGGCTGGCCACCACCTACGAGGCGCGGCTCCTGCCCGGCGTCGGCCGGCCGCGCTGGCCGGTGTTCACCAGCATGTTCCACGCGGCCTACGCCGGCGGCGAGGGGCTGCGCGGCGATGCGCTCTCCGAGTACGGGCGGATGGCGACGCCGGGCCACCAGTACCTGGTCGGCGCGATGTTCGTCGGCTGGCTGCTCGACACCTACGGCGAGGCCGCGCTGTGGCGGCTGATCGGCGCGCAGGCGACGTCGGCGTCGATCGTGCTCGGCGTCGACGGCCGGTTCGACGACGTCTACGGCAAGGGCGTCGACGAGCTGCTCGCCGAGTTCCGCCGCCACGTGGCCCGGCGCTTCCCGCGGCGGGCCCGGCCGGCCGGCGAGGCGATCGTGCGCCGGCTCGGCACCGACAGCCGGTGGGCGTGGGCCCCCGACGGCTCGACGGCGATCGTCGACGAGGACGTCGATCGCCCGCCGCGCCTGACCGTCCGGAACCCGGACGGATCGGTGATCGTCGAGATCAAGCTGGTCGAGATCGGGCCGCAGCCGGCGCTGGTCATGGGCGGCGCGCTGCTCACGACCGGCCTGGGCTTCACCGCCGACAGCCAGGCGCTGTACCTGACCGCGCTCGATCTCGGCGCGACCACGCAGACCACGCGCTTGTTCCGGCTCGACCTCGACGGCGACGGCCGGCTGGTCGAGGTGGCGCGCGACCTCGGCTCGGGCGGCGCGATCGCGCCCGACGGCGGCACCTACTACGCGCTGGCCGCGGACGGCGATCGCTGGAGCCTGATCGCCTACGACCTCGCGACCCGCCAGCGGCGCACGGTGTGGGCCGCGGCGCCCGGGCAGTACGCGCTGCGGGTCGCGCCATCGCCCGACGGCCGCCAGCTCGCGCTCAGCCTGTGGGACGGCGCGCGCTGGGCGATCTGGCTCGTCGACGCGGCCAGCGGCGCGCGGCTGGCCGAACTCACCGGCGCCGGCGGCGGCCCGGTCTACGACGCGGCGTTCGCGCCCGACGGCCGGGTGGTGTTCCTCGACGCGGTCGACGGCCGGTTCCAGGTCGTCGTGGCCAGCGGCGCCGGCGCGCGCGCGGTCGTCACCGACGCGCCCTACGGCGCGCTCGAGCCGCGGGTGCGCGGCGATCGGCTGCGGTTCCTGGCCCGCGACGGCTGGCGGTCGACGCTCGACGAGGTGGTGTTGCCGCCGGCCACCGCGCCGGCGCTGTTGCCGCCCGCCGCCGCCGCGCCGCCGCCGCCGTTCACGCCGACCGATCCGCCGGCGCGGGTGGTCGGCGACCGCGCCTACTCGCGGCTCGACGGGCTGCTGGTGCCGCGGCTGCGCGCGCCGACGCTCTTGGCGACCACCGGCTCGACCGCGGTCGGCGTCGCGCTGGCCGGCGGCGATCGGCTCGGCTTCCTGCGCTGGGGTGGCACCGCCTACGTCGACACCGAGACCAAGCAGGTCAGCGGCGGCCTGACGATCATCGAGGCCAGCCTGGCGCCGTGGCAGGTGGTGGCCAGCGGCCAGCGGCTGGCCTACCGCGAGGCGATCGAGGTCGATCCGATGACGACCCGCACCGAGCGTCACGACGATCGCGGCGTCGCGCTGACGGTCGGGCGCAGCTGGCGCGCCGGCCCGTGGCTGTGGCTGACCGCGCTGGGCGAGGATCGCCGCGTCGACGACGCGCGCGCCGGCGGCGTCGGTGGCCAGGTCGCGATCGGGACCAGCGGCGTCGAGCGGACGCTGGTCGGCGGCGTCCGCCGGATGGTCACGCTGGCCGCCGACGTGACCGCGATGCGCTGGCTGCGCGACGACTTCCCCGGCGATCCCCCGGGGCTCGCGATGATGGTGGGCGCGCGCCTCGCCGCCACCGCGCCGCTGGGGCGGCGGCTGGCGATCGACCTCGACCTGCGGGCCCGCGCCGCCGAGGACGGCTTCCAGCTGGGCGGCGTCGACGCGGGGACCGCGCTGTGGGCGCGGCCGACGCCCGACGACGACGCGGCGATCCGGACCCCGGGCGCGATCGCCGCGATCGAGCGCGTGCGCGGCTTCGAGGCGCTGGGCGGCCGCACCGACGGCGCGCTGATCGGCGAGCTGGCGTGGCGCTACCCGCTGGTGATCGATCGCGGCATCACCCACCTCGGCTTCTTGCCGGCGACGTTCGTGCGCCAGCTCGACCTCGAGCTGTTCGGCAGCGGCGTCACCGACCTGCGCGACTGGGGCTACGCCGGCGGCGGCGCGCTGACCCTGCACCTGGCGCTGTTCCGGGCGCCGCTGGCGCTGCGCTACCAGGCGTCGCGGACCTGGCTCGCCGACGCGTGGACGACGACGCAGGTCGTGACGCTCGGCGCTGACCTGTAGCCGAGCGTCAGCGACGGCTACCTCCGGGCGCACCGCGTCGCGAAGCGATCCGCGGCGAGCCTATGGGCGTGGTGCGCGCCGCCGCCGGCGCAGCCCGAGCGCCGCGAGCAGCGCGGGGCCGAGCCCGCCGATCGGGCCGCCGCCGCCGCTCGAGCAACAGCCGCCGGCGTCGTCGGCGGGCGGCGTCACCGTCACCACCATCGCGATCGAGCCGGCGTGCTCGGCGCCGATCGCCAGCGTGAAGCTCTCGGTCATCTCGGTCGCGGTGTCGACCGTCGGCGCGACCGCCGCGAACGTGAACTGCCGCACCTGATCGGGCGCGGTCGCCGCCTCGGCCAGCGCGACGCGGTCGGGCGCCAGCCAGCCCGGCCCGGCGAACGGGCTGGCCCGGCCGAGCGGCTCGGCGGTGACCAGCGCGGCGTCGGCGGGCCAGGTCGCGGTGCCGGTGTTGCGCACGGTGAGCTCGACGGTGAACGTCGCGCCGCTGGCGACGGTGCGCGGCGCGACGATCGACTCGACGCCGACCGCCAGCGCCGCGGTCGCGCAGCTCGGGCCCTGGGCGAAGCCCTCGGCCGGCGCCATCGCCAGCGCCATCGCGGTCATCGGGCCGTAGACGCCGTCCTCGTCGATCGTCGCGGTCGGGTGGTTGCGGTTCCACAGCCGCTGGAACGCCAGCACGTCGGTGCCGCGCAGGTCCGGCGACGCCAGGTGATCGAAGTGGACGTCGTCGCCGGGCACGTCGTGGGCCCAGCCGTGGTCGCCGAGGATCGTCACCCACGCGCTCCAGTTGCCGACGTCGATCGCCCGCCCGCTCTCGTGGTTGGAGTCGCCGGGCGCGGCGGCCACCGGGATGCCGCAGCGGCCGAGCTGGTACCAGCGGTACAGCAGGTACTGCTGCGCGACCGTGCGGTAGGCCGAGGTCAGCTCGAGCGCCGTGCCGCCGCCGGCCGCGACCGCCGCCAGCAAGTCGGCGCGGCCGACCTCGCTGGCGTACGGCAGCACCGCGCCGCCGGTGAACACCAGGCCGTTGCCCTCGGGGAACGTCACCAGCTGGCCGGGCGCCATGCACCCGACCTCGCCGGCGATCTGCCGCGACAGCTCGAGCACCACCGCGGTCGAACACGACGTCGTCTCGTAGTCACCGACGGTGGCGGCCGCCGCGCGCTCGCCCAGCGCCGGCGGATCGGCGCACGCGCCGACGACGATCGACAGGCACGACAGGGCGGCGATGCGCATCGGGGCGCGCGATGCAAGCACTCGCGTGATCGTACCGCGTCCGGATCACCACGATCCATCTGATCAGTGTCGAGGCGCCGCGGTTTTGTTGTCCCGGCGATCGGAGCCTGTTACCGGATGTTGGGCATGTCGCCACCGCTTCCGCTACCGAGGGCCGGGAGCGCGCCGCAGGGCGCGCCCCAGCCGTGCGTGCCGGTCGCCACCCTCGCCGTCGCGACGGTGTGGGTCGACGGCGACGAGCTCGAGATCGCGGCGATCCGGCTCGACTTCGACTACGACGGCGCGGTCGTCCGCGCCGGCACCCGCGCCGCCGCCACCCCGCGGATCCGCCGCGACGGCCCGGCCGAGGTCGGCGCCCGCCGCGTGCTCGAGGGCCTGGGCGCGATCGACCTGTCGTGCCTGGACGACTGCGACACCGGCGGCGCCGTCGACTACGCGGTGCGCCTCGATCGCGACGTCCACGCGCTGTGCGGGTTCTCGGCCTACGCGCTGCCGCAGCTGACCGGCCTGGGCTGGCGGGTCGCGGTCGCGCCCGACTACCCGTGGCAGACGGTCGCCACCGAGGTGCCGCTGGCCGCCACCGTCGAGTCCGACCCCGAGCGCCCCGACTGGTTCAGCCTCGAGCTGGGGATCGACGTCGACGGCCACCGCGTCGACCTGCTGCCGGCCTTGCTCAACATCCTCGACAGCACGTCGAGCCTCGACCAGCTGGCGCGCACGCCGCGCCGCTGCATCGCGGTGCCGGTCGGCGACAAGCGCTACCTGCCGGTGCCCCCGGAGCGGCTGCGGCTGTTGCTGGCGGTGCTGCGCGAGATGTACCGCGACAAGGGCGGCAAGCTGGGCGCGCCGATCGCCCGCGCCACCGCGCTGGCCGAGCTGGGCGCGGCGCTCCACGACACCGGCCGCCCGGTGCGCTGGGCCGGCGACACCAGCGTCCGCGACCGCGGCTACGATCTGGCGCTCGGCCCGAAGCCGACCGCGCCGGTGATCGCCGCCGGCCTGGCGGCGACGCTGCGCGGCTACCAGGAGGACGGCGTGCGCTGGCTGCAGCACCTGCGGGCGTGCGCGACCGGCGGCATCCTCGCCGACGACATGGGCCTGGGCAAGACGCTGCAGACGATCGCCCACGTGCTGCTCGAGAAGGAGGCCGGCCGCCTCACCCAGCCGGTCCTGATCGTCACGCTGACCAGCCTGGTCGGCAACTGGCAGCGCGAGTTCGCGAAGTTCGCGCCCGGGCTGTCGGTGATCCCGCTGCACGGCGCCGGCCGCCACGATCGGCTCGCCGAGCTGGCCAAGCACGACGTCGCGATCACCACCTACCCGCTGGTGTGGCGCGACAAGGAGGCGCTGGCCGCGCATCGCTTCCACACCGTCGTGCTCGACGAGGCCCACGCGGTCAAGAACCCCGACGGCCTGGCCCACGAGGCGATCCGCGGCCTCGAGGCCGACAACCGGCTGGCGCTGTCGGGCACGCCGATCGAGAACCACCTCGGCGAGCTGTGGGCGCTGTTCGACCTGGTCAACCCCGGCATGCTCGGCACCGCCGAGGAGTTCAAGTCCAGCTTCCGGGTGCCGATCGAGCTGCACGGCGAGGGCCGCCGGCTCGACATGCTGCGCGAGCGGGTGCGCCCGTACCTGATGCGCCGGACCAAGGAGTCGGTGGCCAAGGAGCTGCCGCCCAAGACCGAGATCGTCCGCGCGATCGATCTCTCGGGCGCGCAGCGCGAGCTGTACGAGGGCCTGCGCATGGCGGCCCACGCCGAGGTCCGCCAGCAGATCCGCGAGCGCGGCATCGGCGGCTCGCAGATCGCGATCCTCGACGCGCTGCTCAAGCTGCGCCAGGTGTGCTGCGATCCGCGGCTGGTCGGCGTCGACGCCGCCCGCGGCGTCACCGACTCGGCGAAGTACACGATGCTGCTCGAGCTGATCCAGACCCAGCTCGGCGCCGGCCGCCGGATCCTGGTGTTCTCGCAGTTTGCGCGCATGCTCGCGCTGATCAGCGAGGGCCTGCTCGGCCACGGCATCGGCCACGTCACGCTGACCGGCGCGACGCCCGATCGCCAGAAGCCGATCGACGCGTTCGAGAAGGGCCGCGCCGACGTGTTCCTGATCAGCCTCAAGGCCGGCGGCGCCGGGCTGAACCTGACCTCGGCCGACACGGTCATCCACTACGACCCGTGGTGGAACCCAGCGGTGCAGGCCCAGGCCACCGACCGCGCCTACCGCATCGGCCAGCAGAAGCCGGTGTTCGCGTTCAGCCTGATCGCGGCCGGCTCGGTCGAGGAGCGCATGCTGCGGCTGCAGCGCAAGAAGAAGAAGCTGGCCGACGCGATCTTCGCCGACGGCGGCTCGGCGGCTGCGGGACTTTCGGAGCACGACATCGACGACCTGCTGGCGCCGCTGGGCTGAGTTCCTCGAGGGCTCGTCGCCGAGCCCTCGCCCGCCGGGTGCAACCGCCTCCGCCGCGAACGGCCATCGCGCGATGGTCCGCCTCGCGCATCCTGCGCGCCGCCCCGTCACGCCAGCGGGCCGGGGCGCTCCCACAGGCTGGGCGGCGGGCCGCCGCGCTTCCAGCCGCCCTGCATGAGCCAGGTCTGCGGCGCCGCCGTCGGCATCGGCTCGAAGGCCTTGGGCCACGCGAACGGCGCGCCGTCGCGCTCGGCCCAGCCGGCGAAGGCGACGCCGCTGGCGTAGCGGTCGAGCGGCGCGCGGCGCTGGCCGACGCCGGCGTGATCCTCGCGGTGACGGCGCCAGTTGTTGAGCACGTAGGCCAGCGCGTGGCGCGCCTGGCGCGGCTTCGCGAGCGTCGTCGCGTGGTAGCGGTCGCTGAAGACGCGGCCGCGGCGCGGCACGCCGGGCGCCTCGGTGACCATCGCGTTGAGGCGGCGCGCGGCGGAGACGCACAGCGCGCGGACCCCGTTGGCCAGCGCGCGGCGATCGTCGGCTTCGCAGAGCAAGTGGATGTGGTGGCGCTGGATCGACAGGTGGACGACGCGGAAGTCGGCGCGCCCGATCAGCGCGATCATCGCCGCGCGGACCGCCGCGTACGCCTGCGGGCGGCGCAGCCGGCCGACCTGCCGCGTGACGCGCAGGACGACGTGGACCGGCAGGCGGCGGTCGTGGAAGGGCCGCGCGCGGTGCTTGCCGCGCGGCGGGCCGGGCAGCGTCCGCTTGCGTCCGGCGCCGGCGCGCTTACCACCGTGGTCGGTCGGGTTGCTCGCGCGGCGCGGCGCGCCCTCGGTCCTTGGCAACCCCAGCTGTCGCGCCCGCTTCGCCGCCATCTTGATTGGGCGAATATAACACCGGCGAGCCCGACGTCAAGCGCCGAGGAGAAACCGGTGGCGCGAATCTGTCTGCGATCGCCGCGCGGGGCCGCGATCGGCCGGCGATCGGTCTGCGATCGCCGGCCCGAGAACGTCCAGGCTCTGCGCCGACGTCGCGCGACCTGCGCGCACACGTCGACGCAGCCCTTGCGCGGATCGCGGGATCGCTGCGCGCGGCATCCTGACGCGGGCGACGTCAGCGCGCTCACCGATCCTTGTCGCGGTGTGTCGGCGTGTCCACGCTGGACGCGATGGGCGAACTCGCCTGGACGCCGCCGCCGCGGTTCGACGACCTGGAGATCATCCGGCCGCTCGGTGCGGGCGGCATGGGCTCGGTGTTCCTGGCCCGCGAAGCCCACCTCGATCGGCTGGTGGCGGTGAAGTTCGTCGCCGCCGACACCCGCGATCCTCACGGCGTCGCCCGCTTCCTCGTCGAGGCCCGCGCGCTGGCCCGGCTGCAGCACCCCAACGTGGTCGCGGTCTACCGGCTGGGCGAGGTCGACGGCCGCCCGTACCTCGCCTACGAGTTCGTCGACGGCCAGCGCCTCGATCGCCTGCGCCTGCCCCTGGGCTGGCCCGAGGTGCTGTCGATCATCCTCGGCGTCGCCCGCGGGCTGGCCGCCGCCCACGCCGCCGGCGTCCTGCACCGCGATCTCAAGCCGGCCAACCTGATGCGCGCGCCGGGCGGCGAGGTGAAGATCCTCGACTTCGGGCTGGCGCGCATCTTCGATCCCGCCGCCGGCATGCAGCCGGCCGATGAGCACGACCCCTACGTCCTGCCGCCGCTGGCCAACACCACCGCCACGTGGGACGCGTCGTCGATGTCGTCGGGGCGGCTGACCTCGCACGGCAGCCTGGTCGGCACGCCGCTGTACCTGGCGCCCGAGCTGTGGGAGGGCGCCGCGCCGACGCCACGGGTCGATCTCTACGCGCTGGGCTTGATCGCCTACGAGCTGCTGCTCGGCTACCACCCGCGCGAGCGGCTGGGCGGCCTCGAGCTGGCCCAGCAGGTGCGCGATCACGATCTGCCGCGGCTGTCGGAGGAGGTGCCCGGCGCGCCGCGGCCGCTGACCGAGCTGATCGATCGGCTGGTGGCGCGCGATCCGGCGGCGCGGCCGCTGTCGGCCCAGGTGGTGCGCGACGAGCTCGAGGTGCTGCGCGCGCTGTACCGGCCGCTGGTCGGCGGCGCGTTCGCCGGCGCGGCGAGCGTCGTCGGCGACTCGTTCGAGCGCATCGGCCAGCACAGCCTGGCGATGGTCGAGGACTTCTACCGCCGCTGGTTCGCGATCGATCCCGGCGTGGCGCCGCTGTTCCGCGACGCGCCGGCGACCCAGCCGCGGATGCTGGCGGTGGCGCTGAAGCTGGCGGTGGAGCACCTGCGCGACCCGGTCGCGCTGGTGGCGTTCCTCGAAGATCTCGGGCGACGTCACCACGGCAAGGGGGTGCTGGCGGCGCACTTCACGTCGATGGGCGAGGCGTTGATCGAGACGGTCGCCGCGGCCGATCCGGGCTGGAACGAGGAGGCGCGGCGCGGCTGGACCACCGCGTGGAACGGCGTGGCCCAGGTGCTGCGGCGGGTGGTGTCGACCGAGGCGGCGGACGCCCCCGGCCGCGCCGATCACTGGCGCTGGGTGCTGCCCCCCGAGGTGCCGCCGACCCGCTGGCAGGCCACGCCCGACGGCGACGTCGCGTGGCAGGAGCTGGGCAGCGGTCCCACCGACGTGATCGTGCTGGGCGAGTGGGTCACCGACATCGAGGCGTGGTGGCGCCACCCGCGGGTCGCCGGGTTCCTGCTCGGGCTGGCCGCCGGCCACCGGCTGCTGCTGTTCGACCGGCGCGGCACCGGCTGTTCGACGCGGATGGTGCCGCCCACGCTCGACGCCCACGTCGAGGACGTCCGCACGGTGATGGACGCGGCGGGCGCCGATCGGCCGGTGGTGGTCGCGATCGGCGACGCCGGCGCCGCGGCCACGGTGCTGGCCGCGATGCACCCGCGCCGGGTGCGCGCGCTGGTGCTGGTGGGCGCGGGCGTCGGCGCCCGGCCCGCGCCGGGGCTGGCCGAGGAGCTGCGCGCCGGGTGGGGCGGGGCGGTGCGGATCGGCGCGCTGGCGCCCAGCCTCGCGTCGGACCCCGGCTACCGCCACTGGTGGGCGGCGATGCTGCGCGGCGCCGCGACCCCGAGCTGCGCGATCGCGCTCGACCGCTCGACCCGCGGGCTCGACGTGTCGGCGCTGCTCGGCGCGGTGCGGGTGCCGACGCTGGTGGTCCATCGCGCCGACGACGCGGTGTGTCCGACCGAGGCGGCGCGGCGGATGGCGGCCGGCATCCTCGGAGCCCGGCGCGTCGAGCTGGCCGGCCGCGACCACGCGCCGTGGGCCGGCGACGCCGACGAGATGCTCGGCGTCATCCGCGACTTCATCGACGATCTGCCGACCGACGTGGTCTCGACCACCGCTGGCGCGGCGGTGCTCGCGGTGCAGGCCGCGGCCGGCGTCGCGCCCGAGCGCTGGCGGGCCCGGGTCGCCGCCGAGTGCGCGCGCCACGGCGGCGTCGGCATCGATCCGGTCGACGGCACGGTGGCGGTCAAGCTGTTCGATCGTCCGGCGCGCGCGCTGGCGTGCGGGCTGGCCCTGCTCGGGCTCGGCGACGGCGCGCTCGCGGTCGGCGTCGACGTCGGCGCGGTCGACGTCGGTCCGGTCGCCGGCGGGCGCGCGGTGATCGGCGCCGTCGCGCTGGCCGCCGCGGCGCACCCCGGCCAGTTGATCGCGTCGAGCGCGGTCTACCACCTGGTCGGCGAACCGGCGCGCGCGCAGCTCGAGGCGGTGGCGGTCGCCGGCGAGCGGGCCTACGTCGCGCGCCCGCACGGCCACGGCGGCGGCGGCGCCGGCGGCGCCGGCGGCGTCACCAGCGCGCCAGCTCGACGGACAGCGCCGCCGTGACCCCGACACCGCCGTCGAGATCGCCGAGGTCGGCCAGCCACGCCGCGACGCGCAGATCGACCGAGCGGTAGGCCACGCCGCCACCGAGCGCCGCGGCAAACCCCAGCGCGCTGTCGTGATCGCCGACGCCGGCGACCGTGACGGTGGTGCGGGTGGCGTTGACCCCGACCTCGCCGAACGCGAAGCCCCGGGCCCGCCCCCGGCGGGCGACCTGGTAGCGCGCGCCGCCGACCACCGGCGCCTCGAGCACGCGGGTGGTGACGCCGTCGGTCGTGACCGCGGCGTGCGGGATGACCGCGACCCGCGCGGTGACCTCGACGCCGGGGGCCACCTGGACGCCGACCGCCAGCTCGCCGCCCAGCCCCAGCCCGGCGACGCGGTCCCAGGTGGCGAAGGGGGCGACCCCGTCGACGCCCAGGCGCAGCCGCCGCGGCGGATCGGCGTGGGCCGGCGCGGCCAGCGCCAGCGCCGCGGCGATCGTGGACAGGGCGCGCATGGGCCGCCGAGGAATCTCCGCGCAACGCCGCCGGTTGTCGAGTCGATCGCCGGTCAACCGATCGGCGCGCTGTGGCATCCTGCTCGGGCGTACCCGCGCGGGTGCGGCCTGCCATGCCCCCTCCTGCGACCTCCACCCACGACGCGCTCGCGCTCGAACGCACCCCGACGCTGGGGCCGCGGACCGAGCTGGGCGCGGCCTCGACCGCCGGCGGCCCCGAGGGCCCGACCCTGGCCCACGAGCCGCGGGAGGACGATCGCTACGAGCTCCTGGCCGAGCACGGCCGCGGCGGCCTGGGCCGGGTCATGCGGGCCAAGGACCGGCGGCTGGGGCGCCTGGTCGCGGTCAAGGAGCTCCTGCGCACGTCCAGCCTGGCCCAGCAGCTGTTCGTCCGCGAGGCGATGATCACCGCGCGGCTCGAGCACCCGGGCATCGTGCCGGTCCACGAGGCCGGCCGCTGGGCCAACGGCGACCCGTACTACGTGATGAAGCTGGTGTCGGGCCGGACCCTGAAGGAGGTCATGGCCGAGGCCCGCACGCTGGGCGAGCGGCTCGCGCTGTTGCCGCACCTGATCGCCGTCGCCGAGGCGGTGGGCTACGCGCACAGCGAGCAGGTCGTCCACCGCGATCTCAAGCCGACCAACGTGCTGGTCGGCGAGTTCGGCGAGACGGTCGTGATCGACTGGGGCCTGGCCCGCGACCTGCGCGCGATCGACGCGGTGCCGCTCGAGGCGCTGGGCCCCGCCGGCAGCCCGCCCGGCAACGGCCCGACCGTGACCGGGCGGGTCATCGGCACGCCGCAGTACATGTCGCCCGAGCAGGCGCGCGGCGAGCCGGTCGGCCCGGCCGGCGACGTCTACGCGCTCGGCGCGATGCTGTACGAGCTGCTGGCCGGGCACCCGCCGGTCGAGGGCGACTCGGTCAAGGACCTGCTCGATCAGGTCCACGCCGGGCCGCCGCGCGCGCTGGCGCAGGTCGCGCCCGAGGTGCCGCAGGATCTCGACGCGGTCGTCGCCAAGGCGATGGCGCGCGCGCCGCGCGATCGCTACCCGACCGCCCGCGAGCTGGCCGCCGACCTCAAGCGGTTCCAGACCGGCCAGCTGGTGACCGCGCAGCGCTACGGCCGCTGGCGCCTGCTGCGGCGATGGATCGTGCGCCACCGCGGCTACGTCGCGATGGCCAGCCTCGCCGGCGTGGCGATCGCCGTCGTCGCGATCGCGATGCTGATGCGGGTGTTCGACGAGCGCCGGGTCGCGGAGGCCCGCCGCGCCGAGGCCGAGGTGGCGCGGGCCGCCGCCGAGCACGGCGAGCACGAGCTGATCGTCGCGCAGGCGCGCGCCGCGCTGGCCAGCGATCCCACCAGCACGCTGGCCTGGCTCAAGCGCTACCCGATCGACGCCGCCCGCGCCGCGCCGATCCGCTCGCTGATCGACGAGGCCGAGGCCGCCGGGGTCGCGCGCCACGTCTGGCCGATGGGCGATCGCAAGCACGGCCTGGTGCTGTCGGCCGACGGCGCCTACGTCGCGCTGGGCGAGGTCGACGGTCGGGTCCGGCTCTACGACACCGGCAGCGGCGCGGTCCGGCTGCTCGGCGGCGAGGGGCCGCCGGTGACCGCGGTGGCGGCGCGGGCCGGCACCGCCGAGCTGTACACCGCCGACGCCCGCGGCGCGCTCGCGGTGGTCGATACCACCAGCGGGCTGCGCACGCCGCTGGGCACGGTGGGCGCCACCGTCGACGAGCTGGCCGGCGTGCGCTCGGGCGCGCTCTTGCTCCACACCGCCGACGGCTGGCTGCGCTGGATCGACGGCGGCGCGCCGCGGCCGCTGTTCCCGGCCGGGCGCAAGAACGATCACCTGACCGAGGCGTTCGATCGCGCCACCGGCGAGGTGCGCGTCGGCCACGGCATCGACGGCGGCGTGCGGGTGTGGCGCGGCGAGCAGCCGGCGACGCTGGTCGCGGTGGTGCCCGGCATCCCCCACGCGCTGGCGGTGACCGCCGACGGCGCGCGCGCGCTGGTCGCGACCACCGCCGCGGTGTACCGGGTCGACCTCGGCACCGGCGACGTCAAGCCGGTGCTGACGCTGACCGCCGAGGTCAACCAGATCGCGATCGACGCCAACGATCGGCGCGCCGCGCTGGTCGGCAAGGGCAACGACGTCTACCTGATCGATCTCGCGACCGGCGCGGTCGACGTCAAGCGCGGCCACGTCGACGGCGTCTACATGGCGGCGTTCGACCGGCGCGGCGATCGGCTGGTGACCGCCGGCGACGAGGGCACGGTGCGGGTGTGGGATCTCGGCACCGGCGACGTCCGCGAGCTGCGCGGCCACAAGGACGACGTCCTGACGGTGGCGATCTCCGACGACGGCCACACCGTGCTGTCGACCAGCTACGACGACACGATGCGGCTGTGGCGGCTCGACGATCGCCGCACCACCGTGGTCGGCCACCTCGACGACATCCGCATGATGGCGGTGATCGGCCGCGACCTGGTGCGGGTGCTGTCGTTCGGCGAGCGGGCCCGGGTGGTCGACGTCGATCTCGCGACCCGCGCCTCGACCGAGCGGGTCGCGGCGGAGGTGTCGTCGCCGACCCAGGCCTGGCTGTCGCCCGACGGCCGCACCGCGCTGTTCCGCCAGCGCCCGACCCAGGCGCTGCTGTGGCGCGACGGCGTCGTCCGCGAGCTGCGCTCGGGCGCCGGCATCGTCTCCTCCAAGGCCACCCGCGACGGCAAGGTCGTGATCAACGTCGACGAGTCGGGCGTCGTGTCGCGGCAAGACGACCAGGGCAGCGCCGTGCTGACCCAGGCGGTGCCGGGCGCCACCGCGGTGGCGTCGGTCGACGGCGCCACCGTGCTGGTCCGCGATCGGGTCGGGTTCCGCGTCCTCGATCTCGCGACCGGCGCCGAGCGCGCCGCGCTGACCCGCGCCGAGCTCGGCCTCACCGAGATGGCGCTGGCGGTGTTCATCCCCGACGATCCGCGCATCGCGATCACCGGCAACCCCGACGCCGACGTCGGCATGCGGCTGTGGGATCCGGCGACCGGCACGCTGGTGACGCTGGCGCAGTCGCGCTACGCGCACCCCGCGGTCGAGGTGTCGCCCGACGGCCGCTGGCTGTCGACCGGCGTCGAGAGCCGCGACCTGCGGCTGTGGGACACCCGCACCGGCGAGGTGCGGACGACGCTGCACGGCCACCGCGACGGCGTCTTCGCGCAGGCGTTCTCGCCGGACGGCGCGCGGCTGGCGACCGCCAGCTACGACCGCACCGTGCGCATCTGGGACCTGGCCACCGGCGACAGCCGCGTGCTGTCGGGCCACGTCGGGCCGGTGTGGGCGGTGGCGTGGATGGGCGACCAGGACGTCGTCACCGCGTCGGCCGACGGCACCGTGCGCCGCTGGGCGGTGCCGCCGCAGCCGCTGGCCGACGCCGCCGAGCTGCGCCGGCGGCTGGTCGCGCTGACCGCGGTCGAGATCGACGACGGCCACCGGCCGCGCTCGCCGCTGCCGAAATCGTGAGCGGGGAGGGCCCGCGCGCGGGCCTTACTGGACCGCGACCGCGACCGCGCCGCCGAGCGTCGCGGTCATCGCGGTGGTGCCGCCCGCGCAGGTGACCCGCACCGGCAGCGTGCCGGTCACGCGCAGCGCGTAGCCGGCCGGGTCGGCGCCGCCGTCGCAGTAGCCGTCGAAGCTGGCGGTGCCGCTCGGCGCCAGCGTCGGATCGATCGCCGCGGTGCAGCCGCCGGACAGCGTCGCCGACGCGTCGATCACCTGCACCCGATCCTCGGCCAGCGGCGGCACCCGGCTCGGCGCCAGCGGCGCGGCCGCGGCCCCCAGCAGATCGGGGCGGGGCAGGCACAGCGTCAGCGCCGACGCGCCGGCGACCTGGGTGCCGTGCACCGACACGCTGATCACGCCGCTGCCGGCGATCGTGCAGTCGTTGTTGACCGACGCGGTGAAGCCGCCGTAGGTGACGGTCTCGCCGCCGACGGTCAGCGTCAGGCCCGACGCGCCGACCGCGCCCGGGCCGCAGGTCGCGTCGTCGCTGCAGCCGGCCGCGGCCAGCGCGCCGATGGCGAGCAGCGCCGCGGCGACGCGCTCAATACTCGAAGGGGATGGTGAGGGCGGCATGGGCGATGATGGCGTTGCCGAAGGCGGCGCTCTGCACGTAGTACTCGATCATCGCCTCGCCGCGCAGCGCTTCCCAGCGGCCTTCGAGGCCGATGGTGGCGCCGGTCACGACCAGCTTGGCCGCGAGGTCGTGGGTGGTCAGGCGCGCGATCTTGGGATCGTCGCTGACGTAGGTGTCGGTCGCGGTGTAGGTCGCGCGCCAGAAGTCGGCGGCGCGCTGGCGGTGGTAGCGGTAGCTCAGGCCGAACGTGACGGTGTCGCCGACGTCCTGGATCACCCGGACCTCGGGGGTGTGGGCCAGGATGCCCCAGTCGTCGCGGTACAGGCGGTACGCGCCGACCACCGTCGTCGAGGTGCGCGGCAGGTAGCGGCGCAGCATCGCGGCGGCGGCGTGGCGGGCGCGGGTCGCCGGGTGGCGCTCGGCCATCAGCCCGCCGGCGACGACCACCCGCCGGTACGGGTTCTGCTGGTAGCCGTCGAGGTAGCTCAGGTCGTAGACCAGCGACGCGATCGTGTTCTCGCCGAGCAGCTGCGCCACCGACGCCGCGACCAGGTAGCTGGTCAGCGTGCCGGTGACCCGGCCCATGTCGCCGGCGCCGGCGTTGGAGACGTCGTCGTGGCCGGCGCCGACCGTCAGCCCGAGCGTGAGGTTCTTGTCGAAGGCCTCGGCCTGCGCGCGCAGCGTCCCGAACGCCGACTTGTAGTCGGGCTCGCTCGAGTAGCGCGCGCTGCCGCCGACGGTGTAGTCGCCGACCACGTGGGCGTAGCCGGCGCCGGCCTCGACCCGCTTCTCGTCGAACGCCACCACCGACGCCGACGAGATCGAGTCGACCAGGAAGTGGGCGTCGAGGGAGCCGGTCTCGCCGACGTCGAACCGGCCGTCGAGCATCGGCTGCTCGACGCGCGTCGCGCGCTCCTTGTAGTACGCGCCGCGCACGGTCAGCTCGCCGTCGGCGCGCGCGGGCGACGCCGCCGCGGCCGCGACGATCAGCGCCGCGGCGATGACCAGGCGCCGCATCAGTTGCACCCGCAGCCGCCGCCCGGCTCGCCGGTGCCGCCGTCGGCGCCCTCGCGGGCCCCGGTCTTGTGCTGCGTGAACCGCGCCTCGCCGGGGTCGCGATCGGCGGTCATCGATCGCCGGGCCAGGTTCTGGCGCTCGTGCGGGCGGACCATGGCGCAGCCCGAGAGGAGTGTGATGGCGAGCACGACGACGAGGCGACAGCGCGACACGGCGCGCATCGTACCCGGAATCGTCGGCGGGCGCCCGATCGCGGCGCGACGCGCCGGCGGCGAGTTGTCGCGCGCCGGTCGTGATACTAACGGAGGCGGTGGGGCGCCCCTCGGAGCGAATCGCAGCACTCGCGGCCGCCGGCCTGCTCGGGCTCGGCGGGTGCGGCGCGTCGACCCGCGCGCCGACGCCGCCGACGCACCCGGAGGAGCGCGGCGGCAAGGAGGACCTCGCGATCGAGCTGCCCGAGGTCGAGCTGGCCGGCGTGCGGTTCGTGCCCGAGGCGATCGTCGCGCCGTCGATGCTGCTGGTGCACGGCACCCGGACCGGCACGCTCGAGCGGCTGCGCGCGACCTGGGCCCGCACCCGCGCCGACCGTCGCGCGTCGGCGGCCAAGCGCGCGCTCGACGGCCAGCTGCTGGCCACCGCGCTGTTCGAGGCGGCGCGCACCGACGTCGCGCGCCGCGACGCGCTCCTGACCGAGGCCGCCGCCGTCGTGGCCGCGATCCGGGCCGCGAGCCCGGGCACCACCGACGAGACGTCGCTGGTGATGGGCGCCGCGCTGGCCTTCGCGCTGGGTGACGCCGCCGCCGCCGAGGCGTACCTGGTCGAGCTCAGCCAGCGCTTCGCCGACCGGCCGGGCGGCGTGATGGCCCGCACCCAGCTGGCGTTCGCGCGCCTGCGCGACGGCGGCGACGCGATCGCCACCGCGCTCCTGGCCGCGGCCACGCCGGCGGCGACCGCGCCCGAGCTGGCCTACGTGATCGCCTGGACCCGATTCCGCGCCGGCGACGGTCCCGGCGCCGCCGCGGCGATCACGCTGGCGGCCCAGGGCTGGACCGCGGCCGCGACGCTGCCCGCGCTCGAGCGCGACTTCGTCGTGATGCACGCCCGCAGCGGCCTGCCGCTGGCGACCGCGCTCGACGCGGTGGCCGCGGTGACCGGCGACGCGCCGCGCCGCCACGCGCTCTTGTTCCAGCTCGCCACCGCCTACGGCTTCGCCGGCCGCCCCGACGAGGCGCGGGCCGCGCTCGACGCCGCGGTGGCCGCGCTGCCGGCGCCGCCGACCGAGCTGTTGCCGTCGATCCGCCTGCTGCAGGCCGAGTACGTGCGCCGGGCCGGCCGGGTCGACGAGCTCGGCACCGCGTGGCGCGCCGCGGTGGCGGCGATGGCCGCGTGCGGCAGCTGCGGCGCCGACGATCGCCGCGCGATCGGCGACGGCCTGGCGGCGCGCGCCGTCGAGGCCCACACCGTCTTCGCGACCGCCGGCGACGGCCGCTTCCGCCGCGCGGCCGAGGAGCTCTACCGGCAGTTCGCGGCGCTGCCCGACGGCGCGGCCCGCCCCGATCACCAGGCGATGGCGCAGTACGCGGCCGACTTCGCGCAGGTCCGCGCGCCCGCCGACGGCGCGCAGTACAAGGACGCACTCGCGGTGCCGATGGCGCTGCGGCAGCAAGAGGTGCTGGCCTGCTACGAGGCCACGCTGCAGGGCCAGCCCAGCGTCAGCGGCGCGCTGGCGGTGACGCTCGAGATCGATCAGCAGGGCGCGGTGCGCGGCGTCGCCACCGATCCGCCGCGCGGCGCCGAGGGCCTGGCCCAGGTCGCCGAGTGCGTCGACGCCCGGGCCCGCGCCTGGCAGCTGCCGGCGCGCGTGCGCCCCGGCACCGCCCGCGTGACCGCCCGCTACGTGCTCGGCGCCAGGCCGTGATCGTCGGCGCGCCCGCGTCGGAGCGCGCCGTGATCGACCAGGAACCGCCGGGCCAGCGCGACCCGGTGGCCGTGGCTGGCGTCGATGGCGTGAGCCAGCGGATCGCCGGCGTGATCGAGGAACGCGTGCAGCGCGCGCGCGCAGGTCGCGGGATCGCCGGCGCGATGCGCGGCGGCCGCGAGGTTCCAGTGGTGCAGCGGCCACGCCGGCTCGAGCCACGCCGCGCGCGTCAGCGCCGCGACCGCCGCCGGGAAGTCGCCGAGCCGGAACCGGCACAGCCCGAGGTGGGCCTGGGCGTCGGGATCGTCGGGTGACAGCGCGACGCAGTGCTCGAGCAGCGGCCGGGCCCGCTCGGGCGCGCCGCCGGCCAGCAGATCGATCGCGCGGCCCAGCAGCGCGGCGCGGTCGCGGTCGGTGCCGGCCGCGAGGTGGCTGTCGGCGAGCCCCAGCAGATCGCGGCCGAGGTAGTACGGCGACGGCAGCGACTTGCCGCTGGCCACCGCGCACCGCGCGGCCGCGGCGATCAGCCGCTGGGCCGCGGTCGCGGTCAGCGCGAACCGCTGGTAGCCGTCGCCGACCAGCGGCGCGACGATCGCCTCGCGCACCTCGCGCGGCGTGGTGTCGTCGGCGTAGCGCACCGAGTCGAGCTGGCCGTCGGCGCCGCACAGCACCGCCAGCGAGCGCCAGCGCGACTCGCCGGTGACCCGGCGCGCCACCGCGATCACGACCCGCCCGTCGGCGTGGCGCAGCCCGACCAGCAGCGCCGGCCGCCCCAGCGCGCGGGCCGGGCGCCGCGGGCGGTCCGTCGGCGTCGCCATCCGCAGCGGCGCGGTCACGCGCGACAGCTCGCCGCGCGCGTTGACGTCGAGATCGACCCGCGCGGCCAGCTCGTCGCCCAGCGCGCACGCGCGATCGGGATCGGCCTCGGAGAACGCCTCGACGAACTCGACCAGCTCGTCGGGCGCCAGCCGCGACACCAGCAGGTCGGCGGCGCTGGCGATCTCGGCCGGCGACGCCAGCTGGTGGGCGAAGCGCGCCAGCGACTGCTGGTGCATCTGGTGCGGATCGTCGAAGCGCCCGGTCGTCGTCTCGTCGCCCAGCTCGGCCAAGAGCGCCAGCGCCGCCAGCTTGGCCTCGTCGTGGCCGTCGCGGCCGGCGAACTCGCGCAGCGCGACGCGGACGCGCTCGTCGGCGACCTGGGCCACCGCGCGCAGGAGGTCGAGGGCCCAGGCCCGCCGCGGCGGCGCCCCGGTCAGCTCGCGGACGCACAGCGGCACCACCGTCGCGCCCAGCGACCGGGCGACGGCGCGCAGGCTCGCCTCCTCGACGCGGGTGCGCGGCGCCTCGAAGCTGGCGCGCACCCGGTGGAGGTCGATCCACGACCGCGAGATCCCGTCGGACCCAGACACGCTTCCACGGTACGGGGCGGGATCGATCCGGTCAACGGGGGGGATCCGGACGCCCCCCAACCCGTGCCCGTGCCCGTGCCCGGGCCCGTGCCCGGGATCGGGATCGGGATCGGGATCGGGATCGGGATCGGGTTCGGGATCGGTAACCGGATCGGACCCGGGCACGGGCACGGGCACGGGCACGGGCACGGGCACGGCTAATCGAGGCGGAGACGGGCGAGGTCGCTGGCGAGGTGCGAGGGGCTCGACCAGTCGCGGTGGCCGAGGACCTGGCCGTCGGCGCGCACGCGTTCGATCGCGTCGAGGTCGAGGCGCGCGAGCACGGTGGCCGCCTCATCGAGCGGGCCGATCGCGACGACCCCGTCGTCGGGGAAGCCGCGATCGGGCGGGGCGTAGATCGCGGCGGCGCCGTGGTTGTCGTCGACGGCGGGCGACCACGGGGCCAGGCCGACGGTCGGCGCCTGGACGACGTAGCACTGGTTCTCGAGGGCGCGCGCCTGGCAGGCGATCCGGACGCGCCAGTAGCCGGCCAGCGCGTCGGTGCAGCTCGGCACCAGGATCAGCCGGGCGCCGGCGTCGACCATGCGCCGCACCAGCAGCGGGAACTCGGCGTCGTAGCAGATCGCCACGCCGAGCGGCCCGAGCGCGGTGTCGACCACCGTCGCCGCGCCGCCGCCGCTGACGCCCCACCGCTCGCGCTCGAAGCGGGTCATCTGCACCTTGGCGATCGCGACGTCGGCGCCCGACGGCGCGTAGAGGCGCGCGCGGTTGAGGTAGCGATCGCCGTCGCGCTCGGGCAGCGAGCCGGCCAGCAGGTGGACCCGGTGGCGGGCCGCGACCGCCGCGCACGCCGCGCGGTAGGCCGGCACCAGCGCCTGCAGCGCCGCCAGCTGCGCGTCGAGATCGGCGGCCACCTCGGCCGGCAGCGCCGAGGTCAGCTCCATCGCCGCGTACTCGGGGATCACCACCAGCTCGGCGCCGTCGGCCGCGGCGGCGCCGACCAGCCGATCGAGCTTGGCGGCGGCGCCGGCGACCGAGCCGACCGGCTCGATCGGGTAGCTGATCGCCGCGACGGTGACGGCGGCGGTCACGCCAGCGCCTTGGTCCAGAACACCATCGGCTTGGCGGTCTCGGCCTCGGCGTCGAGGTCCTTCCACGCGAACTGCCCGACGATGTCCGGGCGCCGGACGAAGCCGCGCTTGCCCCAGAACCGATCGAGCGGCACGTAGTCGGCCGGGCGCCGCGGGTGATCGGCGGGGCGATCGACCGCGCAGAACGCGGCGGTGCGGTAGCCGCGGGCCCGGGCGAACGCCTCGCGCTCGTCGAAGAAGCGGTGGCCCAGGCCGCGGCCGCGGAAGTCGCGGCGCAGCACCGACTCGCCGAAGTAGTAGACGGTCGCGGGATCGTAGCCGGCCGCGACCAGCGGCGGCACCACCTCGTCGGAGTGCGCCGCCAGCGGCAACGCGGTGGCCGCGCCGACCAGCTCGTCGCCGGCCCACGCGATCGCGACCAGCGCGTCGGGGGTCGCGGCGTAGGGCGCCAGGTACCGCTCCTCGTAGGCGACGTCGCCGTCGTACAGGTACGGCCACTCGCGGAACACCTCGATGCGCAGCACCGCCAGCGCCGCCAGGTACTCGCCGACCGCGGCGCCGGTGATCGCCTCGACCCGCGGCTCGATCACTGCACCTGCTCCAGCCAGTCGGCCAGGTTGTAGAAGTTGGTGACCCGCGCGATCCGGCCGTCGCGCACGGTGAAGAACGCGCCGCCGGGCAGCACGTAGCGCTGGCCGTGGGCCGGCGGCAGGCCGTCGTCGGCGACCAGGTACTCGCCGTGGACGGTCCACTCGGCGGCGAAGCGATCGGCGCGGCCGGGCGCGGCCAGGACGACGATGTCCTCGAGGCGCTCGCGGTAGCAGCGGTTCATCCGGCCCAGGAACGCGCGGAACGCGTCCTTGCCGGTCTCGCGGCGGCCCTGGTTGAGATCGTGGGCGACGTCGTCGGCGAGGCAGGCCAGCATGCCGTCCCAGTCGCCGGCGTTGAACGCCGCGTAGTACTGCTCGATGATCCCGATGGTCACCGCGGTACAGTACCAGCGCGATGACCGCTCGCTACGACCTGTGCATCCTCGGCGCCGGCCCCGCGGGCCTGGCCGCCGCCGCCCGCGCCCACGACCTCGGCCTGCGAACCGCGCTGATCGAGCCCGGCCGGCCCGGCGGCGTCGGCGTCGCCGACGGCGCGCTGTCGTCGAAGACGCTGTGGCACCTGTCGATGGACTACGCGCGGGCCTGCCGCAGCGATCGCGGCTACGACGGCCGCGGCCTGGCCGTCGACTGGGGCGAGGTGGTCGGCCAGGTCGGCGCGGCGTGCGGCGAGGCCTGGGCCCAGGCGGCGCGGCTGCTCGAGTTCTGGCGCGCGCCCAGCCCGCGCGGCGGCGTCGTCGAACACGTCGTCGGCCGCGGCCGGTTCGTCGCCGCCGATCGGATCGCCGTCGACGGCCCGGCCCCGCGCGAGCTGGCGGCCGATCGGTTCCTGGTGGCGGTCGGCTCGCGCCCGCGCGGCCTGCCCGGCGTGGTGGTCGACGGCGAGCGCATCGTCACCAGCGATCACATCGAGCGGCTGCCGGCGCTGCCGCGGCGGCTGGCGGTGATCGGCGCTGGCGTCGTCGGCTGCGAGTACGCGACGGTGTTCGCCAACCTCGGCCAGACCGAGGTCACGATCTTCGATCGCGGCCACCGCATCCTCGGCTTCGAGGACGCCGACGTCGCCGCCGAGGTCGCGGCCAGCTTCGCGCGGATCGGCATCGCGATCGTCCACGGCGCGCGCCTCGAGCGGGTCGTCCGCGACGGCGCGGTGGTCCAGGTCAGCGGCACCACCGTCGACGCCGACGGCCGCGCCGCGCCGCTGGCCCGCGAGTTCGACGCGGTCTTGCTGGCGGTGGGGCGGACGCCGTCGCTCGACGGCCTCGGCCTCGAGCACCCGGGCGTCGCCGTCGACAAGGGCGCGATCGTCTCGCCGACCCGCGGCACCGCGCGCACCACCGCCGCCCACGTCTGGGCCGCCGGCGACGTCACCCCCGACGTCATGCTGGCCAACGTCGCCGAGCAGGAGGGCCGCCACGCCGTCGAGGATCTCGCCGGGCTGGCGCCGCGGCCGCTGGCCTACGAGGCCAAGAGCGCGATCTTCTTCTTCCGTCCCGAGGTCGCGGCGGTCGGCCTCAACGAGCAGATGGCCAAGGCCGCGGGGCTGGCGTACCGCGCCGCCGTGGTGCCGCACGCCGTGTTGCGCCGCGCGATCGCGATGCGCGCCACCGACGGCTTCGTCAAGCTGCTGGCCGCCCCCGACGGCACGCTGCTCGGGCTGCGCGTCGTCGGCCCGCAGGCGTCGAGCTGCATCCAGGGCGTCGCGCTGCTGATCGAGAGCGGCGGCACGCTGGCCGACCTCGACCGCTGCCCGCACCCGCACCCGGCGGTCACCGAGGGCGTCCAGGAGGCGGCGCGGGTGCTGCTCGGCTCGTCGCTGTACGAGCCGGCCGCGTTCCCCGGGCTGGTCCGCGTCATCGAGGGCGCGGCGTAGCGCGGCGGCGCGCCGCGACGACGCGCCGCAGTTGACCGCCCCCGGCGCCAGCCCGACGGTGCCGGTGTGCGGTGCGCGGGCCTGGCCATGCTCTGGGGCACGCTCGTCATGAGCGCGGCGCCGCCGGCGTGGGCCGAGGGGCCCGACCCGCTGGGCCGCCGGGCGTTCGTCGGCGCCGACCTGCGGACCGATCTCGGGACCCACTGGGGCCGGGTAGATCGCGATCGACCGCGGCGCGCAGTACCAGCACGCCGCGTTGGCCGGCACCGCCGGCGAGCTGCCCCCGCTGCTCGCCGATCGCTTGCGGGTCCGCGTCGGGCTCGAGTTCCAGGTCACCACGATCCGGCAGGGGGCGGGGATCTCGACCGACGTGTTCTCGCTGACCAGCGATCGCCACTTCTGGGACCTGTTCAGCTTCAACTTCGCGGTGCGGGTGGAGCTGGTGTCGCCGATCTGACGGCGCGCGCGGTTCGCGCTACCGTCGCGCCGTGACCGCCGCCGTGCACACCGTCCGCACCGATGACGACGAGCCGCTGGCCTACGCGATCCACGGCGGCGGCGCCGCGACGCCGATCCTGACGACCCACGGCCTGGTGTCGTCGGGGCAGCACTGGCAGGCGTTCGTGCCGCACTTCGCCGCGACCCGGCCGGTGGTGAGCTGGGACTACCGCGGCCACGGCGGCCTGCCGGCGCCGCGCGCGCCGATGGCGATCAGCGTCGCGCGCTTCGCCGACGACGGCGCCGCGGTGTGGCGGGCCGCGGCCCAGCCGCCGGCGGTGGTGGTCGGGCTGAGCTTCGGCGTGCAGGTCGCGCTCGAGCTGTGGCGGCGCCACCCGGCCGCGGTGCGCGCGCTGGTCTTGATCTGCGGCACGCCCGGTCACCCGCTCGATCGGCTGTCGGCGGCGCCCGGCCTCCGGCGCGCGGCGGCGGGCGCGATGCGCTGGCTGGGCGCGCACCCGGCGCTGGCGGCGCGGCTGCTGGCCCCGCTGCGCGCGCCGCTCGGGGTGCGGGTCGCGCGCGAGCTGGCCTACCTGTCGGGCGGCGCCCACCGCGCGCAGTGCCCGGTCGACGTCCTCGAGGGCCTGTTCGCCCACGTCGCCAGCCTCGACCCGGCCGTGATCGCCGCGGTGACCGCGGCGTACTTCGAGCACGACGCGGCCGACGTGCTGGCGTCGATCGCCGTGCCGACGCTGATCATCGCCGGCGATCGCGATCAGCTGACGCCGGTGGCGATCGCCGAGCGCATGCACCGGACGATCGCCGGCAGCCGGCTGGTGGTGTTCCCCGGCCACAGCCACCTGGTGCAGGTCGAGCGCCCGGCCGACGTCCACGCGGCGATCGACGGCTTCCTCGCCGAGCACCGGCTGTAGGCGGCGTCGCGGCTCACGCCACGACGACGCGATCGCGGCCCGCGGCCTTGGCCTGGTACAGCGCGGCGTCGGCGCGCGCGAACACCGCGTCGCGCGACTCGCCGGGGCGGCGCTCGGCGACGCCGATCGACACCGTCGTCACCACCTGGCCGCCGGGGATCGTCGCCGGCGAGCCCGCCACCGCGGCGCGCACGCGCTCGGCGATGCGGGCGCCGCGCTCGCGGTCGATGCCGGGCAGCAGCAGCAGGAACTCCTCGCCGCCGAACCGCACCAGCGCGTCGTCGGCGCGCAGCGCCTGGCCGATCATCGCGGTGACGTGGCGCAGCACCAGGTCGCCGACCGCGTGGCCGTGGCGATCGTTGACCCGCTTGAAGTGGTCGAGGTCGAGCATCGCCACCACCAGCGGCGCGGCGTCGGCGTCGGCGACGTGATCGACCGGGTAGCGCTGATCGAGGCCGCGGCGGTTGAGCGAGCCGGTCAGCGGATCGAGCTGGATCAGATCGGCGAGCCGGGCCAGCTCGATGTGCGGCGCGCACATCGCCGCCACCAGCTCGAGCAGCTGGCGGTGGTGATCGTCGAACCGCACCGTCGGATCGATCGCCGACAGCACGCCGATCACCTGCGCGCCCGAGCGGATCGGCACGCCGATGAACGCGCCCATCGGGCCCATGCCCGGCCGCGGCGCGAACCGCGGATCGGCCTCGGGCTCGGCCAGGCACAGCGGCTCGCCGTGGGCGGCGATCCACCCAAGCAGGCCCTCGCCGATCCGGAACTCGATCGTCTCGCGGTGCAGCGGCTCGCCCGAGCGCGCGGTCGCCAGCAGCTGGGTGTGCGACGGATCGAGCAGGCGCAGGCTGACCCGCCGCACGCCGAGCACCTGCGCCGCGGCCTCGGCGACGAGCTGCAGCAGCTCCTCGAGCGAGTGCCGCGTCGACATCTGCGCGGCCAGGCGCGTCAGCGTGTCGAGCGGGTCGGTCGGCGAGGGCGCCATGGCGTCGCGGTGCGAGGTATCACGGGGCGGGGGCGCCAGGACAGCGGAGATCGGCCGAGGTCGGTTCAGCGGCCGAGCACGGCGTCCCAGTCGAGCGCGGTGACGTCGGGCAGGTCGACGCCGGTGCGGGCCTCGATCGCCTCGCGCTCGTGGCGGCACGGCGCGCCGGTCTCGCGGTCGACGGTGCGCACGGTGCCGCCAGCGTCGTTCATCATGCAGCCGGCGACCGAGTCGTCGTGGGGCAGGCCGAGCGCGTGGCCGAGCTCGTGGGTCGCGACCTTGACGGTGCGCTGCCGCGACACGCGGGTCGAGACGCCGCGTCGGGTGCGGTAGGTCGAGATCACCGCGACCTGCGAGTCGAGCCTTGCCAGCCCGAGGATGCCCCAGTCGGGGTGCTCGTCCTTGGTGACCGAGATGTCGACGGCGGTCACGCCCAGCACCAGCGCGCACCCCGCGGTCGGCACCACCTCGGCCTGCAGGTGATCGAGCAGCTGGTCCGCGCGGTAGCGCTTGCGCGGTGGGTAGTAGGCGGCGCGCGGCAGCGCGATCTTCGGCAGCCGCCGCGCCGTGAAGCCGTAGGCCGCCGCGACGCCGCGCTCGACCACGCCCAGCGTCGCCGCGTCGACCTTGCCCAGCGGCTGCACGCAGACCGCGACATCGGCCGCCCGCGTGCCGCTCGCGAACCGCGGCGCCGGCTGCGCCGCGGCGACCGCGGGGAAGGCGAGGGCGACGATCAGGAGCGCGCGCACGACTTGATGGTCCCACGCCGCACCGCGTTCGCAAGCGTGCCCGTGCCCGTGCCCGTGCCCGTGCCCGTGCCCGTCCCCGCACCCGTCCCCGTGCCCGTCCCCGACTCCAAGTCTCGCGATCCCGCCGGCTTGCAAGAATTCTCACCCGCGCTGTCGATCCGCGCGCGCGCCGTTCGACCTGTGGGCATCAACCCCAAGGGAGAACGACGATGAGCTTTCCGAGCGGACGTTTCGTGTGGTTCGAGTACGTGGCCGGCGATCTGGCGCGGGCCCAGGCCTTCTTCGGCGAGGTCTTCAACTGGAAGACCCAGACGATGCCGGCGCCCGGGCTGCCGGGCGGCGTCTACACGATGATCGCCGCCGGCGAGCACATGCTGGGCGGCTACCTCGAGACGCCGGTCGGCGCGCCGCCCCACGCGCACTGGCTGGCACACCTGCAGGTCGAGAGCGCGGCGGCGACCGCGACGGCGATCACCGCGGCCGGCGGCAAGGTGCTCAAGGCGCCGGTGGCGATGGGCGAGCTCGGCACCTACGCGATCGTCGCCGATCCGCTGGGCGGCGCGTTCGCGCTGTGGCAGCCGGCCAAGGCCGACGCCGGCGAGTACAAGGGCGCGGCCGGCACGTTCTGCTGGAACGAGCTGATGACCGAGGACGTCGCGCGCTCGCTCGCGTTCTACCAGGCCGTCGCCGGCTTCACCGACGCGCCGATGGACATGGGCCCGATGGGCACGTACCACGTGCTCGAGAGCGCGGGCAAAGGCCGCGCCGGCATCATGAAGGCGCCGATGCCGGGCATCCCGCAGCTGTGGATGCCCTACGTGCAGGTCGACGACGCCGACCAGACGGTGGCCCGCGCGCAGCGGCTCGGCGCCGACGTCAAGCAGCCCTGCAACGACGTGCCCGGCGTCGGGCGCCTCGCGATCTTCACCGACCCGCTCGGCTGCGGCGTCGGCATCCTGCAGCCCGCGCGGTGATCGGACCGGCGTACGCGGCGGCCGCGGCGTATCTTCCGCCGCATGAGCCGCTGCCGCGTGCGCGCCGTGTCCGTCGGAGTGATCGCCGCGTCGATCGTCGGGTGTGGATCGCGGGCCCGCGACGCGCCGGCGCCGGTCGGCGGATCGGCGCCACCACCGGCGATGGCGATCGACGCCGGCCTCGCGGTCGTCGCGCGTCCGCCGGCGCCGCCGTTCGCGCCGCTGGGCGCGGCCCCGCCGGTGGTGCGTGACGCCGACGGCGTGCCGCTGATCGACGTCGCGCCCGGCGCGGCGAGCGGCGTCGGCGCGGTGCGCTGGCTGGGCGGCGCCGACGAGGTGCTGCAGTACGCGCACAGCGAGGCCAGCGACGGCGCGCGCATCTACGCCGCGATGAACGACCGCGGCCACGATCTGGTGGTGCGCGACGGCGTGCTCACCCAGGACGTGCTGGCCGCGCGCGGCGCCGGCCCCGGCGGCTGCGTCGGCGCCCACGCCGGCGCGCTGTACCTGGCGGCGCCGGCCACCACCGCGCGCACCCAGCAGGTGCGGACCCGGCTCGCCGACGGCGGCGTCGTCGACAGCGTCGAGCCGGCGCGGGCGCAGACGCTGTGGACCGTCGCGCCCGACGGCCGCGAGGCGGCGCGCGAGCTGCCGACCGGCCCCGAGGATCGCTGCTACCTGGTGGCCGGCGACGGCGGCACGTTCGTCTACGGCGGCTTCCGCTTGCTGACCGGCGGCGCCGGCGCGGTCACCGAGCGCGACGGCCTGATGGGCGGTCGCATCACGATCGGCCGGGTCGGCGGCCCGGCCTACTGCTTCGCGAGCTGCAACGCCGCCGAGCAGCGCGCCAACCCGCCCGCGGTGGCGCAGCTGATCGCCGCGCTGGGCTGCCAGCAGGCCGAGTGGATCGCCCACGGCGACCGCGTCGCCGGCGCGTGCCGCGGCAAGGCGGTGCGGTACCGCGAAGGCGGCGCGCCCGAGGTGATCGCGATCCCGCCGACCGAGATGATCGGCTCGTACGATCTGGCGTTCACCGATCGCGGCGATCTGGTGATCGGCCTCGACTACGGCTTCGCGCGCTACCTGGTGTGGCCGGCGAGCGCCGCACGGCCGTCGCCGGTGCGCACGCTCGGCGCCGGCGAGCGCATCGCCCACGCCAGCCCGACGGTGCACGTGCGCGGCCTCACCACCGCGGCCCCGCCGGCCGAGCGCGCGGCGGTGCTGCTCGGCGCGACGATCGGGTTCGGCGCCGGCGGCAGCACGCTGGGCTACGCCAGCCGCGATCGCGGCGGCGCGCGCCCGTACCAGGCGCAGCGCGATCGCGCCGCGGCGGTGCTCGGCGCCGGCGACTTCGTCGTCGCCGGCGAGGCGGTCGTCGATCGCGCGTGCGGCGCCTACGTCCGCAGCCCGCTCGGCTGGGAGGACGAACAGATCGACGACTGGATCCCGCCGACCCTGCCGCCGCTGTCGGCGCGCGCCGTGCTGCGGCCGGCGACCTGCACGCCGCTCGACGCGGTGGTCGCGGTGCCCGGCGCGCCCGACCTGCTGCTCGCGCGCAGGGGCGATCAGCTGCTGGCCGCGTGGCTGCCACCGCCGCTGCCGCTGCCGGGCGGCAGCGACCCGCGCGATCCCGCGCCGCCGCGTCCGCCACCGAAGCAGGTCCCGCGCCCCGGCACCGGGTGGAGCGTCGTCGGCGCCGCGGCCGGCGTCCACGGCGACGACGGCGTGCCCGCGCCCGGGCGCGACACCGCGATCGCCGGCGGCAGCTGGCAGGCCGGCGGGGCCGCGGTGGTCGACGTCGGCGGCGACGCGGCGATCCTGGTCACGCCGGCCGGCGCGGTGACGATCCCCGCGGCGACCCGGCCGATGGCGGTCGCCAGCGACGGCACGCTGCACGTGTGGGGCGCGCTCGGCGCCCGCGTCGTCGACTGCACCGCGACCTGTCGCGTGCTCGACCCCGGCGTCGGCGTCGACGTCACCGCGATCGTGCCGCGCACCGGCGATCAGGTGATCCTCGGCTTCGCCGACGGGCGGGTCGGCGCCTACGCGATCCCCGCCACCGGCGGCGACGCGGTGCCGCGTCACCCGCTGACCGACGCGCTCGACGCCGCGCTGGCCCGGCGCCCGCGCTGAGTTCCCTGGAAGGGGCTTTCGCAAAGCCCCTTCCCCGTCGGGGGCATGCCCAGACGGGGCCCCAACCCGCGAGTTCCTTGGAAGGGGCCGTCGCAAAGCCCCTTGCCCGTCGGGGCCAGCCCCCGCGGGGCCCCCACCCGCGAGTGGCGGGGCCGGGGGTTTCGCCA
>JAEUJY010000007.1 GCA_016794525.1 Myxococcales bacterium
GACGGTCCGGGGCGCGATCGGCCCCGCGCGGCGGCGCGGGAGGCGGTGCGCTCGCCGCGGCCTCCGCCGGCGGCGCGGTCGGCGTAGCCACGGTCGACGCGGGTGGCGCGCTCGCCGCGGCGTCGGGCGCCGCACCCGACGCGGGCGACCCGGCCACCGGCGCGGGCGCCGCCGCCGCCGCCGTCGCCGTCGCCGTCGCGCGATCGCGTCCGGCCCACCACGCCGCGCTGGCCGCGCCGACCACCACCACCGCCGCCGCCAGCGGCCACCAGCGCCGGCCCGGCGACGATCGCCGCGCGGCCACCGGCGCGCCCGGCGCCAGCGACGCGCGCGCCAGCGCCTCGTCGACCGCGGCCGCGTCGCGGTAGCGCGCCTCGGGGTCGCGGGCCAGCAGGCGCGCGACGATCTGCGCCAGCGCCGGCGGCGCGCCGATCACCGGCGGCGCGTCGCGGGTCGCCTTGGCCAGCACGACCTCCATCGGCTCGCCGGTGAACGGCAGCTCGCCGGTCAGCATCTCGAACATCGTGACGCCCAGCGCGTACAGATCGGCGCGGTGATCGACCGCCTTGCCGATCACCGCCTGCTCGGGCGCGACGTAGGCCGGCGTTCCCATCGTGAAGCCGGTCGAGGTCAGGCGCGCGTCCTCGCGGTCGGTGGCCAGCGCGATGCCGAAGTCGACGATGCGCGGCACCTCGCCGTCGGGGCCGCTCACCACCAGGACGTTGTCGGGCTTGAGGTCGCGGTGGATCAGGTGGTGGGCGTGGGCGTGGGTCAGGCCCGCGCACAGGCCGCGCGCCAGCCGCACCACCCGGGCCGGATCGAGCGGGCCGCCGTCGAGCAGATCGGCCAGGCTGACGCCGTCGACCAGCTCCATCGCGATGAAGAACAGGCCCTCGGCGCTGCGGCCGAAGTCGGCGACGGTGACGACGTTGGGGTGGGCCAGGCGGCTCACCGCCTCGGCCTCCTTGGCGAACCGCATGCGCATCGTCGCGTCGCTGGCGTGATCGCCGTGCAGCACCTTGAGCGCGTAGCGCTTGGCGGCCAGGCGGGCGTGGTGCGCGCGGTAGACCCGCCCCATCGCGCCCTCGCCGATCAGCTCGTCGATCGCGAAGTTGCCCACCGTCCGCCCGATCAGCGGATCGGCGTGGACGACGACGATCTCGCCGCCGTCGCTCGGGCAGCGCGCGAAGCTCTTGCGGTAGATCGCCCCGCAGGTCGCGCAGGTGCGGAGGCCATCGATCGGCGGCCGCCCGTCGACGTCGACGGTCTCCTGCGCGACCGGGGACTGCACGCCGTCATGGTACGAGGCCGCCCCGCGGGTTGGCCAGCACGACCCTCGCGGCGGGCTGTGCAATTTTGGGACAACGCCCCCTCGACGCGGCGCGGCGGCGCCGCCGACACTCCGGCCATGCGCGACAACCCGCTGTTCGACGATCGCGACATCGCGCTCCTGTTCGACGAGGTCTTCGACCTGCCGGCGCTGACCGCGCTGCCGTACTTCGCCGAGCACGATCGCGCCACGTTCGCCGCGGTGATCGACGCCGCGCGCCGGGTGGCGCGCACCGCGCTCTACCCCGCGTACCGCGCGCTCGACGAGCAACCGCCGCGCCTGGTCGACGGCCGGGTCGTCGTCCACCCGCAGCTGCACCCGCTGTTCCGCCAGCTGCGCGACCTCGACCTGATCGCCGCGCCGCGCCCGGTCGAGGTCGGCGGCCAGCAGCTGCCGCTGGCGGTGTTCACGCTCGCGACCGCCTACCTGATGGCCGC
The DNA here is from genome assembly GCA_016794525.1 of Myxococcales bacterium. GTDB lineage: Bacteria > Myxococcota_A > Polyangia > Haliangiales > Haliangiaceae > UBA2376. The sequence goes on from JAEUJY010000007.1 coordinate 1,768, forward strand.
CAACGCCGGCGCCTACGGCTACCTCGGCCTGACCCAGGGCGCGGCCCACCTGATCGAGGCGTTCGGCGACGCCCACCTGCGCGCGACCTACATGCCGCGGATGTACCGCGGCGAGTGGACCGGCACGATGGCGCTGACCGAGCCGCAGGCCGGCTCGAGCCTGGCCGACGTCGCCACCGTCGCGACGCCGACCGCCGCTGGCCACTACCTGCTGCGCGGCGCCAAGATCTTCATCTCGGGCGGCGACCACGATCTCACCGACAACGTCGTGCACCTGGCGCTGGCGCGGATCGCCGGCGCGCCGGCCGGCATCAAGGGCGTGTCGCTGTTCTGCGTGCCGCGCCGCCGCGTCGAGGGCGACGCGCTGGTCGACAACGACGTCGCGGTCACCGGCGTGATCCACAAGATCGGCTGGAAGGCCCTGCCGAGCCTGGCGCTGGCGTTCGGCGAGCGCGACGACTGCCACGGCTGGCTGGTCGGCGAGCCGCACCAGGGCATCCGCTACATGTTCCAGATGATGAACGAGGCGCGGATCATGGTCGGCATGAACGGCGTGGCCACCGCGTCGGTCGCGTACCACGAGGCCGTGGCGTACGCGCGCGAGCGCCCGCAGGGCCGGCCGCTGGGCGCCAAGGATCCGGCCGCGCCGCCGGTCGCGATCACCGCCCACGCCGACGTGCGCCGCATGCTGCTGCGGCAGCGGGCGATCGTCGTCGGCGGGCTGGCGCTGCTGGTGCGCACGTCGCGCTACGCCGACCTGGCCCACCACGGCGGCGACGCCGACGCCGGCCTCTTGCTCGATCTGCTGACGCCGATCGCCAAGACCTTCCCCGCCGAGCGCGGCTTCGAGGCCAACGCGCTGGCGGTGCAGATCCACGGCGGCTACGGCTACTCGAGCGAGTACCCGGTCGAGGCGTGGCTGCGCGAGCAGAAGCTCAACTCGATCCACGAGGGCACGACCGGCATCCACGCGCTCGATCTGCTCGGCCGCCGCGCGGTGGCCGGCGGCGGCGCGGCGCTGGCCGCGTGGTCGCGCGCGATCGACCAGACCCGCGCCCGCGGCGCGGCCGACGCCGGGTGGGCCGAGGATCTGGGCGCCGCCCGCGACCTGGTGCTGTCGCTGACCCGCGAGCTGGCGGCGCGCGGCCTCGGCGGCGACAGCGAGGGCATGCTGGCCCACGCCACCGACTACCTCGACCTGTTCGCGACGGTCGCGATCGCGTGGCAGTGGCTCGAGCTGGCGGCGGCGGTCCCCGACCGCGATCCCGCGCACCGCGCCGTCACCCGCGCCTGCGCCGCCTACTGGTTCGCCACCGAGCTGCCGCGGATCCACCACCTCGCCGCGCTGTGCCGCTCGGCCGAGCGCTCGTTCGTCGACCTCGATCCGGCGTGGCTGTAGGTCACGCGCCGGCGGCCGCGGCGGCCCACCGCGCCTGCTCGGCGTCGAACGCGGCCTCGAGCGGCGGGCACGCGCCGCGCAGGCCGGCCACGACGTCGCGCGTCCACGCGACGTAGGCCGCGCGCCGCTCGTGGGGCCACGCGGCCGGAGGCGCGTCGATGATGTCGCGCAGGTTGCACAGCTTGTCGGCCAGCTTCACCAGCTTGGCCGCCGGCGACAGGTGCGGCGCGTGCTCGATCTGCAGCTCCTTGCGCCGCAGCTTGGGCAGCGACTTGTCGTCGGTGACCTCGACCACCACCGCCGCGATCTCGGCGCCGAACGCCGCCGCCAGCTCGGCCTCGGTGGTGCCGGTGTCCTCGATCGTGTCGTGCAAGATCGCCGCGGTCAGCGCCACCGGATCGCGCACGTCGCCCTCGTGCCACAGCGCGGTCGCGACCGCGATCGGGTGGTTGATGTACGGCGACGCCAGCGCGTCCTTGCGGCGCTGGTCGCGGTGGCGCGCGGCGGCGAACACCAGCGCGCGCAGCAAGATCCCCGTCGGCTCCATCCCCCGAGCGTATCACCCGGCGCGGTCGCGGCGCGTGTACCACCACGCCCACGCGATCAGCACCGCCTGCAGCGGCAGCCGGCCCCACAGCGCCCACGTCGGCAGCGCGCGGTCGCCGAGCGGCAGGTGGTTGACCGCCATGTTGACGTTGGCCGGGAACACCGCGAGCAGCAGCAGCACCAGCCCCCACGCCGCGGCGCGCCGGGTCCGCGGCAGGATCAGCCCGAGCCCGCCGGCGATCTCGGCGACGCCCGACACGTACACCAGCGCCAGGTGAGCCGGCAGCGCCGCCGGCATCATCGCGACGTAGGAATCGGGCGAGACGAAGTGGTTGGCGCCCGCGAGCACCATCAGCACCGTCAGCAGCCAGCGCAGCGCCGCCTTCACCGCGCACCGCCGCGCGCGGGGCGGCGCAAGACGACGCTGTCGTGGCCGTGCCACACGGTCCGCGCCACCTCGCGGAAGTCGGCCTTGGCCGCCACCCGCAGCGACGGCGTGTTCGCCGGATCGATCAGGCAGGCGATCTCGGGATCGCCGAGGTTGGTCTCGGCCCAGCCCAGCACCGCGGTCAGCGCCTCGCTGGCGTAGCCGCGGCCCTGGGCCCACGGCACGATCACCCAGCCGGCCTCGGGCACGCCGTCGATGGGCGGCTCGAGCTCGCGCTTGAAGTCGGCGACGCCGACCTCGCCGACGAACCGCCCCGAGGCGCGCTCCTCGACGAGCCAGTAGCCGAAGCCGCGCAGCGCCCAGTGGCCGACGTACTGCATGATGCGCAGCCACACCGCGTCGCGCGGCGACGGCTTGCCGCCGATGTAGCGCGCGACGTCGGGGTCGCTCCACATCGCCAGGCACGCGTCGAGATCGTCGCGCCGGTGGCCGCGCATCCGCAGCCGCGCGGTCGTGAGCTCCGGCACCACGACCGGGTTGGTGACCGAGTCCAGCATGGCGCGATCTTGGGCGAGCCGCGCCGCCGAGGCGAGCGTGCCAGCCCAGGATTCGGCATCACCGGCGCGGGGTGACCGGCCGGCCGCGTCGCGGAGCCCCTGACGCTCAGTCCGATTCGTCCAGGACGTCGTGCAGGTCGCGGCGCGGCGCGACCCGCGCCAGCGGCGGCGCGTGGCCGAGGCGCAGCGCCATCTGCGGCATCATGTCGACGCCGGTCAGCGCCCTGACCCGCGCCAGCAGGTCCTCGTACTCGAGCAGCTGATCGACGAACGCCGCCGCCAGGCCGAGGATCGTCGCGCGCAGGAGCACGGCCTCCAGCGCCTGCCCGCAGTCGACGTAGTCGATGTCCTCGTCGGCCTGCGTCGACAGCACCGCCACCACCGGCGCGCCGATCACGCGATCCTCCTCGATCGCCCCCAGCTGCGCGCCGAGGTCGGGCTGGGCCAGCGCGCGCTTCACCCCGAACCACGCCGGCGTGCCGAACTCTTTCTCCGCGAACGGGATGCCGTCCTTGCGCAGCCGCCCGGCCGGCACCAGCCACTCGCCGACCTGCGCGCGGTACGCGGGGTCGGCGAACCGGCGCCGATCACACTCGGCCACCAGCTCCGCCAGCTCCTGCTTGCGCTGCGGCGACAGCCGGAACATCCGGGTCCGCTCGGCGCGGGCCGCGCGGATCAGCTCGTCGGCGTCCTCGGTCGACACCGGCCGATCGAGGAACGGCCGCCGGTTGGTGTGGCGGCGCGGGATCGCGCTCAAGAGCGCGCGATCGTCGTTGGTCGCGGCCCGCGGCAACCCCAGGCGCAGCTCGGCGACGAGATCGGGATCGGCGCTGCGCGGGAACAGCTCGACCTTGTCGGTCCAACCCTCGGCGCGGATCGCGACCCGGGCGTTGTACAGCGCGCACCCGCAGCTCATCAGCGCCTGGCGCTTCAGCGGATCGACCACGTCGAGGTGACGCTCGCGATCGAGCCACAGCTCGAGCACCTCGCCCCGACGCCGGAACCGCCACGGCTGGGTGTTGTGCGAGCTGGGCGCCTGGATCGCGCAGGACACCGCCCCCCGCAGGATGTGCGCTACCGACATGCGGGACGAGACTGCAAGCGGCCGGCCCGCTCGTGGCCGGCCTTGCGCGCACGATCTGCGTGGGCCCGACGATCCCCCGCGCAGCGGGCGCAGCGTATGCGTCAGCAGCCCGTGCAGGTATCGAAGTCGGCGAGCGCGGCGCCGCCGCTCCCGGCGAACGTCAGTTCGCATCGCGCGGCCAGGCCGAACGACGCGCACGCGCCCCGCCAGCCGACGAACTGCGAGCCGGCCTGAGGGATCGCCGTCAGCGTCATCGGCTCGCCGCCCGGGTGCGGGCTGTTGCACGGCTGGGTGCCGCTGCAGGTCGTGCCCGGCGGCGTCACCTGCACGGTCCCGACGCCGCTGCCGCCGATCAACACCTGCAGGTTGTAGAGCACGCCCACGCTGAACGTCGCCTTGACCTCCAGCGCCGCGTCCATCGTCACGACGCACGCGCCGCTGCCGGTACACGCGCCGTTCCAGCGGGTGAAGACGACGCCCGAGGGCGCCGACGGCATCAGCTCCACCTGGCTGCCCTGGACGAAGTCCGCGGTGCAGGTGGCGCCGCAGTCGATGCCGACCGGCGTCGAGCGCACGGTGCCGCTGCCGGCGCCGCTGCCCTCGCGCGTCACGAGCAGCGGGTAGGTCGGCGCGGTGTCGAAGCTGACCGTCAGCTCGACGGTGGCGTCGATCGTCAGCGTGCACGTCGCGCGCGTGCACCCCGGGTACGACCAGCCGGAGACCACCGAGCCCGGCGCGGCCCTGGCGGTGAGCGTGACGACGGAGCCGCGCTCGAAGACCTCCTGGCAGTCGACGCCGCAGTCGATGCCGGCCGGCTCGGAGGTGATCGTCCCGCTGCCGCGGCCGGTGCCCGCCACCGTCAGCATGAACGTCTCGCGGTCGGTGTCGATCGGGCCGGCGTCGACGACCTGGTAGGTGCGGCGCTCGACGCACGCCGCCAGCCCCAGCGCGAGCACGACGATGATCGCGGCGCGCACGTCAGAAGCTCCCCGCGTAGCCGACGGACGCGCCGCCGGCGCCGATCGCGATCGTCGGGGTGGCGCGATCGGGGCGACCGCGCAGCCACAGGTAGGTCGCGGCGCTGACGGCGACGCCGGCGCCGACCCACAGGGCGACCGCGACCCGCGCGTCGCGCACCGCGCGCCGGTTGAGATCGTCGGCGCGGTCGCGGGTCGCGGTGTCGGGGCACGCCCCCGGCTCGGGGCACAGCGCGCGGGCGTCGGCGTCGAGGCCGCGCGCGGTGACGAAGGCGTACGCGCCGGCGCCGGCCAGCAGCGCGCCGGCGCCGCCCACGATCAGCGGCAGGCGCGACCGGCGCGGCGGCGTCGACCGCGGCGCCGGGGCGGGCGGTGGCGCGACCACCGGCGCGTCGGCGGCGCGCGCGCTGGCGGTGGCCGGCGGCGGCGTCAGCGTCACCCGCTGGCCCTCGCGCAGCGTCACCACCTCGTCGCGCGCGGGGCCGTCGTCCCACGTCACCTCGACGCGGTGCGCGCCGGGATCGAGCGCGATCGGCGCGTCGACGTCGGCGACCGCGACGCTGTCGACGCGGACCACCGCGCGCCGTCCCGGCGGCCGCGCCACGATGATCACCGGGATGCGCTCGCGCAGCGCGGCGAGGTCGCGCACCGCCTTGGCGAACCGGCTGGCCTCGGCGCGGCCCTGGGCCCGCGCGCGGGCCTGCTCGAGCATCGCCGCGGCGTCGACCAGGTGGCCGTCGGCCTCGAGGCACGCCGCCAGGTTGAGCTCGGTGCCCGCCGCGGGCCGCAGCGCCTCGCTCTCGCGGAACGCCGCGCACGCGGCGGCGCGATCGCCCTGCTCCATCAGCGCGCGCCCGCGAAAGAACGCGATGTCGGCCGCGTCGCCTTCGCGCCCGGGCTGGGCGACCGCGACGCCGACGGTCGCCAGCGTCGCCACCGCCACCGCCACCGCCACCGCGCCAGCGTTACGGACAAGCCATCGGATCATCGCACTCCTCGTGGAAGGCGCCGGTCGCGAGACAGGCGCGGGTGATCGTCTCCTGGTCGCGCTGCGAGACCAGCGCGATGACGCGGCGGGCGTCGCCGCCGCGGCGGGCCCGACAGAACGCGCGCCCGCAACGCGCCAGCAGCTCGGCCTCGGTGTCGCGGACGATCAGCGGCGCGCACAGCCGCGCGGCCGCGCGCCAGTCTTTGCGATCGATCGCCGCGCCGATCGCCGCGGCGGACGACAGCGGCCGATCGGCCATCGCCGCCGCGACGGTCGGCGCGTCGGGCGCGACGTTCACCGGCGCGCTGGCGGGCGCCGGATCGACCGGCGCGACCGCCGCCGCCGCGCGCGCCACGTCGACCGCCGGTGCGCCCGCGTCGATCGCGGCCGCCGCCACGACCGCCGCGTCGGCGACGACCTCGTCGGGCGCGACCATCGCGGCCGCCGCCGCGGGCGGCTCGGGGGTCGCGGCGCCGCCGCCGGCGCCGATCACCATCGCCGCCGCCACGCCGGCCACCAGCGCGCCCGCCACCAGCGCGACCGGCCAGCCGAGGCCG
>JAEUJY010000014.1 GCA_016794525.1 Myxococcales bacterium
GGGGGCGACCGCGCGGCGCGGCTCGCGGCGGCCGGTGTCGAGGCCGCGGGCGCGGGCCATCGTCTCGACGATGCCCAGCCACTCGCGCGCCTCCTCGTCGTCGGGGCCGAGCCGCACGGCCTCGCGCAGGAAGATCTTCGCCGACGCCAGCTCGTCGGCGCGGGCGGCCAGCTCGCCGAGCATCCGGTAGGCGGGGCCGCACTGCGGCTCGAGCCGCAGGCACGCGCGGATCTCGGCCTGGGCGTCGGCGTCGCGGCGCAGCGCCAGCAGGCTGCGGGCCGCCAGCAGGCGGAGCGCGATCACCGCGCGGTCGCCGGCGTCGAGCTCGGCCACCGCGTCGCCGCACACCGCGACCACCCCGGCGTACTGGCGCGCGGCGTACAGCTCGCGTGCGGCAGCGACGATGGCGACGGAGTCCACGCGCGTCGTCATAGCAAGCCGTTGGCCAGCATCCGGCCCGCGTCCGGGTCGCGGGTTCCGCGCAGTTGCGCGCCGCGCGGCGAGGCCTGGCCTCCCCGCCGCGGGGGCTGCATACTCGGACCGTGGTGCGCCCCGCCCCGCTCGCGGCCCTGCTGATCGCGCTGGCCGGCCTCCCGGCGGCCGCCGACATGATGCCGGCGCCGCCGCCGCGCGCGCCCGAGCCGGCCGACTTCTGGGCCAAGGTGCTGCACCCGCACGCGCGCGAGGTCGGCGAGACGCTGCAGCAGCTCGAGATCGCGCTGCGCCAGCTCGACGATCCGTACGGCGCCACCGACCGCAGCCGCGTCGACCTGGTGCGCAACGGCGTGCGGATGGCCCGCTACGCGCGGACGCTGGATCCCGGCGATCCCGACGTCGTGTACTTCGCCGGCGCGTTCGCCGACGCCGCCGGCCGCGCGCTCGAGGCCGAGCGGCTGCTGACGCTGTACCTGCGCTCGGCGCCGGCCGGCGCCCGCCGCGCCGACGCGCTGGTGCGGATCGGCCGGATCGCGCTGCGCCAGGGCCGCGCCGCCGACGCGGTCGACCTGCTGCGCCAGGCCGCGGCCCAGGTCTCGGATCGCTTCACGATGGTGCGCGCGCGCGTCGCGCTGGCCCACGCCTACGAGGCCACCGGCGACGTCGGCGCCGCGGTCGCGACGCTGCGCGAGCTCAACGAGCAGGTGCCGCTCGACGGCGATCCCGCCAGCGTGGCCGGCCACGTCGCGCTGGCCGTCATCTACGATCGCGACCAGCAGATCACCGCCGCGTTCGACGTGCTGCTCCGCCTGCGCACCGCGATGGACAGCGAGTACGTGCGGCTGGCCGACGACGCGCTGCGCGCGTTCCCGCCGCCGTTCGCGATCGACGTGCACTACTACCGCGCGCTGGTCTACGAGACCTGGCCGTACCTCACCGTCGAGGCCCACCGCAGCTGGCGCGACTACGAGGCCGGCGGCGGCCCGCCCGATCTGGTGGCGCGCGCCGCCGCGCACCGGCAGGCCCTCGAGCGCGTGCTCGAGGCCGAGCGCCGCCCGCCCCCCCGGCCGAGGCGTCACCCGTGATCCGCGCGCTCGCCATCGCGGCGGTCGTGGCGCTGGCGGCGACGCCGGCCGCCGCGGCGCCGTCGATCTGGCAGCAGGCCACGACCACCGCCGACGCCGCCCAGGCGCAGCGCGCCTACGACGAGGCGATGCTCGAGGGCGACGACCGCGTGGCCCAGGCCGCCAACACCGTCGTCTTCGAGCAGCGCAAGCGGCTGGTGCGCGCGGCGCTCGACGCCTACGACCGCGCGGCGCTGGCCCGCCCCGACCTCGCCGAGCCGCGCTGGCGCGCCGCCACCGTCGTCAACGCGTTCTTCATCGAGTGCACCCAGGACCGCGCGCCGCTGTGCGGGCGCGAGCCGCGCCCCAGCGACGCCGAGCGCGCGATCGCCTACTGGGACGCCGCCGAGCGCCTGGCCCCGCGCGATCCGCGGTTCACCGATCGCGTCATGTTCGCGCGCGCCATCCTGCACACCAAGCTGGCGACGCCGGCCCACCTGCGCGCGGCGGCGGTCGACTACCAGCGCCTGCTCGATCGCATGCGCGGCACCGCCAGCGTCGATCCGCTGTCGTCGAACCTCGGCGAGCGGTCGCTGATCATGGGCAACCTCGCCGAGACGTTCATGATGCTCGGCGATCTCGATCGCGCGATCGAGACCTACCGCGAGGCGCAGCGGCTGTCGCCCGAGCTGACCCGCGCGTTCGGGCTGGCGGTGGCGCTCGATCGCGACGAGCAGGAGGAAGCCGCGTACGAGGTGCTGCGCGGCCAGGGCCCCGGCGCGGTCGCGCAGTTCATCGATCAGGTCGAGCGCGGCGGCGTGTTCTTCGTCCCCGACGGCGAGGTCGCGTACTACCTCGGGCTGGGCGCGGCCTTCGAGGGCGACGAGGTGACCGCGATCGAGCACTTCCAGGCGTTCATCGCCAGCGGCGCCCACCCCGGCTACCAGCCGCGGGCCCGCGCCCACCTCGCGGCGCTGCGGGCGCGGCTGGCGCGGCGGGTCCACGCGCGATGATCGCGCGGGTCGCGCTGGCGTTCGTGGCCGCGACCGCCGCGACCGCCGCGACCGCCGCGGCGCAGGCCGCGCCGCCGGCGCCGCCCGACGATCCCGAGCGCGCCGCCGAGGCGCGCAGCGCGTTCTGGGACGAGGTCGCGCACCCCGGCACCCGCGCCCGCCACGAGCAGATCGCCGACGCGATCCGCGCGCTGCGCCTGACCAGCACCGACCTGTCCGCGGTCGAGCGCGGGCTGACCCAGCTCACCGCCGCCACGCCGGCCTCGGCCGACGCCTGGGGCTACCTGGCGGTGACCGCCGAGCGCCGCCGCCGCTGGGCGGTGTGCGCCGACGCGTACGCGCGCGCCTACGCGCTCGCGCCGGGGTGGCGCGCCGAGGCGCTGATCGACGTGCGCACGCCGCCGAAGAGCCCGCTCCTGCGCGCGCCGACGCTGTCGGTCGCGCTGTGCGCCAGCCGCGCCGGCGCCTACGCCGCCGCCCGGGCCGCGATCGAGCGCGCGATCGCGCTCGGCGAATCGAGCAGCGAGCTGTGGCTGCGCGCCGGCGAGGTCGCGCTGGCCGAGGGCCGGCTCACCGACGCGATCGACGCGCTCGGCCGCTCGACCGATCCGACCGCCGCGTGGCTGCGGGCGACGGCGCTCGATCGGGCGCGCCGCGACGCCGAGGCCGAGGCCGCCGCCGAGCGCGCCAACCGCGACGACCCGTACGCGGCGCGCACCACCAGCGGCGTCATCCCGCTGGCGCCGCCCTACGACGCCGACTACGTGATGGCGCTCGCGGCCCGCCAGCGCGGGCAGTGGTCGTTCGTCGTCGCCTACCTGCGGCGCTACCTCGCCGCCGCCCCCGCCGACGATCGCTTCCGCGCCCGCGCCGCCGAGCACCTCGCGATCGCCGAGCGCGCCGCGGTCACCGAGGCGCCGGCGGTCCAGGCCTCCGACGGCGACGCGGCCTCCTCGGCCGCGCTCACCGCCCGCGTCGTCGCGGCGCGGCCGCGCCTCGAGGCCTGCCTGCGCGCGGTGCCGACCGGCCTGGCCGAGCTGCGCATCACGATGGCCGCGCCCCCGCGCGCGCCGCGGCCGCCGCGCGCGG
>JAEUJY010000020.1 GCA_016794525.1 Myxococcales bacterium
CGCCCGCAGGCGGCGTCGCGCCCGGCGCGGCGGCGTCGGTCGGCGCGCCCGTCGGCGGCACCGCGGCCGGGTCGACCGGCGGCGGCGGCGGCGCGCTCTGGCCGATCGGCACCGCCGACGGCAGCGTCTGCGGACGGCCGAACACCGGCTTGATCGTCGTGAACTCGGACCGCGACACCGCCGGCACCAGGTTGGCCGGGTCGACCGCGACGTCGCGCAGCACGAGCGCCTTCGCGGTGTCGATCGGCACCGTGTACAGCTGCGTGCCGTTGGGCGCCTTGGTGCCCAGGCGCGGCTCGGTGATCTTGCCGACCTGCTCGGCCTTGAGGGTCTTCTTGGTCTCTTCCTGCTTGCCGAACTTCGCGACCTCGTCGACGCGCGACGACTCGTTCAGGTAGAGCGCCTCGATCCCGATGATCGCCAGGTAGACGAACGCGCAGCCGGCGAAGCCGACCGTGGCCACGCCGACGACGTTCATCTTGTCGGGGTTCTTCTTCTCGCCGTGGGAGCTCATGACGACCTCGGAGGTGGATACACACGTCTACGGGGAGTCGCAAATCCCCGGGCAGGATCTCGCGTTTCGGGTGGGGGCCCCACGTCTTGTGGGGGAGGGGCTTTGCGAAAGCCCCTCACGGCAACTCAGTAGTTCTCGAAGGCCAGGCACTCGCCGAGCTTCGGATCGTTGACCGGCACCAGGTTGCCCTTCATCGACTTGCCGACCGCGGCCAGCCACAGGCCGATCAGGCCGAGCAGCAGCGTGACGTCCATGAAGTGGAAGTTGACCTTGTGTAGCTCGGGGTCGCCCTGCAGCGGGCCGCGGATCCAGTGACCCGCGGTCTCCCAGGTCTGGTTGGGCATGACGTTCCAGTACAGGTCGATGTAGTGGAAGACCAGCTGCCACGCCGCCAGGAAGGCGAGGATGGGCAGGATGCGCTTGCTCCACCGGGTGACCAGCGAGACGTACGGGAAGGCCCAGTGGCCGACCAGCACGAGGATCGAGACGATCTGCCAGCCGCCGAACATGCGGTAGCTGTAGAACACCGTCTCCTCGGGCATGTTGCCGTACCACTGCAGCATGAACTGCGAGAACGCGGTGTAGATCCAGAAGAACGTCCACCCGAACATGTACTTGCCGATGTCGTGGTAGTGCTCGACGGTGATCGAATGCTTGAGCCGGCCCGAGCGCTGGATCGCCATCGACAGGAGCGCGAGCGTGCAGTAGGTCGCGAGCATCGCGCCCGAGAAGTAGTTGACGGCGTAGATCGTCGAGAACCACAGCGGCTGCAGCGTCATGAACAGGTCGGTGACCGCGAACACGGTGGTCAGCGAGTAGATCAGCACCGCGAAGCCCGACCAGTAGCGCATCTTCTCCGAGCGACCGGCGTCGCCGTCGGTGTCCTGGGCCTGGCTCTGCTTGCGGAACCAGGTGGACATGTAGATGAAGACGCCGAAGTAGAAGGCGTAGCGGCCGGCGAAGAACACCGGATCCAGCCAGCCCAGCTTGTGGTGCATGTGGTGGAAGAACGGGTGCTGCTTGTCGTGCAGCTGCTTGACCGACCAGTAGTAGAGGTTCTCGTTGCCGAACAGCACCGGCACCAGGAACACCAGCCCCAGGAGCGCCACCGCCGGCAGCGCGCCGGTGATGAACTCCGCCTGGCGGCGCAGCACGATGCCCCACTTGGCCTTGGCCAGGTGGTGGATGATCACGAAGAACAACGAGCCGAGGCAGATCGAGAAGACGAACGACCACGCGGTCAGGTAGGCGTGGAGGAAGTGGCGCCAGTGGTCGCCCTTCCCCGCCCCCATGGCGATCGAGACGCCGAGCAGCACGGCGCCGGCGCCGAGGCCGGCCTTGAACAGCGTGCCGCCGACCTTGTCGGCCTTGATCTTCTCGTCGGGATGAAGCTTCTTGGTCGCGCTCATGGCTGCCTCACCGGACCTGGGCGCCGGCCGGGAGTTCGGCCTGGGTCGCGTTCTGGCCGCGCTGCAACGCGCGGACGTAGAGGAGGATGGCCCAGCGGTCGTCGACCGGGACCTGGGCGGCGTAGCCCATCATCGTGTTGTAGCCGTTGGAGATGGTGTTGAAGAGCTGGCCGTTGGGCATCTTGATGGCGACCGAGTCGGACGACACCAGGTTGCGGGCCTCCCAGGCGCCGCCGCGCAGCGCGACGCGCTCGGGCACGATGCCGTGGCCGCCGCCGTCGAAGCCGTGGCAGGGCGCGCAATAGATGTTGTAGCGCTCCTGGCCGCGGTTGAGCTTGTCGACGTCGACCTTGAAGGCCGCCGGCAGCTCGGTGATCCACTGGCCGTCGCGCAGGCCGCGGTAGTAGGCGTCGTCGGCGCGCAGGTTGCCGCGGGCGATCGTGCCGACGATCTCGCCGCGGTTGGCCCGGCCGTCGGCGAACTCGCCGAACGGCTGGTCGCTCTTGGCCTTGGGCTGGAAGTCCATGTCCGAGAACACGTGCCAGTGCGGATCGCTCGACTTCGAGGCCCGAGCCTTGAACGCGAGCGCGAACGGGATCAGCGCGACGACCGTCAGCACGATCATCACGCCGTAGATCGCCTTCGGCACGGTGCGCGCCTCGGGGCGCGCGTCGGTGTGGCACTCCTCGACGTGGGTGGCGCCGGCCGCCACCAGGAGCTGCTTGGTCTGCTCGAGCTCGAACCGCTGGTCCGAGGCCTCGATGCCGATGAACAGGCCGTCGTCGGTGACCTTGGCGAAGCGGTCGAGGCGGAAGAACGGGTGCCAGACCTGCGGCAGCTTGTTGGCCGCCCACATCCCGAAGAACGTGGTCAAGACCGACAACAAGATCGTCGTCTCGTACGCGATCGGGATGTTGGCCGGGATGGACCAGGTCGGCTTGCCCGACACGTTCCACGGCCAGTTGTGGGCGTTCATCCACCACTGCAGCAGCAGACCGCCGCACAGGCCGGTGAGGCCGCCGCCGAAGACGACCAGGGGCAGCTTGGTGCGCTTGATCCCCATCGCGTCGTCGATGCCGTGCACCGGGAACGGGCTGTAGCAGTCGAACTCGGTGTAGCCGGCGTTCTTGACCTTGCGGGCGGCCGCGATCAGCGCGCCCGGGGTCTCGAACTCGGCGAGGAGGCCGTGGAGCTCGGTGTCACCGCCGTCGGTCGACGTCTCGCCGGCATCGCCGTGATCGTCGCCGTTGCCGTGAGCGGCCGGCTTGTCGTCGTCGTGGGCTTGGGTCTCAGCTTCCATGAGCTTGTCTCCGCAAGAAGCGGTTCAGGGAGCAGTCCTGGGCGGGGGCCCCAGTGGGGAGTCGGGGGAAGGCTCTGGGCCGTTTCGGGTGGGGGCCCCGGCGCATGCCGGGGGAGGGTCTTTCGAAAGACCCTCGCTTGTCTCAGTGATCGTCCTTGCCGGCGTGGGCGGCGGGGGACACCGCCTTGACCTCGGCCATGGCGACCACCGGGGCGAAGCGCACGAACAGGAGGAACAGCGTGCCGAACAGGCCGAAGCTGCCCGCCAGCGTCATGAAGTCCCACTTGGTCGGCTCGAAGTAGCCCCAGGCGCCGGGCAGCGCCTGGCGGGCCAGCGAGCTGACGATGATGACGAAGCGCTCGAACCACATGCCGACGTTGATGAACGCGCAGAGGATCCAGACGAAGACCAGGTTCTCGCGGAACTTCTTCACCCAGAAGAACTGCGGCGCGATCACGTTGCAGCTCACCATGATGAAGTAGGCCCAGGCGTACGGGCCGAGGATGCGGTTGCGGAAGGTGAACCACTCCCACAGGTTGCCGGAGTACCAGGCGGTGAAGAGCTCGATGGCGTAGGCGCCGCCGACGATCGTGCCGGTGGCGACCGTCACCTTGCACATCGCGTGGATGTGGTCCTGGGTGATGATGTGCTTGAGCCCGAGGACGTGGCGCAGCGGCAGCATCAGCGTCATCACCATCGCGAAGCCGCTGAAGATGGCGCCGGCGACGAAGTACGGCGGGAGGATCGTCGTGTGCCAGCCGGGGTTCTGCGAGGTCGCGAAGTCGAACGACACGACCGAGTGCACCGAGAGCACCAGCGGCGTCGAGAGCGCCGCGAGGATCAGGTAGGCGCGCTCGTAGCGGTGCCACTGGCGGGCCGAGCCGCGCCAGCCGAGCGACAGGAGGCCGTAGACGACCTGGCGGACCTTGTCCTTCGACTTGTCGCGCAGGGTCGCGAGGTCGGGGACCATGCCCATGTACCAGAACAGGATCGACGTGGTGGCGTAGGTCGAGATCGCGAACACGTCCCACATGAGCGGGCTGCGGAACTGCGGCCACATGCCCATGTCGTTCGGGTGCGGGATCATCCACCACGCGAACCACGGCCGGCCGGTGTGGAGGATCGGGAAGATGCCGGCGCAGGCCACGGCGAAGATCGTCATCGCCTCGGCCGAGCGGTTGATGCTGGTGCGCCAGTCCTGGCGGAACAGGTAGAGCACCGCGCTGATCAGCGTGCCGGCGTGGCCGATGCCGACCCAGAAGACGAAGTTGGTGATGTCCCAGGCCCAACCCTGGACGTTGTTGTTGCCCCAGATGCCGATGCCGGTCCGGAACAGGTGGGTCACCGCGACCACCAGCATGCCGAGCAGCAGCAGCGACACGCCGAAGGCGGGGTACCACCAGCGGCCGATCGGGGTCAGGTTGACCTTGGTGACGTCGCGCGTGATGCCGCGGAAGGTCTCCCGGGCGTTCTCGCCGCCGTGACCGTGGTCATCGGCGTGGGCTTCAGTTGCGCTCGCCATGGCTCACTCGGCTCCGTTGGCACCGGCGGCCGTCGCCAGCGCCGGGTTGGGGTTCCTGACGCGGGCGAGGAAGCGCGTCCGCGGCTTGTCGTTGAGGTCGCTGAGCAGCTCGTACTGCCGGCGGTCGCCGTGCAGCTTCGACACGCGGCTCTCGGGGTCGGACAGATCGCCGAAGACGATCGCCTCGGTCGGGCACGCCGCCTGGCAGGCGGTGGTGATCGTGCCGTCGGGGAGCGGGCCGCGGTTGTGCGCGTTCTTGGCGTTGATCTTCGCGCTCTGGATGCGCTGCACGCAGTACGTGCACTTCTCCATCACGCCGCGCTCGCGCACGGTGACGTCGGCGTTGAACAGCAGGCGCCGCACCTTGTTGCGCGCGTCCTTGAGGTCCTTGTGGAAGTCGAGGAAGTTGAAGCGGCGGACGCGGTACGGGCAGTTGTTGAGGCAGTAGCGAGTGCCGACGCAGCGGTTGTAGACCATGTCGTTCAGGCCCTCCGACGAGTGCAGCGTCGCACCCACCGGACACACCTGCTCGCACGGGGCGTTCTCGCAGTGCTGGCACGCGACCGGCTGCGAAACCACCTCGGGATCCGCGACGTCGCCCTTGAAGTAGCGGTCGATGCGGATCCAGTGCATCTCGCGGTTGCGCTGGACCTCGCGCTTGCCGACCACCGGCACGTTGTTCTCCGACTGGCACGCCACCATGCAGGCGTTGCAGCCGGTGCACGAGCCGAGGTCGATCGCCATCGCCCACTTGCGGCCGGTGTACTGGTGCTCCTCGAAGGTCGAGTAGCCGCGGTGGTGCTTGTGGTCGTGGAAGTAGGGCTCCTCCTCCTGCGCCATGTAGCTCGCGCCCTGGTAGGTCGCGAGGTCGGTCTCCTTGACGATCCGATCCATCCGCTCGCGGATGCCCTTGTCGCCGACGCCGGTGATCGGCTCGTCGGCCAGCGCGTGGCCCTGGCGGATGTCCCAGTGCTCCTGGGTGGTGGCCAGCACGTACGTGCTGCCGGTCTTCTCGACCTTGGCGCCGACGGCGATGTCGAGGCCGGCGGTGGTGCGCAGCGCGAAGGTGTTCCAGCCGCCGCCCTTCCACTCGCCGCCCTTGTTGCCGACCGAGCCGGCCTTGGTGCGACCGCCGCCGAGGAACAGCGCGATCGAGCCGCGGGCCTGGCCCGGCATCACCAGCGCCGCGACCTCGAGCTTCTTGTCGCCGACGGTGATGCGGATCATGTCCTGGGAGTGGACGTGCAGCGCGTCGGCGGTGTCCTTGGCGAGCAGCGCGACGTTGTCCCAGGTCACCTTGGTCAGGAAGTCCGGGGTCTCCTGCAGCCAGCCGTTGTTGGCGAAGCGGCCGTCCCAGGTGGTCGACGACGGGGAGAAGGTCACCTCGAAGGTGCCGTTGCCGCCGGCGCTGCTGGGGGTGCCGGTGAAGGCCGCCGGCGGCAGCGCGCCGACCGCGGCCTGCGCCGGGGACCAGGTGGTGCCGGCGACGTAGCCGTCGTGGACCGAGGCGCGCCACTGGCCGCCCGCGGCCTCGACGCCCTCGCGCACCAGCTGCTCGGCCGACTTGGTCTCGCCGAGGAGCTGCGCGACGAACTCGATCGTCGAGACGCCGCCGTAGAGCGGCAGGATCAGCGGCTGCTGGATCGTCCAGGTGCCGTCCCAGGTGCGGGCGTCGCCCCAGCACTCGAGGTAGTGCGCCTTGGGGATGTGCCAGGTGGTCTTGGCCGACGTCTCGTTGACGTACTCGGACAGGTGGATCGAGGTCTTGGCCTGGCCCAGCGCGCCCGCGAAGTCGAGATCGGCCGGCGCGTCGTAGACCGGGTTACCGCCGAGGATGACCAGCGTCTCGACCTGGTTGGCCTTGAGATCGCGGACCACCGCGGCGATGCCGTCGGCGTGGTCGAGGCGGGTCGGCTCGGGGTCGTCGTAGTACGAGACCAGCGCGCCACCGACCAGGCCGTTGAGCTTGGCGACGAGCGCGTGGACCGCGGCCGGCTGCTTGCGGCCGGCGACCAGCACCGCGGCGCCGCGAGCGGCCTGCAGGTCGCCGATCAGCGCGTTCAGGAACTTGTCGACCTTGGCCTCCTTGACCACCTCGCCGCCGCCACCGCCGCCACCGCCGCCGCCCAGCGCGGCGTCGATCGCCTGCAGGAACGGCAGCACGTGCTCGGAGCGCAGCGGCAGGCGGTGGTCGGCGACCACGCCGGCGTGGGTGTAGTTGCTCTCGACCGCGTAGAGGCGGTTCATCTTGCCCGGGCCGAGCGAGCCACCGTCGGGCTTGCGGCTGCGGGCGAAGTCGCGGCTGTAGGCCGCGGCCGCCGGGTGCTCGGTGAAGAGATCGCAGTCGAGCGAGACGATGATCTCGGCGCGGTCGAGGTGGGCCAGCGCCCGCATCGGCTTGCCGAACGCCTGGCGCAGGCCGGCGCGCTCGTTGTCGAACGACACCGGCTCCCACTCGTACCAGGTCGCGCCCGGGTACTGGCTCTGCAGGCGGCGGCGCAGCTCGGCCAGCGTCGGCGACGACGAGGCCTCGGCGAGGATCCGCACGCCGTTCCAGTTGGGATCCAACCCCATCAGGCCGGCCTGTTTCTGCCAGTCGGCGAACGTCGAGCCCTTGCCGCCCTGCTGCACGCCCTGCGACCGCTCGGGATCGTAGAGGTGGAGGATCGAGCCCTGGGCGAACACCGACGAGCCGGCGTGGCGGGTGGTGCCCGCGACGACGCCGCCCCCGGCGAACGGGTGCTCGGGGTTGCCGTCGACCTTGATCGGCCGACCCTCGTAGCTGGTGATCAGCACCGCGCTGGCGATGCCGCCCATCTCGAACGCCGACGCGTACTGCTGGGTGACGCCCGGGACCATGTCCTCGGGGCGGCGCGACAGCGGCACGATCTCCTCGCGGTCGTAGCGCTTGCAGCCGGCGCCGGCGACGCCGGCGAGCGCCATCGACGCGCCCATCAGCTGCATGAAGTTGCGCCGGTTGAGCGGGTCGACGACCTGCTCGCTGGCGGCCTCGGGAGCCGCCGCCTTGGGCGCCAGCTCGTCGAGGCTCATCCAGTAGCCGTGGGTCGGCTTCGCCGGGGCGGCCGCGGCGGTGGTCACGTCAGGGCTCTCGGAGTTGTTCAGCGATGACATGTGGAGCAATCCGTCGGCGGGTTGATCTGGAGTTCCTTCTTGACCTTCGCGCCCTCGCCCGGCGCGGGCTTGTAGCCCATCGCGGTCACGTTCGCCGGGTCGCGCAGGTTGGGCTCGGGATTACGGTGGCAATCCAGGCACCACTGCATCGTCAGCGGCGCGGTCTGGTAGACCGTCACCATCCGGTCGATCCGGCCGTGGCACGACTCGCAGCCGATGCCGCGGGTCACGTGCGCGCTGTGGTTGAAGTAGACGTAGTCAGGCAGGTCGGTGACCCGCGTCCAGTGCACCGGGATGTTCTCGAAGAACGCCTGGCGCACCGGGGTGAGCTTCTCGCTCTTGGGCAGGACCGTCTGGTGACAGTTCATGCACGTGGCCGCGGGCGGCACCGCCGCCTTCGGCGAGCGGTCCACGACGTTGTGGCAGTACCGGCAGTCCAGCCCCATCTCGCCGACGTGGAGCGCGTGGCTGTACGGCACCGGCTGCTTCGGCATGTAGCCGATGCGCAACGTCTGCGGGTCCTTGACCACCGCCGCCAGCGCGACGATGTAGACCGGCCCCAGGAGCAGGGCCGGTGTGATCACGTACTTCTTGAGTGGTTGCGTCCACTCGGGGAACAGGAAGCGAGCCATATCGGTTCCTAGGAGGAAGCAGCCGAGGGGCTGATGGGCACGGGCCCGGCGGGTGCGCGGGCTGGGGGTTTTCATCACGAACAGGAGCGTTTCCGCAAGGTTCCAGAGGTATCGATTTGCTGTGGCCGATCTGCCTCCGACGCGCCTTCAACGAGGCGGTCTGGCGGGTGAGATGCCGCTGGAGCCAGAACTTCCGCACCATTGGCGTGCGACGTAGGAGCGCAGGGGCTGCGCGCACCCCGCGATCACTGCGCCGCGCACGCGACGCTCGCGACAATACGCCGCATCGGGGCGAAGCTCGCACCTGCGGTGGAATGCCGCACCGCGATGCGCGAAGCTGCCCCGGTGAGCACTGACAAGCGCGAGCCCGCGACCGCCGAGATCGTGCCGACCGCCGAGGCCGACCGGACCCGCGCGCTGTCGCGCGACGAGGACCTGCCGGTGGTCGCGCGGATGGTGATCGAGATCCGCTCTGACGGCACGCGCACCGTGGCGCGCGGCGCCGTCGAGGACGTCGCGACCGGCCAGCAGGCGGCGGTGGTGGCGCGCGGCGGCTCGCCGATCGCCCTGGCCGCCGACCTGACCCGCGGGCTCGCCCGGAGCCTGGGCGCCCTGCCCTTCGCGGCGAGCTCGGCGGTGCTGCGCCGCCTGCTCGGCCGCGGCCGCCGCGGGTGAGCGCGCTCAGGCGTCGAGGATCGGCACGACGAGCACCGGGCAGCCGGCGTGGTGCGCGACCGACTCGGCGCGCGAGCCCAAGAGCGGCGCGTGGCCGGCGTGGAGGCGGTGCGGCAGCACGACCAGCGTGGGCTGCTCGTGCGCGAGCACGCGGGTGAGCGTGGCCTCGACGTCGTGGGCCGACGTCGCCACGACGCGCGCGTCCGGCACGGCCACCTCGGCGGCGCCGCCGACCGCGACGATCGTGGTGGCGGCCGGCGGGCCGGCGCCCAGCGCGGCGATCGCGCGGGCGGCCCGCGCGGCGTCGGCGGCCGCGACCCGCCCGTCGACGATCACCACCACCCGGGCCAGCGCCAGCGCGCCGGTGCGCTCGTCGACGAAGCCGCGGCCGTGGTTGGGCACGACCAGCGTCGGCACGGTCAGGTTGCGGGCCAGCGCCCAGCCGATCGAGCCGCGCACCCACGCGCTGACGCCGTGGCGCGCGTGGGTGCCGGTGACGACCAGGCCCGGCGCGATCGCGGCCAGCGCGTCGAGCACGGTGTCGGTGACGTCGTCGCAGCACTCGTGGCAGCGCCGCTCGTGGACGATCGGGTGCCCCCACGCCTGCGCCAGCGGCGCCGCGTCGGGCAGCGCGGCCGCGACGTCGGGCGGGGCGTTGCCGTGGACGGTGATCAGCCGGGCGCCGGCCGCCGCGGCCAGCGCGGCGGCGTGGACCAGCGCGGCGCGATCGTCGCCCGAGCGATCGGTGGTGTGGGCGATCGTGGCCGGCATGGTCACGTCCGGGCCAGCGGCTCGCCGACGTCCGACGCCGGCCGCAGCACGTTGAGCGGGATCACCAGGTAGCGATGGCCGTTGGCGTGGGGCGCCGGCAGCCGGCCGGCGTCGACGTTGACCTGGACGCTGGGGAACAGGAGGCGCGGCGCGGCCAGCGTGGCGTCGCGGGCCTGGCGCATCCGCACGAACTCGTCGCGCGACGTGCGCGCGTTGAGCTGCGGGTTCTCGGCCTTCGACGCGCCGATCGTGGTCTGCCACCGCACCGCGCGACCGCCCGGCTGGTAGTCGTGGCCGACGAACACCCGGGTCGCGTCGGGCAGCCGGTACAGCTTCTGGATCGAGTCGTACAGCTCGGCGGCGCTGCCGCGCGGGAAGTCGCAGCGGCCGGTGCCGTAGTCCTCGGTGAACAGCGCGTCGCCGGTGAACACCGCGTCGCCGATCTTGAAGCTGACGCAGGCCGGGGTGTGGCCCGGCGTCGCGATCACCTCGATCGCCAGCGCCCCGGCCCGCACCACCTCGCCGTCGGCCAGCAGGCGATCGAACTGGCTGCCGTCGGTGGCGAAGCCGGCCGCCAGGTCGAACAGGCCCTTGAAGGTCTCCTGCACCTCGCGGATGCGCGCGCCGATCGCGATCTGCGCCTCGAAGCGGCGCCGCAACAGCTGCGACGCCGACAGGTGGTCGGCGTGGGCGTGGGTCTCGAGCACGTAGTGGACGCGCAGGCCGTTGCCGCGCAGGTAGGCCGAGACCTGCTCGACGGCGGTGGTGCTGGTGGTGCCGCTCGCGGGGTCGTAGTCGAGCACCGGATCGATCACCACCGCGTCCTTGGTGGCGAGATCGGCCACGACGAACGTCAGCGTGAAGGTGGCGGGATCGAAGAACGGCTCGACGTGGAAGCTGGACATGGCGTGCTCCTTAGCGCTCGACCGGCAGGCCGGCCGCGTTGTAGGCGAGCATGCCGCCCGCCATGTTCATGACCCGCGCGAAGCCGGCGGCGACCATCGCCTCGGCGGCCCGCCCGGAGCGCGCGCCCGAGCGGCAGATCAGGATGACGTCGCGTTCGCGGTCCCAGGCGGTGGCGGCGGCCGCGACCGCGGCCAGCGGCACCAGCTCCGACCCGGGCACGTGGCCGAGCTCGCCGACGTACTCGTGCGGCTCGCGGACGTCGACGAGGCGGACCGCGCCGCGCGCGGCGATGGTGTCGGCCGGGCTGACGTCGCGGTACCCACCGCGGGTCGGCTGGCCACGTTCGAAGGGGCTGACGGATGGCATGGCGTCCTCGGTGCGCGAGAGGTTCAGGTGGCCTGCCCGCAGGCGCGGTTGGCGGGCACCGCGGTCGCGAGCTTCTTCGGGGGCGGCAGGCCCAGCGCGTTCATCAGCGCGACGAACTGCTCGCGCGACTTGCCGGCCAGCCGCGGGTTCCACCGGCGCTCCTCGCCGATCGTCGACGCGGTGCGGCCGTGGTAGTCGTGGCCCGGGTAGACGGTGGTGGCGTCGGGCAGCGCGAACAGCCGCGTCGTGATGCTGGCGTACAGCACCGCCGGATCGCCGTTCTGGAAGTCGGCGCGCCCGCAGCCGCGGATCAACAGCGCGTCGCCGGTGAACACGGCGTCGCCGGCGCGGAACGACACGCTGTCGTCGGTGTGGCCGGGGGTGGCGATCACCTCGACCGCCACGCCGCCGACGGCGATCACGTCGCCGTCGTGCAGCGCGCGATCGACGCACGGCGCGCCGGCGGCGCTGGCGGCGGTGCGGGCGCCGGTGCGCGCGCGCAGCTGGCCGGCCGCGGTCACGTGATCGGCGTGGACGTGGGTGTCGAGCACCCACGCCAGCGTGAAGCCGAGCTCGCCGATCAGCGTGAGGTCGCGCTCGAGCTGCTCGGCGACCGGATCGATCAGCGCCGCCTGGCCGGTGGCCGGATCGGCGATCAGGTACGTATAGGTCGAGCTCTCGGGATCGAAGAGCTGGCGGAGGAACATGCCCGCCGGTAGTGCAGGCCCGGTGCCAGGCCGCGGGGGCCGTCGGCGCGGCCGCCGGCGCCGCCGCGGGGCCCGGTGAAACGCGGTGAAACAGCCGGGCCGCGCGCCGCCGCTCGCGGCGTTGCAGCCGAAACCGCCGACGGCGCCCCGCCGGGCGCCGTCAGCTCGCGTCGCGCGGCGGTCACATCCGGCCGCGCAGCATCCCGTTCCAGTACATCTCGGGCAGCCCGTAGGTCTTGAGCGCCCACATGCTGTAGCGCTCCTGGGACTGATCGAACGGGAACGACTCGGCCGGCCGGCCGTCGTAGTCGAACTCGGCGAGGATCAGCTTGCCGTAGCCGGTGACCAGCGGGCACGACGCGTAGCCGTCGTAGCGCGCGGTCGGCGCGCGCCCGTCGCGCACCGCCAGCAGGTTCTCGGCGAGCACCGGCGCCTGCTTGCGGATCGCCGCGCCGGTGCGCGAGGTCGGCAGGCTCGAGCAGTCGCCGAGCGCCCACACCTCGGGGAACCGCACGTGCCGCAGCGTGAACTTGTCGACGTCGACCCAGCCCAGCGGATCGGCCGAGGCCAGCGCGCTGCGCTTGATCACGTCCGGCGCGCTCTGCGGCGGCACGACGTGCAGCAGCTCGTAGGGCAGCACCACCTCGGTGCCCTCGTCGAGGTGGCGGAACACCGCCTCGCGGCTGGCCGCGCGCACCGCCACCAGGTCGGTGCGGAACCGGGTCGCGATGCCCTTGGCCGCGACGATCTTGCGCAGCGATCGCGCGTAGCGCTCGACGCCGAAGATACCCTTGCCGGCCGACACGAACTGCACGCCGACCTGGTCGCGGACGCCGCGCTTCCGCAGGTGCTCGTCGGCCAGGTACATGATCTTCTGCGGCGCGCCGGCGCACTTGATCGGCGTCGACGGGAACGTGAACAGCGCGTTGCCGCGATCGATCCGCCGCAGCTCGCGCCAGGTCGAGTCGACCAGGTCGTAGCGGTAGTTCGACACCACGCCGTCCCGCCCCAGCGTCGCCTCGACGCCGTCGATCTTGTGCCAGTCGAGCTGGATGCCGAGCGCCACCACCAGCTGGTCGTAGCCGAGCCGCTCGCCGCCGCCGGTGACGACCACCCGCGCCTCGGGCTCGAACGCGGCGACCCGGTCGCGGATCCAGGTCACGCCGTCGGGCACGTAGTCGGCCTCGGCGCGCTCGGTGATCTCCTTGGGGACGACGCCGCCGCCGACCAGCGTCCACAGCGGCTGGTAGTAGTGCTTGTCGGACGGCTCGAGCAGCGCGACCGTGCCCGGCGGCAACACCGCCGCCAGGCGCGCCGCCACCGCCAGCCCGCCGCTGCCGCCGCCGACGATCAGGATCGAGAACGAACGGGTCGCGGTCATGGGGCCTCCAGCAGGCGCGCGTGGACCGCGCCGTCGAGCCGATCGCGGCACGCGTCGACGCCGCCGGCCGCGAGCTGCTGGCCGAAGCTGCGGGCGATCGCGAGGCCGAAGCCGAGCGCGCGCTGCACGTCGGGATCGCGCAGCGCCTTGAGCAGGCCCCAGGTGCCGACCGGCCTGGCGTCGGTGGTCGACGCCAGCGCCACCGCCAGCTGGCTGACCACCGCCAGCGCGCTCGGCTCGAGCAGGTGCGACTCGACCAGCGACGCCAGCCCGTTGACCGCGCGCGGCGCGGTGGCGACCTCGACCGCGCGCAGCACCGCCATCATCCGCGCGTCGAGATCGATGCCGGCGCCGCCGAGGCGCGCCGCGAGGCCGTCGAAGGTGTCGGCCGCCACCGCGACCGCGCCCGGCAGGGTCTCGGCGACGCCGGCCAGCGGCGCGATCGCGCGCGCGACCTGCTCGACGGCGGCCAGCCGGCGCTCGATCCGCTCGAGCGCGGCGAGCACCGGATCGGGCGCGGGGAGATCGGGGGGCGCGGGGGGCGCGGCGGTGCGCGCGGTCGTCGAGGCGAGCGATGCGGTCATGGGTCCTCCGTTGGGCGACGTAGATTCAAGTCGCGGGCCAGCGGTCAGCCCAGCTCCTTGGCGACGACGATCGCCGCCATCAGCAGCACGAACACGCCGAACGCGCGCCGCAGCTGCGCCGGCGGGATGCGGCCGGCCAGGTTGCCGCCGACGAACGAGCCGATCACCGCCATCGCGGTGACCGCCAGCGTGAGCGGCCAGTCGATCGCGGCGTGGCCGAGGTGGCCGAGGAAGCCGGCGCTCGACTGCATCGCGATCACCAGCAGCGAGGTGCCGACCGCGCGGTCCATGGCCAGGCCGCCCAGCAGCACCAGCGCCGGCACGACGATGAACCCGCCGCCGGCGCCGACGGTGCCGACCACCAGGCCGACGGTGGCGCCGATCACCAGCACCCGCCCGACGGCGAGCTCGACGGTGGTGCCGGCGCTGGCCCGGCGCCCGCGCAGCATCGCGATCGCCGCGACCACCATCATCGCCGCGAAGCCGAGCATCAGCGCGCGCGCCGGCAGGTGACCGGCGAGCCGACCGCCGGCGAACGCGCCGAGCATGCCGGCGACGCCGAACAAGAGCCCGGTGCGCCAGCGCACCCGCCCGGCCCGCGCGTGGGCGACGACGCCGACGGCGCTGGTGACCGCGACGACGAACAGCGACGACGCGATCGCCGACTTGGTCCCGACCCCGGCGACGTAGGTCAGGATGGGCAACGTGAGGATCGAGCCGCCGCCGCCGAGCAGGCCGAGCGTGACCCCGATCAGGAGCGCCAGGGTCAGGACGAGCACGATCATGGCGTCGCCTACTTCAAGCGCGATGCCAGCGACGATCGCTGGCGTCGCGCCAGCGCTGGCCTTGTGGCGGCCCCCCACCCCGCCGTCGGGGTGGTCGATGAAACACGGTGAAACTCGATCGCGTCACGGAACGTTTCAGCGGGCGAGCGGAGCGTCGCGCGATCGCGCGTCGCGTCAGCGCGCGCGCTGGCATCGCGACTGCAAACGCCGCTCGCGATGGCTTCGTCATGGATCTCGGCTCTCGGTGGCGGCGCGCTGATCGGCGCGGCCGCCGTGCTGCTCCTCCTCACCCACGGCCGCATCGCCGGCATCAGCGGCGTGATCGGGTCGCTGCTGCCGCCGGTGCCGAGCGACCGCGGCTGGCGGGTCGCGTTCGTCGGCGGCCTGGCGCTGGCCGGCGCGCTGGCCGGGGCGTTCGCGCCGGCGGCGGTCGGCGCCTCGGTGCGCTCGTCGACGGCGGTGGTGATCGCCGGGCTGCTGGTCGGCTTCGGCACGCGCCACGGCAGCGGCTGCACCAGCGGCCACGGCGTGTGCGGCGTCTCGCGGCTGTCGGTGCGGTCGCTGGTCGCGGTCGCGACCTTCATGACCACCGGCGCGGCGACCGCAATGATCGCGGGGGCGTCGTGAGCGCCGGCGTCGCGTGCGGCGGCCGGTGCCGGGCGATGTCGGTCGCGCTGGCGGGGGTGATCGGCGTCGCGCTCGGCGCCGGCCTGCTGCTGTCGGGGATGACCGCGCCGGCGAAGGTGATCGGCTTCCTCGACGTGCGCGGCGGCTGGGATCCCAGCCTCGGGCTGGTGATGGCCGGCGCGATCGCGGTGTACGCGCCGCTGGCGCGGTGGATCCAGCGCGCGCGCAAGGCGCCGTGGACCGACGTCGCGTTCCACCTGCCGACCCGCCGCGACCTCGACGGCAAGCTGGTGGTCGGCGCCGCGATCTTCGGCGTCGGCTGGGGCCTGGGCGGGCTGTGCCCGGGCCCGGGCGTGGTGGCGGCCGCCGCCGGCCGCGAGACCGGGCTCTTGTTCGTCGCCGCGATGCTGGTCGGCATGCTGGCCCAGCACGGCTGGGTCCGGCGCTGACTACTCCTCGAGGCCGAGCGCCCGCATCCGCCGCCACAGCGTCACCCGCGACATGCCGAGCAGGCGCGCCGCGCGATCGCGGTTGCCGGCGGTGCGCGCCAGCGCGTCCTTGATGCGCCGGGCCTCGGGCGGGCCGGCCTCGGCCAGCGGCGCCGCGACCACGGTGATCTCGCCGGCGCTGGGCGCAGCGGCGGCCAGCTCGTCGGGCAGATCGCGCAGCTCGAGGACCGGGCCGTCGCCGATCGCGAACGCGTAGGCGATGACGTTGCGCAGCTCGCGGACGTTGCCGGGCCACGGGTGGCGCTCGAGCGCCGCCGCCGCGGCCGACGCGACCGACGCGATCTGCCGTCGACCGCGCCCGTTCCACTCGGCGATCAGCTTGGCGGTGAGCAGCGCGATGTCGGTCGGGCGCTCGCGCAGCGGCGGCAGCCGCACCGGGATCACGCGTAGCCGGAACATCAGGTCGGCGCGGAACCGGCCGGCGTCGACCTCGGCGCGCAGCGCGCGGTGGGTCGCCGACACGACGCGCACGTCGACCGGGACCGGATCGCGCGCGCCGACCGGCAGCACGGTGCGGGTCTCGAGCACCCGCAAGAGCTTGGCCTGCAGCTCGAGCGGCAGCTCGGCGACCTCGTCGAGGAACAGCGTGCCGCCGTCGGCCAGTTGCATGTGGCCCGGGGTGTCCTTGATCGCGCCGGTGAACGCGCCCTTGGCGTGGCCGAACAGCTCGCTCTCGAGCAGGTTGGCGGGCAGCGCGGCGCAGTTGATCGCGCGGAACGGGCCGGCGTGGCGCGACGACAGCGCGTGCAGCGCGCGCGCCACCAGCTCCTTGCCGGCGCCGGTCTCGCCGCGCACCAGCACGGTCTCGTCGGTCGCCGCCACCCGGGTGACGATCCGGAACAGCTCCTTCATGCGCGCGTCGCGGGTCCACATGCCGTGGAACAGCACCTCGTCGCCCTCGCCGCCGCCGACCTCGGCCAGGTAGACGATCCAGCCGACCGGCGCCGCCCCGGCCTCGGCCACCACCGGCACCGAGCGCACGCGCACCTGGGCGTCGCCGCCGCCCGGGTGCGGGATGACCGCCTGGAACGGCACGCCCTCGGCCAGCGCCTCGGCGAACGGCCGCTTGGGTCGGTCGCCGCACAGGAGCGTCGCCGCCGACGCGCCGACCGGCAGGCTCGAGCCCAGCGCCGCCTCGGCGCTCGGCGTCGCGTAGCGCACCCGCAGCCCGTGATCGAGCACCAGCGCCGCGCCGACCAGATCGTCCAGCACCAGCGCCGCCAGGCGACGGTCGGCGTCAGGCGCAGCGGTCCGACTCACCCGCCGGTTCTACCCGAAAACGCCGACGGGCGCCGGTCAGGGCGCCCATCGAGTTCCCACCGTCCCCACGAGCCCAGGCTCTCGCGTTCGGGTGGGGGCCCGAAAACGCCGACGAGCGCCGGTCAGGGCGCCCATCGAGTTTCCACCGTCCCCACGAGCCCAGGCTCTCGCGTTTCGGGTGGGGGCCCCGGCGCATGCCGGGGGAGGGTCTTTGCGAAAGACCCTCGCAGGTCTCAGTCGTTGGCTTCGTCGATGTCGCGGTCGCCGCGACCACCGCCGCCGCCCTTCTTCTTGCCGCCCTGGATCTTGCCCAGCTTGCCGCGCATCAGGTCGCCGAGGGTGGCGCCGCCAGCGTTGCCGCCGGTGTAGCCCTGGGCCTCGGACATCTCCTTGGCGCGGGTGGCGCCCTTGATCGACAGGGCGATCTTGCGCTCGGCCGCGTCGGTCGCGAGGATCTGGACCTTGACCTCCTGGCCGGGGTTCAGCACCGCGCGGGGGTCGTCGACGTGCTCCTCGGAGATCTCCGAGACGTGGACCAGACCCTCGACGCCCTTCTCGAGCTCGACGAAGGCGCCGAAGTCGAGGACCTTGAGGACCTTGCCGTCGACGACCTTGCCGATCGGGAACTCGTAGGGGATGCGATCCCACGGGTCCGCGACCAGCTGCTTGATGCCGAGCGAGATCTTGGGCTTCTCGCCGTCCGAGGTGTCGATGTTGAGCAGCACGGCCTCGACGTCGTCACCCTTCTGGAAGAGCTCCGACGGGTGCTTGACGCGCTGGGTCCACGACATGTCGCTGATGTGGACGAGACCGTCGATGCCTTCCTCGATCTCGACGAAGATACCGAAGTCCGCGATGTTGCGGACCTTGCCCTTGACCACGGTACCCGGCGGGTACTTCTCGGTGAGCTGCTCGTAGGGGTTCGGCTCGAGCTGCTTCATGCCGAGCGAGATGCGGTTCTGCTTGACGTCGACGTCGAGCACGACCGCCTCGACCATGTCGCCCACGGCGACCATCTTCGACGGGTGCTTGACGCGGCGGGTCCACGACATCTCGGAGATGTGGACCAGGCCCTCGATGCCCTCCTCGAGCTCGATGAAGGCGCCGTAGTCCTTGAGCGAGACCACCTTGCCGCGGACGACGGTGCCCGGCACGAACTTCTCGGCCGCCCGGCTCCACGGATCCTCGGTGATCTGCTTCAGGCCGAGGCTGACGCGCTCGGTGTCGGCGTTGAACTTCAACACCTTCACGCGCACGTGGTCGCCGACCTGGAACAGCTCGGACGGGTGGTTGACCCGGCCCCAGCTCATGTCGGTGATGTGCAGCAGGCCGTCGATGCCGCCGAGGTCGATGAACGCACCGTACTCGGTGAGGTTCTTGACGATGCCCTCGACGATCTGGCCTTCCTTCAGGCGCTCGAGCGTCGACTCCTTCAACGCGGCGCGCTCCTTCTCGAGGAGCACGCGGCGCGACAGCACGATGTTGCCGCGCTTCTTGTTGAACTTGATGACCTTGAACTTGAAGGCCTGGCCCAGGAACGCGTCGAGGTTCCGCACCGGGCGGAGATCGACCTGCGAGCCGGGGAGGAACGCCTTCACGCCGCCGCGGATGGTGACCGACAGGCCGCCCTTCACGCGCGTCGTGATGGTGCCCTCGATCAGCTCGTCGCGCTCGCACGCGGCGCTGATCTCGTCCCACACCTTGAACCGGTCGGCCTTCTCCTTCGAGAGGACGCACATGCCGGCGTCGTTCTCGCGGCTCTCGAGGAGCACGTCCACCTGATCGCCGGCGGCCACCGTGATGGTGCCGTCAGCGCCGCGGAACTCCTCGAGCGCGACCTGACCCTCGGACTTGTAGCCGATGTCGACGATCGCGAAGTCCTTGCCGACCGAGATCACAGTGCCACGGAGGATCTCGCCCTCCTTGGCATTCTCCTGCGCGATGCTCTCGGCGAACAGCGCGGCGAAGTCGTCGTCCTGAAACGTGGCAGCGTCAACCATGATGAAAAGTGGCTCCTCAGACGAATTTACGCAGGGCTGTCCCGGCGCAGGGGCGAAGGAGTACTAGCGGCCCCCCCCAAAGTCAACGCCTGGTTGCCCGCCCCGCGCGGATTCTGGACCCACTGCAAAAGACCACCCCGCGCCCGGCGCCCGTGCCCGTGCCCGTGCCCGTCTCCGCACCCGTGCCCGTGCCCGTGCCCGTGCCCGACTCCGGCTCCGACTCCGGCTCCGCCTCCGGCTCCGCCTCCGACTCCGCCTCCGCCTCCGCCTCCGCCTCCGCCTCCGACTCCGGCTCCGACTCCGGCTCCGGCTCCGGCTCCGGCTCCGGCTCCGGCTCCGGCTCCGGCCGATCGGGCACGGGCACGGGCACGGGCGCCAGGTGAACCCGCGCGGCGCGGGTTCACCCTAGCTGGCGCGCCGCGCCACCTCGGCGGCGATCTGATCGATCACCTCGTCGAGGCTGGCGGTGGACGAGTCGACGATGACCGCGTCGTCGGCGGCGACCATCGGGGCGACGTCGCGGCTGGCGTCCCGGTCGTCGCGCTCGCGGATCTCGCGCAGCGTGTGCTCGAAGCTGGGCACCACGCCGCCGCCGGCCTCGAGCTCGAGCTGCCGGCGCCGGGCCCGCTCCTCGTCCGAGGCGGTCAGGAAGAACTTGGCGCCGGCGTCGGGGAACACCACGGTGCCGGTGTCGCGGCCCTCGACGACGACGCCGCCGCTGCCGCCCAGCCGCCGCTGCAGCGCCAGCAGCGCGGCCCGCACTGCGGGGTGGCGCGAGACCAGCGACGCGGCCTTGGACGCCTCGGGCGTGCGGATCGCGGTGGTCACGTCGGCCCCGCCCAGGAACACGTGGTTGACGTCGCCCTCGAACGCGAAGTCGATCGCCAGGTCGGCGGCGATCGCCGCCAGGCCGGCCTCGTCGTCGAGATCGACGCCGCGGCCCAGCGCGGTGATGGCGACCGCGCGGTAGATCGCGCCGGTGTCGAGCAGCCGATAGCCGAGGCGGCGCGCCAGCCGGCGCGCCACGGTGGACTTGCCGGCGCCGGCAGGGCCGTCGATGGTGACCACGAGCGGTGTCGACATCGCGCGCACACTACACACTGCGGGCATCGCCGGCCAGTGCTACCGTCACCGCGTGGACGCCGCCGCCGAGCCGGTCCCCGAGCGCCGCTGGCGCCGCTTCGCCGACGTCGTCGCGCTGACGCTGGGGGCCAACGTCTGGCTGTCGCTGGTGATCATCCCGTCGGTGCAGATCGGCGCGCTGCACGGCGCGGCCCGGCTGATCGTCGCGATGTTGCCGCTGGTCGTGCTGGGCGTCGGCATCGCGGTGCGCTCCGAGCTGATCCTCCTCGGCGGGTTCCCGTCGGCGCTGCTGGTGCCGATCTCGCTCGACCCGGCGATCGCCGCGGCCCACCTGTTCGGGCCGGTGCGGTTCTTCGTGGTCGCGGTGGGGGTCGTCGTCTACCTGCTGGCCGGCTCGTACTTCATGGCGTTCCACGAACCGGCGACGCCGCGCTCGGCCCGCCCGCTGGCGTCGTCGGCCGAGCCGACCGCCGACCGCTGGCAGCGCCGCGAGCGGGTGTACTGGATGCTCACGGCGCTGTCGGTGGCCTGCCCGCTGCTCGGCATCTACTGGGTCAACTTCGATCCGGCGATCAACGCCTTCCTGCAGCAGATGTACGCCGGCCGGGTGGCGTCGATGTCGACCTTGCTCAACGTGACGGTGCTGGCGCTGTGGCTGGTGCTCTACCTCCACGTGTTCCTGGGCGCGCTCAAGCCGCACCGCACCGGCGATCGCGGCCTGGTCACCGACCTGGGCATCCTGCGCAGCCAGGCCAAGTCGGGGCGGCCGCGGATCCGGTTCCACCTGGCGGTGGCGGCGGCGCTGATCCTGATGGCGGTGCTGGTCTACATGCGCCGCGGCGGCTGATCGGCCCCACCCCGGGCAGCGGTCGATGGCGCGGGCGGTCGATGGCAGCCCGCGGCCATTCACGCTACGCTGGGGCCACTCCGTGCGGCGCTACTTCTTCGAGGTGCTGGCCCTCGCCTTGATCGGCGGGAGCATGTTCTTCTTCAAGGAGTCGATCGACTACCTGGCCCGCCGCGACTACGTGGCGTCGTTGATCGTCATGATGATCGGCCTGGCGGTGATCACCGTGGGCAAGGAGATGGCGCGCCTGGCCCTGGTGCAGCGCGACTAGCCGGCCATGCGCAGGGCGTTCCCGTTGGTGGTGGTGGGGGCCGTCGCGTGCGGCGGCGGCGCGGCCGGGCCGCCGGCGCCGCCCACCGGCCCGCTCGACCTCACCGCGCGGCCGACCGGCCCCGACGACGTCGTCGTCGCCCGGGTCGACGGCCGGCCGGTCTACGCGTCGTGCGTGATCGCCCAGGCCGCGGGGCGCCACGTCGATCGCGCCACCGCGCTCGACGACTGCGTGAGCTTCGAGCTGCTGGCCGGCGCGGCGATCGCGCGCGGCCACGATCGCGATCCCGAGCTGGCGGCGGCGGTGCGCGACGCCGCGGCGATCCGGCTGATCGACGTCGAGGTGCGCGGCAAGATCCGCGGCTGGGACGACGTGCCGGCGGCGATCCGCGATCCGCTGTTCGAGAAGAACCGCGAGCGGCTGGCGCTGCCCGAGAGCCGCTCGTCGTGGTACGCGCGCGTGAAGGTGCCCCGGGCCGACCGCGGCGGGCCCCGCGATCAGGCGGCCGAGCGCGCGATCCAGGCGCTGGCCGCGGCGATCGGCAGCCGCGCCGATCTGTTCAAGGCCGACCTCGACCGGGCGCTGCCCGCGGCGGTCGCCACCGTCGACCCGACCCTGCCCTACGAGGTCGGCCGCGGCGAGCCGACCCAGGCGGATTGCTGCCTGCAGGAGGACTACCGGCGGGCGCTGTTCACGACCAGCGCGCCCGGGCAGATCTCGGCGCCGGTGCGGACGCCGTGGGGCTGGGACATGATCCTGTTCGACGACTACCGCATCCCGCCGAAGCTCACGCCGGCCGAGCTGGGCGAGAAGCTGTTCCCGACCGCCCGGCTGCAGTACTGGAGCTGGTGGACCGATCGCCTCGCGCAGGCGCACCAGGCCAAGGTCGTCGACGACGCGGCGCTGCGGCGCGCGCTGGGCGAGCCCGGCGGCAGCGAGGCGCGGCGGTGACGCCGTTCGCCCGCATCCTGGCGCGCGCGGTGGCCGACACCCCGGGCGCGATCGGCGGCGCCTTCGCCGCGTCCGACGGCGAGATGGTCGACCACGTCGCCCACGGCGACCCCCACGAGCTGGCGCTCCTGACCGCGCACTACGGCGTGATCCTCGCCAACGTCGAGGCGCTGCTCGGCACCAAGCACTTCGGCGGCGCGCGCTACTTCGTCGTCGAGAACCGCGGGCTCGACGTGCTGGTCCACACCGTCGACGAGGGCTACTACGCGCTCTTGGCGGTGCCGCCGCCGGCGCCGCTCCACCAGGCGCTCGACGCGCTGGCCACCGCCGCCGCGGCGCTGCGCCGGGAGATGCGGTGATCGCGCGCCGGCTGGTGGTCGCGGTGGCGCTGGTCGTGGCGCTGGCCGCGCGGCTGGGCGCGGCGCGCGCCGACGAGCCGCCCTCGGGCGCCGCCGCCGCGCTCGGCGACTACGATCCGTCGAGCAAGGCGTGGAACGGCATGGCGACCTTCGTCAAGGTCGCCGCCGGCCTGGGCTACGAGGTCATCCCGGTCGGCGCCCTCGAGTGGGGCGACCTCGACGAGCGCGACATCCTGGTGCTGGTCTACCCGCTGCAGCGGGTCGAGCCCTCGAACCTGGCGGCCTTCGTCCAGGCCGGCGGCCACGTCATCGTCGCCGACGACTTCGGCGACAGCGCCGCGGCGCTGTCGCGGATGGGCCTCCTGCGCGCCGAGGTCAACACCGCCGAGGCCGACCGCTACTACCGATCGCGCATGTACGCGCCGATCGCGACGCCGTTGGCCAGCGGCAACCCGCTCGTCCGCGGCGTGGCCGAGGTCGTGACCAACCACCCGGCGGTGCTGACCGAGGTCACCGGCGCGACCCCGATCCTCGGCTTCGGCGGCTCGCGCGGCGCGGTGGTGGTGGCCGGCGAGCGCGGCACCGGCCGGTTCGTCGTCGTGTCCGACCCCAGCATCCTGATCAACCGGATGATGCAGTTCCCCGGCAACATGAACCTCGCGGTCAACATGCTGCGCTGGCTCGATCGCGGCGGCCGCGCCCGCCGGGTGATCCTGCTGCGCGGCGACGTGCCGATGTACGGCGAGCCGCGGCCGTTCATCGACGACGCCAACCTGACGCCGTTCGGCCGCAACATGGCCGACATCAACCGCTGGCTCGAGGGCCGCAACGAGTGGCTGCTGACGCCGATCGCGATGCGCGTCATCGGCGCGCTGGTCGCGGTCGCGCTGGCGGCGCTGGCGCTGGTGGCGATGCCGCCGTGGCGGCGCCGGGTGATCGACGGCGCGTGGCTGGGGCCGCCGCGCCGCGAGCGCCGCGATCTGGCCAGCCGGGTCGTCGCCGAGCACGACGCCGGCGCCAAGAACTTCCTGATCCCGGCGGCGGTGCTGCGCGACTCGGTCAACGTCGCGCTGGCCCGCGCGGTCGAGCACGTCGATCCGCTGTACCAGCTGCCCGAGCGCGAGCTGGTCAGCCGGGTCGCCGATCGGGTCGGGCGCGACGCCGCCGCGGTGGTGGCGCGGCTGGCGCCCCGGCTGCGCGCGCTGCCGACCCGGGTCCACGCCGCCGCGCCGTGGACCCGCGGCCGCCTCAGCGAACGCGACCTCACCGACCTCTACGACGACGCCGCCAGCCTGTATCGTCACCTGGGCGAGCCCCCGCTCGACGCCCGTGCCCCGGAAGCCTGAATGCCCTCCACCATCACCCCCGAACAGCTCGCCTCGGTCGGCACCATCGGCCGCACCATCCTCGACGAGGTCGGCAAGGCCTTCATCGGCCCGCCGACCGTCACCGAGGCCATCCTCACCGCGCTGGTCGCGCGCGGCCACGTGCTGATCGAGGGCAACCCCGGCGTGGCCAAGACCACGCTGGTCAAGGCGTTCGCCCAGACGCTGTCGATGAACTTCCGCCGGGTGCAGTTCACGCCCGACCTCCTGCCGTCGGACATCACCGGCACGTACATCCTCGACATGCGCACCAACACCTTCGTCCTGCGCGAGGGGCCGGTGTTCACCAACGTCCTCCTGGGCGACGAGATCAACCGCGCGCCGGCCAAGACCCAGTCGGCGCTGCTCGAGGCGATGCAGGAGCAGCAGGTCACGATCGAGGGCGAGACCAAGGCGCTGGGCGCGCCGTTCATCGTGCTGGCGACCCAGAACCCGATCGAGCAGGAGGGCACCTATCCGTTGCCCGAGGCCCAGGTCGATCGGTTCTTGATCAAGCTGCGGATGACCTACCCCGATCTCGCCGACGAGAAGCGGATGCTGCAGACCTACGACAAGCCGCCGCCGCCGGTGCGGCCGGTGGTCGGCCCCG
Organism: Myxococcales bacterium; assembly: GCA_016794525.1. Lineage (GTDB taxonomy): Bacteria > Myxococcota_A > Polyangia > Haliangiales > Haliangiaceae > UBA2376. Next base: position 24,566 of record JAEUJY010000020.1, read on the forward strand.
GCGAGGTGCTCCGCCTGCAGGCGCTCGCGCAGGAGGTCTTCGTCGCCGAGGAGCTGCTCGACTACGTGCTGGCGCTGACCCAGTTCACGCGCAGCCACGGCCGGGTCTACCTGGGCGCGTCGCCGCGCGCCGCGCTGGCGCTGCTCCACGCGTGCAAGGCGCTGGCGCTGCTGCGCGGCCGCGACTACGCGCTGCCCGACGACATCCGCCAGCTGGCGCCGCTGGTGCTGGCCCACCGCATCCTGATGACGCCCGACGCCGAGCTCGAGGGCGGCACCGGCGCGGCGGTCGTGACCGAGGCGCTGGCCAAGGTCGGGTACAAGACGCCGCGGCGATGATCCCGTCGCTCGCCACCCGCGGGAAGCTGGTGCTGTCGGCCGCGGCGCTGATGGTGCTGGTCGGCGCGTTCCGCGGCGCGCCGCCGCTGGTGGCGATGGGCGGCACCGTGCTGATCGCGCTGGCCGCCGCGTACCTGGCGTTCTTCCCGACCGCGGTGCTGCTCCGCCGCAAGAAGATCGAGCTGTCGTGGTGGGTGCCGCCCGGCGATCAGCCCGGCGGCGCGCTGGCGCCGGACCGCCCGTTCGAGCTGCACATCGCGTATCGCAACCACGGCAGCCGGACGCTGCGGGTGCTGGGCACCAAGGTGCTGGCCAACCCCGGCCTCGAGGTCGCGCCGTGCGTCGCCGCGTCGGTGCCGCCCGGCCACCAGATCGAGCACACCACCGAGGTGCGGCCGGCGACCGCCGGCTACCAGGTGTTCCACGGCGCGGTGCTGGTGCTGGGCGATCTGCTCGGGCTGTTCGAGGTCCACGCCTACTTCCCCAACCCGATCGCGATCAAGGTGTTCCCGCGCCGCCGGGCCGCGGTGGCGCCGGCGCTGCGGGTGGCCGGCGGCAGCCACAGCGATCAGGTCGGCCAGCACCGGGTGCGCCGGCGCGGCCTGGCCGGCGAGCTGCGCGAGCTGCGCGAGCACGCCCACGGCGATCCGTTCAAGTACATCGCGTGGAAGGCCACCGCGCGCCGCGGCAAGCTGATGGTGCGCGACCTCGACAACGAGCTGGTCGCGACCCACGTGCTGTGCGTCGACGTCGGCGCGTCGATGCGCGGCGGCCCGCGCGGCAAGACCGCGCTCGACTGGGCGATCGACGCCGCCGCGGCGATGTCGCAGGCGGCGCTCGACGGCGGCGATCGGGTCGGGCTGGTGACGTTCGACACCCGGCCGGTGCTCGAGCTCAAGCCCGGCGCCGGCCACCACCACTGGCTGCAGCTGGTCGATCGCCTGCTCGACGCGGCGACGATCGTCGACGAGGACCTCACCGATCTCACCGCCGGCGAGCTGGTGGCCGCGGTCGCCAACTACCTGGCGCACCAGGAGGCGCTCGACGTGCGGCTGCGCCACGTCCCGGCGATGGACGATCCGCGCTGGGGCCAGATCCAGGCCGGCCCCGACGGCGTGCTCTACGACCTGGGCGCGATGCTGCGCCTGGTGCAGAAGCTGATCGAGGGGCTGGGCGCGCAGAAGTCGCTGGCGCCGCCGTGGTGGTGGTCGCGCGTGCACCTGTCCGAGGGCGCCGATCCGCAGATGGCGCCGCTGCGGCTGTTCTGCCGGCTGCGCGGCATCGAGCTGCCGTACCGCAACGAGCACATCGTCGGCCGCCGCTCGGCCGGCCTGGCGCAGGCGCTCGAGCGCACCGTCGCCGACGTCCGGCCCGATCACGTCGTCGTGCTGTCGGATCTGGCCGGCGTGCTCGACGACGAGGAGCGCGTGAGCAAGGCGTTCGCGCGGGTGCGGCGCCGGGCGAGCTCGCTGACCGTGGTGGTGCCGGCGACGCCGGAGTTCGCGGCGGTCGGGCAGACGCCGATCGGCAAGACCGTCGCCGCGATCATGACCCACGATCACCGGCGCGAGCTGGGCGCGGCCCGCTCGCTGCTGGCCCGCCACGGCGCGCGGGTGGTGGTCGCGACGCCGAGCGACACGCCCGCCCGGCTGCTGGCCCGCCGCCGCCGCGCGGCGTGAGGGCACGAGGGGCTTTGCGAAAGCCCCATCCAGAGGTAGCGTGCGCCGGTGACCACGATCGACGTCGTCGTCAACGGCACCGCCCGCACCATCGCCGCCGGCGCGACCATCACCGCCTTGCTCGATGAGCTGGGCCTGGCCGGCCGCCGGGTCGCGGTCGAGCGCAACAAGGCGGTCGTGCCGCGCGCCCAGCACGCCGAGACCGTGCTCGCCGCCGGCGATCAGCTGGAGCTGGTGACCTTCGTCGGGGGTGGCTGAGCCTCGTCCCCGATCCCGATCCCGATCGGATCACCGATCCCGATCCCGATCCCGATCCCGTCACCGATCCCGATCCCGTCCCCGATCCCGATCCCGTCCCCGTCTCCGTGCCCGTCACCGTTCCCGTTCCCCCATCATCGAGCCCGACCATGACCGACACCGACACCTGGACCCTCGCCGGCCGCACCTTCCACTCGCGCATCATCATCGGCACCGGCAAGTTCGCGTCGCTCGACGAGACCCGCGCCGCGATCGCCGCATCGGGCGCCGAGATGGTGACCGTCGCGCTGCGCCGGGTCGACCTGTCGGGCAAGGGCCCCAACCTGCTCGACGCGATCGATCGCACCACGCTGGCGCTCCTGCCCAACACCGCCGGCTGCTATACGGTCGACGAGGCGGTGCGCACCTGCCACCTGGCCCGCGAGCTGGGCATGGACGACTTCGTCAAGCTCGAGGTCATCGGCGATCCCAAGACGCTGTTCCCCGACAACGCCGCGACCGTCGAGGCCGCGCGGATCCTGGTCAAGGAGGGGTTCACCGTCCTGCCCTACTGCGGCGACGACCTGATCACCTGCAAGCGGCTGATCGACGCCGGCTGCCCGGCGGTGATGCCGCTGGCCGCGCCGATCGGCTCGGGGCTCGGCATCCGCAACCCGCACAACCTGAAGATCATCATCGACGAGGTCGGCGCGCCGGTCATCGTCGACGCCGGCGTCGGCACCGCGTCGGACGCCGCGGTGGCGATGGAGCTCGGCGCGACCGCCGTGCTGATGAACACCGGCATCGCCGCGGCCAAGCGCCCGGTGCTGATGGCCGAGGCGATGCGGCTCGGCGTCGACGCCGGCCGCAAGGCGTTCCTGGCCGGGCGGATGGCGATGAAGGCCTACGCCAACGCGTCGTCGCCGGTGGTCGGGCTGATCGAATAGCCGTGCGCCCCGGGCTGGTGGCGATCACCGACCTGGCGCTGTGCGCCGGCCCGGCGCTGGGCGCGCGGGTGGCGGCGATCGCGGCGGCGGTGCCGGCCGGCGCGCTTGCGGTGCAGCTGCGGGCCGAGCACCTCGGCGGCGGCGCGGGCGAACCGGCGGGGGGCGGGCTGCGGGGGGCC
>JAEUJY010000044.1 GCA_016794525.1 Myxococcales bacterium
GCCCCGCCGCCACCGGCCCCGCCGCCACCGGCCCCGCCGCCGCCGCCGCCGGCCCCGCCGCCGTCCGCACCCTACCCGCCCTCGCGCTGCCCACCTGACCGTCCAGCATGCCCACCGCCTGAGCAAGCCGCGCGCCACTCGCAACCCCGCGACGCCTGGCGCCTGATGTCCGGATCCCGGACAGAATGGCCGGATTCGTCCGGGTTCCGGCCGTCCGTCGGACAGCCGGACGCGTCCGGGAGCGTCCGGGTTTCGGCCACCCGCCGGACAGCCCCGCCGGTCAGCGCATGCGAAATTCGGCCGCGGCGGCGATCGACAGCCCGAGCTGCCCCACGGCCCCGATGTCATCCGACAGGTGCGCCATGCCGGCGAACGCCGTGGCGCCCCCGACGACCGCGAGGTCCGCGCGCACCGCGGCGCGGATGCCCACACCGACCTCGCCGCCCGCCGCAGCCCCGGTGACGTCGTCCGACGCGAACCGCAGCACCCGGCCGAACAGCGCGACCCGCGCGAACGGCACGAAGCCCGCCTGGCCGCCGAGATCGCGGCGCACCCCGAACGACAGGTCCCCGGCGAAGCCGTCGGCGACGCCGTGATCGCAGGTCATCGCGTCGGGCCCGACCGCGCCACAGCCGGCGGTGCCACGGCCGAACGTGAACGCCATGCCGCCGTCGAACCAGTCGTGCTCGGCCAGCCGGTACAGGAAGCGCCCGCCGACCCGCATGCCGCCCGGGGTGGCGCCGCCGCCGCCGACCGCGCCGATCTCGGCCGCCAGCGCGACCTGCGGCGCATCGTCGTCGGCCAGCGCCGGCGACGCAGTTGTGACCAGGACACAGACCCACACGGCACGCATCCGGCGAGGCTAGGCCGTCCGACGGCCGCGACGCCAGTTTTCGGCTGCGCTGGCCCCCGCCCGGGGGGCGGAAGAGTAGATTCCGCCCATGAAGCTCGCCGTCCTCGCCTGCGCCGCGGTGCCCCTGCTCGCGGCGTGCCCCAAGCCGCGCACCTCGGCCGCGACCCAGCCCACGCCGATCGCGTTCGATCCCGCCAAGTCGGATCCCAAGGCCGTCGCGGTGGTCGACGCCGGCATCGCCGCGATCGGCGGCGACGCGCCGTGGCAGGCGATGAAGGAGCTGCACTTCAGCGTCACCTACAAGCAGGACGCGAAGATCATCCAGCAGAACGAGCACTGGTGGGATCGCTGGAACGGCCGCCAGAACTTCACCGGCGTCGACGTCGCGACGCTGGGCGGCGATCCCGACGAGGTCAAGGCGCTGCAGGTCAAGCAGGACCTGTTCGCGGTCGACGGCACGCCGTGGGTCGCCTACGACGGCGGGCAGCTGACGCGCAAGGACGGCGCCGAGGCCGCCAAGCGCGCCAAGAAGTTCCTCACCGCCGACCTGTACTTCCTGGCGATCGTCCACAAGCTCAAGGACCCGGGCGTGATCCTGTCGCTCGAGAACGCCGAGGTCGCGATGCCGCCGACCGTCGACGCGTGCAAGCCGTCGTGCTCGACGGTCAAGGTGACCTTCGAGGCCGGCGTCGGCACCGACACCTGGTACGTCAACTTCAACAACGAGAGCAAGCTGCCGCAGGTGATCGAGCAGGCCCACGGCGCCGGCCGCATCGGCTACGTCATCACCGACTGGGCCGAGGCCGGCGGGCTGAAGTTCCCGGCCCGGCTGCAGAACATCGGCCTGGCCACCGAGGTCATCGAGTTCGACGGCATCAAGCTGGGCGAGCCCGACGACACCCGCTACGAAGTCATGGTCCGCTAGTCGTCGCTCGTCGCCAAGGAGTCTCCGCAATGGCCAAGCCGCTGGTCTACAACGCCACCCTGGTCGAGCGCGTCGATCTCACCGACGCGCTGTGCCTGTATCGCATCCTCCCCGACGAGCGCCCCGCGCCCGGCTGGTTCACGCCCGGCCAGTACTGCGTCCTCGGCGCCAACAACGAGGTCAAGCCGGAGCTCGGCTCGGTGCGGCGGTCGATGTCGATCGCGTCGGCCCCCGAGGACGGCGGGCCGATCGAGTTCTACATCCGCTACGTCGGCAAGCCCGAGAGCGACAACCCGCTGACCCACCTCCTGTGGAAGCTCAAGAACGGCGACCGCATGTACATGCGGCCGGTCGCGGCGGGCGTGTTCACGGTCAAGGACACCGTCGGGGTCGACGATCCGCGCCTGCGCGTGATGGTGGCCGCCGGCACTGGCTCGGCGCCGTTCGTCAGCATGGTGCGCAGCGAGCTGCGGCGGAACCCCAAGGCCGACCTGTCGCAGTGGGTGCTGCTGCACGGCGCGTCGTACGCCGCCGACCTCGGCTACCGCGACGAGCTCAACCGGCTGGTCGCCGAGCACGGCCTGCGCTACTGGGGCACGGTCAGCCGGCCCAAGGACTCGCCGGGCTGGCACGGCGACGTCGGTCGCGTCGAGCAGTTCTTCGCGCCCGATCGCCTCGGCGACCTCGAGGCGCGGCTGGGGCTGCCGCCCGGCGGCTTCACGTCGAAGAGCGCGGTGATCTTCATCTGCGGCCTGCAGGGCACGATCGGCACGACGATCACCAACCTGTGCGCGCGCGGCTTCGTGCCGGATCACAAGCGCATGCGCGAGGCGCTGGGCGTCGCGGCCGAGCAGCCGGCGACGCTGTTCTACGAGCAGTACGACACCGAGCCGGTGATCGACATCAAGAACCCGGACGTGGTCGCGCCGCTGGCGGCGCAGCTCGCGGCGGCGCTGAAGTCGCTGTGACGCCACGGGCGTTCGTCACCGGCGCCACCGGCTTCGTCGGCCGCGCCGTGGTGCAGGCCCTGGCCGCGCGCGGCGTGCCGACCGTGGCGCACGTCCGGCCCGACTCCAAGAAGCTCGACGAGTGGCGCCGCCGGCTCGGCGAGCTGGGCGCGACCGTCGACACCTGCGCGTGGGACGTCGCCGCGATGACCGCGGCGATGCGGACCCACGCGCCGACCCACGTGTGGAACGTCATCGGCACGACCCGCCGGCGGGCCAGCGCCGACGGCGTCGCCGGCGATATCTATCAGGCGGTCGACGTCGGCCTGTCCAAGATCGTCGTCGCGGCGGCGGTCGGCTGCGGCGCGCGCCCGCGGCTGGTGCAGCTGTCGTCGATCGGCGCGTCGGTGAAGTCATCGTCGGCCTACCTGCGCGGGCGCGGCCAGGCCGACGCCGCGGTGATGTCGTCGGGGCTGCCGTGGGCGATCGCCCGGCCGTCGTTCATCGTCGGCGAGGGCCGCGGCGACGACAAGCGCACGCTCGAGGACGCGACCGCCGCGGTGGCCAACCTGGCGCTCGGCGTGGTCGGCTTCTTCGGCGGCAAGCAGCTGCGCGCGACCTATCGCTCGATCGATCCCGCGACGCTGGCCGCCGCGCTGGTGCGGCTCGGGCTGGACGACGTGCGCGACCTGATCGCGACCGGCCCCGACCTGCGCGCCGCGACCTAGCCGGACCTGGCGGGACCTGGCGGACGCGCTCAGTTCCAGCCCTGCGAGGAGCCGTAGACGCCGCGCGGGATCGTGGCGTCGAGCACGGCGGCGTCGCGCGGTCCGCCGGCATCGACCCGCGGCGGCGCGACGGGCCCGCCGGCGTCACCACCGCGGCCATCGCCCGCCCCCGCCCCCGCGTCGCCTGTGCCGGCGTCGCGCCCGTCCGCCTCGGCCACCCCGCCGTCGATGACCCGCGGCGGCCGCGCCACCACCGACGCCGGCGCCAGCGCGGCGCGCACCTCCGCCACCTCGTCCGCCAGCGCGGCCGCGCCCGCCGGGCTCGCGGCCGCGGCGGCGTCGGTCCGCGCCCGGGCCAGCGCGCGATCGCCCGCCGCCAGCGCCGCGCGCGCCGCGACCAGCAGGTTCGCCGCCAGGCGCTCGTGCTGCGCCGGCAGCTGCGCGCGATCGAGCGCGATCGCCTGGTCGATCGTCGCGAGCGCGCCGGCGCCGTCGCCACGGGCCAGCGCCACCCGCGCCAGGTTGGCCAGCGCGATCGCGCGATCGAAGTGGTCGCGAGCGGTGAACACGGCCAGCGCGGCGCGCAGGTGTGTGTCGGCGTCGTCGAGCCGGCCGCGATCGAGCGCGACCAGGCCCAGGCTGTTCTCGACCAGCGCGACGTCGGCGTGATCGACGCCGAGCGCCGCGGTGCGGATCGCCAGGGCCTCGCGGTACGCGCGCTCGGCGCCGTCGAGATCGCCGGCCAGGCGCAGCACGCCGCCGAGGTTGTGCAGATCGCGGGCGACGTCGACGTGGCGGTCGCCGAGCGCGGCGCGATCGATCGCCAGCGCGCGCAGGTGGTGCGCCCGGGCGCCGGCGAGGTCGCCGCGCAGCCGCGCGACGTGGCCCAGCGCCGACAGCGTGCGCGCGACCTCGACGTCATCGCCGACGATCGCGACGCGCGCGGTCAGCGCTCGGTCGAGCGCGGCGGCCGCGTCGTCGAGGCGGCCCTGGTTGAGCGCCAGCAGGCCGCGGCTGTTGTCGACCTGCGCCGCCAGCAGCGGCGGCGCGCCGGCGCGCTCGACCGCGGCGGCCGCGTGGGGCAGCCACTCGGCGGCGTGGACCAGATCGCGGCGATCGCCGGCGACGCCGACCCGCGCCAGCCACGCGCGCGCCGCGCCGAGATCGTCGTGGCCCGCCACCGCCGCCAGCACGGCTCGCTCGGCGGCGCGATCGGCGTCGACGTAGCGCCCGCGCCGCCGCTCGGCCTCGGCCACCGCCAGCGCCGCCGCCGCCTCGGTCGGGCGGTGGCCGGTCGCGATCGCCGCCGCCTCGAGCGGCGCCAGCGCCGCCACCGCGCCGGCCGGGTCGTCGGCCGCGCGCACCCGGGCCGCGGCGATCTGCGCCGCCAGCGCGGCGACCTGCGCGCGCTGCGCCGGCGGCACCGGCGCGTACAACGCCAGCGCCGGCGAGGTCGCGCACTCGTCGGGATCGATCAGCTCGGCCACCGCCGCCGCGGCGCCGCCGGGCGCGGCCCGATCGACGATCGCCGCCAGCGCCGCGGCCCGCGTGGCCAGGCACGCGGCGCGCACGTCGGCCAGCGCGTCGGCGCGACCGGCCGCCGCACACACGGTCTGGCGCGCGCCGCGCCAGCGCGCCGCGTAGCGATCGAGCGCCGCCCGATCGCCGGGCGGGGTGCCGCGGGCCGCCGCGATCGCCGGGCTCCACACGCGATCGAGCGCGGCCATCTCGACGGCGCACGCCGGAGCGCGCGGCGCGGGCGGCGCCGCCACCCGCGCCACCACGATCGCCGCCACCGCCGCGGTCACCGCCAGCGCGCCGCCGCTGACCACGACGCCGCGGATCGCGCGCGGCGGCACCAGCGCCGCCACTAGCGCGTCGACGCTCGGGTAGCGATCGGCCGGCGCGACCGCGAGGGCGCGTGTCAGCCGGAGCAGCGGCCGGGTCGAGCGGCCCACACGCCACGCGGTCCGCGGCAGCCCGGCCTCGATCGCGGCCCGCAGCGCCGCCACGTCTTCCCCGACGAACGGCCGCGCGCCGGCGAGCAGCTCCCACGCCATCACCGCGAAGCTCCACTGATCGCTGGCCGGCGTCGCGGGCTCGCCGCGCAGCACCTCGGGCGCCATGTACGCCGGCGTGCCCGCCACCACGCCGGTGGCGGTGATGGTCGTGTCGAGGACGCCGCCGGCGTCGGCGGCCGCCAGCGCGTCGGCGGCGGCGAGGCCGAAGTCGCCCAGCCGCGGGCGCCCGTCGGCGCCGACCAGCACGTTGGCCGGCTTGACGTCGCGGTGGACCAGCCCCGCGGTGTGCACCGCGGCCAGGCCGCGCCCTACGGCGATCAGCGCCGCCAGCCGCGCGTCGAGGTCCTGGCTCGCAGCCCAGGTGCCCAGCGTCGGCCCGTCGACCCGCTCCATCGCGACGTAGACGTCGTCGCCGTGGCGGCCGACGTCGTGGATCGTCACGACGTTGGGGTGCGTCAGCCGCGCCATCGCCTGCGCCTCCTTGACCAGCGGCCCTTGCGCGCCGCCGCGCTCGGGCCGCACCAGCTTGATCGCCACGGCGCGATCGAGCTCGGGGTCGCGCGCCGCGTAGACCACGCCCATCGCGCCGGCCCCCAGCCGGCGCTCGACGACGTAGCGCCCCAGCTGCGCGCCCGGCGCCAGCTCGTCGCGGCCGCGCGCCGCGCCGCCCAGCACCTGCCCGGCCGCGCCGATCAACGCGCGGCACGCGGCGCAGCGATCCAGGTGCTGATCGAGCTCGCCCAGCTCGCCGCCGGTGACGTCGCCCGACACGGCGCGCAGCACGGTGGCGTCGTCGAGGCAGGTCATCGCGCCCCCGACGATAGCGCGCCCGGCCGCGCCGCCTCGTGTACATTCGCACCGCGATGACGACGCCCGCGCTCGACGACGCCGTGGCCCGGGCCGCCGCCGCGCTGCCTGGCGTGGCGATCGATCGCCCCGCGCTCGCCGCCGCGCTCGCCGAGCGGGCTGCCAGCGGCGAGGTCGACGCGATCGAGCTGGCGCTGGCGCTGGCGTGCGCGCGCGGCGACGCCGCGGCGCTGGCGATCTTCGAGCGCGACTACCTGCGGGGGCTGCCGGCGAGCCTGGCCCACATGCGGCTCGACGCCGCGGTGATCGACGACGTCGTCCAGCGCACGCGGACCCGGCTCCTGGTGGCCGAGCCCGGCGCCACCGCGCGCGTCGTCGAGTACGCCGGCCGCGGCCGGCTGCGCGGGCTGGTGCAGGTGGTGGCGACGCGGCTCGCGGTCGATCACACCCGGGCCAAGGATCGCCCGGGCGGCGGCGGCGACGAGCTCGACGACCTGGTGGCGGTCGCCGACGATCCCGAGCTGGCGTTCCTCAAGGCCACCTACCGCGCGGCGTGGCGCGAGGCGTTCACCGCCGCGGTCGGCGATCTCGACGCGCGCGCCCGCAACCTGCTGCGCCTGCACCACCTCGGCGGCGCGACGCTCGAGCAGCTGGCGGCGATGTACGGCGTCCACCGCGCGACCGCGGTGCGGTGGCTGGCCGACGCCCGCGCCGGCCTGCTGCGCGGCACCCGCCGGCGACTGACCGCGGCGCTCGACGTCTCGCCCACCGAGCTCGACAGCATCCTGGCGATGATCGGCAGCCGGCTCGAGGCCTCGGTGGGGCGGCTCCTGGCCGACGACGGCGATCCGGGCTAGCGCGCGCATCACCGGAGCAACGATCGCCGCGGCCGACCGGCGCACGCGATCGTCGCGCGACCGCAGGCGACCCTCCGGCGACCGTCAGGGCTGCGCGAAGTAGCCAGCGACCGGCGGCGGCTCGATCCGGAACGTGCGCCCGGTCACCAGCTCGCCGACGGTGATCCGCAGGTTGGGCACGATCAGCGGCGCCTGGCGCAGCACCTTCTTCATCCGCCGGGCCAGGCCCTTGTAGCCGTCGACGCCGCTGGTGCGGAAGCCGGTGATCGCCCCGCCGCCGCCGAAGCTGGCCGCGCGATCGCGCGCCGCCGCCACCACCGCGGCCGGCGCGTCCTTGGCCGCGATCAAGACCGGCCAGCTCACGCTCGGCAGGGTCGTCACCCGCACGACGCCGGCCGGCAGCGCGACGCCGCTCGGCACCACCGCGGCGTCGGCCTTGCCCAAGCCTACCGCGGCGACCGCCGACAGCGCGTCGGGCGACGGCTCGATCTTCCAGAACCCGGCGGCCAGCTCGCCGCCGAGCAGCGCGTTGTCGACGAACGCCGCGTGGCGGCCGTCGGTGATCGGCACCAGCACGGTCTTGCCGCGCAGCTCGAGGATGCCCGCCGCGCCGCGCGCCACCAGCTGCCACGGCGCCGCGGTGTCGCCGTCGCGCACCGCGACCGCCAGCGCGGTGTGCGCCGCGCCGGTGGTGGCCAGGAACTCGGCGTCGACCACCGCCAGCTGAACGTCGCCCTTGGCCAGCGCCGCCGCGAAGTCGCTGGCCTTGCCGTAGACGCGGCCCACGCCGTCGGCGCCGGCCAGGTGGGTCGCCAGCTTGTTGGCGAAGTCGAGGCGCGCCGCGGTGCCATCGAACGGCGTCGACGGCGCGTACACGCCGACGGTGACCGGGTCGGCCGCCGCGGCGCCGGCCAGCGCCGCCACCAGCGCCGCGATCGCGACGATCCTCATCGGCCACCTCCGCCGAAGATCCGCTCCTTGGCGGCGATCCAGTCGTCGAGCACGCCCAGCCGCGCGCCCGCCTTCTTGGCCTGACGCCACAGATCGAGCGCCTTGGCGCTGTCGCCGTCGCGATCGGCGACGATGCCGGCGCCGATCAGCGCCTCGGGCACGCGCGCCGCGACCTTCGCGAACCCGGCGCGGGCGGCGTCGAGCTTGCCGTCGGCGAGATCGAGCGCCGCGAGATCGTAGGCCAGCTCGTCGGCGCCGGCCCGCACCTCGACCGCGCGCGCGGTCGCCAGGTGCTTGCGCGCCTGATCCAGCTTGCCGGCGCGATACGCCTGATCGGCGGCCGACATCGCGACCACCCGCAGCGCCGAGCCGGCCAGCGCCTTCGACACGCCGGTCGCGCTCTTGGCCAGCGCCGCCAGCCGATCGACCGCCTTGCCGGCGCGCCGCGGGTTCAACCCGTCGACGAACGCGGTCAGGATCGGCACCGCCTGGGTGTCGGCCGGCGCCGGGAACGGACAGCGCAGCTTGGCGATCGCCTTGAGCCGCGCCGCCGCGCGATCGCGATCGCCGGTCGCCACCGCGGCCAGCGCGGCGTCGCAGCGGATCGCCACCGCGACGTCGCCGTCGGCGTCGCCGGCCGCGTCGTCGAGCAGCTCGAGCGCGGCGCCGGCCTGGCCGTCGCGCAGCGCCGCCAGCCCCGCCGCGTGCCGCGCGGTCACCAGCGCCGCGGCCCAGCGCGGCTTGCCGGTCGCCCGGGCCGCGGTCGGCACCGCGAGCAGCGCCGCCACCGCCGCCGCCGGCGCGTCGGCGCCCAGCTCGATCGCCGCGCGCTCGACGCCGACGTCGAGCGCCCGCGCGCCCTCGGCCCGCTGCGCCGCCTGGGCCAGCGCCGCCCGCGCCGCCGCCAGATCGCCGCGCGCCGCCTGGGCGCGACCGGCGAGTATCAGCGTGACGACGTCGGCGGTCGCCGGCACCGCCCGGCCGAGCACCTCGACCGCGCCGGCCGCATCGCCGCGCGCCAGCCGGACCGCGCCCAGCGCGCGCCACACCGCGGGGCCGCTCGCCACCGCGTCGGCCCGCACCAGCGCCGGCTCGGCCGCGGCCGCGTCGCCGCGGGCCAGCGCCGCCTCGCCGATCGCCAGGAGCGCCGCGCTCAGCCGCGTGCGGGTAAGCGCGCCGGCGCCGGCCGGCACGTTGGCCAGCGCGCGCTCGAGCGTCGCCGCGGCCGCCGCGTGATCGCCGGCCGCCAGCTGCGCGCCGCCGACCATCGTGCCGAGCTCGGCGTCGTCGGGCGCGGTCGCGAGGGCGGCCTGCAACCGGTCGAGCATCGCCGGCCCGCGGCCGACCGCGATCAGCGCCTCGCCGAGCTCGAGCCAGTAGCCGCGGTAGTCGACCGAGTCGGGCGCGACGGTGATCGGCTCGAGCTCGGCCACCGCCGCCGCGTGATCGCCGGCCGCGCGCAGCACCCGCGCCAGCCGCACCGCGTAGCGCGCGCGATCGGGCTCGAGGCTGCGCGCCTCGGTCAGCGCCGCCCGCGCCGCCGCCAGATCGCCGCGCGCCGCCTCGGCCTCGCCGACCAGCGCCAGCCCCGCCGCCGATCGCGGCTCGGCCGCCAGGTAGCGCCGCGCCAGCGTCAGCGCGTCGGCCGCCGCGCCGGTGGCCAGCGCGCACTGCCCGTCGACCAGCGCCACCGTCGCCGGCGCCTTGGGATCGGCCGCCAGCCGGCGCAGCACCGGCCGCGCCTTGCCGCAGTCGACCGCCGCCAGCGCCCACGCCTGGCCCAGCCGCGCGGTCATCCACGTCGGGTGCCGGCGCGCGACGCCCTCGTACAGCGCCAGCGCCGCCGGCGCACGCCGCGTCCGCAGGTACGCCTCGGCCAGATCGAGCGCGTGGCGATCGTCCTCGCCGGCCAGCGTCGCCGGCCGCGTGCGCTGGTAGGCCTCGAGCGCCAGCGCCGCGTCGCGCCAGCGCGCGGCGTCGGCGTAGTGGTGCCCGAGCAGCGCGTGCGGCTCGTAGCGCTCGGGCACGCGCACCGCCGCCGCCTCGAGCAGCGGCACGCCCTCGGCCGCCTCGCCGGCCAGCACCAGCTGCGTGCCGAGCGCGATCGTGACGTCGTCGTTGTCGGGGGCCAGCGCCCGCGCCTTGCGCATGATCGCCACGCCGCGCGCCGGCTCGCCCTTGGCCGCGAACACCGCGGCGCGCAGGACGTAGGCCTCGATCCGCCGCGGGTTCAGCGCCAGCGCCTGATCGAGCGCCTTGCCGGCGGCGCCGTAGTCGCCGGCCTTGAGCGCGCGCCGGCCGTCCTCGACCAGCGCCGCGCTGTCGTCGTCGCCGCGCGGCTGCGCGGCCGCCGGGGCCGCCAGCAGCGCCAGCGCCAGCAGGCTAGTAGCGATAGCCGAGCCGCGCATACAGCTCCCTCCCTTCGCCGGGCAAGGTGGCGATCGGAACGTCGCGATCGTAGTCCTCGGGCGCCGGCACGGTCTCGCGCTGCCCGAGCAGGTTGCGCACGCCCAGCGTGACGTCGAAGCCGCCGACGCTGGGCAGGTACGCGACGACGTTCCACGCGACGAACGCGCCGGCGCGCACGCCGTCGACGCGGGTCGAGCGCGCGCCGATCGCCTGGACCTCGGTCGACAGGTGGGCGCGGCGCAACACCAGCGGCGACGACAGCCCGGCCGACGCCACCCAGCCCGGCGCGCCGACCGCCGTCGCGCCGTCGCCGTCCTCGACCTGGGTCAGCGTGCCGCCGCCGAACGCCAGCCAGCCGTCGGCGTCGCGGTAGCTGGCCTCGAGCTCGAGCCCGGTCGACTGCAGCCGGCCGCGGTTGTCGAACTGCAAGCGATCGCCGACGCCCATGACGGTCACGGTGTCCTGCTCGACCAGCCGATCGGCGGTCCAGCGGAACGCCGACAGCCGCGTCGTCAGCCCCGGCCGCGGCCGCGCCCACACGACCGCCTCGTAGCTGCGGATCGTCTCGGCGCCGATCTCCGGGTTGGCGATGAAGTCGACGCCGTCCTCGAAGAAGCCCTCGTACGCGCTCGGGTTGCGGAAGCCCTCGGCGTAGAGCAGCTTGGCGCCGTAGCGATCGCGGCTGGCGAACAGCGCGGCCCGCGGCGACACCCGATCGTCGAGCGCCGAGTTGCGGTCGGCGCGCACGCCGGCGGTCAGCGCCAGCCACGGCAGCGGCTTGGCGTCGAGCTCGGTGTAGAGGCCCTGCAGGTTGAACGCCTTGGGCACCTCGACCACCTCGTCGGGCGCCGCGCCGTAGTAGAACGCCTGGCTGTTGGTCGAGATGAACGTCACCTCGGCGCCGGCGGTCACCCCGAGGCGATCGCCGTCGAGCACCGCGTAGCGCCCGCGGGCCTCGCCGCCACCCCACCGCGAGTCGCCGATGTCGGTGAACGTGCCGTCGTCGAGCACCAGCCGATCGCGGTAGCGGTACGCGTTGGCGTAGAGGCGCGCGGTCGCGGTCAGCCGCGTCGACAGCTCGCGGGTGTAGCCGCCCTCGAGCATGCCCAGCGTGTCGGCGGCGGTGTTGTCGGGGCTGCCGATCACGGTGCCGTACGGCGCGAACGGCAGCGTGCGCTCGCGGCGGTAGAACCGCACCTGGGCGAACGCGCCGGCGTAGGCCCCGACCACGCCGACCGCCAGCGCGCGCGCGCGATCCTGATCGACCGTCCCGAGCTCGGGGGCCGTCAGCGGCTCGCCCCACCGCCCCATCGCCGCCACCGAGCCACGCAGCTGGTGGTCGACGTCGCCCATCGCGAACCCGGCCGCGGCGCTGGCGCCGAACGTCGACGCCTGCAGGCGGCCCCAGGCCCGCGGGCTCTCGGTGGCGCCGCGGGTGACGATGTTGACGATGCCGAAGAACGCGTTGGTGCCGTAGACCGACGACACCGGGCCGCGGATGACCTCGATGCGGGCGATGTCGTCGATCGCCACCGGCGCGTCCCAGCCGTAGCCGGCGAACTGGTTCCACGGCTCGTTGACCGTGGCGCCGTCGACCAGCAGCAGCAGGCGGGTGTTGAAGTCGCCGACCACCTGCAGGCCGCGCACGCCGACGCGCTCGGTGTAGTGGTCGTCGACGACGTAGACGCCGGCGACGCCGCGCAGCGCCTCGGCGACGGTGCGGTAGCCCATCCGGCGCAGGCGATCGCCCGACACCACCGTCACCGCCGACGCGACGTTGCCCAGCGACTGCTCGCGCTTGGCCGCGCCGACGACGACGTCCTCCTCGACGGTCGCCGCCGACGCCACCGCCAGGCTGGTGCCGGCGTCGTCGCTGGCGTCCTCGGGCAGCGGCGGCAGGTCGTCGACGTCGACGTGCGGCACGTCGGCGCTCGCCAGCCGCGCCGTCGCGATCACCGCCGCGGCCAGCGCCAGCGCGCGCCTCATCCCGCCGCCCCGATCGCGCCGGCGGTCAGCGGGTCGTAGTGGCACAGCACGAACGTGATGTCGTCCTGGGCCACGGTGCCGGCCGCGAACTCGTCGATCTGGTTGCGCACCTGATCGCGCAGCCGCCCCAGCGACGCGCCGTCGGCGCCCATCGCCGCGCCGGTGAAGATGCTGCGCAGCCGGCGGTCGCCGAACAGCTTGCCCGACGGCGCCTGCCGCTCGACGACGCCGTCGGTGAACGCCACGAACAGGTCGCCCGGGCGCAGCTGGATCGCGCCGCGGCGGATGTCGAGCTTGAGCACGCGGTCGCCGAGCGGGTTGCCGCTGGCGGCGATGATCGTGCTCTTGTCGAGCCGGCGGTCGGCCGCCATGTGCATCACGTACGGGAAGTTCTGGCCGGCGTTGGCGTACTGGATCGTGCCCGAGGCCGGGTCGAACACCGCGACGAACGCGGTCATGAGCAGCGACGCCTCGCCGACGTTGCGGATCGCCGCGTCGATCGAGCGCAGGATCTGATCGGGCGTCAAGAGCCGCTCGTCGGCCTCGGCCAGCGCCTCGACCGCGCCGCGGGCGGTGCCGGCGACGATCGCCGAGTGGACGCCGTGGCCGGTGGCGTCGCCGATCACCAGCAGCAGCCGGCCGCCGCTGAGCGTGCGGTAGGTCCACCAGTCGCCACCGCAGCTCGACGCCGGCTCGCAGTGCCCGACGACGCGGAACCGGCCGTGCTCGACGACGTCGGGCGGCGGCAGCATGCCCTGCTGGACGCTGCGGGCCAGCGCCAGCTCGCGCTCCATCGACGCCTTGGCTGCCTGCTCGATCATCAGCTGGCCCAGGCGATCGGCCATGAAGTTGAAGTTCTTGGCCAGCGCGCCGATCTCGTCGCGGCGGCCGTCGTCGACCCGCTGCCGCAGATCGCCGGCGGCGATCTTGGCCGCCGAGGTGGCCAGCGCGCGCAGCGGCTTGCCGGTGCGGATGCCCTGCAGCGCCGCCATCACGACGCCGACCGCGAGCAGCGCGAGCGCCACCATCCACACCGTCCGCATCGACCGCTGCGCCTGGTCGTCGGCGGTCGCGACCACCCGCGCCAGCTCGGCGTCGAGCTCGGCGGTCGACACCCCCAGCCGCAGCTGGCCGAGCACCTGGTCGCCCAGCCGGATGTCCGAGCCGTAGATCCAGTCGGGCTTGTCGGCGGCCACCCGGCGGTGGCCGACCACGCCGCGGGCATCGGTCAGGTCGTCGAACGCCACCGTCGGCGCGCCCGGCGTGGCCGCGACCAGCTTGCCGTCCGACGCGATCGCGATCCACTGGATGCGCGGGTAGTCCCGGAGCGTCGCGGCGATCAGCGGGCCGACCTCGCCGTAGGCCTGCTGCGCCATCGGGATCGCGGTCGCGGTCGCGACGTTCTTGGTGAGCAGCTCGGCCTCGCGGACGATCGCCGCCTCGCCGGCGGTGCGACGCGCGGCTACATCGTCGCGGGCCAGCTCGGCGATCGTGCGCTGCCCGAACCACGCCGAGATCGCCACCGCCGCCGCCACCACGATCGACGTCGTGAGCATGAGCTTCACCGACAGCGGAATGCTCGCACGCGACGCAGACACGGCGTGATCCTCGGGCCTTGGCCCGGGTGTGTCAACCGGTCGCGGCCGACGAGCGCCGCCCGGCGCGCCGCGCGTGATCGACCGCGACCGCGAACAGCCGCTCGAGTGGTTCGGCCACTGCGTCGCTCTCCACCAGCCGCAGCGCCGTCGCGATCGCCTCGATCGTCGACACCATCCCGGCCTGCGGCGCGTTGCGCAGCCGCTCGGCCGCGGGCACCGGCGTCAGGTGCAGCATCGGCAGGCCGCGCAGGTACGGCAGGCGCTGCCGCATCCGCCGCGCCTGCTGCCAGGTCGCGTCGAGGAACACCAGCGTCCGCGGCGGCGGCGCCGGCGACACCGTCCACGGCGGCCCGTCGGGGAACACCAGCCACGCGCCCTCGCCGAGCACCGGCACCGATACCGGGGTGTCGCGGTCGGGCGCCGAGACGTCGTGCAGCTCGCTGTGCGGCAGCGCCAGGTGCGCCAGCCGGCCCGAGTTGCTCGACCGGTGCTTCTCGGTGTGGTGGCGCAAGATCACCACCCGGGTGCGGGTGACGATCGGCCCCTCGGCGGCCAGCGCCGGGCACAGGCACAGCTCGCGCCGATACAGGCAGCGGGGGCAGCGGGCGGGATCGTCCACCGCGCGCGTGTAGCACGCGGAACGCGCGACATCGATGTCGCGGCGCGCCGATCGCGCGCGGTCAGCGGTCGTGAGGATCCAGCACGTTGGGCGTGGCACCGAGGTTGCTGTACTGGTCGCCATGCGCCGCCTCGCCCTCGCCGCCCTCGCCACCCTCGCCGCCCTCACCCACGCCCCGGCGGCGCACGCCGACGGCACGTACTTCGCCATGGGGTTCGGCCCCGGCGAGGTGTCCGACGAGCTCGGCGGCTACGTCCACGACACCTTCCACGGCCGGTTCGCGCTCGGCCACCGCGCCGGCAACCTGGCCATCGAGGGCTACCTCGCCCCCGAGAGCGACACCGACATGGACAACCCGTACGGCTACGAGGCGCTGCGCCTCGGCGTCGACGCGCGCTACGTGCTGCCGGTGCGCTCGGGCGTGCAGGTCTACGTGCGCGGCGGCCTGTCCAAGACCAGCGCCACGCTCAGCTCGTACGGCGACGGGCGCTACGCGTCGCGCGACTACGAGGGCCGCGGCGTCGACGGCGGCGCCGGCGTCCAGCTGCGCGGCAAGGTGCGCGCGCTCGGCTTCCTGTACTGGCCGCTGTTCTTCGTGCCGGCCGGCCCCAAGGTCGACGCCGCGATCTTCATCGACCACGGCGTCGAGTTCGATCGCCTGCACGCGGTGACCGGCCCCGAGCGCTCGATCGACGCGCGCTTCACGCGCCTGACGATCGGCTTCCAGGTCGGCGGCGACTTCTAGCCGCTCAGCCCGCGGTGGCCTGGGCCAGCGCGCCCACCAGCGCGGCGACCGGCTGCGCGCCCGAAACCGCCAGCCGCTGATCGAACACGAAGAACGGCACGCCCGAGATGCCCAGCTCGCGCGCCAGCCGCTGATCGGCGCGCACCTCGGCCGCGAAGCGATCGCCGGCCAGCGCGGCCTCGACCTCGGCGCCGTCGAGGCCGAGCTCGGTCGCCAGCTCGACCAGCGTCGCGCGATCGCCGAGCGCGCGGCCGTCGGTGAAGTAGGCGCGGAACAGCCGCTCCTTGGCCTCGGTCGCCCGGCCGTGGGCGGCGGCCAGCTTGACCACGCGGTGCGCGTCGAAGGTGTTGCCGCCGCGGCTGCGCTCGATGTGGAACGTCAGCCCGTCGCCGGCCGCGATCCGCGTGACGTTGGCGATCATCGCCTCCGCCTCGGCCTCGCTGCGGCGGTACTTGGCGGCCAGCCGCTGGG
Organism: Myxococcales bacterium; assembly: GCA_016794525.1. GTDB lineage: Bacteria > Myxococcota_A > Polyangia > Haliangiales > Haliangiaceae > UBA2376. Next base: position 15,918 of record JAEUJY010000044.1, read on the forward strand.
CCTGGGTCAGGCCGTCGTCGCGCACCGCCGGCGCCGACGGATCCAGCTCGAAGCCGCGCCACACCAGCTCGACGCCGTCGGCCGGCGCGGCCTGGGCCAGCGCGGCGTCGAGGCGGCGCTTGCCGATGTAGCACCACGGACACGCCAGATCGGACCAGACGTCGATGCGCAGGGGCGGCATGCCGTCAGGCTAGCGCACCTGCGGCCGGCCCCAAGCTCCGCTATGCTGCCCGGCATGGTCCGCACCGCCGTCCTCGCGCTGCTGGTGGGCGCGGGCTGCAACGCGGTGTTCGGGCTCGACCCGGTGACGGGGCGCGACGCGGGTGGCGATGGCGACGCGCCGATCGACGCCGATCCCGACGATCGCGACGCCCCCGGCACCGTCGACGCCGACGACCGCACCGACGCGCCGCCCGGCGCCGACTCCGACAGCGACGGCATCCTCGACGCGGCCGACGACTGCCCGACCGTCGCCAACCCGCACCAGGACGACGCCGACAGCGACGGCGTCGGCGACGTCTGCGACGTGTGCCCGGCGACGTTCGACAGCGTGGCGCCGGCGAACGTCGACGGCGATGGGCTCGGCGACCTGTGCGGTGACCCGTCGACCACCACCAAGCAGTGCGTCGCCTGGTTCGACGGCTTCGGCACCGGGCGCACCACCAGCCGCTACGCGTCGCCGGCCGGCCACGGCACCTGGGAGATCGGCGGCGGCATCGCGCGCCAGACCGCCGTCGCGGCGACCGACGCGCTCCTCTACCTGAGCGCGCCGCTGCTGGCGCCGATGGTGGTGGTGAGCCACGCCGCGGTCACCGACCTGGCGGCGATCACCGGCAGCGCCACGTGGGAGATGGGCGTCGCGACGATGGTGTCCGACACCAACCTGCCGATCCCCAGCGCCGGCTTCGGCATGCTGCTGCACGTCGCGAGCTCGACGAACGCGGTCGTCGCCGCGCGCCGGCACAACGCCGGCGGCGGCGACATCGCCAACACCACGGCGACGCTGCGACCGATCACGACCGGGCTCGGGTTCACGATCACCGGGGACGCGCGCGCCGCGCTGACCGGCCGGGTGCGGTTCGACGACACGCCCGGCGTCACCACCCCGGTCACCGCGAGCGCGGTCGTCACCGGCACCGGCTTGATCGGCCTCCGCACCCACAACGTCGCCGGCGAGTTCGACTACATCCTGGCGCTGGTCGACGCCACCGGCGAGTGCCCCACGCGCGTCGAGCCGTAGCGCGCGCGACCGCGCCCGTCCCCCGCGGCGGCCGGTGACGACGCCGCTGCACAGCGCCGCCTGTGCAGGTTCCGTACATCCGCCGGCGCGAACCCCGCCAGCGCGCCGCAGACGCGGTCCGCGGCAGGAACGCGGCTTGCTCGGATCCCGGCGCGATGCCCCACCGCACGCTCCGGGTGTGCCTGCTCCTCCTGTGCGCGCTGGCCGTGCTGGCGCCGGCCCGCCGGGCCCACGCCCAGTCCGACAGCCAGCTGTGGCTCGAAGCCGGCGTCGCCCACGACGTCGGCCGGGCCACGCTGGCCTTCGACCAGCACCTGCGCTTCGACGACGGCATGTCGCGGGTCGGCTCGATCATGCCCGAGCCCGGCATCAGCCTCCGCCTCAAGCGCTGGCTGCGCGTCGGCGCCAGCTACCGCCTGCAGTACGAGCGCAACCGCGACGGCGTCTTCGAGACCCGCCACCGCTTCCACGTCTTCGGCCGCGCGCGCGCCGATCTCGGCAAGGTCCGCCTCGACTACCGCCTGCAGCTCCAGGAGCAGATCCGCCCCGACGACAACGAGCTGTACCGCCACGGCCTCCGCAACCGCGCCACGCTCAGCTACCGCGGCAAGCCGCCGTGGACGCCGTCGGCCGAGCTCGAGCTGCACCACGATCTCGACAACGGCGACGCCATCCACCTCGACAAGATCTGGCTGACCGTCGGCGTCGAGCGCCAGCTCGGCCGCTACGACGCCGAGCTGTACTACCGGGCCGAGCTGCCGCAGGCGCGCACCACCGACCCGACGCTGCACATCCTCGGGCTCGGCTTCCACGCCGACCTGTAGCGCGGCGCGCGGTGCGCACCCGCGGACTCGAGTCGCCAGTCATCGCGCGCGTCGCGCCTGCCCGACGGCCCACTTGCGCCGCCGCGGCGCGTGGCACCAACGATGCAACGTCGCGCCGCGTGCCTCACCGACCCAGCGACCGACGCCTCGCGCGCACCATCGTTCGCGGCGCCGCCGCCGCGCTGCTGGCGCTGACCGCCTGCGTGGTCGGCGATCTCGACGACGCGTCGCCCCCCGCGACCGCGGTCGCCTTCCCGGCGTGCAGCGGCGCCGCCGCCGATCCCGACGGCGACGGCTGGGGCTGGGAGCCCGCCCGCTCGTGCGTGGTCGCGGGCCGCGACGTCCCCGGCGGCGACGGCGCCCCGGTCTGCTCGTCGAGCGCGACCGATCCCGACGGCGACGGCTGGGGTTGGGAGCCGGCCCGCTCGTGCCGGATCGACGCCGGGGCGCCGTCGTCGAGCGGGGCCAGCTGCGCCTACGTCGACGGCACCTGCGCCGTCGGCGGCGCTGGCTGCGCGGTGTTCACCGACGACGGCCAGCGCGCCGAGGTCAAGCGCGAGATCTGGCAGGCGATGTACGCCGTCACGATCGCCGGCGCCGAAGCGCTGCCCGCCGCCGAGGCCACCGCGCGGCGCGCCGAGGCCACCTGCCGCGCCGATCTCGCCGTGGCCATGGCGATGCAGGAGACCCACGTCTTCACCGTCGACGCGGCCGGCCAGCTGCCCTACGACGCCACCAAGGACGCCAACACCGACGGCTCGCAGAACGTGTGCGTCTTCAACCTCAACATCGACTTCATCCGCCGCTCGTGCCGCACCGACTGCGGCCGGTTCCAGGACTTCGCCAACCGCGCCGAGAAGACGTACCTCAACCGACGCGCCAGCCTCGGCGAGTGCGTGCGCCGCCTGGCCGAGGGCTTCGATCACTTCGGCGTCGCCGGGGCGCTCTACTTCCACCGCGGCGGCGCGTCGGGCTGGGCCAGCCCGGGCGCCGACGAACGCGCGTTCGCCGCCGCCCAGCTCGAGGCCGCCGATCACCTGCGCGACGTGCCCGACCGCCGCACCAACGGGGACCGCGTCGCCGCCAGCATCGTCCACCGCAAGCCGCGCTGAGCGCCGCCGATCAGCCCACCAGCGCCGCGCAGCCCGCCGCGGCCGCGGCCGCGGCCGTCAACGGCGCGCAGCCCATCGTCACGGGCACGCCGACGCTGCCGCAGCCCATCACCATCGCGCCGGAACCCAGGCACTCGAACGCGGCGCTGCCCTTCTCGCGGGTCGCGAAGAACCCCGCGCCGGGCACACACGCCGCGACCCCGAGCGCGGTGGCGACCGCGCCGCGCCCGCCGCAGATCGTCCAGTCCGGCGCGCACAGATCGAGCGCCGCGCAGCTGGCGCCGTCGGGTTGGGCCCGTCGTCGCCGGCCCGCACGCAGGCGCTGACGCCCGACCGCGCGCCTTGGAGGCCGCCCACCGTCCAGCCGCCGCCGCACGCGGCGATCCCCGGCAGCGCGGCCAGGTCGGCGAAGCCGTCGCGGTGGCCGTCGGCGCACCCGATCACGCCGAGCTCGAGGTGACAGCTGGCGTCGCAGCCGTCGCCGCCCACGTGGTTGCGGTCGTCGCACTCCTCGGTGTCGTCGATGGTCCCGTCGCCGCAGGTCGGCCCATCGGTCACCGACGCGGTGCCGTCCCCCGCCGGCCCGTCGCTGGTCGCGCCGCCGTCGCCGACGCGCACCGCGTCGAGGCCGAACACCTGGTTGCACCCCGCCACGGCCAGGACCATCGCGAGCGCGGCCCGGCGCATCGGCCGAGTCTGACGCGAACCGCGCGGGCGCGCGAGCCCCGAGCCTGGTTCGCCGTGAGATGAGGCGATCGTGACGCGTCGACCCTGGGCGGCGCGCGCCAGTTGGGCGATCATGCCGCGATGAGCTGGCTGATCACCGGCGTGGCGATCGCGGTCGCCGTCGCCGCGGTCGTGTGGGCGATGCGGCAACAGCGCCGCGCGCTCGCCGCCCAGGCCGCGGCGCCGCCCGCGCCGCCACCCGCGCCCGCACCCGCCTCGCCCGCCCCGCGCCCCGCGGCGGCGTCGACG
>JAEUJY010000047.1 GCA_016794525.1 Myxococcales bacterium
GCGCGCGCCTGGCCGCGGCGGCGCGGGCCGCGGTGGCCGCCGGCGATCCCGACGGCGCGCTGGCCCGCTACCAGGACGCCACCACCGCCGGCGCGAGCACCGCGATCGTCGCCGAGCACGTCGCGCTGCTCGAGCGGCTGGGTCGCACCGACGACGCGGTGGCGGTCGCCGCCGCCCACCACCGCGCCCACGACGAGCGACTCGACGCCGCGCTGCTGCACGGCGAGGCGCTGCTGGCCGCGGGCGACGCCGACGGCGCGGCCCGGCTGGCCACGCGGTTGTTCGCCCACGCGCCGACGGCCGCCGTCGCGGCGCTGCGGGGCGCGGCGCTGGTGCAGGCCGGCGAGCTCGACGCGGGGCTGGCCGCGGCCCGCGCCGCGCTGGCGATCGATCCGCGCGACGCGCGCGCGCTGCGCACGGTGGCGACCGCGCAGCGGACCCAGGGCGACCTCGATGCGGCCGCGGCCGCGCTCGACGCCGGGCTCGCGGCGGCGCCACGCGACGCCGGGCTGTGGCTCGAGCGCGCGCTGCTCGCCAACCTGCGCGGCGACGCCGCGACCGCGATGGCCAGCGCGCAGCGCGCCACGACGTTCGCGCCCGACGACGGCACCGCCTGGTACGTGCTGGGCGAGCTGCACCGGCTGGCCGGCGCGACCGACGACGCCCACGCGGCCTACGGCCGCTCGCTGGCCAGCCCGCGGCCTCACCCGAAGGCGGCGCTCGGCGTGGCGCGGCTGGCGATCGCCGCGGGCGCGCTGGCCGAGGGCGAGGCGCTGCTGCGTCAGGAGCTGGCGGTGCGGCCCGACGACGCGACGCTGTTGCGCGAGGACGGCGCGGCGCAGGTCGCGCTGGGGCACGACGCGGCGGCGTTGGCCACGCTCACCCGCTACCTGGAGGTCGCGCCAGCGGACGCCGGCGATCGCGACGAGACCCGCGCGACGATCGACGCGCTCGCGAGCCGCCTCGCCGAGGCCGCGGCCCGCCGGGCCGACGTCGCGGCCGCCGTCGACGGCGCCCGGGCGGCGCGGCCGCGCGACGCCGAGCGCGCGTGGCAGGCGGTGCTGGCGCTCGACGCCGACTACGCCGAGGCGCGCTACCAGGTGGCGCTGGCGCGCGCCCGCGCGGGCCAGCTGACGATCGCGCTCGATCACCTGGCGCGGCTGGGCGCGCGGGTCGACGTCGACGTCGACGCCGACGCCGCCGGCTGGCTGGCCCGCGCCGCCGACGAGCCCGCGTTCGTCGACCTGGCCGCCGACCCGCGGTTCGGCGCGCTCCTGGCCACCGTCGGGCGCTAGCCGCGACACGCTGTCCGATCGATCGGACGCGGGCCGGTGCTAGATTGCGCGCCCTCGCCATGACCTCGCCCGCTGAGAGCTTCGGCCCCTGGCGCCTGCGCCGCGTCCCTTCGTCCGGGCTGGGGCTGATCGTCGACGGCCTCGACCACGCCGACGGCGTCACCGCCGCGCCGGCCAGCTACGTCGACGAGGTGCTGCTGACCGAGCCGCACCGCGAGGCGTTCTTCGCGCTGATCGACGCCGCCGGGCTGGTCGTCTGCCGGCAGGTCGGCGGCGACGAGCGCACCCACGCGCCGGTGCGCGGCCGCTCGAGCCGCGGCCGGCTGAGCCAGAGCGAGCTGTACCACCACGACGGTTGCTCGGGCCCGACCAAGCCGCGCGTCGTCGAGATCCGTTGCCCGTACCAGGCGCTGCCGCGCGCCATCGCCACCGCGATCGCGCCGTTCCGCGAGACCGTCCACGCGATGCTCGAGGCGCTGTCGCCCGAGCTGCGCACCGCCGATCCCGACGTCGTGCGGTGGCACGCCACGCTCACCGCCGACGGCGCGCTCGCCGACGACGACTACGACGTCGCGCAGGGCGCCGTGAACCGCATCGTCCGCATGGCCATGAACGCCGAGGCGACGCGCGCCTACTTCCGCGCCGTCGACGCGCGCGTCGGCGCGTATCGCGAGCCGTGGCAGATGGGCGAGAGCCGCTTCATCGCCAACGCCAACGCCACGCGCACCATGCAGCACCGGCGGGCCTACCTCGAGGAGCCCGGGCGGCCGAATGGGCGGCTGGTCAAGCGGTGGCCCGCGGGACCCGAGATGCACGACTGAGGGGACCGGGGGCGGGGGGCGCGACCGCGACCGCGACCGTGGCCGCGACCGCGACCGTGACCGCGACCGTGGCCGCGACCGTGGCCGCGACCGTGACCGCGACCGCGACCGTGGCCGCGACCGTGGCCGTGGCCGTGACCGTGACCGTGGCCGTGGCCGCGACCGTGGCCGCGACCGCGACCGCGACCGTGACCGCGACCGGAGTCGGAGACGGGGACGGGGACGGGACGGGGACGGAGACGGGGACGGGGACGGGGACGGAGACGGGGACGGGGACGGAGACGGAGACGGGGACGGGATCGGGATCCGCGGCGCCGGGCGAAGGCGCCCGGCGCGAGGCGGCTAGCGGCGCGGGTGGCGGAGGCGCCAGAGCATGGCGCCGACGCGATCGGCGAGGGCGAGGGCGAGCGCGGCGGCGGAGGCGGGGATGTAGCCCCAGTCGACGGCGACCTGGACGGCGGTGGCGGCCTCGGCGCACTCGCCGGCGGCGATGCGGTAGCGGGCGGCGCGATCGCGGCCGTCGCGGCGGCCGCCCTCGGCGGTGTTGAGCGCGGCGCTGGTCGCGGCGCGGCGCAGCTGATCGGCGAGGTTGTTGTCGCGGGGCTCGATCTCGGCGACGAGCGGGCGGACGGCGACGATGAACTCACGGGCGATGGTCAGGGCTTCGAACATGACGGGCTCCTTGGGTGTGGCTCTCACCCGCCACGCGCCCTGGAGCGCACGGGGCGTGCCCACGACCAGCCAAGGGCACTGGAGTCCCCGCCTGGTCGTGGGCGCGGCCCGCTGCGCGACGGGCGC
>JAEUJY010000066.1 GCA_016794525.1 Myxococcales bacterium
CCGCCGGCGCCATCGCCGGCCCGCGCCGGTGCGCCGGCGGCCGGCGATGGCGGCAGGCACGCCGCGGTCCACCCTGAGGGCTCATCGCGACGGCGGCGATCGCCGGCACCAGGGCGGCCGGTGAGATGTGATGAATGCGCACCCCCCAGGACGCGAGCCTCCCGGCGCCCGCGTCGGTGCCCGCACCGACGTGGCGGAATGCACCGCGGGCGGCTGCACAGCTTCTTGACGATCGCTGCGCGGGATCTCCACGGGCCGCGCGCCGCGGCTCGACGGCCGAGGCGTCTCCTCACCCGAAGGAGATCCCATGTCGTCCATCCCGTCATCCGTCGCCAGCGCCGCCGCTGGCCCCCTGGCCGTCGGCGCCGTGATCACGCTGCGCGTCCACGACCCGGCCCCGCTGGTCGCGGTGCCGGCGGTGGTGTTCGCCGTCGCGGCGCTGACCCTGCCGGCGCTGTACATCGCCACCGCGGTGGTCGGCGCCGCGCCGCCGATCGGCGACGTCGTGCGCGCGGTCGGCCGCGCGCTGCACGCGCTGGGCCTGGTGCACCTGGGCCTGGTCCTGCCGCTGGCGTTCCTGGTCGCCAGCTCCGGCCCCGGCACCGCCTTCGCGCTCGGCGCGATCACCGTCGCGACCGGCGCGGCGATCGCGCTCAAGGTGCTGCGGGCCGCGCTGTTCGACGACGGCGCGCCGGCCGGCCGGATGGTGGTCTTGTTCTGGAGCTGGGCCGCCGTCGCGCTGGTGATCGGCGGCCGCCTGTTCGGCGAGCTGATGGCCGAGGTGGTGGCGTGATCGCGCCGGGCGTCGTCGGCGGCCCGGCGCGCGGGCTGGCGCTGGTCGATCAGCTGCTGCGCGATCGCGCGGCCGTGCTGGCGCGGATCGAGGCCGGGCGCGGGCTGGCCGAGCTGGTCCGGGTGTTCGTCGCGACGATCGTCGTCGGCGCGGCGCTCACCGGCGCCGCGATGGGCAGCTTCCGCGGCGGCGCGCAGGTCGGCTTCGCCGCGGCCAAGCTGCCGATCGCGCTGCTCGCCACCGCGGCGCTGTGCGCGCCGGCGCTGACGGCGCTCGGGCGCGGCCTCGGGCGCCCCGCCGCGCTGGCCCGCGATCTGGCGCTGGTGACGATGGCGCTCGCGGTCGGCGCGCTGGTGCTGGTCGCGCTGGTGCCGGTGCTGCTGGTCGCGCGCGCGGTCGATCTCGGCTACCACGGCTCGATCTTGCTGACCGTCGGCGTCGGCGCGGTCGGCGGCGCCGCGGCGATCGCGGTGCTGGCCGGCGGGCTGCGCCGGGTCGCGCGCCGCGACGCCGCGCTGGTGGCGGGGGTGTTCGCGCTGATCTTCGCGGTGGTCGGCGCGCAGAGCGCGTGGACGCTGCGGCCGTGGCTGGTGCGCCCGCGGACCCCGACGGTGCCGTTCGTGCGCTCGCTCGAGGGCAGCCTGTACGACGCGGTGCTCGGCACCGCGCGCTCGGCCAGCGGCAGCTACACCCGCGCCGAGGCGCCGCTGCCGGAGGGGCCGTGACCGTCGTCGGGCTGGCGCTCGGCTACGTCGGCGTCGGCGCGTTCCTGGCGCTGATGGCGCTGGTGGCGCGGCGGGCGGCGCCGGTCGACGCGCTGCTGCTGCTCGGGCTGTGGCCGCTGTACGGCCCGGTGCTGGTCGGCGGCGGCCGCGTCGACGCCGCGCCCAGCGAGCGCGCGCTGCTGGCCGCGCTGCGCGGCGCCGGCGACGTGCCGGTGGCCGGCGCGCTGCTCGACGCCGACGGCGCCCGCGAGCTGGCGCGGCGGCTGCGCGTCGGCCGGGCGCGGCTGCGCGACCTCGAGCAGGTGCTGGCGCGGCCCGCGCTCGACCTCGCGATCGCGCAGGCCCGGGTCGAGGCCCTCGCGCGGGGCGGGGCGCGGGACGGCGCGGTGGCCGCGGCACGGCGGCGGGTCGAGGCGATCGGCCAGCTGCGGGCGCTGCGCGATCGCTGCGCCGCCGATCTCGAGCAGGTCGACGAGGTGATCGCGCAGCTGACCACCCAGCTCGAGGTCGCGCGCTTCGCCGGCGCCGCCGACGCGACGATCGCCGAGCTGGCGTCGGACCTGTGCGCGCGGGTCGACGGCCTGGAGGCGCGCCTCGGGAATGGGCTGGCCGACCCGCGCGTTGCGTCACCATGAGCCGCGTCCTGGTCGCGGACGACGAGGCGCACATCCGCGAGGTGGTGCGCTACGCGCTGGTGCGCGACGGCCACCAGGTCGACACCGCCGACGACGGCGAGCAGGCGCTGGCGCGGCTGGCCCGCGGCGGCGTCGACCTGCTGGTGCTCGACGTGCTGATGCCCGAGCTCGACGGGCTGGCGGTGTGTCGCCGGGTGCGCGCGACCGCCCGGGTGCCGATCATCTTCCTGTCGTCGCGCACCGAGGAGGCCGACCGCGTGCTCGGCCTGGAGCTGGGCGGCGACGACTACGTCACCAAGCCGTTCTCGCCGCGCGAGCTGGCGGCCCGGGTGCGCGCGGTGCTGCGCCGCGTGGGCGGCGACGCGCCGCCGCTGGCGCCGCCGCCGCCGCCGCTGGTGCGCGGCCGGGTCGCGATCGATCGCGCGCGCGCCGAGTGCACGATCGACGGCGGCGCGATCGTGCCGCTGACGGTCACCGAGCTGCGGCTCCTGGCCGCGCTGCTCGAGCACCCCGGCCGGGTGCTGTCGCGGGCGCAGCTGATCGCGTGCGCCTACGACGGCGACCACCACGTCACGACCCGCACCGTCGACACCCACGTCCGGAACATCCGCGCCAAGCTGGCCAGCCACGGCGTCGACGCCATCACCACGGTCCATGGGCTCGGCTACCGCGGTGGCTGACCGCGCGGCGACGCCGGCCCGGCCGCCGCCGCGCTGGCGGCGGGCGCTGCGGCACCTGGCGCGCATCCGCTACCGGCTGTTGCTGGTCAACGTGATCGTCGTCGCGGTGCCGCTGGTCGGCGTCGTGTTCGCGCGCCTGCACGAGCAGCAGCTGCTGGCCGCGCTCGAGCGCGACATGATCCACCAGGCCGAGCTGGTGCGCGCGCTGATCGTCGCCGAGCCCGGTGGGCCACGGCTGGCCGAGCGCGGGCCGGCGCTGGCCGCGGCCGCCCGCGACACCCGCACCCGGATCCGGCTCCTCGACGCCCGCGGCCAGGTGGTCGCCGACTCGCACGCCGGCGGCCCGCCCGAGGGCGCCGAGCCGGCGGTGCCGCACCTGTACGGCGTCGATCGCCCGAGCCACGCGCCGGCGGTGCCCGAGGCGCTCGACGTGTCCGCGCGGCGCGAGGTCCAGGCGGCGCTGGCCGGCCGCTACGGCGCCGCGACGCGGCTGTGGGGCACGCAAGAGCGGGTCTACCTGTTCGCGGCGCTGCCGATCGTCGACGCGGCGCCCGGCGCGCCGCCGCGCGTGATCGGCGTGGTCTACGTCACCCGCTCGACCCAGACCGTCAAGCGGCAGCTGTTGCGGCTGCGGCGGTGGCTGGTCGAGGTGCTGGCGCTGGCGCTGACGATCACGACGGTGCTGTCGTTGTTCCTGGCGGCGACGATCGCCCGGCCGCTGGGCCAGCTGACTCGCGCCGCCGCGCGCCTGGCCGATGGCGATCGCGGCGCCCGCCTCGCGCTCGATCGCGCCGACGAGATCGGCCAGCTCTCGCGGGCGATCGAGCGGATGGCGGCCGAGCTCGATCGCCGCGCCCGCGATCAGCGCGCGCTCGCCGCCGACATCAGCCACGAGCTCAAGACGCCGCTCACCGGCATCCGCGGCGCCGCCGAGTTGTTGCGCGACGGCGCCGCCGACGACCCCGCGGCCCGCGATCGATTCCTGGCGATGATCCTCGACGACGCGGCCCGGCTCGATCGGCTGGTGGTGCGGCTGCTCGAGCTGGCGCGGCTCGAGTCCGACGACGCGCCGTGCGCGCGCGTCGACGTCGGCGCGACCACCGCCGCCGCGCTCACCCGCCTGGCCCAGCGCACCGGCGTGCGCGTCCACGCCGACGCGCCGACCGGGCGCGCCCACGCCTGGGTCCGGCCGGCGGCCCTCGACGCCGCGCTCGACAACCTGCTGGCCAACGCCGCGCAGCACGCCGCGCCCGGCACGGCGGTCACCGCGATGGTCGCGCGGGTCGGGCGGGCCCGCCGGGTCCGGATCGCGATCCACAACCACGGCCCGGCGATCTCGCCGGCGGTGCAGGCGCGGATCTGGGATCGGTTCTTCACCACCCGCGGCGACGCCGGCGGCAGCGGCCTCGGCCTGGCGATCGTCCGCGCCGCGGTCGCGGCCCACGGCGGCGCGGTCGGCGTCGACAGCGACCCGGCCCGCGGCACGACGTTCTGGATCGAGCTGCCGGCGACGCCGCCGGCGGGGCGCCGCGCGCAGCGCGTAGGGTGGGGTCGGGAGTCTCGCGTATCGGGAGCTGAGCATTCATCACATCTCCCCGGCGCCCTGGTGCCGGCGATCGCCCCACAGCCTGCAGCCGGCCGCCCTCGCCGCGCCGTTCTTCAAGGCGGTGTGGGCAACCGCGCGACGCTCCCGCCGCGAGCCGGCCGGCGCGCGG
>JAEUJY010000102.1 GCA_016794525.1 Myxococcales bacterium
GCCGCCACCACCGCCGCGGCGGCGCCGCCGCCGCCGCCCCTCGGGGGGCGCGCCGCCGCCGTCCTCGCTCACGCCGACACCCGCGCCAGGCGGTGGACGATCGCCTCGATCGACACCCCCGGGTTGCCGTTGTGCAGGTCGAGCGCGACGTGGGCGGCGATCAGCGCCTGGGCCCGCGCGCCGTCGCGCCGGGCCGGCCCCAGCGCGCCCGCCCGCGCCGCCGCGGTGGCGCGCCCGCCCAGCTCGACGGCCGCCAGCTCGACCACCGCGCCGGCGTCGAGCTTCTCCTCGCTGACCTTCTGCGCGACCCGGATCGCCGCGCCGGGGCCGCGATCGATCGCGTCGATCAGCGCCTCGGCCGCGGTGGCCAGCGCCTCGTCGCCGGCGGCGCGCCGGGCGTCGGCGTCGAGCGCGCCCAGGCTGACGCGCTGGCAGCGGCTGCGGATCGTCGGCAGGAGCTGATCGGGCGCGGTCGTGCCGAGGATGAACCGGGTGCGCGCCGGCGGCTCCTCGAGCGTCTTGAGCAGCGCGTTGGCGGCCGCCGGCTGCAGCGCGGTGGCCTCGTCGATCACGAACACCCGCTCCTTGGCCTCGTGGGGCGGCAGGCCGACCGCGGCCACGACCTGCTGGCGGACGGTCTCGATCGGGATGATCTGCGCCGCGCCCTCGCGGGCCAGCGTGATCACGTCGGGGTGGATGCCGTTGGTGATGCGCTCGCACACCGCGCACACGCCGCAGCCCTCGCCGGGCGCCGTGTCGCAGTTGAGCGCCGACGCCACCGCCAGGGCCAGGTCGCGCTTGCCGGCGCCCCGCGGCCCGGTCAGGAGCAGCGCGTGGTGCAGCCGCCCGCGCGCGATCGCGCCGCGGACGATCGCCACCGCTCGCGGCTGGCGCACATCGGACAACGTCGGCACGGCGCCAACCTACCAAAACCCGGCCAGCGCTGACACCGCCGGGCGGCGAATCCGGTTCGCGATCGCCCGCGTCGCCGCGGAGTTGTCCCCGCGGCCGGCAGCGCGTAGGTTCCGCCCGATGTCGACGACGCCGCCGCCCGTGCGCCCCTCCGAGCCGCCTGCCATCACCGCGTTCCGCGAGGTCCCGCGCACCGGCGTCATCTTCGTCACGACCGAGGCCAAGAAGCGCGGCTTCGATCCCTCCGAGCCCGACTGGTGCAACCTCGGCCAGGGCATGCCCGAGGCCGAGGCGTTGCCCGGCGCGCCGCCGCGCAAGGGCTCGCTCGAGATCGATCTCGCCGATCAGGAGTACGCGCCGGTCGCCGGCATCGGCGAGCTGCGCGAGGCGGTGGCGTCGCTCTACAACAAGCTGTTCCGCCGCGGGATGCCGTCGCAGTACTCGGCCGACAACGTCGCGATCTCCGGCGGCGGTCGCACCGCGCTGACGCGGGTGGCCGCGTCGCTCGGCCACGTCAACCTCGGCCACTTCCTGCCGGACTACACCGCGTACGAGGAGCTGCTCGACGTCTTCCGGCTGTTCTCGCCGATCCCGATCCTCCTCGAGAGCGAGCGCGGCTACGCGTTCTCGGCGGCCGACCTGCGGCGCGAGGTGCAGGGCCGCGGCCTGGGCGCGGTGCTCCTGTCGAACCCGTCGAACCCGACCGGCAAGGTCATCGGCGGCGAGACGCTGGCCGAGTGGGTGGCGGTCGCGCGCGAGGAGGACTGCGCGCTGATCCTCGACGAGTTCTACTCGCACTACGTCTGGCGTCCGGACCTCGCGGCCCAGGGCGGGATCTCCACCGCGGCGCGCTACGTCGAGGACGTCGACCGCGACCCGGTGGTCATCCTCGATGGCCTGACCAAGAACTGGCGCTACCCGGGCTGGCGCATGACCTGGACCATCGGCCCCAAGAAGGTCATCGAGGCGGTGACCTCGGCCGGCTCGTTCCTCGACGGCGGCGGCTCGCGGCCGCTGCAGCGCGCGGCGATCGACCTGCTGACCCCGGAGGCCACGCTGGCCGAGACCGCGGCGATCCAGGCCGAGTTCGGCAAGAAGCGCGCGAAGATGCTCAACGGCCTGCGCGACTGCGGCTTCACCGTCGACCTGCCGCCCGAGGGCACGTTCTACGTGTGGGCCTCGGCCCAGCACCTGCCGCCGTCGATCGCCGACGGCATGAGCTTCTTCCGGGCGGCCCTGGACCGGAAGGTGATCACCGTCCCCGGCGACTTCTTCGACGTCAACCCCGGCAAGCGCCGCGGCACGGGAAGTTCGCGATTCCGCAGGCACCTGCGCTTCTCGTTCGGCCCGCCGATGGCGCGGGTCGAGCTGGCCCTCGAGCGCATCCGGGCGCTGATCGCCGACGCCGCGGCGCGGTAACGCTGGGAGGGTTTGTCGACAAACCCTCCCCCGCGGGGTCACGCCCCCGCGGGGCCCCCACCCGATACGCGAGACATTCTGCGGGCCGGCGGCTTGAATCACCCGGCCGCCTCGCCCGTCTTCCTTGTGGGCCCCCATGGGGGCGGTTAGACTCCGCGTGTCTCGCATCCTGTCCCCCCGTCCTTCTGTCCCGAAGGGGTCGTCCATGCGCATCCGCTCGCTCGCCACTGTCCTCGCCGTCTCGCTGGGCCTCGTGACCGCCGCCGGGAGCGGCGACGCCTGGGCCAAGGGCAAGAAGAAGAAGAAGCCGGTCGCCACCAAGGTGCAGCCGGTCGAGAAGATCGCGCCGCCCAACGCCGAGCAGAAGAAGGCGCTGGCCGAGCTGATGGGCGCCTACAAGTTCGGCATGGACAAGGACGAGATCATCGGCCTCCTGTCCAAGCAGATCGACGAGCGGTACGCCGAGCAGATCTCGGCGACCAACGACGTGATGACCCAGGACAAGCTGCGCAAGGAGAAGCAGAAGGAGATCCAGCGCATCAAGCAGTCCTACATCGAGTTCGACGGCAAGAAGTCGGGCTGGGACGTGTCGCTGATCGACTCCGAGTTCGCCCACAAGACCAGCGAGTCGATGCTGGCCTACTGGGAGAACGCCGGCGGCAAGAACCAGCGCCGGTTCTTCTTCTTCTACGAGGGCAAGCTGTGGAAGATGTTCGTCGCGATCGACACCAAGGCGCTCGCCGACGATCAGCGCAACTTCACGTTCTTCCGCGGCCTGATGGAGCAGCGCTACGGCAAGGCCCGCACCGTCGACAACCGCGCGGTGTGGAACGCCGGTGACTTCGAGGTCCACGCCGTCGACAAGATGGCGTTCTACGGCTCGTTCGCGCTGCTGATCCAGCACCCGGGCATGCTCAAGGACGTCCAGGCGACCCGCGTCGCCAACGCCCCCGAGGCCAAGAAGCCCGACGGCATGATCGAGGTGATCAAGGAGAAGGGCAACGACTCCGACAAGGTCAACCTCGACGAGAACAGCGACGCGGTCGACGCGATCATCAACGGCTCGAAGGGCAAGTGACGCGGCGCCGGCCGCGGCCGGCGATCACGGGGTGAGCGGCGTCGGCGGGCGACAGTCGTCGGGGCAGCCCGACGGCGCGGGCGGGCAGGCCGGGCCCATGACCATCGCCTGGTCGGGGCAGCGGTCGACGTCGTCGGCGACGCCGTCGCCGTCGCGATCGCCGGCGGCCGGCGGGGCGGCGTCGGTCGTCTCGGCCTCCACCGGCGTCGCGGTCGGCGGCGCGGCCGGCGGCGGCGCGCGGTGACAGGCGGCGATCAGCGACAGCAGCGCGGCGGCTCGCAGCATGGCGCGATCGTCGCCGCGCCGGCGCCGCGGCGCAAGCCCGGGCCGCTCACGGCGCGGCGGTCAGCCGGGCCCAGGCCGCGGCGTCGTCGACGATCGTCAACGTGCCGTCGACCGCCTCGTGCAGCCGCACCGGCTCGGCGCCGGGGCCGGCCGACAGCGCCACGTAGAGCAGCGTGCCCAGCCGCCGCCACAGCCCGGTGACCAGCCGCTCGCCGCCCTTGTCGAGCAGGTAGCCGCCGTTCAGCGCCGCCAGGTTCACCGCCATCGCGCCGCGGGCGTCGGGCGCGACCGGCGCGCACACCCAGCGCTCGTTGCGGAACGCGAAGTCGGGCATCGGGTCCTCGGCCACCGCGCGCACCGCGTTGCCGGCGGCGTCGCGCTTGATGATGTAGTGCGCGTCCCCGGCCGGGCCGCCCATCGTGCGGTAGCGCAGCCGGTAGCGGGTGTAGCTGAACGGCGCGCCGGCCTCGACGCGCTCGACCTCGCTGACCCGATCGAGCCGGAGGAAGTCGACCGGGTAGTTCCACACCGCGAGGCCCGACGAGGTGTCGAACACCAGCGGCAGGCCCATGTTCTTGGTGACGAAGTCGTGGAGGTCGATGACCGAGTCGTAGACCGTCTCCTGCCGCAGCAACAGCGCGCGCACCGGCGTCGGCGCCGACCGCGACAGCTCGGTGCGGGTCGCGCCGGCGACCTCGATCACGACCTGCTGGTAGGCGCGCTGCTTCGCGTTGTACCAGTGCTCGGCCAGCCGGCCGCCGGTCGCGGTCACCGCGAGGATCTCGTCGCCCAGCCGCACCGGCTCGTCGCGGGCCGGGTCGAGCGTCGCCGTGGCCTCGGCCTCGACGCGCTCGCCCTGCCGATCGAAGGTCACGAACGTGGTCTTGACCGTCAGCTTGCGGCCGAGCCCGTCGACGGTGATCTCGTCGTCGTCGCTGACCTCGGCGGCGACCCAGTCGGGGTTGGCCGCGAACGCGCCGGCGCCGTCGGGCAGGTCGCGGCGGAACCGCGCCGCGGCGTCGGGGTAGCGCTCGGCCGGCTCGGACTTGTGCCACAGCGCCAGCACCTCGGCGTCGATCCGGACGCGGCGGGCGTCGGCGCGGCCGAGCTCGAGCAGGATCCAGTGGCCGCCGTCGTTGCGGCTGCCCACGAACTTGGTGACCTCGAGCTCGGTCGGGCGGAACCGGTAGGGGCCCTTCACCGCGTAGCCGTCCTCGTGGTCGGCGGCCAGCGCGCCGGCCGCGTCCCACACGTCCTCGGCCGAGTAGCGCTGCAGCCGGGCCGCCGCCGGCACCGCCGGATCGGCGCGGTAGTAGTCGACGCCGCGCTGCGGATCGATACCCAGCGCGTTGAGCGGCGACTCGTTGTGGCAGTGGCCCCACCAGCCGATGTCGATCGCGCCCAGCGCGATCGCGCCGTCGCGGTTCCAGTCGTAGGCGACGCCGGCCCGGGCCGGCTCGCCCGGCGCCAGCGGGCGCAGGCCGAGCTCGTCGGGCGGCACCGCGTGGGCGGTCACCGCGGCGTCGGCCGGCAGCGTCGCGCGATCGGCCTCGCGGATGAGCGCCGCGCCGTCGCGGTAGACCGCGGCGCCGTCGGCGGCGGTCAGCACCTCGTAGCGCGGCTGGGTCGGCGCGCTGCCCTTGGCCAGCGACACCCGCGGGCGCGGGCCGTCGACGAACGGCCGGCGGTGCACCAGCGCCATGCCGGTCGAGCGCTCGACGTCCTTCTCGTCGACCTCGCGGCGGACGTTGGCGACGGTCTTCCGGGTCCAGACCTCGTCGAGGCGGTGCTTGATCTGCCAGTAGTCGTCGCTGCCGGGCGCGGTCTGGGCCAGCGCCTTCTCGAGCGCGCCGCGGAAGTTGCGCCAGTACGGCCAGTAGTTCTCGTGCGAGCCGACCTGCATCGGGTAGTCGCGATCGCACAGCAGGCGCTCCTTGGCGCGCGCCACCAGCGCCGGGACCCGCGCGCGATCCGCCGCCGACAGCGGCGCGGCGGCCAGCGCGGTGGTCGCCGCGTCGAACCACGCGTGGCGGCGCTGATCCTCGAGCCCCCAGCGCTGGTTGGTGCCGAGGTCGGGGCGGGGCGCGACGGTCAGGAAGTCGCGCGCGGCGGCGACGCCGGCGGTGAGCGCCGCGTCGACCGCGGCCAGATCGCGCGCGGCGGCCAGCGCGGCCCGGGCCGCGCCGAGGTCGGCCGGCGCCGGCTCGGCGGTCCAGCTCGGCAACTCGAACACCACCGCCGGGTGGCTGACGCCGTCGACGGTGACCGCGAAGCGCACGCTGGCGCCCGACGTGGTGAGCTGCCAGGTCGCGCGGTCGGGCAGGGCGCGGCCGGTGACCGCGACCGGCGGCGGCGGCGGCGGCGGGGCGGGCGTCGTGCGCGGCGCCGCGTTGGGAAGGCGATCGAAGATCGGCGTGACCGCGAAGCGCGTCGCCAGCGCCGTCGCCGCGGCCCACGCGCCGGCGTCGAGCCGGACGTCGGCCAGGCGCACGCCGCGACCGCGCAGCACGCGGCTGGCCTCGAGGTAGTCGGCCGGCCGCAGGAGCGCGCGTAGCTCGCCCGGCGTGTAGCCGCGCTCGGCGGCGTAGTCGACGAGCGCCGCGTACGCGGCGGTTGAGACCGCGCCGCCCGATCCGGCCAGCAGCGCGACGAAGCGAGTGCGGACACCATACGTGCTCATGCGTCACCCCCGTGGGCCAGCGTGGCCCGCGCGCAGTGTAGCCAACGCGCCCGTCATCGACGGCGCCGGCCGCGCACTTCACGCTCACCGGTGAAGGGTGAACGCCGACGCCGTGCCCGTCTCCCTCCTCACATCCCCAGCCTGCCTCGCAGGTACGCGCCGCGCGCCGCGAGCCACTGCCGCACGTACGCGACCTCGCCGTCGTAGTCCGTGAGGTCGCCGCGATCGCGCCAGCGATCGAACGATCGATACGCGGCGCCCCACTTGCGCCAGTCGCGGCGCGCGCCGGCGTCGGTCTCGGCGACCATCGCGTCGTACAGCGCCAGGACCGCGGCGTCGGCCAGCGCGCCGGCCAGGAGCGCGCGGTAGCGCGCGGCGACCGTCGGCCCGAGCGCCGGGTCGGCCAGCATGCGCACGAAGATCCGGTTCTTGTCGGCGAAGTCGTCCCAGTCGTCGGCGCCGGTGCGCGACGTCTCCCACGCCTGCCCGAAGCTGTGGTTGAAGTCCCACGGCGCGTACCGCCACGGCCCGCCGGCGGGATCGTGGAACAGGTAGCAGTTCTTGCCGCCGGAGTCGGAGCCCAGCAGGTAGGTCACGAACACGTACCAGTCGCGGAAGTCGGGGACGTGGACGCGCGTCGGTAGCTCGGCGGCGAAGCTCGCGTCGCTCGACCGCGCGACGAAGTCGACCAGCGCGTCGAGATCGTCGAACGCGCCGGGCTGGCCCTCGGGCGGCTGGCCGTCCTTCTTGGTGTAGCCGTCGTGCAGCGTCGCCTTGGGATCGTCCTCGTAGGTGCGGAGCGTGAAGTTGGCGTCGTGGTTGATCGCCTTGTAGACGTTGCCGGTGCGCGCCAGGCCGTGGGCGGCGAACAGATCGTCGTCGCCGTGATCGGTGAGCGCGTAGAGCCCGTGGTACTGGCCGTCGAGGTAGACCACGGCGCTGTAGGCCTGGACGGCGACGTGGTCGGCGTCCATGCGGTTCCACACCTCGTAGGCCAGCCGCTGCCGCACGTAGCTGTTGTCGTCGAAGGTGCTGGTCAGGACGATCCGCTGCTTGGCGTGGAAGCCGCCGGCGCGATCGGGCTCGTCGAAGTAGTCGCCGGCGGCGAACTTGATCGTGTAGCTCTGCTTGGGATAGCTGAGCGAGCTGGCGCCGCGCAGCTGGCCCTCGGCGGCGTAGGCGTGGCCGCGGTAGGTGACGGTGACGGGCGCGTACTCCTCGGTGGTGGGCGTCGGCGTGACGAAGATGACCGGCAGCCCCAGCTCCTCCGGGTAGCGCCGCGGATCGAGCGGCGGGACGTTGCCGGCGGTGTCGAAGGCGTCGGCCACCGCGATCCGCAGCGCGCCGGTGGTGGCCTCGCCGGCGACGGTCAGCGTCAGGTCGTAGACCGCGGCCTGATCGAGCCCCGGCGTCCAGGTCAAGGTCGCGGTGGCCGGGGCGAGCGTGGCGCCGGCCGGCAGGTCGGCGATCGCGAACTGGTCGGCGGCTCGCCCGGCCGGATCGTTGGCGCAGCTGAGCTGGATCACGAGCGGGTCGCCCTCGACCACCGCGAACGGGCCGCCGCCGGTGGGCGCGCAATCCGGGGGATCGTCGGTGCAAGCCGCGGCGCAGGCGAGGCTGGTGAGGACGACCGCGATGCGCATGGGCCATCGTAACCGGTTCGGGCGGGGATGGGCTCGGGCTCCGGCTCCGGTTCTCGTCCCGGCCCTCGCGTCCCCCGGGATTCTGGACGGACGTCAGTCCCGCGTGTTACCGACGGCCATGGTCGACGAGGCTGCGGCGCTCCGGCGCTTTCGCGAAGAGCACGCGGGTGTGTTCGCGATGCTGTGGCGGCGGCTGGGCGAGTTCGACCTGGTCGACGTGTCGCTGGCCGACGCGTACCTGGCGGCGATCGCGGCGTGGCCCGACGGCATCCCGGCCAACCCGGCGACGTGGATGGCGACGGTGGCGCTGTCGGCGACGACCGGCGTGGTGTCGCGGCGCAGCGACGCCGAGCCGGCGACGCCCCTGAACGATCTGCGCGGCCTGATGTGGGCCTGCACCAACCCGGGCCTGACCGACGAGCAGCGGGTGCTGCTGACGGCGCGCGCGGTGGCGGGCCTGATGCCGTCGGAGATCGCGGCGCTGCTGCGGATCCCGGAGGCCGAGATCAAGAAGCGCCTCGACGGCGCCAAGACCGGGCTGCGCAAGCTGGGGGGCCGGACGGCGGTGGCCGCCGAGGCCGAGGCCGAGCGCACCGCGTTGGTGGCGGCGACGGTGGCGGCGATCAAGGCGGCGCCGGGTGACGAGGCGGCGGCGGTCGGCGCGCTGCTCGACGACCGCTTCGCCCGCGCGTTCGCTACGCCAGCCCCTTGAGGATCGTCGCGTCGCCCTGCAGCGCGACGCGCTGCTGGTACAGCGCCAGGCCGCGCAGGCCGCCGAGCTCGGCGCCGTCGCCGGCGCGGCCGGGGCCGCCGTGCTGCAGCTGGGGCAGGGCGGTGCCCGGGCCGGGCGACAAGGACGCCATCTTCTCGCTGCCGATGTAGACCCGGCCGCTGACCGCGCCGGCGGCCGGGACGAACCGCGCCAGCCAGTCCTTGTCGTCCGAGTAGCACGACGTCGCGAGGCTGCCGTGGCCGCGGGCCACCAGCCGCGCCGCGGCGCCGGCGTCGCCGTCGTAGGCCGCCACCGTCACCACCGGGCCGAACACCTCGTGGTCGTGCATCACCGCGCAGCCGGCGGCGTCGGCGGTGGTGCGCACCACCGGGCCGACGAAGCAGCCGACGCCCGGCGCCACGCCGAGCGGCGCGATCGCGCCGGTGCCGCCGTAGCCCTCGTCGGTCGCGGCCGCGAGGCGCGCGATGCCGGCCTCGATGTCGCGCTGCTGCGCCTTGGTCGCCAGCGGGCCCATGCGCACGTCGTCGCGGCTGGGGTCGCCGATCGCGATCGTCGCCAGCCGCTCGCGCAGCCCGTCGATCACGTCGGCGCGGCGGTCGGCCGGCACCAGCACGCGGCGGATCGCGGTGCACTTCTGGCCGGTCTTCTGGGTCATGTCGCGGACGACGTCGGCGAGGAACAGCCGGCCGGTCTCGCTGCCGAGGTCGACGTCGGGCGCCAGCACCGCGGCGTTGAGGCTGTCGGCCTCGATGTTGACCCGCACCGACTCGCCGACCACCCGCGGGTGGCTGCGCAGCGTGCGGGCGGTGCCCGACGAGCCGGTGAACGCGAGCACGTCGAACGGCCCGAGGTGATCGAGCAGGTCGCCGGCCGGCCCGCACAGGAGCTGCAGCGTGCCCTCGGGCAGCAGCCCGGCGTCGGCCCACAGCTTGACGACGCGGTAGGTGACCAGCGCGGTCGCGGTGGCCGGCTTGCACAGCACCGGCATGCCGGCGAGGAACGCGCAGGCGAGCTTCTCGCCGAGGCCCCAGGCCGGGAAGTTGAACGCGTTGACGAACACCGCGACGCCGGGGCGCGGCACCCACGCGTGCTGGCCCGACAGCCGGGCGGTGCGGCCGAGCTGGATCGCGTCGCCGTCGATCAGCACCCGGCGATCGCCCAGGCCCTTGGCCAGCTCGGCGTAGTGGGCCAGCGTGCCGCTGGCGCCGTCGAGATCGAACTTGGCGTCGCCGCGGGTGTTGCCGCCGTTGGCGACGGCGAGGGCGATCAGCTCCTCGCGGGCGCCGTGCATGGCCTTGGCCATCGCCGCCAGCCGCTCGCCGCGCTCGGCGAAGGTCAGCGCCCCCAGCGCCGCGCCGCCGCGGTCGCGGGCGAACGCCAGCGCGCCGCCGAGGTCGAGGCCGTGCCCGTGCACGGTGGCCACCGGTTCGTCGGTGGTCGGGTTCATGAGCGAGGTCGCGGGACCGGTGCCGGGGTGCCAGGCGCCGGCCAGGTAGCTGGCCAGGATCTCCATCGGCGCGGACCATACACCGCCGCCGCCGCTCGTCGTACCATCGCGACCGCGTGCAGTCGTCGATCTGGAACCGCCTCGCCGCCGGCTTCGTGGCGATGCTGCTCGTGGTGCTGGGCGGGGCGACCGGCTACTGGTGGATCGGCGACGGCCACTGGCCGTGGCTCGACTGCCTGTACATGACGGTCATCACCGTCACCACCGTCGGCTACGGCGAGACCTTGCCGGGCATGGACACGGCGCCGTACGCGCGCGGCTTCACGATGCTGCTGCTGGTGTTCGGCACCGGCGTGTTGGTCTACTTCGCCTCGATGATCACCGCCTTCGTCGTCGAAGGCGATCTGCGCAACGTGCTCAGCGCCCAGCGGATGAGAAAGAGGACTCGCGCCATGAAGGATCACTTCGTCGTGTGCGGCGCCGGCTCGACCGGGCGCCACATCATCAACGAGCTGTTGGTGACCGGCCACCGCGTCGTCGCCATCGACATGAACGAGGCCGAGCTGCGCGAGATCGCCGCCGCCAACCCCAAGGCCGAGTTCAGCTACGTCGTGGGCGACGCCACCGACGACGAGATCCTGGCGCAGATCAACCTGCCGGCGGCCAAGGGGCTGGGCGCGGCGCTGTCGTCGGACAAGGACAACCTGTACCTCGTCGTCGCGACGCGGCAGCTGTCGCCCAGCGCGCGGATCATCGCCCGCTGCGCCGAGATGACCCACGTCGACAAGCTCAAGCGGGCCGGCGCCGACGCGGTGGTCTCGCCCAACTTCATCGGCGGCATGCGCATGGTGTCCGAGATGCTGCGGCCGTCGGTGGTGAAGTTCCTCGACGAGATGCTCCGCGACAAGAACGCGCCGATGCGGATCGAGGAGGTGCAGATCGCGGCCGGCTCGGCGCTGGTCGGCGCGACGCTGCGCGAGGCCGACATCCGCGGCAAGCACGGCCTGAACGTGCTGGCGGTCCGGCCCGAGGCCGGCGGCGCCTGGGAGTACAACCCGGGGCCGGATCGCGCGCTGGCGGTGGGCACGACGGTGGTGGTGCTGGGCTCGTCGGCCCAGGTCCGCGAGCTCAAGGCGCGCGCCGAGGGCTGACGGAGACACGCCGCCGCGCCGCCGGTTGCGCACGACGCAGCGCGGCGCGTGATCGGCGCGTGATCGGCGCCGCGGCCCGGCGGATCGACCTCGATCGCGCGCGATCGCCGCGTCACATTCTGGCATGGCGCTCGGTCCCGTCGCCGGTGGCATGCCGTCGCGCGCGCTCGCCGCGATCGCGGTGGTGCTGGGGCTCGCCGCGGCCGTGGCGCCGGCGCGCGCCGACGACGCCGCCGAGGCCGAGGTCACGTCCTTGTGCCGCGCCTTCCACGACCGCACCGGCGTCGCGCTGGTGTTCGACCGCGCCGGGCTGCCGGGCCGCCGCTGGTTCCCGATCATGCCGGCGCTGACGTCGGCCCAGGCCGCCGACGCCGCGCGGATGCTGCTGGCCGAGGCGCGGCACTACCCGGCCGGCTGGCTGGGGCGGACCGGGCTCACCCACGTCGGCGTGTTCGCCGGGCTGGCGGCGCGCAGCGACGACGGCTACCGGTGGTGGGACGACGCGCTCGGCGGCTACCGCTACAGCGGCAAGTGGAACGGCAAGGACGCGATCGCGCTCGGGTACTACAGCGACTGGCAGCTGGTCCAGACGTTCCACCACGAGGTCCACCACGCGATCGACACCGCCAGCGGGTTCGGCCGCGACGACGCCCGGTTCCGGGCGGCGATCGACGGCACCCGCCGCTACCCGGCGCTGCGCATCGCGCCCGACGAGCTGGCGCGGCTCGAGGGCTGGGCGGGCTGGCCGCTGACCAGCGGCGCCACCGACTACGCGGCCAAGAACCCCGGCGAAGATCAGGCCGAGACCGCGGCGTGGATGCAGCAGAACCTGGCGACCGCGCTGTGGCAGGCCGCCGCCCACCCCGAGTGGGAGGGCAGCCAGCGGATCCTCCACGTGCTGGCCGAGTACCGCGCGGCGCCGACCCCGGGGCCGCCGCTGGCGTGGTGGATCGACGTCGCGCTGGGGCGCGATCCCGACGTCGGGGCCGCCCAGCGCCGGTTCGCCGCCGCGGCGCGCGCCCAGGAGGCGCGGGTGCGGGCGCGCATCGCCCCTGGCGGCCGCTACCGGGTGCGCGGGCGGCCCGGCGCCGCCGGCAACCCGACCTTGCGCGCCGACCTGGCGCTGATCGAGCAGCTGGCCCGCGGCCTCGGGCACCACGCCGCGCGGGCCGCGATCGCCCCGGCCACCCGGGCCCGGCTGGCGGCGCGGTGGCTGGCGCTGCTCGACGGCTACCGGGCCGACATCGCCGCCCGGTGGGGGCTGTCGGCGCCGACCGACGCGGCGTTCGCGGCGGCCCGGGCGGCGATCGCCCGCGACCTCGGCGCGCCGACCGGCGACGTGTAAGGCGCGTGTCAGGCCTGAATCGCGGGGCGCGGTCGTCGTCGATCACGACAACCTCCCACGTCAGGCTCATCCCCATGCGCACCCCGCTCCTCGTCGCCTCGCTCCTGTTCGCGCTCGCCGGCCCGGCCGCCGCCGACGAGCTGACCGATCTGCGGCGCGCCTTCCGCGACGCCAGCGGCGCCGAGCTGGTGTTCACGCGCGGCGAGCTGCCGCGCGGCGACTGGTTCGAGCAGATGCCCGAGCTGGCCGCCGACGAGCGGGTCGCGGCGGCGCGGATCCTGGTGGCCGAGGCGCGGCACTACCCGGCGGGCTGGCTGGGCGCGATCGGCCTGGCCCGGGTCGGCGTGTTCGCCGGCCTGGCGTCGAGCGACGGCGACGGCTTCCGCCCGTGGGACGACGACCTCGGCGGCTACCGCTACTTCGGGCTGTGGAACGGCGCGAGCGCGATCGCCGCCGCGTACTACACCGACCAGCAGCTGCCGCTGACGTTCCACCACGAGGTGTTCCACCACGTCGACGGCGCCCACGGCTTCCGCGACGACGACGCCGCGTTCGCCGCCGCGGTCGACGGCACCGCCCCGTACGCCGGGCTGGCGCTGGCGCCGCGCGACCTGGCCGCGCTGGCCGCCAGGGCCGGCGCCCCGCTGGACGACGCGGTCAGCGACTACACCGCCAAGAGCGCGGGCGAGGATCAGGCCGAGACCGCGCGCTGGCTGCAGTCGCACCTCGCGACCGGCCTGTGGCAGGCCGCGGCGCGGCCCGAGCTCGAGGGCAGCCAGCGCATCCTGCACGTCCTGGCCGAGTACGCCGCGGCCGGCGGGCCGAGCGCGGCGACGCTGGTCGACGTGGCGCTGGGCCGCGCGCCCAGGGTCGCGGCGCCGAGCTTCGCGCAGCGCGCCGACGCGGCGATCGCGACGCTGCGGGCGCGGGTGGCGCCGGCCGGCGCCTGGACGGTGTGGGGGCAGGAGGGGCCCGACGGCGGCAACCCGACCCTGCGCGCCGACGTCGCGCGGTTCGCCACCACCGCCCGCGACCTCGGGCGCGAGCGCGCGCCGCAGGCGCAGCGCGCCGCGGCCGCGGCCAAGCTGCTGGCCTTGCTCGACGGCTACCGCGGCTTCATCGCCGGTCGGTGGACGCTGTCGGCCGGCACCGCCGCGGCGTTCGACCGCGCCCGGGCCGAGGTGACGGCGGCGCTGGCCCCCGCGGCTGCGCCCGCCGCGCCCGCCGCGCCCGCCGCGCCCGCCAACCCGTACCTCGCCAAGGTCGACGCCGCGATCACCGACCCGACGTGGCGGGCGGCGATCCGCGGCGTCCAGCCGGCGGTGGTCAAGCTCGGCGGCGGCAGCGGCGTCAACCTCGCGCCGACCGGGCTGATCCTCACCGCGGCCCACGTCGTCGACGAGGTCGGCCGCGCGCTCACCGTCCGGTTTCCGGACGGCCGGGAGTTCGCCGGCGTCACCACCCACCTCGACGCCGACCTCGACCTGGCGCTGGTGGCGCTGACCGGCGCCCGCGGCCTGCCGGTGGCAAGGCTCGCCGCCGCCGCGCCGGCGACCGGCGACGACGTCGTCGTGATCGGCCAGCCCGGCACCCGCACGCCCGACGGCGAGGCCACCGGCTACCAGCCGTGGCACGTCTCGGTCGGCGCGATCCGCGGCTTCCGCGGCGGCGCCCGCACCGGCGAGCAGCACCTCGGGCGCACCAAGCACGACGCCTGGACCTACTGGGGCCACTCCGGCAGCCCGCTGTTCGATCGCCGCGGCCGGATCGTTGCGCTTCACAACAGCTGGGACTCCACCACCGCGATGCGACACGCGGTCACGTGGGAGGCGATCGTTGCGTTTCTCGACGCCAGTGACGCGCTGGCGCGGTGAGTTCGTCGTCGGAAAACTGCGTTGCTCGGGCCCGGGATCGCGTAGTAGGTTCCGCGCCATGAACCCGCACGAACTCGACTCCACCGCGCGCGCCCTGGTGGCGCCTGGCAAGGGCATCCTCGCCGCCGACGAGAGCGCCGGCACCATCAAGAAGCGCTTCGACGGCATCAAGCTCGAGGCGACCGAGGAGAACGGCCGCCGCTACCGCGAGATGCTGTTCACCACCGCCGGCGCCGCCGAGCACGTCAGCGGCGTGATCCTGTTCGACGCCACGATCCGGCAGTCGACCAAGGGCGGCCAGCGCTTCACCGACCTGCTGGCGAGCCAGGGCATCATCCCCGGCATCAAGGTCGACGCCGGCACGATGCCGCTGCCCGGCCACCCCGGCGAGCTGATCTCGGCCGGCGCCGACGGCCTGCGCAAGCGCCTCGCCGAGTACTACGCGATGGGCGCGCGCTTCGCGAAGTGGCGCGCGGTCATCGACATCGCGCCCGGCATCCCGAGCGCGCTGTGCCTGTCGGCCAACGCCGAGGCGCTGGCCCACTACGCGGCGTGCTGCCAGGCCGAGAACATCGTGCCGATCGTCGAGCCCGAGGTGCTGATGGACGGCGATCACGGCATCGCGCGCTGCGAGGACGTGACCACCGAGACGCTGCACCAGGTGTTCGCCGCGCTGTACCGCTACGGCGTCCGCCTCGAGGGCATGCTGCTCAAGCCCAACATGGTGATCGCCGGCGCCAAGTGCGCGACCCAGGACTCGGCCGACGCGATCGCCGAGGCCACGCTGCGCTGCTTCAAGCGCACCGTGCCGGCCGCGGTGCCGGGCATCGTCTTCCTGTCGGGCGGCCAGTCCGAGGTCCAGGCCACCGCCAACCTCGACGCGATCGTCCGCCGCGGCCCGCACCCGTGGACGTTCAGCTTCTCGTACGGCCGCGCGCTGCAGGCCGGATCGATCAAGGCCTGGGCCGGCCTCGACGAGAACGTCGCCAAGGGCCAGGCGGTGTACCTGCACCGCGCCCGCATGAACGGGCTGGCGGCCAAGGGCGCCTGGACCCAGGCCGCGGAAGGCTGAGCGCCGCGGCGCGGCGCCCGCGGCCGTGTCGAATTGACAACCTCGCCGGGCCGGCCTACCCAAGCGCATGGCCCGGCGCGTCTTGATCCTGTTCGCGCACCCGATCCTCGAGCGATCGCGGGTCAACCGGCGGCTGCTCGACGGAGCGCGCGACCTGGCAGGCGTGACGATCCACGACCTGTACGAGGAGTACCCGACGTTCGCCGTCGAGCCCGCGCGCGAGCAGGCGCTGCTCGCCGCCCACGACGTGGTGGTGCTGCAGCACCCGTTCTACTGGTACTCGGCGCCGGCGCTGCTCAAGGAGTGGCTGGATCTGGTGCTGCAGCTGGGCTGGGCCTACGGCCCCGGCGGCACCGCGCTGCGCGGCAAGCTCATGCTCAACGCGATCACCACCGGCGGCAGCGCCGAGGCCTACCAGCCCGACGGCAAGAACCGGTTCACGCTGCGCGAGCTGCTGACGCCGTTCGATCAGACCGCGCACCTGTGCGGCATGACCTACCTGGCGCCGTTCGTGGTCCACGGCGCGCTGCGGCTCGACGACGACGGCGACGTCGGGCCCCACGTCCGCGCCTACCGCGCGCTCCTGACCGCGCTGCGCGACGACACGCTCGACCTCGCCGGCGCCGCGCGGGCGCCCACGCTGCGGGTCGAGGCCGGAGGCCGGCCGTGACCGACACCGTCCTGTTCCAGGCGTTCGTGTACCTGTGCGCCGCGGTGGTGTGCGTGCCGGTGGCCAAGCGGCTCGGGCTGGGCGCCGTCCTCGGCTACCTGGTCGCCGGCGTGCTGGTCGGCCCCAACGTGCTGGGCGCGATCGGCGGCGAGGGCAAGCACGTCATGCACTTCGCCGAGTTCGGCGTCGTGCTGATGCTGTTCGTCGTCGGCCTCGAGCTGCAGCCGTCGCTGTTGTGGCGGCTGCGCCGCTCGATCCTCGGGCTGGGCGGGCTGCAGGTCGCGGCGACCGCGGCGGTGATCGCCGGCGCCGCGCTGGCGCTGGGCGTGCCGTGGCGCGCGGCCATCGCGATCGGGCTGATCATGGCGATGTCGTCGACGGCGATCGTGCTGTCGACCTTGGCCGAGCGCGGCCAGCTCAAGACCAGCGGCGGCCAGGCGGCGTTCGCGGTGCTGCTGTTCCAGGACATCGCCGTCATCCCGATCCTCGCGGTGTTCCCGCTGCTCGGCGTCGCCGAGGTCACGGCCGGCGCCGAGGCCGGGCGGCCGGCGTGGATGACCGCGCTGCTGGTGATCGGCGCGGTCGCCGGCGTCGTCGCGGCCGGCCGGTTCGTCGTGCGGCCGGCGTTCCAGTTCCTGGCCACGGTGCGGCTGCGCGAGTCGTTCATCGCGGCCGCGCTCTTGATCGTCGTCGCGATCGCGCTCTTGATGGAGCAGGTCGGGCTGTCGCCGGCGCTGGGCACCTTCGTCGCCGGCGTCGTCCTGGCCGAGAGCGAGTACCGCCACGAGCTCGAGGCCGACATCGAGCCGTTCAAGGGCCTGCTGCTCGGGCTGTTCTTCATCTCGGTCGGCGCGCAGATCGACTTCCCGCTGATCGCCCGCGACCCCGGCACGATCGCCGGCATCGTCGTCGGCGCGATGGCGCTCAAGCTGCTGGTGCTGTGGGCGGCGGGCCGGCTGTTCGGGCTGGATCGCCCGGCCCGCTGGCTCCTGGCGTTCGCGCTGGCGCAGGTCGGCGAGTTCGCCTTCGTGCTGATCAAGTTCGGCACCGACAGCAAGATCTTCGACGGCGCGGTCGCCGCGCCGCTGGTCGCGGCGGTGGCGATCTCGATGATGCTCACGCCGCTGGTGTTCGTCGCGCTCGAGCGCTGGGTGCTGCCGGCGGTGACCGTCGACACCTCCGACGCGCGGCCCCAGGACGCGGTGGCCCACGACGACGCCGCGGTGGTGCTGGCCGGCCACGGCCGGTTCGGCCAGATCGTCGCCCGGCTGCTGCGCTCGGCCGGCTTCCGCTGCACGGTGCTCGATCTCGATCCCGAGATCGTCGACGTGGTCCGCCGGCTGGGCAGCAAGGTCTACTACGGCGACGCGTCGCGGATCGACCTGTTGCACGCGGCCGGCTGCGCCCGGGCCAAGCTGTTCGTCGTCGCGATCGACGACGCCGAGCAGGCCACCGCGATCGTCAAGACCGTGCGCGAGCACTTCCCCGGGCTGCCGATCTTCGCCCGGGCCCGCGACCGCATCCACTACTACGAGCTGCGCAAGCTCGGCGTCGCGGTCGCGCGGCGCGAGCTGTTCGGGTCGGCGGTCGAGCTGGCCACCGAGGCGCTGCGCGCGCTCGGCCTGCGCGGCCACACCGCGCACCGGATGGCCCGGCGCTGGCGCAGCCACGAGGAGCACGCGCTCGAGGAGATGGCCGCGATGTGGGCTCGCGACGAGGCCCGCACCAACCTGTTCGCGCGGCTGCGCCAGGCCCTCGAGGAGGCCGAGCGGATCATGCGCGACGAGGACCCGCGGGTCGCCGCCGGCGCCGACCCCGGCTGGGACAACGAGGCGGCCCGGAGCAGCCGGCGCCCCGACGAGGCGCCGGTCGAGCCACCGCCGCCCTGAGCGCACCGGCCGGCCGGCGTCAGCCCCCGCGGCGGCCGCCGCGCAGCGCGCGGGCCGGGGGCAGGGCGGGCGGCGGGTCGCGCAGCGCGGCCCGGGGCAGCGGCAGGCGGACCCGGTGGCTCGGCCCGTCGATCCACAGCTGCCGCCGACGCACCTGCAGCGCGACCGCCGGCCCGGCCAGGAGCCGCGCCGCCACCGCCAGCGCGCGGCGCTCGTCGACCAGGTTGGCGACGATCCGCGCGACGATCGCGACCGGCCACAGCATCGCCAGGAGCGCGACGCCGGTGCCGTTGAGCATGACGCTGCCGAGCGCCAGGAGGCCGAGCGTCACCGCGACCGGCACCACCAGCACCAGCGAGGCCAAGGTCGCGCGCTGGCGCTGCCGCACGTACGCGGCGACCAGCTCCAGGCGCGGCGGGTCCGGCCCCATGGCGCCAGTGTAGCTCCCGGCGGCCGGCTCGTCGGGGTCCGGATACCGGACGACCTCCCCCGGGGCGCCGCGGTGCGGTAGACCTCACCGTCCATGGGCGAGTTCACCCACCTGCACGTCCACACCCAGTACAGCCTGCTCGACGGCGCGATCCGGGTGAAGGATCTGTTCCCGACGCTCAAGGCCCGCGGCATGGACACCGTCGCGGTGACCGACCACGGCAACATGTTCGGGGCGATCGACCTCTACACCGAGGCCAAGGCCCACGACATCAAGGTCATCTTCGGCTGCGAGACCTACGTCGCCGCCGCCGACCTGCGCGACCGCACCAACCGCCGCAACTACCACCTCGTGCTGCTGGCCGAGAACGAGACCGGCTACAAGAACCTCTCGTACCTCAACTCGATGGGGTACCTCGAGGGCTTCTACTACAACCCCCGCGTCGACAAGGCGCTCTTGCGCGAGCGCCACGAGGGCATCATCGCGATGAGCGCGTGCCTGGGCGGCGAGGTCGCGCAGACCTTGGCCAAGGGGTCGCTGGCCGAGGCCGAGGCGGTGGCCCGCGAGTACAACGACATCTTCGGCGCCGGCAACTTCTTCCTCGAGCTGATGCCGACCAAGACGCCCGAGCAGCAGGAGCTGAACGAGGCGCTCATCAAGATGGGGGCCAAGCTCGACATCCCGCTGGTGGCCACCAACGACTGCCACTACGTCAACCGCTCCGACGCCGCCGCCCACGAGGTGCTGATGGCGATCCAGACCGGCAAGAGCCTCACCGACGAGAAGCGGATGAAGCACACGGTCGACAGCTACTTCCTGAAGTCGCCGGGCGAGATGAACGACGACTTCATGAGCGTGCCGCAGGCGCTCGAGAGCACGGTCGCGATCGCCAAGCGGTGCAAGGTCAAGCTCGACCTCGGCAAGACCTACCTGCCGAAGTACGGCGTGCCCGAGGGCCACACCCTCGACAGCTACATCGGCGACGTCGCCGGGCGCGGCCTCGAGAAGCGCTTCGCCTACCTGGCCGCGCGCGGCCGCAAGTTCGACGTCGATCAGTACCGGGCCCGCCTGGCCACCGAGCTGGCGGTCATCCAGAAGATGGGGTTCTCGGGCTACTTCCTGATCGTCTGGGACTTCATCAACTGGGCCAAGGAACACGGCATCCCGGTCGGCCCCGGCCGCGGCTCGGGCGCCGGCTCGCTGGTCGCGTTCGCGATGGGCATCACCGACATCGACCCGCTGGAGTTCAAGCTGCTGTTCGAGCGGTTCCTGAACCCCGAGCGCATCTCGATGCCCGACTTCGACGTCGACTTCTGCATGAACCGGCGCGACGAGGTCATCAAGTACGTCCAGGAGAAGTACGGCCGCGAGCGGGTCGCGCAGATCGCGACGTTCCACCAGCTCAAGGCCCGCGGCGTCATCCGCGACATCGCCCGCGCGATGGAGATCCCGTTCGCCGAGGCCGACAAGCTGGCCAAGCTGGTGCCCGAGCCGGTCGCCGGCAAGAGCCCGCCGGTCAAGGAGGCGATCGAGAACACCCCCGAGCTGAAGGCGCTCTACAACGAGAGCCCGATGCACCGCCAGCTGCTCGACATCGCGGCGGCGCTCGAGGGCCTCAACCGCCACGCCGGCATGCACGCCGCCGGCGTCGTGATCTCCGAGAACCCGGTCTGGGAGTACGTGCCGTGCTTCCGCGGCCAGAACGGCGAGATCGTCACGCAGTTCGCGATGAAGGAGGCCGAGAAGGCCGGGCTGGTGAAGTTCGACTTCCTCGGCCTCAAGACGCTGACGGTGATCCAGACCGCGGTGCGGCTGATCAACGAGCAGCGGCCGGCCGACCAGCCGCGCTTCGACATCGCGCTGATCCCCGACGACGACGCCGAGGTCTACAAGATGATCTCGCGCGGCGACACCACCGGCGTGTTCCAGCTCGAGTCCAGCGGCTTCCGCGAGATCCTGAAGAAGCTCAAGCCCGACTGCCTCGAAGACATCGTCGCCGCGGTCGCGCTGTACCGGCCGGGGCCGCTCGAGGGCGGCATGGTCGACGACTTCATCGACCGCAAGCACGGCCGCAAGAAGGTCGAGTTCCCGCACCCGTGGCTCGAGCCGGTGCTCAAGGACACCTACGGCGTGATCGTCTACCAGGAGCAGGTGATGCAGATCGCCCAGGTCCTGGGCGGCTACTCGCTCGGCCGCGCCGATCTGCTCCGCCGCGCGATGGGCAAGAAGTCCAAGGAGGTCATGGACAAGGAGAAGGCGGGCTTCGTCGACGGCGCCAAGGGCAAGGGCGTCGACGAGAAGATCGCCGACGCGGTGTTCGAGCTGATGGCGTTCTTCGCCGGCTACGGCTTCAACCGCTCGCACTCGGCGGCCTACGGCTGGGTCACCTACCAGACCGCGTACCTCAAGCACCACTACCCGCACGAGTTCATGGCGGGCCTGATGTCGTGCGACGCGGACAACATCGACAACATCGTCAAGTTCATCGCCGAGGCGCGCGCGATGGGCCTGACCGTCGAGCGGCCCGACGTCGACGAGAGCGCCGCCGACTTCACGGTGACGCCGCGGCCGGGCGCGCTGGGCGACAAGGTGATCCGGTTCGGGCTGGGCGCGGTCAAGGGCGTCGGCGCCACCGCGGTCGACGCCGTGCTCGACGCGCGCAAGGACGGCGGCGGCTTCACGTCGATCTACGACTTCGGCCGCCGGGTCGACACCCAGCGCTGCAACCGCCGGGTCATCGAGCAGCTGATCAAGAGCGGCGCGTTCGACGGCCCGATCGCCGGCGGCCGCCACCGCGCGACGCTCTTGGCCGCGCTCGACGGCGCGCTCGAGCAGGGCGCCAGCGAGCAGCGCGATCGCAAGAGCGGCCAGACCTCGCTGTTCGGGCTGATCGCCGCGCCGACCCCGGCGCCGGGCGCCGCCGCCCAGGGCGAGACCTACCCGGCGGTCGAGCCGTGGCCGGCCAAGCAGCTGCTGGCGTTCGAGAAGGAGGCGCTGGGCTTCTACATCTCGGGCCACCCGCTCGATCGCTACCGCGACGACCTGGCGCGCTACGCCACCGCGACCACCAGCGACTTCATCGAGGGGCGCCGCTCGGCGGGCGAGGCGGCGGTCGGCGGCGTCGTCGCGCAGTACCGCGAGATGATCACCAAGAAGGGTGACAAGATGGCGCGGTTCGTCCTCGAGGACCAGGCCGGCACCCTCGAGGTGGTGTGCTTCCCCAAGACCTTCGAGAAGGTGCGCCACGTGCTGGTGTGCGACGAGCCGATCCTGTGCTCGGGCAAGGCGGTCAACGAGGGCAACGCCGAGCAGGCCGAGTGGAAGATCCTGCTCGAGGACGCCCAGCAGATCAGCGAGCTGCGCAAGGCCAAGACCACCCGCGTCTTCATCGACCTCAACGCCGACAGCGTCACCAAGGAGCAGATCGGGGAGCTGCGCGAGATCCTGCTCGGCGCGCCGCGCGGCGGCTGCCAGGCGATCGTCCGGCTGGCGATCCCGCAGCGCAGCCAGTCGATCATCCCGCTCGGCGATCGGTGGATGGTCAGCCCGTCGGACGACCTGATGGCGCGGCTCGAGCGGGTGTTCGGCGAGCGCGTCGCGACGCTGGCGTAGTACGGCGGGCGCCCGGCGGTCGGGCCGGAGCGTCGCTCACCCCGGCGGGGTCGCGCGCGCGCGCACGGGCGCAGCGGCGTGTTCCCTCCGCGCGCCGGTTGCCGATACAATGCGGGTCGATGGGGGTCGACTTCGACAGCGAGCCGCCACGCCCGCGGCTGGACGACACGCTGGCGGCCCCGCGCCCGGAGCGCGCGGTGATCCCCGAGACGATCGATCAGCGCCCGGCGTCGCTGCGCGAGGCGGCGGCCCGGAACCCGCGGACGCCGTCGGCGCGCGACTCGTACCCCGGGCCGGCGTCGTCGGGCAGCTTCCCGGTCCCCGACTGGGATCGCTACGAGCAGCTGCGGGTGCTGGGCGAGGGCGGCATGGGCCGGGTGTTCCTGGCGCGCGACCGCCGCCTCGAGCGCGACGTCGCGATGAAGTTCGTCCGCAACGACGACCCCGAGCTGGCCCGGCGGGTCGTCGCCGAGGCGCGGGCCCAGGCCCGGGTCAACGACGATCGCGTGTGCAAGGTCTACGAGGTCGGCGAGGTGGCGGGGCGGGTCTACATCGCGATGCAGTACGTCGACGGCAAGCCGCTCAACGAGCTGGTCGGCGAGCTGACCTACGAGCAGAAGGCGCTGGTCATGCGCGGCGCGGCGCTCGGCGTCCACGAGGCGCACCGCGCCGGCCTGATCCACCGCGACCTCAAGCCGTCCAACATCATGGTCGAGCGCGGCGCCGACGGCGCGCTGCGTCCGTTCGTGATGGACTTCGGCATCGCGCGCGACTGGAACGAGTCGGCCACCGCGACCGGCACGGTGCTCGGCACGCCACAGTTCATGGCGCCCGAGCAGGCCCGCGGCGAGATCAAGCAGCTCGATCGCCGCGCCGACGTCTACGGGCTCGGCGCGACCTTGTACGCGCTGCTCACCGGCAAGGCGCCGATCGACGGCGACAACCCGCTGGTGGTGCTGAACCGGATCTCGCTCGACGAGCCGCCCCGGCCGCGCACCCTCGATCGCGATCTGCCGCTCGATCTCGAGGCGATCGTGATGAAGTGCCTCGAGAAGGATCGCGGCCAGCGCTACGACTCGGCGCGGGCGCTGGCCGACGATCTGGGCCGGTTCCTCGACGGCGCG
>JAEUJY010000118.1 GCA_016794525.1 Myxococcales bacterium
ACGGCCTCACCGTCGACGGCGCCCCCGGCCCCCAGACCCGTCGCGCGCTCGTCACCGACTACATGAACATCGACGGCACCTCGCTGCCCGCCGGCACCGACGTCCAGCGCCACGGCTGCGGCGAGCACCACAACGCCGTCCTCACCCCCGACGAGACCGACGAGCAGGCCAACCGCCGCGTCGAGGTCTTCTTCTTCGAGGGGCCCATCGCCCCACCGCCCCGGCCCCGCTGCCCCAAGCCCGGCTGCCCCGAGTACCCCGAGTGGCTCCGCCGCACGATCCTCACGATCGACTTCACCAACCCGCCGCCGGTGATCTCGAACCCGCGCTGGGAGCCGGCCCCCACGACCAGCCGCGAGCTGCGGCTGCGCTTGCTCGACGACGACACCCGGGCGTGCGCGCGCCGCGCGGTGATCGTCGCGATCGGCGAGCGCCACTTCGCGGGCGTCAGCGATGGCGACGGCGTCGCACGCGTGCTCGTCCCCGAGGACGCCAGCTCCGCCACGGTGCGCTACTCGCCCGACGGTGCCGGTCGCGTCGTCGAGCGGACCCTCATCATCGCCACCGCGGCGATCGACACCGATCAAGGCGTCCAGCAGCGGCTGCAGAACCTCGGCTACCCGGCGCAGGCCGACCTCCCGTACGCGCTCGCGTGGTTCCAGCGCGACGCCGGCCTGCCGACGACGGGCCAGGCCGACCCGGCGACGCGGGACGCGCTGGCACAGCTCCACGACCCCGGAGGCGCGACGTGAGCGGCATCGCCCCCCTGAAGGGATCTTCGGTGCACTTCGTGGTCGGTTCGCCGGTCAACGACGACCAGCTCGAGCTCGCGCGCGCGTGGGCCGAGGGCATCGTCGCCGCGGGCGGCGCGGGCGTCACCAGCGCGGCCGCGGTGTCCCACGCCGCGCTCGGGCTGAGGCTCTTGCCCGGGCGGCTGCGCCTGCCCACCAGCACGACCACCACGCCGACCGCGCTCGACGAGGCCGGCCGGAATGCCACCCAGCGCATCCCCGGCCACGCGCTGGTGCTGATCGCGCCGAACCTGACCGATGAGCTGGTCATGCGCGGCCTCCCGGCGTCGACGTCGCGCCTGCCGCTGGGGACGACCGGCGTCGGCAAGTTCGAGCTGTCGCAAGACTGGTTCGTGATGCCGCGCGCCGGCGCGACGCTCGACCCGCGCGCCGACGAGGGCGGCCTGTGGCTGCTGCTGTGGGTGATGCGGCTGGGCATCCAGAGCATCTACCTGTGCACGCTCGATCCCGCGGCCAAGGTCGGCGGCCTCGCCGCCGCGCTAGCCAAGCTGACGCGCGCGTCGGTGTACTGGAACGACCACCCCGTGCGGTTCGAGGCGACCACGACGCCGGTGAGCGAGGCCGCCAAGACCGGCACGCTGACGCGAACGCTGACCAAGGTCGTCGTCGGTCCCAGCGGCAGCGTCGCCACCGGCGCGCCGTTCGTCGGCACGAGCGACGTGAACCTCGAGGCCAAGCCCGGGCAGTTCCTGCCTGGCGCCCAGCACGTGGAGCGCCCATGACGTTGACCGAAGCCCAGGTGGGGCAGCTCGTGCAGCTGGTCGTCGATGCGAGCGGCGGCGACGGGTTCGCGGTGAAGTTCGTGATCGCCACCGCGGCCGGCGCCGAGCTCGCGCAGCTCGAGGCGCCGATCGAGGCCGGGGCGGCGCGCGCGAGCTGGGCGGTCGACGTCGGCACCGCCGCGACCCCCGTCGAGGTCATCTTCACCGCGCACCTCGCCGACCAGCACCTCGAGGCAGGGCGCCTGAAGGTGCTGCGCACGATGCGCCTGGGACCGATCGGGCTGACCGCGGTCGCGGTCGACGCGTCGGTCGCGCGCGGCGCGCTGGGCCCGGTGACCGCGGGCGGCCCGCCCCCGACGCCGCTGCCCGGCGCGCCGGGCGTGGTCGAGGCCGCGCCGCGCGACAGCTACCAGGTCACGATCGAGCTGGCCGACGCCAGCGGTGGGCCGTGCGACGTCGCCGCCGACGTCGAGCTGGTCCTCGAACGCAGCGTCAGCGGCGCGCCGTTCGCGGCGATGACCACGCTGACGATGTCCGTGCGCGACGTGCCCGGCCACCAGTACCGCGCGTCGCTGCGGCTCCCCGAGGAGGCCAGCGACCCCAGGCACGTCTACCGACTCCGCGCGCGCTTCGCCAAGGCCCAGCCCGCCGTCGGCGTCGCGTTCGATCCCGACGAGCAGTTCTCGGGGGCCGTATGACCTTCACGATCAAGCTGAGCGACGCACCCGGCACCACCGCGCTGGCCAAGGAGTCGACCCGGACCGGGTGGCGCGACCTCGAGCTGCAGGTCCGCTACCCCGGCCCGGGTGGCACCGACGTCACGACCCGCATCGGGCCCGCGGTCAACGGCCAGATCGACCTCGACCTCGACGTCAGCGCGCTGAGCCGCTTCGAGCTGGTCGCGGCGCGCCAGTCCGGTCCTCACGCCGAGCCGATCGAGTGGCGCCCGGCCGCGCCGATCGCGCTGACCAGCGGCATGACGCTACCGCCGATTCCAGAGCGGCTGCGGATCTCGGCGTGGACGCCCGCGGTGGCGCTGATCACCAAGAACGCGCAGGGCCAGGCCGTGTTCGACGCCAGCGACCGGTTCACGATCGACGCCGGCATCCGCGCCTCGCCGTGCACCGGCCTCGACGACGTCAGCGTGATCACGACGGTGTTCCTCACCGGCGACATCCTGGACGCGTCGCCGACGATCGCGGTCGACTGGGCCGGCGACTTCCCGTCGGTCGAGCTCAACGCGATCATCCGCAGCAACCCCAAGCTCGACCTCGACGCCATCCGGCTCGATCTGCTGCGACAGACGATCGCCACCTTCCAC
The DNA here is from genome assembly GCA_016794525.1 of Myxococcales bacterium. Lineage (GTDB taxonomy): Bacteria > Myxococcota_A > Polyangia > Haliangiales > Haliangiaceae > UBA2376. The sequence goes on from JAEUJY010000118.1 coordinate 2,856, forward strand.
GCCAAGCGGGTGCAGGTGTTCGCCGGCTTCTACGTCGACACCGGCAACACCATCGCGCTCGGCTCGTCGGCGGCGCAGGACGCGCTCACCAAGCAGCACGCGGCGCGGCTGGCCGAGCTCCTCGACCCGGCCAAGCACCACTCGATGGCGGCGTTCGCGCAGGCGCTGGTCGGGTTCTTCGATCAACGCAAGCTCGAGATCGATGGCATCTGGTTCGACTTCGAGGTGGCGTCGCTGACCGACAAGCACGCGCCGCGCCTGCGCGAGCTGGTGATCGAGGTCGCCCGCGCGCTGGGCGCGACCGGCCGGTACCTGGCGTTCGCGTCGGCGCACGACCAGTCGGGGAACATCCAGAGCAAGCCACCCGGGACGCCGCCCGGCGCGCCGGCGATGCTGGCGCACTTCTTCTCCCATCCGTCGAGCCTGGCCCGGCTGCCGAACGTGATCACCCGGCCGATGTCGTACGACAGCGGTCGGTTCAACAGCGTCACGCAGTGCTACGGCCACTACCAGGTGCTGCCGCACGGCCTGCAGATCGCGGTCGGCGTCGGCAACGGCAAGCCCAACGTCGACAGCGACATGGTCGCCGCGGCGCCGCAGATCCGGGCCAACCGCTGCGGCCTGATCCACTGGGCGTTCCAGTCGTCCGCGACGTACGCGGCCTACGCCAAGACCGACGCCATCATGAACAAGGACGCGCCGCCGCACGGCACGTTCGGCCAGCCGATCCAGGGTCCACTCAACCGCCAGCGGCTGCAGGTCATGCAGGCCGCGATCACGGCGGCCCGGGCCAAGAACGACAAGACGCTGAGCGTCGCCGACGACGTGGTCATCCCCGACGACGCGCCCTGACCGCGACGCCGCGCCGCACCACCGCGAGCCGCGCGCGGGCATCTCAGCCGCATGTCCAGGACGATCGCGGTCGCCGGCGCGAGCGGCGCGCTGGGGCGGCGGGTGGTGGCCCGGCTGCGCGACGACGGCTGGCGGGTGCGCGCGCTGACCCGCGACCCGGCGCGCGCGCCGCGCGGCGTCGAGGTGGTCGCCGGCGACGGCCGCGATCCGGCGGTGGCGGCGGCGCTCGTGCGCGGCGTCGACGCGGTCTTCTCGTGCGCGGGCGCCAGCGTCGCGATGGCGCGCGGCCACGGCTGGCGCGGCTACCGCGCGGTCGACACCCGGCTCAACGCCGCGCTGGTGGCAGCGGCCACCGCCACCGGGCGGCCGCGGTTCGTCTACGTCTCGGCGTTCCACACGCCGGCGATGCGGCGGCTGGCGTACGTCGACGCCCACGAGCGGGTGGTCGACGCGATCGTCGCCGCGGCGCTGCCCCACGCGATCGTGCGCCCCACCGGCTTCTACTCGGCGATCGTGCCGGCCTACCTCGACCTCGCGCGCCGGGGCGCGGTCCCCGAGATCGGCGACGGCCGCGCGCGCACCAACCCGATCGGCGACGACGACCTGGCGGCGGTGTGCGCCGAGGCGATCGCGCACGCCGACCCGCGGCTGGCGATCGCCGCGGGTGGCCCCGACGTGCTGCCGCGGCGGGCGTTCGTCGAGCTGGCGGCCGCGGCGCTGGGGCGCCCGGCCCGCACCCGCGCGGTGCCGCCGTGGCTGGCGCGCGCCGGCGCGACGGTGCTCCGGCCGCTGCACCCGCGCGTCGGCCAGTTCGCGCAGTTCCTCGCGACGATCGCGACGACCGACCTGATCGCCCCCGCGCGCGGCGCCGCGCGCCTGGCCGACGCCTTCGCCGCCGCCGCGTGACGCACCCGCGCGCTATGGTCGCGCATGCCCCAGACCATCTTCATCACCGGCGCGTCGACCGGCCTCGGCCACGCCGCCGCGCGGCTGTTCAGCGAGCGCGCCTGGACCGTGTTCGCGACGATGCGCGATCCGAGCAAGGCCCCCGACCTCGCCGCGCTGCCGGGCGTGACGCTGCTCGCGCTCGACGTGACCCAGCCGGCGCAGATCACCGCGGCCGCCGAGGCGGCGCTGGCCCGCGGGCCGGTCGACGTGGTGTTCAACAACGCCGGCTACGGCCTGGCCGGGCCGCTCGAGGGCATCACCGACGCGCAGCTCACCGCGCAGCTCGACACCAACCTGCTCGGCGTCATGCGCACGACCAAGGCGTTCATCCCGGCGTTCCGCGCCCGCGGCGCCGGCACGTTCATCACGACGACGTCGATCGGCGGCCTGGTGACCTTCCCGCTCAACTCGGCGTACCACGCGACCAAGTGGGCCCTCGAGGGCTGGAGCGAGAGCCTGGCGTTCGAGCTCGCGCCGTTCGGGATCAGGGTCAAGACCGTCGCGCCCGGCGGCATCCAGACCGACTTCGCCGGCCGCTCGCTGGTGCTCGCGCAGCACCCGGCCTACGCCGCGCTGCAGGAGAAGGTCCTGGCGGCGTTCCGCAACCCGGCGCGCCTGGCCCAGCGCTCGACCGCCGAGGCGATCGCGCAGGTGGTCTACGAGGCCGCGACCGACGGCAAGGATCAGGTGACCTACGTCGCCGGCGCCGACGCCAAGGCCACCTACGCCCAGCGGCTGGCGGTCGGCGTCGAGGCGTTCCGCCAGGGTGTCGCCCGCATGTTCCTGGGCTGAGCGGCGGCGCAGCGTCGACCGGCCTCCCCCGCGGGGACCGGTGGCACAGCGCTGGCCCGTGCCACCGCGGCCATGGCCGTGCCAGGTCCCGGGCCGCCAACCGCCTCAAACTTCGGGCCCGCCGCCGGCACGGTTGTCGCTATCATGGGCGGTCGATGGGCAAACCCAAGGCCAAGGCAACTGCCCCGGCGACCGAGACCAGCGCGTTCGAGACGCCGGCCGCCGCGCAGGACGCCGGCCACGACGCCGCCATCGCGTTGGTCGGCAGCAACACCGATCCGCTGCTGCTGGGCCTGGTCATCCGCGCCAACCCGCGGCATGCGGATGCGATCCTGGCCTACCTCTCCGAGCGGCACGGCATGGCGCTGGTGCGCCTGGTCAGCGAGTACGCGGCGGCGTACACCGCGGAGCACGGCGACGCGACCTTCGATCCGAGCCTCACCACGGCCGCCGATCGGCTCGCCAGCGAGAAGGGCGCCCTCACCCAGGACGCCGACGGCAAGCCGGTGGCGACCCCGGATCCCAAGGAGAAGCTGCCCTACGACAAGGCGGGTGGCTGGAACGGCGTGACGATCTGCGCGAAGCTCGGCCAGAACGACAAGCTCGTGGGCACCGACAGCGACCGCGATCGGTGTACGTTCGCGACGGCGCTGGCCGCGCACGTCCTCATGGGCCCGACGGCGTGCGCGCGCTTCCTGGTCGGCTACGCCAACGAGCACGGGCCGAGGCCGGCCAAGGACGGCACACCGACGATGACCGCCCGGCAGCGCGCCGCGGCCGAGATGATGTTGACCGTCGCCAGCGCGGTCGGCGCGGGGACGGCGACGTACGGCGATCTGTCGTGGGCGCAGGAGGCGATGCACGCCTACCTGACCAAGGACGAGCACGGCGGCGGCCGCGGCGGCACCGACATGATCGTCTCGAGCATGGAGACCTACGAGCCGCTGAACCTGCGGATCGAGTCGGTCGACGCGTTGCTCGGCTTCGGCGAGGAGCTCGCCGAAGGTCAGTGGCTGATGGTCAGCCTCCACCTCAAGTACGCTCGGAACGGCAAGTCGAAGACTGGGGCGGCCAAGGGATCCACCGCCTCTACCACCGAGCCGCCGCCGGACTACGAGCACCAGCTGATGCTGGTGCGCCAGGACGGCAAGCTCTTGATCTACGACTCGGATCAGCCCAGCGGGCAGAACCTGTGGACCGTGGAGGGCCGCCTCGCTCGCTACCTGAACGGTCCCCAGGACGAGAAGTACTTCATGATCCAGGGGCAGGTGACGCCGAAGAAGGCGGACAAGGCCCCGACCTAACCGCGGCTACCCGCCGAGGCGCGCGACCACCGCGCGCGCCGCCGCGATCACCTCGGGCAGCTGGTGGCGCTCGAACTCGGCCATCGTCGCCAGCGTGCGCGGGTCGGCGCGGTCGACGAACAGCACGCCGTCGAGATGATCGATCTCGTGCTGGTAGGTCGCGGCGGTCAGGCCGACGACGATCTCGTCGATCGCCGCGCCGTGGCGATCCCACGCCTGCACCCGCACCCGGGCCGCCCGCGGCACCAGCCCGCGCAGCACCGGCACCGACAGGCAGCCCTCGGCGTGGGCGAAGCGCTCGTCGTCGACCGGCGTCAGCACCGGGTTGACCAGCACGGTCAGCGGGATCGCCGGCCGGTACGGGTGCGGCGGGTCGGCCGGCACCTCGATGACCGCGATCCGCACCGACGCGCCGACCTGGGGCGCGGCCAGCCCGGCGCCGCGCGCGTCGTGCATCGTGTCGATCAGATCGTCGATCAGCGCCTGGATCTCGGGCGAGGCCAGCTCGGCGTGGGTCAGCTCGCGGGCGCGCTGGCGCAGCACCGGCGCGCCGATCTGCGTGATGGGACGGACGGCCATCGGCCGAGTCTACTCCGCGGGCGGCGGCGGCGCGCCGTGCTCGCGCTTGCGCAGCGGGTGGTTGGGCAAGGCCAGCGTGACCAGCAGCGCGGCGATCGCGATCAACGCGCACAGCCGGTAGATGCGCTCGATCGCGTCGGTGAAGGCCTGCTTGATGCCGCGCTGGGTGCGATCGACGCCGGCCAGCGCCTCGGTCCGCGCCGCCTCGAGCGCCGGCCGCGCCTCGGCGGCGGCCGCCTGCAGCTTGGCCGCGAACTGCGCGGTGAGCTCGGCCTTGATCGCCGCGGCGTCGAAGCGGGTCGGGGCCGGCGCGTCCTCGCCGCCGCCCGCGGGCGGTGCCGCCGGCGCGTGGGCCGCCGCTGGCGCGCCACCGCCGCCGCCCAGCTCGTGATGCATGCGGGTCGCCAGCGTGCTGGCGAAGACCGTGCCGATGATCGCGATGCCGATCGTCGCGCCCATCGAGCGGGAGAACGTCGCGGTCGAGGTGGCGACGCCGATCTGGCGCAGCTCGACGGCGTTCTGCACCGCCAGCGTGTACAGCGGGATCGTCGGCCCGAGCCCGAGGCCGACCAGGATCATCTTCAGCGACACGTCGAGCTGGCCGGCGTCGGGCGACAGCGTGAACCCCATGATCACGAACGCGCCGATCAGGATCAGCAGCGCGGCGATGATCACCGCCTTGAACCGGCCGAGCCGCGCCACGACCTGTCCCGAGATGATGTTCGCGGCGACGATCCCGAACGTCAGCGGCGTGGTGGTCAGCCCCGAGCTGGTGGCCGACAGCCCGACGACGTTGACCATGAACAGCGGCAGGAAGGTGATCGCGCCGAGGAACGACAGGCCCGCGGTGAACGCCGCGCCGCAGCCGACGGCAAACGACTTGTTGCGGAACAGCGCGAAGTCGAGGATCGGCTCCTTGGCGCGCCGCTCGATGACGATGAACGCCAGGATGCCGAACGCCGCCACCGCGAACAGCGCGAGGATCTGCCACGCGCCCCACGGCCAGCCGCCGGCCAAGGTCGAGTGCGCGCCGCGGCCGAGGCTGAGCGCGAGCAGCAACGGCACCGTGCCGACGATCAGCGCCAGCGCGCCGGCGACGTCGATCGACGCCGGCCCCGAGCGCGGCCGCTTGAGCATCGGCATGTTGGTGGCGGCGAAGCCGATCGCGATGGCGCCGACCGGCAGGTTGACGAAGAACACCCAGTGCCAGCTCGCGTGGTCGGTGAGGAAGCCGCCGACCAGCGGGCCGAGCACGCTGGCCAGCCCGAAGACGCCGCCGAAGATGCCCTGGTACTTGCCGCGCTCGGCGGGCGCGAACAGGTCGGCCACGACCGCGAACGCGTTGGTGAACAGCGACGCCGAGCCCATGCCCTGCACCGCGCGGAACAAGATCAGCTGCAGCGTCGACTGCGCCAGCCCGCACAGCACCGAGCCCAGCAGGAAGATCATCATGCCGGCGAGCAAGATCGGCTTGCGGCCGAACAGATCGGACAGCTTGCCCCACAGCGGCACCAGCACCGTCGACGCCACCAGGTACGCGGTCGTGATCCACACGTACAGCGACGGGTCGATGCGGAGGTCGTGCTGGATCGTCGGCCCGGCGGTGGCGACGATCGTCTGATCGAGCGCCGCCAGCAGCAGCCCGAGCAGCGCGGCGACCATGGTGGCGACGCGCTGGCGGCGGGTCAGGACTGGTAGCTCGGCCGGGACGGACATCCGGCGCAGCGTGGCCCAGGCGCGGCCAGCCAGCAACCGCCGCCGCCTACGGACAGGCGCCGAACGCCGGCAGCGTGACGTCGCCCGATCCCAGGACCGTCACCGTCGTCGTCGCGCACCGGGTCGGCGTCTGCTGCCCCGGCGTGTAGATCCCGGCGGTCACGGTGTAGGTGCCGTCCGGGATCGTCGCCACGCCGGTCAACGTGCACGGATCGGCGCCCTGGGTCTGGACCGCGGCGACGAAGCTGAACGGATCGGAGGTGACCGGCTGGCAGATGTTGCCGAGCGGGCCACCCTCGAGCCGGGTCACGAACGCCAGCACGATCTGGTTGCTGGCGCCGGTGATGCCGTTGCCCCGGATCCACACCTGGCCGGCGGCCGCGTCGAGCGCCTGCGGCGGCGCGTCGGCCGCCGCGTCGATCGGCCGATCGTTCGCGTCGCTCGCGGCGTCGATCGGCGCGGCGCTCTTTCCACAGCCCGCGGCCACGACCAGCACGACCACACTCCAGGCATGATTCGACATGAGGCCTCCCCCCGAGGTTGTTGCCCGATCGTACGCGCCGCCCCCGCTGGTTCCCAGCGCGACCGGCTGCGGTGCCGGGTCGCGGGCCGCGCCGTGGCGCCGGGCGCCGGAATCTCGCGGGTTTGGGCCCGGGGGGGCTTGCGCGGCGGGCGCGGCGAAACTATCGAAACGGCACCATGACCCAGGGCGCCGAACGTCACGAATTCCAGGCCGAGGTGAAGCAGCTCCTCGACCTGATGGTCCACTCGCTCTACTCCGACAAGGACATCTTCCTCCGCGAGCTGGTGTCCAACGCCTCCGACGCGCTCGACAAGCGCCGCTTCGAGCAGGTGGCCCGGCCCGAGCTGGCCGACGCCGCCGCGCTCGAGATCCACCTCGCGGTCGACGCCGCCGCCCGGACGCTGACCATCAGCGACAACGGCATCGGCATGAGCAAGGAGGAGGTGGTCAAGAACATCGGCACGATCGCGCGCTCGGGCACCAAGGAGTTCCTGGCCCAGCTCAAGGCCGCGGCCGCCACCGACGCGCCCGGGCTGATCGGCCAGTTCGGCGTCGGCTTCTACTCGGCGTTCATGGTGGCCGACCGGATCACGCTGGTGACGCGCAAGGCCGGCACCGACGGCGCGACCCGCTGGGAGTCGACCGGCGACGGCACCTACACGATCGAGGACGCCGAGCGCCCGAGCGCCGGCACGTCGATCACGCTGCACCTCAAGGCCGCCGACCCCGAGCACGGCCTGCACGACTACGCCACCGAGTCGATGCTGGCGACGATCGTCAAGCGCTACTCGGACTTCGTCGGCTACCCGATCCGGATGGCCAAGGCCGACGGCGAGCTGGGCGAGCCGCTCAACTCGCAGAAGGCGATCTGGGATCGGCCCAAGGCCGAGGTCACCGAGCAGGAGTACAAGGACTTCTACCGCCACGTGTCGCACGACTGGACCGATCCGCTGCGGTCGATCCCGGTGCGCATGGAGGGCACGTTCGAGGCCTACGCGCTGTTGTTCCTCCCCGAGAAGGCGCCGTTCGACCTGTACAGCCCGGAGATGAAGCGGGGCCTGCAGCTCTACGTCAAGCGGGTCTTCGTGATGGACGAGTGCAAGGAGCTGTTGCCGACCCACCTGCGCTTCGTGCGCGGCGTCGTCGACGCCCACGACCTGTCGCTCAACGTGTCGCGCGAGATCCTGCAGAAGGATCGCCAGATCCAGCTGATCAAGAAGCAGCTGGTCAAGAAGGTGCTGGGCGCGCTCGACGAGATGAAGCGCGACAAGCCCGACGACTACCGCACGTTCTGGACCGCGTTCGGCCCGGTGCTCAAGGAGGGCCTGGCCGGCTGGGACACCCAGGACAAGGACAAGCTGCTCGACCTGGTCGTGACCCACTCGACCAAGCAGCCCGACGGGCTGGTCTCGTTCGCCGACTACGTCGGGCGGATGAAGGAGGGCCAGGACGCGATCTACTACCTGACCGGCGCGTCGAAGGACGCGGTCGCGCGGTCGCCGCTGCTCGAGCGGTTCGCGAAGGCCGGCCACGAGGTGCTCTTGTTCAGCGATCCGATCGACGAGCTGTGGCTGGAGAACGCGCCGCGGTTCGGCGACAAGCCGCTGGTGTCGATCGCGCGCGGCGACATCAAGCTGGGCTCGGACGAGGAGCAGCAGGCCGAGGAGGCCAAGCGCGACGAGCGCAAGGCCGAGCTGGCCGACCTGTTGATCGCGATGCGCGCGGCGCTGCAGGAGGACGTCAAGGACGTGCGGCTGTCGACCCGGCTCACGACGTCGCCGTCGTGCCTGGTGGCCGACGCCGACGACATGACGCCGCGGATGCAGCGGATGATGGCGCAGCTGGGCCACGCGGTGCCGGCGGTCAAGCCGGTGCTCGAGATCAACGGCGACCATGCGCTGATCGGCAAGCTGCGGGTGCTGCACCTCGAGCACAAGGACGACCCGCGCATCGGCTGGTGCGCGCGGGTGCTGCTGGGCCAGGCCCAGCTGGCCGACGCCGGCGAGGTCGCCGCGCCCGAGGCCTACAACCAGGCGGTCGCCGAGCTGATGCTGCGCGCGGTGTGAGCGGGCGCGGGCCGGCTACCGCGCCCAGGTCACGCTCAGCGTCGTCGTGATCGCCAGGCGCCGCGACTGGGCGGCGGCGTCGAGGTACCACAGCCCGAGGCCGCCGACCGCGGCCACCAGCCGGGCCGCGCCGAGCCGGCGCTCGCCGACCAGCTCGACCTGCGCGCTGGCCATCGGCCCGAGCGTGCGATCGGCGGTGCGCAGCGCCGGCGGCGTCGCCCCGTCGGGCTGCCGCCGCCGCCAGAACGACGCGCCGTCCTGCAGGTAGCCGCGGGCGACGACGCCGAGCCGCGCATCGCCGGCCAGCGCGCGGCGGGCCTCGACGGTGGCGGTCGCGCTGTGGAGGTCCCAGTCGTCGAGGTAGCCGCGGGCGCTGGCCGCACCGACCCAGCGCTCGCCGATCGCGCGGCGCACCCGCACGGCGGCGGCCAGCGCGCGCCGCACCGCCGGCGTGGCCTCGGGCCAGCGGGTGAAGGTCGGCTGATCGAGCGCGTGGACCAGCACCGTGCGGTACGGGCTGCCGTGCCAGCCGTCGGCGAGGCGCGCGTCGACCGCGAGGTCGGCGATCGTGCGGCGATCGATCAGCTGGGTGGCGGTCACGAGCAGCCCGCCGCCGCGGCGCTCGCCGACGAACATCGGATCGCCGACCGCGGTCGCGCGATCGAGCTCGAGCTGGCCGCGCAGCGCCAGCGTCGTGTTGCGCTGGGCCAGCTCGACGGTCGCGGTCGCGTCGCCGCGCACGACGTCGTAGTCGTGCTCGTGCGAGACCAGCGCGCCGAGCCGCAGCGCCGCGCGGTCGCGGGGCCAGGTCGTCACGCCGAGGCCGGCCTCGACCCGCCGCTCGGTGACGGCCCGCGGGCTGGCCGAGGTCATCACGTCGACCGACGCCGCCGACACCGCGTCGACCGCGACGTCGACGTCGACGCCGAGGCGCGCCGCGGCGACCTGACCGTGGGCCGACGGCGACACCACGGTCAGGTGATCGTCGTCGGCGTAGACCCGCAGCGTGCCGCTGACCTCGTCGGGCGGCGGCTCGGCGTGGGCGACGCTCGCCGCGGCGACCACCAGCGCGAGCGCGCCGCGACTCAGTTGCAGCCGCACCCGCCGCCTCCGGCGCCGGTCGCGCCACCGCTGCCCTCGCTGACCTCGCGGGTGTGCTCGTCGGCGCGCTCGAGGGCGGGCCAGGTGGGCGCGGCCATCGCCGGGTCGGCCAGCCGCTGCCGCTGGTGCGGGCGGACCCGGACGCAGCCGGTCAGCGCGAGCGCGAGCGCGGTCGCGAGGATCGCCGCCCGCCTCATCGCACGCACCCGTAGCCCTGGGCGCGCTCCCAGCGGCGGGTCAGGGTCGGCAGCGTCCACCGCGGCATCGCCGCGCGCACCGCGGGATCGAGCTCACCGGCGGCGATCAGCGCGTCGAGCTGATCGAGGCCGATCGGCTCGACGTGCACCGCCAGCTCGACGCGATCGGGCGCGCCGATCACGTCGTAGGTGCGCGACCGCGCGTGGTAGTAGCGCGGGTCGAGCGGGTCGACGGTGACCGCCGGCGGCAACAGCTCGCTGTCGATCGCCGCGACCTCCCACGGCACCTCGACCGTGCCGCCGTCGGCGCCGCGGAACCGGCTCGACAAGAGCCACAGCGACGGGTCGCGCGCCGCCGACACCACCTCGCCCGGCGCGAACCGCCCCGACGCGAACAGCACCTGGTCGCCGGCCGACGCGACCAGCTCGACCCACACCCGCCGCGAGTGCGTGACGCCGCTGGGGAACGCGTGGCCGGCCTGGACGTTCTCGAGCGTGACCTCCGCGGCGACGCCGCCGCCCGCCGCGGTCACGCACAGCCGCGCGCTCAGCGCCGCCTGCAGATCGCGCTCGATGCCCGCCGCGAGGCGTGCGGTCTCGGGCCACGGGATCAGCGGCTGATCGATCCCCGGGAACTGGTGATCGTGGACGCGGCGGGTGGGCATCCCCGGCAGCGCGGCGGCCGGGCCGTCGCGGCCGATCATGTGGCAGGTCGCGCACGACAGCGGCGCGCGGCCGGTCGGGCCGACCACCGAGCCGGCCCACTCGCGGTAGGTCGACTCGACCGCGACGTCGCCGACCAGCACGTCGTGACACGCGCCGCACGCGTCCGACGAGGCGAGGCTGTCGCCGTCGAGCAGCCGCGATCGCTCGCTCGCGTGGGCCGGGGTGTCGACCGGGTCGGCGATGCCGCCGCGCACGACACCGTCGTCGCTGCGGGTCAGCGCGCCGTTGTGGACCGCGGCGACGCCGTCGATCGCGTGGCAGGCCCAGCAGCCCACGCCGCGCGCCGCGCGCGGCACGGCGTCGAGGTTGGTCCCGTCGGTCGTGAGGCCGAGCGCCAGCGCGGTCGGCGCGTGGCAGCCGACGCACAGCGACCCGAGCGCGCCGTTGGTGGCGCGCTGGCCGACGCGGTTGAGGGCGAGGAACACCGGGTCGTCGCTGGCGTAGGCGTGCACGCTGCCCGCCCACTCGCGGTAGTGATCGGGGTGGCAGCTCGCGCACGCCGCCGGATCGCGCATCGCCTCGGCGTCGAGCCCGTCGCGCCAGCACGCGGCCAGCGCCAGCAGCAACGACGCGATGGGCCAGGCGCGCGGCATCGGACGCGGCGACGCTGGCACGCCGGCGCCGCGTCGACTTGACCGCGATCAACTCGCGCGGGCGCGCCGCCGCGGCTTCGACGCCGCCGGGGCCCGCGCCGCGCTCAGCCTCGGGCCTGGCACCACCGCCATCGCCTCGCGCGGGACCGGCTGGCCATCTTCACCGAGCACGCGCACCCGCGGCAGCGGGCGGCCGGTGCGGCGGTCGATGACCAGCAGCGGCTCGTGGCCCGGGCCGAACACCCAGCGGTCGCCCCACTGGCGCAGCACGGTGATCGCGGTGAACAGGTCCTTGCCCTTGGCGGTCAGCTCGTACTCGTAGCGCGGGCCGTGGACGCCGGCGTCGACGGCGACCAGCACGCCGTGGGCGGTGAGGTGCGCCAGCCGTCGGGTCAGGATGTTCTTCGAGATCCCGAGCCGCTGCGCGAAGTCGACGAAGCGGCGCACGCCGAGGAACGCGTCGCGGATGATCAACAGCGTCCACCAGTCGCCCAGGATCTCCAGCGATCGGGCGATCGAGCACGGCTCGCGGTCGAAGCGCCGGCGCATGAAATCTTGTTGCATGACAAGACCAGATTGTCCAGACTCGTCGGATGGACGCCGACCAGCCGTGGCACCCGACCGCCTGCATCCTGTGCGAGTGCAACTGTGGCCTGGAGGTGCAGCTCGGCGGCGACGGCGGCCAGCACCTGGTCAAGCTGCGCGGCGACAAGCGCCACCCGGCGTCGCAGGGCTACGCGTGCGAGAAGCCGCACCGCCTCGATCACTACCAGCACGGCCGCGATCGCCTGACCGCGCCGCTGCGCCGGCGCGCCGACGGCAGCTTCGAGGAGATCGACTGGGACACCGCGATCCGCGAGGTCGCGGCGCGGCTGGCCGCGGTGCGCGACACCCACGGCGGCGACGCGATCTTCTACTACGGCGGCGGCGGCCAGGGGAACCACCTGCCCGGGGCCTACGCGACGGCGACGCGGCGCGCGCTCGGTTCGCGCTACCGGTCGAGCGCGCTGGCGCAGGAGAAGACCGGCGAGTTCTGGGTGAGCCACCACGTCATGGGCAGCGCCACCCGCGCCGACTTCGAGCACTGCGACGTGGGAATGTTCCTCGGCAAGAACCCGTGGCACTCGCACGGCATCCCGCGCGCGCGGGTCACGCTGAAGGACCTCGCCGCCGATCCCGCGCGCACGCTGATCGTCGTCGACCCGCGCCGCACCGAGACCGCGGCGATGGCCGACATCCACCTGGCGGTGCGGCCCGGCACCGACGCCTGGCTGTTGATCGCGATCCTGGGCGTGCTGTTCGCCGACGACCGCGTCGACCACGCGTTCGTCGCGGCCCACGTCGCGGCCGGCGAGCTCGAGGCGGTGCGGGCCGCGATCGCCGCGCACCCGATCGCCGACGCCTGCGCCCGGTGTGGCGTCGACGAGGCGCTGGTGCGGCGCACCGCCGCGGTCATCGGCGGCGCGCGCGCGTTCGCGAGCTTCGAGGACCTCGGCGTGCAGATGAACCACCACTCGACGCTGGTGAGCTGGCTGCACCGGGTGCTGATCGTCGTGACCGGCAGCCTGGGCAAGCCCGGCACCCACTTCTTCCCGACCACGCTGGTGGCGATCGCCGACGGCGAGGCCAAGCGCCAGAGCCCGGTGGTCGGGGCGCGGCTGGTCGGCGGGCTGGTGCCGTGCAACGCGATCGCCGACGAGATCCTGTCCGACCACCCCAAGCGCTACCGGGCGATGCTGGTCGAGGCCGCCAACCCGGCCCACTCGCTGGCCGACTCGCCGCGCATGCGGGCGGCGCTGGCCGCGCTCGACACGCTGGTGGTGATCGACACCGCGATGAGCGAGACCGCGCGCCTGGCCCACTACGTGCTGCCGGCGTCGTCGCAGTTCGAGAAGGCCGAGGCGACGTTCTTCAACTTCGAGTTCCCGGCCAACGTCTTCCACCTGCGCCATCGCCTCTTGCCGCCGCGGCCGGGCACGCTACCCGAGGCCGAGATCCACGCCCGCCTGTGCGAGGCGCTGGGGGCGGTCACCGAGGCCGATCTGGCGCCGCTGCGCGCCGCGGCGGCGGTCGGGCGCGAGGCGTACCTGCAGGCGCTGTTCGCGCGGGTGCTGCCCGACCCGCGGCTGTCGGGCGTGGCGCCGGTGCTGCTGTACCGCACGCTGCCGCTGGCCGACGACGTCCGCGAGGGCGCGGTGGTGCTGGGCCTGGCGCTGCGGGCGGCCCTCGGCCACGGGCCGGCGCTGGCGCGGGCCGGCTTCGGCGGCCCGCCGATGGCCGCGGCCAGCGCGCTGTTCGACGCGGTCGTCGCGTCGCCGTCGGGCGTGGTGTTCGCGATCGACGAGTGGGACGGCGTGCGCGCGAAGATCGCGACGCCTGATCGCAAGCTGCACCCGGCGATGCCCGAGATGCTGGCGGCGCTGGCGACGCTGGCCGACGCGGCGCCGACGGTCGACGCGGCGTTCCCGCTGGTGCTCACGGCCGGCGAGCGCCGGTCGTTCACCGCCAACACGATCATCCGCGACCCGGCGTGGCGCAAGAAGGACGCCGGCGGCGCGCTGCGCATCCACCCGGATGACGCGCAGGCGCTGGGGCTGGCCGACGGCGGCCGCGCGCGGCTGGTCACCCGGCAGGCGGCGATCGAGGTCGAGCTCGAGGTCAGCGACACGATGCGGCCCGGCTCGGTCGCGCTGCCCAACGGCCTGGGCCTCGACTACCCGACCGCCGACGGCGCGCGGCTGACCGGCGTGCCGCTCAACGAGCTGACCGCGACGGCCGATCGCGATCCGTTCGTCGGCACGCCGTGGCACAAGCACGTGCCGGCGCGGCTCGAGCGGCTGTAGCGCACCGGTCGCGCGCCCCGGCCGTCACAGCGCGCGCAGCGCCATCGGCCCGGTGACGCCGCGCGCGGCGAACCACCGGCGCGCGGCGGCGGCGTGCAGCGTGAACGCGAACTCGTCGACGCCGTCGGGCCCGTAGACGACGCCGCGGCCGAGCGACTCGGCGTTGGCGACGAACGGCGCCAGGTCGGCGGCCACCACCGGCGCGCAGGTGGCGAACAGCAGGATGCGGTTGGGCCGCGGCGCGCTCGACACCGCGTCGAGCAGCGTCACCGACGCCGGATCGATCTCGACCTGCACCTCCTCGCGCACCTCGCGCGCGGCGGCGTCCTGCCAGCGCTCGTGGTCTTCGATGAACCCGCCGACCAGCGCCAGGCGGCCGCGGCCCGGCTCGATGCCGCGGCGCACGACCAAGAGGCCGGTGCGCGCGCCGTCGATCACCGGCACCAGCGTCACCGCCACCGGGATCGGGTTGGCCCACACCTCGAGGCCGCAGCCGGGGTCGGGGCAGCGGCGCGGGTACGCGTCGCGCGCCAGGTACGCGGTCCCGCACGCCGAGCAGAACTGATCGCGGATGGGCGGCATCGCGGCCGAGCGTAGCCCGAACCAGTGGCGGTCCGAGGACTTGCGCGCGCCGGGGGGCGGGTCAGCCGATCGTCGCTTGACATCGTGTATGCCGGACACCATCATAGTGTCACATGAACACGATCTCGACCGTTCCCGACGAAGCCGCCCCGGCCCGCCTGTCCCCTGCGTCCGAGGCCGCCGCCCCCCGAGAAGTCGGTGGCGACCTGGCGATCGCGGCGGGCAGCGTGGCCGGGTGGGTGCATCGCCGGGTCGGTCGGCCCAACCAGGACGCCGCCCGGGTGCTGCGCACGCCCGACGGCGTGGCGATCGCGGTGTGCGATGGTTGTGGCAGCGGCAGCCGCAGCGAGATCGGCGCGGCGATCGGCGCGCGGGTGTGGACCCAGGCGATCGCCCAGCGGCTGCGCGCCGGCGGCCCGATCACCCCGGCCGACTTCGAGGCGCTGGCCACCGGCGTGCTCGAGCGGCTGGCGGTGGTGGCGGCGACGATGGGCGACGACCTCGCCGAGGTCACCCGCGAGCACTTCCTGTTCACGTCGCTGGTGGCGGCGATCACCGACGATCAGGTCGCGGTGGCGGCGGTCGGTGACGGCGTCGTCGTGCTCGGCGACGTGGTCCACGTGCTCGGTCCGTTCGCCGACAACGCGCCGCCGTACCTGACCGAGGCGTGGTTCGGTCCCCCGCGCGCGCTGGCCACCTGGACCCGGTCGCGCCAGGAGATCGATCGGCTGGTGCTGGCCACCGACGGGGCGATGCCGCTGGTGGCGGCGCCCGACGGCGGCGCCGCGCCGCGGCTCGACGAGCTGGCCGCCGAGGACGTGATCTACAAGAACCCCTACGCGCTCGAGCGCCGGCTGCGGCTCCTGGCCGACGACGGCCTGCACATCGACTGGGACGCCCACCGCACCTACCGGCGCGGCGCGCTGCTCGACGACGACACCACCGCGGTGTGCGTGCGCTGGAGCCGGCCGTGACCACCGTCGTGGTCGACGGCCAGCGCGTCGACGTCGGCCGGCTCGCGGTGCTGGGCCAGGGCGGCGAGGCCGACGTCTACGACCTCGGCGACGGCCGCGCGCTCAAGCTGTACAAGCGCCCCGACCACCCCGACGTCGTCGGCGATCCGGCGCGCGAGGCGGCGGCGGCGACCCGGCTGGCCGAGATCGAGGCCAAGCTGGTGGCGTTCCCGCGCGGCCTGCCGGCGGCGTTCGTCGCGCCGACCGCGCCGGTGCGCGCCAGCCGCGGCCGCGCGGTGGTCGGCTACGTCATGCCCAAGGTCGGCGGCGCGCCGATGTTCGCGCTGGGCGAGCCGCGCCACCGCCGCGGCGCCGCCACCGATCTGCGCGCGCTGGTCGGCGCGTTCCGCGATCTGCACGCCAGCGTGCGCGCGGCCCACGCCGCCGGCGTGGTGATCGGCGACTTCAACGACGGCAACGTCCTGGTCGACGGCGACCGCTGCCACCTGATCGACGCCGACAGCCTGCAGTACGGCGCGTGGCGGTGCGCGATGTTCACCGACCGCTACGTCGATCCGCGGCTGTGCGATCGCGCCGCGCCGGCGCCCGCGCTGATCGCGCCCCACGATCGCGACAGCGACTGGTTCGCGTACGCGGTGATGCTGTTCCGCGCGCTGGCGTGGGTCGGCCCGTTCGGCGGCGTCCACCAGCCCGCCGATCCCGCGGCGCGGGTGGCCCCGGCGGCGCGCCCGCTGCGCGGCCCCAGCGTGTTCGCGGCCGACGTGGTCTACCCGCGCTCGGCGGCGCCGCTGGCTGGCCTGCCCGACGCGCTGGCCACCTACTTCCGCCGGGTCTTCGACGGCGGGCTGCGCGGCGAGTTCCCGCGCGGCCTGCTCGACGAGCTGCACCTGACGCGCTGCCCGCGCTGCGCGATCGACCACGGCCGCAGCCACTGCCCGGCGTGCCGGCACCAGGCGCCGACGATCGCGATCACCCGCAGCATCGCCGCGCGCGCGATCGATCCGCGGCTGCTGCCGCGCGCGGTGTGGCCGGTGGGCGCGGCGCCGACGCCCGGCGCGCCGCCGGTGTGGCTGGCCGGCGCCGCGCTGATGCGCGCCGGCGCGCTCGGCCCCGAGCCGATCGGTCAGCTGGTCGCGGGCGCGTCCCACGCCTGGGTCGGCACCCAGTTCGGCGCCGGCTACTGGCGCGCCGGCGGCTTCGCGGTCGCGTTCACGTTCGCGCCCGGCCGCCGCGGCCTCGACGACCGCGCCCGGCTGCCGGCGCTGCGCGGGCGGATCGTCGCGCACGGCTGCGCGCTCGGCGACGACCGCGCGTGGCTGTGGTGGCGCGAGGCCGACGGCGGCCGCGAGCGCTACCTCGTGGCGTGCGTGCGCGCCGGCGCGGTGGTCGCCACCGCCGAGGCGCCGGTCGCCGACGCCGACTGGATGGTCGGCCTGGCCGGCGCGTGCGCGGCGGGCCCGTACCTGTTCGTCCCCACCGACGCCGGCATCGTCCGCGTCGAGTGCGACGGCGCGACCGCGCGCGTCACGCGGCGGTTCCTCGACACCGCGGCCCTGTGCGCCGCCGACGACGATCTCGTCGTCACCGCCGACGGCCTGGCGATCGCCAAGGCCGGCGCCCCGCTCACCCTGCCGACCGGCCCCGCGCGGGCCGTCGCGCTGTCGTTCACCGCCCGCCCCGCGGGCCAGGAGTCCTCATGACCACGCGCACCGTCTCCCCCCTGCCCTTGCCCTCGCACTACCAGCCCGCCGACGCCGGCCGCTGGGGCTACCGCCCCGACGAGGCGATGCTCGCCACCACCGCCGCCGACTGGCGCGCCCAGCACCAGGTGCGGCCGGCCGCCTCCGACGAGCGCCGCGTCCACCTGCTGCTCATCGACGTGCAGAAGGACTTCTGCTTCCCCGAGGGATCGCTGTACGTGGCCGGGCGCAGCGGCACCGGCGCGGTCGACGACTCGCGGCGCATCGCCGAGTTCGTCTACCGCAACCTCGCGGCGATCACCGACGTGACGACGACGATGGACACCCACTTCGCGTTCCAGATCTTCTCGCCGTCGTTCTGGCTCGATCGCGACGGCGCGCCGCTGACCGCGCACCGGGTGATCACCGCCGAGCAGATCGGCAAGGGCGACGTCCGCCCCAACCCGGCGATGGCGAAGTGGCTGTGCGGCGGCAACCTGGCGTGGCTCACCAAGCAGGTGCGGTTCTACTGCGAGGAGCTCGAGCGCGCCGGCAAGTACCAGCTGTACCTGTGGCCGCCGCACTGCCTCCTCGGCTCCGACGGCCACGCGCTGGCCGGCGTGGTCCACGCGGCGCGGCTGTTCCACGCCTTCGCCCGCGGCGCGCAGTCGTGGGTCGAGGTCAAGGGCGGCAACCCGCTCACCGAGAACTACTCGGTCCTGCGCCCGGAGGTGCTGGCGCGCTTCGACGGCGCGCCGCTGGCCCAGCGCAACACCGGGTTCGTCAAGACGCTGCTCGGCGCCGACGCCGTCGTGATCGCCGGTCAGGCCGCCAGCCACTGCGTCAAGTCGACGATCGACGACCTGCTGTCCGAGATCGTCGCCGTCGACCCGGCGCTGGCCAGGAAGGTCTACCTGCTCACCGACTGCATGTCGGCGGTGACCGTGCCCGACGGCAGGGGCGGCTTCGCGGTCGACTTCACGACCGCCGCCACCGACGCGCTCCAGCGCTTCGCCGACGCCGGCATGCACCTGGTCCGCTCGACCGACCCGCTCGTGGCCTGGCCGGGCCTCGCCTGAGCTTCAGAGGGTTTGTCGCCAAACCCTCCCCCGCGGGGTCATGCCCCCGCGGGGCCCCCACCCAAGACGTTCTGAAGACCACCGACGTCCGGTTCATGACGACGGCGGGCGCGACGCCCGCACCACCCACGGAGACGTTCCATGTCCAAGCACGATGACGATCAGCGCCCCAAGGGCACCGCCACCAAGCTCCTCGCCGACGCCAAGCAGCAGGGCGCGCTGTCGGCCGCGTCGGCCGCCGCCCTCGACGTGGTCGATCTCGGCGCGCAGATCCAGGCCGGCCTCGGCATCGCGGTCGACGACGTCGCCGCCAGTGAGGTGGTGCTGGTGACGATGATGCCCGACGACTCGCAGTCGATCGCCGCCGCCGGCAACACCGCCGCGGTGCGCGACGGCCACAACCTGGTGATCGAGGCGCTCAAGAAGTCGCGCCAGGCCGGCGACGTGTTCGTCCACACCCGCTACCTCAACGGCGAGATCCTCTACCCGTACGTCGGCCTGCCCGACGCGATCCCGATGGACGCCGGCAACTACGACCCGCGGCTCGGCACGCCGCTCTACGATCAGACCGTGGTGCTGCTGGGCACGGTGATCGCCAAGAGCACCGAGCTGGCCGCGGCCGGCGTGCCGGTGCGCACCGTGACCTTGCTGATCACCGACGGCGGCGACTACGGCTCGAAGCGCGCCACCGCCAAGGAGGTGCGCGCGCTGGTCGCCGACATGGTGGCGCAGGAGAACCACGTCGTCGCGGCGATGGGCATCAGCGACGGCACCACCGACTTCAAGAAGGTGTTCCGCGAGATGGGCATCGCCGATCGCTGGATCCTGACGCCGGGCAACACCACCAGCGAGATCCGCAAGGCGTTCCAGGTGTTCTCGCAGTCGGCCGCGGCGGTCTCGGCCGGCGCGTGGGCCGGCGGCTTCGGCAATTGAAGCGCCGCCGCTACTCGACGCCGACCAGCTCGAGCTCGAAGCGCAGGGTCGCGCCGCCCGGGATCGTGGCGCCGGCGCCGTGGTCGCCGTAGCCCAGGCCGGCGGGGATGGTGAGCGTGCGCTGCCCGCCGACGCGCATCGTGCCGAGCCCCTCGTCCATGCCCTTGATCACCTGGCCGCCGTCGCACGCGAAGCGCAGCGGCTGACCGCGCTCGCGCGAGCTGTCGACCTGCGCGCCCTTGGCCCCGTCGACCCACAGCCACCCGGTGTAGTGGACGACGCAGGTCTTGCCCTTGGTCGGCGACGCGCCGGTGCCGACCACGACGTCCTCGTACTGCAGGCCCGACGCGGTGGTGATCATCGGCGGGGGCGGCGGCGCCAGCGGCGCGACCTCGGGTACGGGTGGAGGCGCAACCACCGGCGGCGGGGGCGGCGGCGGCGCGACGGGCGGCGGGGCCGGCTTGACCACCGGCGCGGTCGGCGCGACCACGGGCGCGGACATCACCGGCGCCGCCGACGCGCTCGCCGGCCGGGGCGCCGCCAGCGCCGCCGCACCGCCCCCGGTCAACGCCGGCGCCGGGCGCCGCACCGCGACCAGCAGGTAGATCCCGCCCGCGCCCACCAGCGTCGCCGCCACCACCATCGCGATCGGCCCGGCTTGCATCGCTGGACGCTAGCACGTCGGCGGCGCGGCCTCGCCGCGCCGGCCCGGTGACGCCCGTCACCCGCGTCGGCAGCGCTCAGGTCGGCGCGACCTCGACCAAGTTGGTGATCCACGCGTGCTGAGCCACCCGGGCGCGCTCGATCGCGGCGGCGTCGGTGAGATCGGCGACGTGCTTCCACATGACCAGCGGGCCGTCGTCGAAGCGCACCGAGCCGGGTGGCGCCGGGGCTGCCAGCAACCGCGCCAGCTCGGCCTCACCCTCCGCGACGGTCGCGTAGCGGTCGGCGAAGTACTGCGCCGCGACCTCGCCGGCATACGGCTCGCGATCGATCGCGTCGAACACGGTGCCGGGTGTCCAGGCGCGCGGCCGGGAAGCCAAGCAACACGTCGATCACCACCGAGCCGACGGCGGTGGGCCGCGTGGTCACGCCGGGCTCGCTCGGTTCAATCGCCATGATGGCCCAGCGGGTAGCCGACCAGCAGATCGAGCTTGCCTCCGTCGCGACAACTGACGCTGACGGTGTGCCTGCCGTCGGGCGTCGACGTGCACGCGACGTGCTCACCATCGTCGGGCACACGGTTGCCGCACGGCCCCGGGCGCAGGCCGGCCCCGAACGCGGCGAAGACATCGGCGCACGCGCGGGCGACCGGCACCTTGAGGCGGACGATGCGCACCGCGCCGTCGCGCTCGATCAGGTCGACCTGGGCGCGGCTGGCGGCGTGCTCGACGACGATCGCGGGCCATCCCTGGCGCGCCACGACCCCGGTGCCGCCGAACGCGCGGTCGCGGACCGACGTCGCATCGGGCCACGCGGCCATGACCTCGCGCTCGCCGCTGACGCCCGGCACCAGGCCGCGCAGCTCGCTCGGCAGCGCAGCCGGATCGAGCCGCGGTCCACCGCCGGCGCTCCCACCGCCGCTGCAGGCAGCGACCACCGCCAGCGCCGCGAGCGGCGTGCGCCGTTGCCGGGGGCGTGCGTCACGGCCCCCACCGGCTCTCCTCCGCGGCCTCGTCGTCATGGCGCCCCGTAGCGTACATCGGTCGCCGCGGCATGCAGGGCGCCGCCGGCACCAACGCGGAGGCGAACTCGTGGGTCGCGCAGGTCACGGCCGGTGCGCGCATTGCGCGCATCGCGCAGGCGTTCCGCCCCATGGACGTCGCGGAGGCGACGAGGGGAAGGAGCCGCGCTACCGGACGTCCGCGATCGGCACCCAGCCGAGCTCCGCCCGAGGCAGGACCAACCACGCGAACAGCGTGACGAAGCCGTCGAGGTCGGCGAGGTCGCAGCCGCACGCGCCGAGCGCGTCCGCCATCGCCGGGCCGAGCGCGCGGGCGTCGATGCCTCGCGCCACCGGCTCCAGCGCGCGGAGCACGGTCCCGCAGCGCCCCGCCATCTCGACCAGCGGGCGCGCCGCGGCCGAGAATCCGTCGATCATCCCGAGCCGCGCGTGGAGGTCCGTCGGCGTGTGCGGGAACGCCGCGAGGAAGTCTTCGACGCGGCGCGCAGTGGGCCGGGCCACCAGCGCGCGCACCTCGACGCCCGCCGGGGCGGCGCGACGGAGCGCGTCGATCACCGCGGGGGCGGGCAACGCGTCCCGCAGCCGGACGTACGCGCGGGGTCCGGTGAGCCCGGCCGCGACCACGTCGTCGTCCACGTAGGGCGCAGCCGTCGCGAGCGCCTCGTCCTCGATCGGCACCGGCCGCGGGTCGGGCTCGACGCGATCCCCGGCCGCGGCGCGGAGCCGCGCTTCGCGCTGCCCGCCCGGCAGCGGCCCCTGCGCCCACCCGGCGAGCTCGCCACGGTACTCGGCGCAGCGCGCGAGATCCGCGCCGCCCGAGGTCGGGGTTGGTGACGACGAGCCGCGCGGCGTCGGCGCCGGACCAGGTTCCGTCGAGCGTCCGCCCGAGCCGCACGCGCCGAGCACGAGCGCGCCGACGGCGACCCGGATCACGCGGCCACCTCGGCCAGCGGCGGTGCTCATGGGTCGACGCCCGCGTCGACTCCGATGACCTGTTGGTTGCGCGCGATGGCGGCCGTGAAGACGGGCTCAACGGCAGCGGTTTCGAGGCGCGGGGTGACGTTGCGCTGGGCGGCGACGAGGTTGTAGTAGGCGGGCTCCTGGTCGAGCATGGCGCGCTTCAGGCGTGGGTTCATGTCGCTGGACATCTCCTTGTAGAGGTGACGGACGGCCGCGAACACCGCGCGGTTGACGTCGGCCTGGCTGAAGGTGCCGGCCGGAGTCTTGACCGGCAGGTCGGGGCTGGGTGCGCCAGCCAGCGCGACGAGGGTGGCCTTGTGGTCGAGCACGTCGATGCCGTCTTTGGGGTTCAGCGCCTGGCGCACGCCGGCGCGGAAGATGTTGTCGACGGTGCCGCCCTGGCTCTCGCGTCTGGTGGCGTCGTCATCAGGCGACTCGCCGCGCAGGTGCACGTCGCTGCGATGGGTGTTGCGAGCGATATAGATGGTCGCCATCTCACCGCCGCGGCCAGCCTCGTACTTGGCGACGTCGATGGTCTTGTGGGCGTTGGTGCCGACGGGCGCGATCGAGGTGACGGTGCCGGTGGCGGGCTTGATGCCGAGCAGGTTGCGCCGCGCGTCCTTGATGGTCGGGAACGGCTTTAGCATCTTGGCGTTGCTGAGGTACTGGAAGAACACGTACTGCGTGATGTGGTGAGCGTCGCGGTCGGGCGAGCCGCTCTTGCCGGCGGGGCCCCACGTCGCGTAGGTGCCGAGGCGCAGGCCGATGTCGACGACGTTCTTCGCGAGCACGCTGCCGTCGTCGACGACCTTGCTCGGATCGGTCTGCACGTACTGACCCGGCGTCGGCCAGTGCTTGGCCTTGATGACCTTCTCGAGCGAGCCCTTCTGCTCCTCGATGCGGCGCTTGGTCGAGGCGTGGAACTTGAACTTCGCGCTGTCCCAGATGTCGGGGCGCGGCCCGAGGCGCGCGACCAGCAGGCCGGCGATCCCGACGAGGAAGCCCTGCTCCTTGGCCGCGGTGACCGACGGCCAGGTGGCCTTGGCGGCGTCGACGAGGAGCGCCTGCCCCGCGGTGCCGTGCATGAACGGGACGTGGAGGTAGACCAGCTCGATGGCCTTGATCGGGGTGGTCGCGACGACGGCGTCGCGGTTGTCGAGGTCGAGATCCTTCGCGGTGGCGAGCTTGAGGCGGACGGCGAGGCCGGTCTCGCCGTAGAGGAACTCGGAGATCTCGGCGTCGAGGAGCGCGGGGCTGACGTACCAGGCCTCGGTGGCTTCGCGGTCCGTCTTCTTCTTGAGCTTGATATTGGTGCGCGCGCGCGAGACGAGGTGCGGCATGGCCTTGGACACGACGCCGCCCAGCGCACCGGTGGTGACGTAGTCGACCAGCTTCTTGCGCACCTGATCGAACGGCTTGTTGATCGTGAACACCTTGCTGTCGGAGAAGGCTGCCACCAGCGCGGCGGCGAGCCCGTCGGCGATGGCCTTGCTCTTGGGATCGCCGGTGAAGTCGACCTTGGTCTTCTCGATCTCCTCGAGCCGCGACGCTTGCTTGGCGAGCCGGTCGGGGTTCTTCAGCTCCTTCACGAAGTCGGTGAGGAACTTCACGGTGAGGCTCGGCTGCACACCGGTGGCGGCGCCGGCGGCCGCGGGGACGTCACCGCGGGCGGCGCCCTCGGCGCGGGCCTCGGAGGCGGGATCCCAGACCAGGCCGCGCCCCGGGGTTCCCGACGCGGGGCGATCGTCGTGCACGGCGCCGAGCGGGCGCGGGCCGGTCTGGTCGCGGACGTGCGAGAGCTCGTGGGCGAGCACCTGTGCGCCGGCGCCGGCGCCGGGGTCGAGGTTCGGGCGCAGGTACACGTGGCTGCCGGTGGTGAGGCCGTCGGCGTGGAAGCGCGAGGTCACCGCGGCGGCGTCGGCGCCGGTGTGCAACCGCACGTGCGAGAAGTCGGCGCCGAACGTCTGCTCGTGGCTGGCGAGCGTCGACGGTGGCAGTCGATCGCCGCCGCTCGGCGTGGGCAGCGGGCCGGTCAGCGCGGGGAAGCCGTCGTCGGTGGCGAGCGACGCCTGGCTCTCGGGGAACTCGGAGCCGTGGAAGTCGACCTCGATCGCCTGGGTCTGGGGTGCCTTGGGCGCGGCCGCGGTGCCCAGATCCTTCACGAACTGGAAGCTGCCGAAGTGCTCTTGCAGCTTCTCGAGCAGGGTCGTGCGCACCTTGTCGAGGTACGGCTGCAGGTTGTCGCGCACCGCGCTCCGGTAGGCGGCGTTGGGATCGCCACCGATCGAGCGGAAGCCGTCGGCGATCGCGCCGGTAATACGGCTCCACACACCGAGCTTCTGCAGGCCGGCGCGCGCGACCTTGAGGCCGACCTTGTACTTGGTGCCGAGCTTCTGGATCACCTGGTCGAGCAGGAAATCGACGACGGCCTCGAGCGGGATGATCTCCTCGGGCAGCTCGAGGAGCGCGAGGGTCGCCACCGCGTCGGCGGCGCCCTGCACGATCCCTTCGATCGACTCGGCAACGGCGCCCCCCAGCGTCGCGTTGACGTCGGGGTCCCCGGTCGGATCGTCGCCGGTGCGCTCGGCGAGGAGCTGCACCGTGAGCATCGCGGCCGGCAGCGCGGTGTCGACGATGAAGTCGAGCAGCATCGACGCCATCGGGTGCTCGAGGACCCACAGCCGCATGCTGCGCACCGGCCCCTGAGCGCGGACGCGGACGCGCTCCACCGACTTCACCAGGTTCTTGCCAAAGCCGAGGACGTTGCGCACCACCGTGCCGACCACCGCGAACTTGCCCGAGCGGTTGGCCATCTGCTCGCGCTTCGGGTTCTTGGGCTTGGTCGGGGCCGGCGCGGTGAACGGCAGACGCTCGCTGCGAAACAGGAGCCACATGAGCAGCGTCTCGAGATCGAACATCTCGGACGCCTTGCTGAGCAGCTTGCCGATCGCGCCGATGCCGTCCTCCTTGAACAGCGCGATCAGCTCCTGGAAGTCCTTGTCGGTGAGGAACTGGACGATGGCCTGGATGAAGCGCAGGGCCATGATCCCCTGGCCCCAGCCGGGGATGAACTCGAGGATGTCGAGGATGACGCCCGTGACCGTCTCGATCGCCTCGCCGAGCGCCTTCAGCTGCTCGGCGATGTCGTTCACTACGACCGCCTCGGCGAGCTTGTCGAGCAGGTCCGACTGGTTGCCGAGGATGGTCTGCTCGTAGACCGTGAACGTCGTCATGTCGGTGTACTGCACCGTCATGAGCTGCGTGGTCTTGGGGATCGGCGTGCGGCCGTCGGCGCCGAAGAGTAGCGAGTCCCCGGCGGGGTCGCGCTGCTTCCACGGGGACTGGAACATCGGGTGGAGCGGTACCGGCGGCAGCCACACGAAGTCGTGGTGGACCTGCTTCAAGTTCCACGACCGCCCCTCGTACTGGAACTGGTTGTCGTCGCCGACCTTGAAGCTGGCCTTCCAGTCCGGGAACGAGACGGTGCCCGCGTTGGCGCGGCCGATCATGCGCGACTCGCTGCGCAGCCCCTCGACGCGACCGAGCAACCCGGTGCCGGAACGCTGCCCATTTCGCGCGACCGTCACGGTCCCGTACAGCGTCCGCAGCCAGCCGATGTGCGCCTCGAGGTCGGCGACCTTCAACCACGACACCGCGCGGATGTGCGGGTTCGTCGTCGGATCGTCCCAGGCTCGCAAGGTCCCGCCGAGTAGTGGGGTCAGCCAGCGGATGACGCTGAAGATCTTGATCGTGCCGGTGCCGAGGAGTCCTCCCTCGTCGCCGAAGGCCTTCACAATGCTGGGCGCGCCCTCGATCACCAGCGCCGCCGTCTGCACGCCCGCGTCTTCCTTGGGGACGACGTCGAGCATGAAGTTCACCAGCGCACCGCGGATCGTATCCTCGTCCTGGTATCGACTGATGTCGTGGCGGTCGTAGCGCTGCAACGCCGGAAAGAGCACATTGGTCTCGATGACCTTGCGGTCGTGGCTCGTCGCATCGCGCTTGGCTCGATCGAGCGCGGTCGATGCCGTCGCGTGCCGTGCCGTGAGCCGCCCGGTCACAAGGGCTGCGAGCGCCTCCTGATCCTTCAGCTTGGCGGGGTCTCCAGGCACCTTGTTGGCGGGGTCGCGGGTGCCCGCCGTCTTGAGGGCGGTCGTCAGATCACCGAGCGTGTACAGCCAGTCACGCCAAGCCATCGTCGCGGGTGGGTCGGTGCCGTTCGTGGTCTTCCAGTGCGCACGAACGCGCTGATCGAGGACCGGCACTTGTTGCAGCTCGGCGACCAGCAGATCGATCCTGGGCAGCTCCCACACGAAGACCGACGCTTCGCCGTAGTGCTGCTGCTTGGCTCGACTGGAGGAGGTGACGGGCCAGCTCGTGTCGGGGATCGCGAGCTCCGCGATGCGAGGGTGCTGCAGGATGAGATCGAACAGGTACTGGGTTCGCGGTGTCGCGCCCGGTGTCTTCGCGTCGTCGCCGAGGTACCAGTACGCCTCGTTCATCACGTAGCAACGCGGCTTGGTGCGCTGCAGCTCGGCACGCGCGGCGGCCTCGGCGAGCACCGTCTTCTCGCGCATCGGGTAGTCGAGCCACTCGTTCAGCACCTCGCGGATCGATCCGGTCAAGAGCTCGAAGTAGAGCGCCTGGCCGAAGACGTCGAGCATGCCCACGGAGAGTCCCGTGCCGATGACCTGGTGGATCTCGGTGTTCTCGAGATCCGCGGTGACCACACGCTCGGGTTCGGGGCTCGGCTTCCAGGTTCCGAGGAGCGCGATCTCGCCGCGATCGGGAGTCTGGAAGTCGGCGACCGCGGAGGCGGTGCCCGTGAGTCCGAACGTGATCGCCCAGGGTTGCCAGAAGTGCGCGAGGCGGATCCGCTCCGAGATCCAGTAGTCGAGGGCGCCCTTGGTGCGCCAGCCCGCGTCGACCTTCGGGTCGTAGCGACGGAAGAGCAGCTCGGCGAGCCGAACGACGTGCACGGCGAGGCCGAGTCGGACGCCTGCGGCAGACTGTTCATCCGTCACTGCCGGCTTGGAGCCTGTCGCCGGCTTGGCCGTCTTGCGTGCGAGGTCGATGATCTTCAGCCCGAGCTTCAGGCGGAGCGCGGCCAGGCGTTCGCTCGACTGCTTGCGGTCGCTCTTCACGGCGTCCGGCGTCGGCGGCGCCTTCTTGGGCTCGGCCAGCGCCGTGGCGAGCGCGGTCGCCAAGGTCGCATCCACCTTGGCGGTGTCGGTGTGCGCGCCGAGTGAACTCGCGACCTTCTCCAGCTCGCCGAGCGCCCCGATGGGCGCCACGTTCGTGGCCGCGTCTCCGACGCGCAGCACCTCGAACGAGCGCGCGATGGAGTCCCAGAAGGCTTCGGCCCGCGCACCGATGGTCGCCAGGGTCGGCGCGAACGCGGCGGTGAGTTCGTCGAACTCGGGCTCGCCCGACGGCAACCACTCGGATGCGTGCTTCGCTGCGTCCGCGGCGTAGGCGCGGAGGTCGGCGGCCGGGTTGCCCCCCAGCTCGTCGCGCCGCGATGCATCGACGACGTCGCGACGGCTCTTCTCGGTGATCTTGCGCGCGCCGTCGTAGAGCACCAGCACGGCGATCGCAGCCAGATCGAACTCGTTGCCGAGCACAGAGCCGTCGATGCGCGCGTTGGCCGCGGCGTCTGCCGCCTTCCCGAGCTTGCCCACGCCCTGCAGCGGCACCTGCATCTGGCTCGCGCCGAACATCGAGATCCGGAACGCGTCGGATAGATTGCCGGGGAAGAAGTCGCGGATCTCCTTGATGCCAGCGATCCGTGCGGCGATGCCCGTCGCTCCGGCGCCGCGAACGTGTTCGTAGAACGCGAGCGATCGATTCCGCGTCGGGATCGCGCGTTTCTCGAGGTCCTGGAGCACCGCAGCTTCGGCGTGCAGGTCCATCGCCGTGAGGACGTCGAGGTAGAACCCTTGCGCTTCAGGCCTGAATCCCGCGAACAAGGCCGACGCGGCGGCAGGTGCTGACGCGGTCTTGGCGACGAAGACCCGACTGGCGATCGCGGTCTTGGTCGACGTCGGGGCCGTCGCGAGGTCATCGGCGCCGAGCAGGGCCTCGACTGCCTTGATCTCGGTACCGAGCGTCCCGCCGGCGCCGAACGCGTTCACGTAGGTGGTCTTCACGTCACTGAACGCCGGCGTCGTCCGGCGAAGCACCTTCGCCTTCTCGAGGAAGTCAGGGATCGCCTTCGAGAACTGCAGGGCTCCTCGACCGACGCGATCGGTCACGGCAACGTGACCGTCGACGCTCGCCGAGGTCTGCTGCAAGGCGTGGGCGACCTCGTGGGCGAGCAGCGTGTAGCCACGTTCGGTCGAGAGCTCCGAGGTCGCGGCGTCCAGGAACACGTGGTTGCCTGCGGCGAATCCATCCGCGTGGTGCGCGCGTGCCAGGGCGCGACCGACCGCGTCGGTGTGGAGCCGCACCGCGCCGAGCCCGGCGCCAAACGCGCGCTCGAGCCGCCGGCGCACCGGGGGCGGCAGCGGCGCGCCCGGGCCCGCGTTGGTCGGGACCGCCGCCGTCGGCGCCGGCGTGAGGCGCGGCGTTGCCGTCCCCGCGGCGGCCGCGGTCGCCGCACGCGCGGCCTCGACCTCCCACCGCGCGCGCTCGGCAGAGTGCTCGATCGCGGGGCGCGGCGCCCGCGCCGACGTCGGCGCGGCCTTCGGTGCGCGGCGCGCTGCACGGCGGAGCCCGGTGAGCTTCATGGCCCCGCAGGTCGCGGCCGCGGCTGCGGCACGCTGCGGCCTGGCGGGAGGTCGCGCACGAACGCCAGGTCGACCTCCGCCGGAAGCTGTTCCTCGTCCACGACGACGCCGCGGGACGGCGCGAGGATCCCGTCGATGCAATCCTGCACGCGGTTCACGTCGAAGCTGGCGCGGCCGCGCGCGTGCAAGACCTCGGAGCGCGAGTAGGCGGCCTCTTCGTAGCGCCGGTCTTGCTCGCCCCACACCGTGCGGATGGTGATCGCGGCGTAGTAGCCAGGATCCGCGTCCTCAAAGCACTGCACCAGCGCCACGTGCGCGTCGCGCAACGCATCGTCCAGGCGCACCAGCGAGACGCAGCCGCGGTGCAGTCGCGCGCGGTGGTCCACGGTTCCGTGCGGACTGTCCGCGTGCCGGGCCGACGGATCGCGGAACGCAGGATCGACGCACGGCGCGCCGGGGCCGGCTACGCGATCGAGGTACGTCAGATCGATCACGAGATGGTCGTCGACGCCGCGCCACGGGCGCGCCGCGGCGTCGGGGCGCGCCGCGGCATCGGATCCTGCGGTGCGCGGCGCGCCGGTCGCGGCGTCGTCACCCGCGTCGCGAGCGGGCGATAGCGAGGGTGTAGTGCTGCGGTGGCCGTTGCAGCCGAGCATGGCGGCGATCAACGCCGCGGGAGCACTGCGCATCATGGTCTGCCTCCGATCTCTACGGTGACCACGTTACGCGAGAGGCATCTGCGGCGGAACCCGCCGCTCCGGAAGGTGACCGAACCGTACCGGCGCTCGCCGATTCGTTCATGCCGGCGAGCCAGGTCGGACGGGTCCACGCACGGGACGCGATCGTCGACGTGCCGCTCGAGATGCGGGAAGGCGACGAGATCGTGATCGTTCGGGCGGTCGGTCGGCGGATCGGCCCGCAAGCGGGCCACGACCACGTCGAGCGCCTGTAGCGCGCTCGGGGATGGTGGGCCGCCCCGCTGGCCAGCGGGTACGGCGCCGCGCGCTGGCAACGCGGGTGACCGCGCTGGTGCGCCGCGCGCGACCGCAGCCGGGCTGGCCGTGGGGTGCGGGCGGATGAGCGGGGCGCGGCGCATCGTGGGCCTACGCGGGCGCGACCTCGACCAGGTTGGTGATCCACGCGTGCTGCGCCACCCGCGCGCGCTCGACCGCGGCAGCGTCGCTGAGGTCGGCGACGTGCTTCCACATGACCAGCGGGCCGTCGTCGACGCGCACCGAGCCTGGTGGCGCGGGCGCCGCGAGCAGCCGCGCCAGCTCGGCGTCGCCCTCGTCGAGCCTCGCGTAGCGCTCGGCGAAGTACTGCGCGGCGACCTCGCCGGCGTAGGCTTCGCGTTCGATCGCGTCGAGCACCGTCCCGAGATCCCACGCGCGCGCCTCGAGCGACGGTCCCGGTGACGGGTAGTCGGCGTCGGGGATGACGCCAGCCCGGCGGATGCGCACGCCGCCCGCGATGTCGCTGCGCCGCACCGCACCCAGCCAGGCGACGACGTCGTCGAGCAGCATCGTCGCGCGGGCGGCGACTGCGGCTGCCGAGATCTTGTAGTAGAGCCGGAGTCCCTGAGCTGGGTGGAGGTGGAGGTACGTCGGCGCGTCGTCACTGCGGCCGATGCGGTAGGTGCCACGCGCCGCCCAGCCCGTGCTCCACGCACCGAGCTCGTCGAAGAGCGCGGGCGCGATGGCCCCGTCGCGCCACCACGGCGCGGCCACGGCCGGAAAGCCGAGCAGCACATCGATCACGATGGAGCCGACCGCCGCAGCCTCGGTCCGCATCACCGCACCGGGCCCTCGTCGTCGACCACCAGCTCGCGGTAGACCACCTTGCCGCCGGCGACGGTGACCCCGGCGCCCTCGCGCGCGAGCGGCCGGCCGCCGCGGGTCGCGAGCAGCCGGGCCGCGGTGGGGCGCCCGCCGCCGACCAGCGGGGTCCGGCCGGCGGCGGCGGCAGCGGCCGCGACCGGCACGTCGACGCGGTAGTAGCCGTCCTTGTCGGTGGTGGCCTTCACCGTCGTTCGCTCGTCGACGCGCACCTCGACGTCGACGCCGGCGCGGCCGCGCAGCTCGCGGTCGACGACGCGGCCGTGGAACGTCGCGGCGTCGGGCGTGGCCGCGACGACCGGCACCTTGGCGCGGGCGGCGGCGACCTTGGCCACCGTGGCCTCGACGCCGCGGGCCGTCGCGCGCCGCAGCGCCCCGACGGCGACCTCGGACCGGGCGCCGTGCTTGACCGCCAGCCGCCTGGCCTCGCGGGTGGCCTGGCCGGCGCGGGTGCCGTCGAGCACCGCGGCGCGACCGGCGGCGGCGCGCAGCGCCAGCTCGCCCGCCGCGAACGCCGCGGCGGTGATGATCGCGCCGGGGTCGACGCGGGTGGCGCCGGCGCCGCCGTCGGTGGGTGGCGGCGGGGGGCGCCCACCACCGCCGTGGTCGGGAGCTTGCTGTTCGAGCTTGGTAGGTTTCCACATGGCGGGCTCCGTTCAGTCGACCGGCTGGTAGGCGTAGCCCTCGGCGGGCCTGGCGGCGTCGGCGGCACCGCCGCACGCCTTCTTGTTGAACAGCGACACCAGCACCTGGTTGGGGGCGTCGATCTTGCGGATCCCCGCG
The DNA here is from genome assembly GCA_016794525.1 of Myxococcales bacterium. Taxonomy (GTDB): domain Bacteria; phylum Myxococcota_A; class Polyangia; order Haliangiales; family Haliangiaceae; genus UBA2376. Next base: position 34,333 of record JAEUJY010000118.1, read on the forward strand.
ATGGTCAGGCATCGCGTGGTCTGGTTGGCGGAGGTGTTGTTGAAGAACAGCCCCACCGTGAGCGCCGACACGCCGAGCAGCTGCCCCAGCACGGCGGCCTGCGTGCCCGGCAGCATCGCCTCTTTGATGCGGTTGCCGGTGACCCGCGTGGTCAGCGCGAACGCGATCACCGTCGCCAGCACGCGATCGAAGGCGCGGTCGAGCTCGACCTGGTTGTCGGCGACGCCGACGTCGTCGAGCGACACCAGCGCCACCGCCGACAGCACCGTGCTGAGCGGCGGCCCGAGCAGGTCGACGCCGACGACGTTGCTGGTGAAGAGGATCTGGCCGTTGGCGGCGATCGGCGGCTGGGCGTCGAGGCCCGGGCCACCCGGCTCGACGTCCTTGGCGGCGAGGTACGAGAAGATCTGCAGCCCGAACAGCTCGTTGCTCATCCCGAGATCGATCACCAGCACGGCGATGCCGCCGATGAAGTCGAGCAGCGTCTGCAGCGCGGTGCCCTGGTTGGCGGCCAGCACGTCGGCGTTCGCGACGACGTCGTCGGTGAACTGCCCGGCGAACAGCTGGCCGATGTCGGCCCGCGCGGCGCCGCGCACCGTCAGGTGGTTGTCGACGATCGCCACCTGGCCCAGCGCCAGGGCCAGGATGGCCCGCCCGCTCGGCACGACGATGACGTTGTCGGCGATCCGCACCGCGGGCTGGCCGTCCTGGCGCAGGAGCGGCTGCTTCAGGCCGACGTCGAGCGTGACGCTCGGCGGCAGCGCGCGGTACAGCACGACGCCGCCGCGCCAGCCGGGCCGCATCGGCTCCTCGGTGGCGACGAACGGCGCGTTGTCGATGATCCGGTTGCGCTCGATCACGACGCCGCCCGAGCGCAGCGCGAACACGCCGCACACCGGCTCGGTGTGGCGGCGGCCGTTGCCGGCGATGTCGTTGTCGCGCACGACCAGCTCGTCGACGTCGGCCAGCACGACGGCGCCGGCGGCCGACACGTCGCGCATCGCCAGCGGCACCGCGGGCACGCCCAGCCGGACGCAGCCGTGGATGCGGTTGCGCGCGATCTCGAGGCCGTGGACGCCGATGATCTCGTCCTGGCCGGCGAGGTCGAAGAACCGCGCCACGCCGACGCCGGCCCGGCCCATGGCGGTGAGATCGTTGTCGGTGATGCGGACGTCGTAGACGTCGCCCATCGACACCGCGACCCACGCGTCGCCGTCGCCGTCCGGCGGCCGCGGATCCCAGGTGATCTCGATGCAGCCGGCGTCGTTGATCGTGATGCTGATGCCGGGCTGCCAGTCCCAGCCGTCGACCCAGTCGACCCACGTCCCCTCGTCCTTGACCTTGCGCTTGACCCACGCCCACGAGCCGAGCGTGATCGCGTCGCCGTTGCCGCCCTCGACGTGGTTGCGCCGGACCTGGGCCCGCTCGGTGCCGCCACCGAGCTGGATGCCGCCCAGCGCGGTGCGGGTGTACGTGACCTGGCCGGCGGCGTTGATCGCGCCCGGCGTCGCGACGTCCTCGACCCGCGCCAACACGCGGTTGTCGAGGATGGCGACGTCGTCGGCGAACGACAGGATCGTCGGCCACCGCCCCAGGTCGGAGGCGCCCTCGATGACCTTGCCCAGCGGCCCGGCCAGGAGCTCGCAGCCGCGGATCGTCACGTCGACGCCGCCGATCGCGGCGATCGCGCTGCGCCCCAGGACCTCGACGCGCAGGTCCTCCAGCCAGACCCGGGCCAGCCGGCGCTCGAAGCCGGTCCACGCCGCGTCGGCCAGCGAGCCGACGTTCGCGCCCTTCGCGGCGTCGAACAGCACGATCCCGAACGCAAGGCCGGCGTCGATCAGCAGGTCGCGGACGATCAGATCGTGGCCGCCGATGATCAGCAGCGTCCAGGGCAGCCCGGCCTTGGGCCGCCACCGCGTCCGCGCGCCGCAGCCTTCGATCGTGACGTGCTTGCGGCCGACGATCGTGACCGTCTCGGTGTAGGTGCCGGGCAGGATGCACACCTTGCCGCCGTCGTCGGGGAGCGCGTCGATCGCGGCCTGGATCGACGTGAACCGCCCGAAGCTCGACACCTCGTCGCCGACGGTGTGGGTGCAGCACCCGCGCAGCCGGGTCAGCGGCAGGAAGTGCGGGCGACAGTCGTGCAACAGGTCGAAGCTGCCGTCGGCGTTCCACCGCACCAGCGCCAGCGGCGCGAAGAACCGGCGGGTGCCGTGGACGACCCGGCCGTCCTCGAGCGCCCACGGCACGACCTGGGTGGGCGTCCGCGGCCGCGCGGCGATGATCCAGTGGTCGCCGCGCAGGCGGTGGGTGCCGGCGATCGTCACGGTGAGGCCGGTCGAGCCCAGCGGCAGCGCGACGCCCGGCGTGAACGCGATCGCCGGCGCCGAGACGTGATCGTCGCCGCGGTTCCACACCCGGACGAAGACGAAGCCGGTGCCGAGCGCCGCGGCGTCGGCGCGCCCGGTCCACGCGGTCTCGAGCCCGGCCGGCACCGGCGCCAGCGCGTCGAGGACGAACGTGTGCGAACCCGGGCTGTACGAGGTCGTGACCCGCGCCAGGTGCCCGACCTCGTCGGCCAGCTTCTCGCCGTTGGTGAGCCGCGCGCTCCACGGCAAGATCTCGACGATCTGGCCGGCGATCGGCCAGTGCGCCTGGTCGCGGGGATCGGTGGTGAGCGTGATCGTCCGGCGATCGCCGGCGATCGTCGCGCGGTACAGCGGCGCGCCGTTGTCGTAGCCCCAGGTCAGGTGGGTCGCGTCGACCAGCTGCACCCGCAGCGTCTGGTTCTCGGCGCCCAGGTAGCCGGCCGCGATCGCCGGGGTGCACAGGTCGCCGATCGCGCCGGCGGTGTAGTCGACCGTCAGCGCGGCGTCGACCACGCGCTCGCCGGTGGCGTCGACCACGCCGGCCCCGGCGGCGGCCCAGCCGTCGACCACCGCCTTCCACGCGCCCGGGCAGTCGGCGCCGCTGACGCCCGGCGCGACGCGCACCCGCCACATCGTGCGCAGCCGGGTCGACGTGTCGGGCCCGCCCAGCGCGACCTCGAACAGCTCGCCGTCCTCGACCGCCGTCACCGGCTGCTGCCACGCCTCGACGTAGACCAGGTCGGCGCGATCGACCGCCAGCGCGGGGCGATCGGCCGCGGCCTGACCGAGCCAGTCGTCCTGGAGCGCGAAGCTCGCCGTCGTCGGGTTCCACAGGCGCAGGCCGCCGAGGTAGAGCGTGCCGGCGCCGATGTCGAAGTCGCAGCGGCCGCCGGTCAGGTGGCCGTTGGCGATCGCGAACCCCTGATCGGGGCTGCCGACCGGGCCGATCACGTCGAGCTGGTTGCGGCGCTCGTCCTCGAGGCGGATCCGCTCGGCCTCGTTCCAGTCGTCGTCGACCAGCACCCGCCCGAGCTGCATGCCGACCCCGGCGTAGCGCTTGGTCGGGTCGAACGCGTCGCGGCTCTTCTCTTCGGTGGCCATGGTTCGGTTCCTTCAGGGCGGTAGTCGTTCGGTCTCGCGTCGCGGGGGGAGGCTCGATCCCGGCGTCGCCGGGATCGAGGGGGGCTCGGCGACGAGCCCCCTGGAGCTCAGGTCTCGCGGATGAACATCGGAGCCAGCCCGAACGGCAGGTACTCTTCGACCTTCCGCGCCAGGCTGTCCTCTTTGATCGGGTTGAGCGCCGCGCTCCACGCGCCCAGCTCGCTGCCGTTCTCGGCGCCGCGGCGCAGCGCGTCCGGGGCCGCCTCGGCCAGCCAGGCGTAGCCGGGGTCGCCGAAGCGCAGCGACGAGAACACCGGGCCGCCGTCCCACGCCACGGCGCGGAACGGGTGCGGCAGGCGGCTGCCGGCCGGCGCCGCCGAGAACCGGAAGCAGCCGGCCTGGGTGTCGGTCACGTCGACCAGCCCGGTGATCAGCGCCTCGGTCGCGTCGAGGCGCTCGACGTCGACGGCGCCGAGCACGGTGACCCGGGCCAGGCTGACGGTGCCGGGCGACAGCGCGATCGCGACCCCGCCGGTGACCTGCTGCGCGTCGACGATCGCGTCGCGCACGGTCAGCGCGTCGATCACGCCGGCGCCGGCGGTGCGGACCGCCGCGACGATGCTGCGATCGATCACCAGCTCGTCGAGCTGGCCTTCGACGCGGATCGTGACCGGGTGCAGCGTCGCGCCGTCGACGTCGAGCCCGCCAGGGTCGAGCGTCACGCCGCGCAGCTCGACCTTGTGCCAGGTGCCGGCCAGCACCAGCGCCGCCGGGGCCCGCGCGCCGAGCCACAGCCCGTCGAGCGCGAGCGTCGCCTCGAGGCCGGCCGCCGCGGTCAGCGTCCAGTCGCCGGCGAGCCGCAGGTACGGCCGCGCGAAGTTCGCGGCCTGGATCGTCAGCCGCTCGACGTCGGCCGCGTCGGCGGTGACGTCGTAGGTGCCGCTGTCGGGGATCTCGACCGCGCCGACCAGGTTGCCGGTGACCAGATCGGCCGGGTAGTCGGCGGCGCCGACCGCGCCGGCCGCGCCGACCGCCGCCGCGACCACCACCTCGGGCGCGTCGATCACCGTCGCCCGCCGGTCGTAGGCGCCGGCGCCGAGATCGCCGCCGAAGCCGTACGCGTAGTCGACGCGCACCGCCGTCGGGTCGGCCGGCGCGGCCAACGCCTTGCCACGACCGCGCACCGGATCGACCAGCAGATCGAGCGCCGCCGCGACCAGCGTGAAGTCGCGCAGGTTGGCGGCGCCGACCCGGTGGCGCGGGACCGACGCCGGCGTCCGCACCGCGACCGCGGCCGGCCACAGCGCGGCCTTGCCGCAGTCGTCGATCAGCGCCACGGCGCGCAGCGCGTCGTAGTTGCCGGCGGCCAGGAGCGTGCCGGCGTTGGCGGCGACCGCGAGGAAGTCGTGGAGCGCGTCCTCGGTGACGAACCGACCGCCGATCGCCCCCGCGAGCTCGGTGACCGCCGGCGCGGCGGTGCCGTGCGCGGCCATCGCCGCGACCACCGCCGCGTCGATGACGTACTCGGCGTGGCCGAGCACGCGGCAGGCCATCGGCGCCGGCACCTCCCACGGGCGCGCGCTCTGCCAGTCGTCCCACGCGTAGCTGGCGTCGCGGTGGCGCGGCATGAACAGCGGCACGTCGCGCCCCGACGGGTCGAACGTGAAGGTCACGCCGTCGGCGCGCACGTGGGGGATGACGTCGGTGACGCGGAACGCGCCCAGCCGGAACAGGTGGAAGCTGACGCGCGGGATGTTCCAGCGGCCGTCGCCGCCGCGGGCCCGACGCAGATCGGGCGTATGCGCGAAGCCGTCCCACGGGCCGCCGGCCTGCTCGGCCAGCCGCGGCTGCCGCAGGTCGGCCCAGCCGCGCGCCGGCTCGATGCGCTCGGCCAGCGGCGGATCGAGGTGGTGGGCGGCGCGGGCGAGGCCGCGGAAGCTCTCGACGACCTTGCCGTCCCAGCCGGTGATGTCGGCGATCAGCTCCTCGAGCACCCGCGGCGTGCCCTTGCGGCGTCGGTAGTAGATGGTCTTGGCGACGTCGACGCGGCGGGCCCGGCGGTTGAGCGCCGACACCATCCGCGTGCCGACCAGATCGCCGAGGTACGGGACCGCCCAGTCGTCGCACAGGTCGATGAACGCGTCGTCCCACAGCCGGTCGTGGCTGCGGCGCAGCACCGCCACCTGCTCGCCGATCAGCTCGACCAGCGCGCGCAGCGTGCCCGGCCGCTCGGCGATGCCGTCCTCGTGGCGGTACAAGGACGGGATCCACTCCCACAGCTTCTCGATGTAGTACCGCTCGAACCGATCGTCGGCGATGGGCGCGTCGGCCATGGTCAGCTCCCGGTCACCGCCGCGGTCGCGGCGAGGTCGAAGTAGGCGCCCGGGCCGGGCGCGACGCCGTAGTCGAGGAGCGCGGCGCCGTTCCAGGTCAGCGCGCGCACCCCGGTCACGCCGGGGATCGACAGCAGGTCGGCCAGCAGCCGGCTGCGCAAGAGCGGCCGATCGATGCCGAGCACCGGCGGGGTCAGCCAGCCGTCGTCGCCGAACAGCGTCGCGGTGACGGTGGCCAGCACCGTGGGCACGACCTGGCGCGGATCGATCTCGAGATCGATCGCGAGGGTCGCCGGCACCGGCGTGGCGTCGGCCACCGCGATCGGGGTGTCGGGCTCGGTCAGCGCGATCAGCCGCTCCTCGACCGCCACGCGCACGCCGGGCCCGCCGAGGATCCACACCTTGACCACCGGCCGCTGGCGCACCCCATCCCACGCCCAGTCGGCGCGCGCGGCGCTGACGCCGGGCGCCAGCCGCGCCGCGACCTCCATGTCCTCGATCGAGATCGCGCGGCCGAGCAACAGCGCCGATCGCGGCGCCAGCTCGCGCAGCGACTCGGCGGGCTCGGCGTCGGCGCCACCGCCGGGCGCCAGCGCGGCCCCGACCGAGGCCAGCCCGGGCACCGGCCGCGCCAGCTGGTTCACCGAGCCGGCCGGCGGGCTCGCCGCGCCGGCGCCGAACCGGTACGACGCGACGACGTTGCCCGCGCCCGACGGCAGCCGCGCGCCGCGCACGCCGTCGCCGAACGTCACCCAGCTGTCGCCGCGATCGTCCTGGCGCACGACGTAGACCTGCGCCTCGGGGCCCTGGCCGTAGAAGCTCGGCACCTCGGTCCACGCGAGGCCGTCGACCCACACCCGCAGGTTCGCCGCGACCCCGGCCGAATCGCCGGCGCCCGCCACGGCCTGGTAGCTGAGCGGCGCCTTGGCCAGCTTCCAGCGCTGCATCGTCGCCGCCGCGTCGCCCGAGCCGAGCACCTCGCTGGCCACGGTCTCGCCGCGGACCGCGGTGACGACGTTGCCGTAGGCCGTGACCGGGGTGGCGAGGCCCGGCGACCACGACTCGTCGGCGACGAGCGCGATCGCCCCGGCCTCGAGGTCGACGCCAGCCGACACCGCCGCGGTGCGCTGCTCGGCGTCCTTGAACGCGACGCGGCCGGTGGTCGGGGTCGAGTTGACCGGCGCGCGCGCGCCGATCAGATCGAGCGGATCGGTCGGCTCGAGCCAGCGCAGCGACGCCCCCAGCACGGTCCCGGCCGAGGCCAGGCCGAGGCCGATCGTGAAGCCGTCCGGCGCGGCGCTGCCGGCCCACGTCGCGCTGCCCGGCGACGCCTTGCGGTCGGCGCCGTCGAGGTCGTCGGCGGTCGTGATCACGGTGTGCAGCGAGGTGATCGCCGGCAGGTCCTGGCCGGGCACCACCGAGGTCTGCAGCGGCACCGGGTAGACGCGATCGGGTGCGTGGATCGACGGTACGGGGACCTGCACGGACAGCGGTGGCACCGGGACGCTCTGCAGCGGCACCGGGAACACCTGCGGCCCGCCGACCACCACCGGGGGCGGTGTCTTCACGAACGCCGGCGGCACCGTGGCCGTCGGGTACGTCGCGTCCGCGTCGAGCTGGAGATCGATGAGCGGGATCGGCAACCCGAGGATCGACACCTTCACCCTGGGGACGTCGACGCTCTGGCCGCCGACGGTGATCGGGTCGGGGTTGTAGGCCACCGGCGGCGGCGCCACGGTGATGGTCTGCGTCGGCACGGCGAGGGTCTCGCCCGGCACGGTGACGCTGCCGCCGTCCATCGCGATCGCCAGGTCGCTGGTCGACGACGCCGGCACCAGCGTGAGCTGCAGATCGCTGCGCGCGGTGATCGTGAGCCAGCGGGTCTCGCCCTGGTACGTCGCCAGGCAGCGCTCGGCGGCCCGGGCCTCGCGGTAGACGCCGTCGAGGTAGAAGTAGGTCTGCGGTGCGGCGCCGAACGACGGCAGATCGCCGCCGACCATCGACGGCGACTTGAGCGACGCGCTGCGGGTCGCCTTGCGCAGCCGCACGCCGCTGACCGGCCTCCCCGCGCCGGCGTCGACGGCGCGATCGAGCGAGACCTCGACGACGCGCCGGCCGACGCGGTCGACGACCCGCTTGACCGCGGTGACCGCGCGCACGTGGGCGTCGGCGGCGGCCGCCGACAGCTCGACCAGCACGACGTCGCCGACCGCGACCCGCGCGCTCGCGGGATCGACCAGCAGCGTCGTCACCAGGCCGGTCAGCGTGGGCGAGGCCGGCGTCACCACCGGCCACTTGTCGAGGGCCGGGTGGATCGTCGTCGGCGCCAGCAGCTCGAACACCTGTGGCGGCTGGCCGGCGAACGCGCCCGAGCGGAAGGCGGTCCCGACCGGCAGCGTCACCGGCTGCGCGCCGTCGGCGATCAGCGCCAGCTCGACCTCGGCCGCGACCGCCGGCCGCGGCACGTAGCCGAGCACGCCGAGCAGCCGGCGCAGCGACGGCCGCAGCTTGGCCGTGCGCACGTACGACTCGTCGGCGATCGCCTTGTCGTACAGCGACACCAGCTCGCCGACGTAGGCCATCATCTCCAGCCACATGACGCCGTAGTCGTCGGGCGCCCGGGCCCGCCACTCGGCCAGCGCGGCCTGCCAGCGGGCGCGATCGAGCATCGCGGCGCGCAGCTCGACGAACGACCACCGCTGCCGCGGCAGGTCGGCCAACCCCGGCGCGATGTCGAGGGCGGCGGGCGTGGACGGCTGATCGCACGGACAGGTCATGCCCCACCCTCCGGTTCGATGCGCACGGTGCCGCGGTCGGGATGCCGCGGATCGCCCAGCACGCGGATCACCTCGTCGGCGCCGGGCTGGTAGTACGGCTCGACGAACGGCCGCGACGCGAACCAGCCGCGGCGCGCGAGATCGACGCGCTTGACCGCGCGCACGCCCGGCACGCGCTGGACCCATGCCTCGAGCTCGCTGCGATCGAGCGCGGTCCCGAACGTGAAGCGATCGGGATCGAAGAACCCGGCCACCGGCCGCACCCCGCCGACGCCGAGCAGCGCCCGCACGACCGCGACCACCACCTGGCCGGGGTACGCGGACGGCTCGACGCACACCGTGATCACCAGGTCGAGGTCGGCGTAGCGCGGCTCGCGCACGTGCAGCTCGCGGCCGGTCATGCGGAAACGATCGAGGTGCTGCGCCAGCGCGCGGCGGCGATCGGCGGGTAGCTCGCTGTCGCGCCGCGGGTCGGCGGTGGTGAACGCGGTCGACCAGCTGCCGGTCCAGCGGAACTGGGTGCCGGCCTGCTGGACCCACGCCAGCCGGGTGGCCGCCTCGTCGAAGTCCTCGGGGCGCACCGCGCGGTAGGTGACGGCGCGGAACTCGTCGGGGGCGTCGCGCTTGGCCTGCGCGATGGTCTCGGCGTCGACGCCGCCGATCGTCGGCAGCGGGTTGGTCACGCCGACGACGAACCCGAGCGACGGGTCGAACGCCGTCCACGCCGCGCCGGCCGCGGGGTCGGCGAAGCGCAGCGCGCCGCCCGGCAGGTTGCCGCGCGCGCCGTTGCCGAGCCGGTAGGTCGCGCGGAAGTAGCGCTCCTGGCCAGCGGCCGGGTTGCCCCGGGCCGGCACCTGGCCGAACTCGCCGTCGCCGAAGCGCACGGTGACGCCAGTGCCGGTCAGGTAGTCGTGGTGGACGACCTCGCCGCCGGTTCGCTGGAAGCCGATCGCGCGATCCCAGGTGCCGTCGTCGAGCGTGAAGTGGCGATCGTGCGGCGTCGAGCTGTTGGTGCCGATCAGCGTCGGCCGGAACTCCCACGCCGACCCGAGCGCGGTCGCGCCCGGGCCGCTCACCTCGTGCACCGCCACCTCGGGCGCGGCCGCGCGCGGCGCCGGCCCCAGCCGGACCAGCTCCTGATCCTCGACGTGCGGCCAGATCGCGTCGGTCGGCACCACCGACGCCGGCCCCGGCCCGCGCGCCGGCAGCGTGTGCAGGAACGCCACCGAGCCCGCGGCGCCGACCCGCTCGATCGCCTGCGGGTAGCCGGTGACGTTGCCGCCGAGCGAGAACGTCGTGCGGCGGGTGACGCCGGCGGTCACCGGCACGGCGTTGCCGAGCACGAACAGCCACGCGAGATCGAGCTCGAACGGCGTCGGCTCGTGCCACGTGAGCCGGGTGACCGCGGCGCCGGTGCCCAGCACGGCGCCCAGCGGATCGTCGAGCACCTCGACCGCGCGCAGCGTGACCAGCAGCCGCCGCTCGGGGATGTCGCGCTCGGTCGGCGGCGGCTCGGTCACCAGGAAGATCCGCTCGTCGGGCGCGAACAGCCGCGACCGGTCGCCGGCCACGAACACCGCGGTGGCGCCGACCGGCAGGCACGCGCCGGGGATCGGGCGGTGGTCGGCGTGGGGATCGGGCGCGTCGCCGTCCCACACGTGGGCCGGCAGCTTGTTGCGCTTGTCGTGGACCCGGTACGGCGGATCGGGGACGTCGGGGTTGGGCACCGCCGGCGCGGTCAGGCCGAGCGCGCCGGCCAGCGTGCCGACCTCGAAGCCGATCGCCACGCCGTCGCCGCACGCCCACACCGGCATGCCCGGCGGCACCTCGCGCCAGCCGACCGGCGCCTCGTCGAGCGTGTCGGCGGCGGTCACCGCGATCCAGCCGCGCGCGCCGAGGCCGTCGTGCAAGCCGTAGTCGACCAGCCGGACGTGGCGACGCACCGAGCGCCGCTGGCTGGCGCTGCCGAACTGGGTCTCGCGCGCCACCCGATCCTGGTAGAAGGCGAGCTCGTCGCCCATCGCCGCGAGCACCTCGACCATCATCACGCCGACGTCGGCCTCGAGGCGGTCCTTCCACGTCGGGTGGCGCAGGTGCGCGAACTCGAGCAGCGCCTGGCGCAGGCTGTGGAAGTCGCGCGCGGTGGGATTGATCGTGACGTCGTCGGGGTCCGGCGGCGGGCACAGGTGCGGCGCCGGCGCGCAGTCGACGTCGCGCGGGCACGTCGCCTTCCAGTCGATCTCGATGCGCCGGTAGTACAGATCGACCTGCGGGCTGACCAGCTCGAGCCAGTAGCGGCCGAACCCGCCGGGCCGCGCGACGGTGACCCGCAGCACCTCGCGGCCGTCGACGTTCGGCACCGCGACCACGGCGGTGACCGGGATGGTCGGCTCGTCCTCGCCGGTGATGACCACCTGCGCCGGCCCCACCGCGAGCGCGGGCGTCAGCGCCGACGGGTCGTGGAACAGGAACACGTCGAGCGTGGTCTGCGAGCCGTGCACCGCGACGAAGTCGATGCCGGTGATCGCGGCCTGCCCGAGCAGCGCGTTCTTGCGATCGAGCGGCGCCATTACAGGGCCACCTCGAGGTTGAGGTAGCGGCGCTCCTGGCGGGCCAGGATCACGTAGCGCAGCCGCACCGTCAGCGTCTCCTCGACCGCGCCGACCTCGGCGTCCTCGACCTTGATCACCGTGCTCAGCCAGCGATCGAGCGCCTGCAGCACCGTGACCTTGAGCAGGCTGGCGGCGGCCGGGTTGTTGGGCGCGAACACCATCCGGCGCAGGCCACAGCCGAACTCGGGCAGGTTGATCCGCTCGCCGGGGTTGGTCAGCAGGACCTGCCGGATCAGCTGGTCGACGTGCGCGGCGTAGCGATCCTCGTCGGAGACCTTGCCCAGGCCGCGATCGATCGCCACCGGGAACCGGATGCTGTGGAAGAGCTCGCGCATCAGGCCACCTCGAAGGTGCCGCTGTTGACCCGGACCGAGGCGACCTGGACCTCGAGCTTGCCCTTGCCGCCGGCCTCGCTGGTCACCGCGCTGGTGGCGACGGTGTGCTTGCCCTGCCCGGCCACGGTGACCACCTCGCTGGTCATCGCGATGCTGGCGTTCGACGAGTTCTCGAGCCGCGCCTCGTCGCCGGTGTCGTCGAGCGTCAGCGTGATCGAGTCGGTCTTCCACATCTTGATCGCGGGATCGCCACCCTGCGGCGCCTGGTTGTCGCCCCAGAAGCAGCCGACCCAGATCGGGTACGACGGATCGCCGCCCTCGAACTCGACCCACACGCCGGCGCCGGCCGGCGGCATCGCGAACAGGCCGACCTGATCGCCGGCGTAGGGCACGCACGGCACCGCCCACACCTCGAGGGTGTCGAGCACCGCCGGCACCTTGACCTTCAGCCGCCCGCGCTTGGTGGCGTCGGCGTTGTCGACGACCGTGCCGCGGTACTTGCCGAAGTACCGGCTCTTCACCCAGTCGAGCAGCTGTGCGGCCAGGTCCGGATCCATGGTCAGGCCTCCCACGCGTTGCGGACGAGCTCGAAGTCCATGACGTGCCCGTCGCCGTCGATCACGTGCCGCACCGACGCCACGACGTAGCCGCCGCTGTGGCGCCGGCCGAGGCCGTCGACCGCGACCAGCGTGTGGGCGCGCAGCACGGCGCCCAGCGCGCGGGCGTTGGTGGTGCCGCGGGCGCGGATGAACCAGCCGCCCTCGATCAGCGCCGCCTCGGCGCGGGCCTGCAGGTCGCCGACGGCGTCGACCGGCGCGACGATCGCGGCCTGGCGCACCGGCGCCACGTCGGCCAGCGCCTGGGTGCCCAGCGAGGTCAGCGGCGAGCGCGCGACCTGGCCGTCGATCGTCGCCAGATCGGTCAGCCCCACCTGCTTGCCGATCGCCGCGCCGGGCCGCTCGACGTCCCACTCCAGCTCGAGCTCGGCCAGGCTCGGCGTGCCCATGTTGATCGTCAGCGTCGACGCCTGCGGGCCCGCCAGCGCGGGCCGCTTGACGTGCGCGGTGGTGACGCCGGCGGCGTCGGTCGAGAACCAGAACCAGTGGCCGTAGCGACGCGCCAGCCGGCGCACGAACCGCAGGTCGGAGTCGCGCTGGACCAGCGTGTGGCCGGCCTCGGGGTGCGAGGTGGCGATGGCCTCGACGTCGACGGTGACGCCGTACGCCGACAGGATCGACGAGATCGCGTCGGACACCGTGACGTCGCTCCAGATCTTGGCCTTGACCTCGCGATCGAGCTCGAACGCCTTGTCGCCGCCCTGCACCTCGACCCACGAGTCCTGCGCGCCGTGCCGGAACTGCAGGCGCTGGCCGTGGACCTGGCCCTGCACCAGCACGTGATCGACCTCGCCGACGTGGGTGCCGATGGTCAACTCGGCGCCGGGGCCGAGCCGCCCGTCGGCGAGCAGCGGGAAGTCGCCGTCGGCCTCCTGCAGCTGGAACTGCAGCCGGTACGTCGTGGGCTCGCCGATGCGCTCGCACACCTCGACCCGCACCGCGCTGGCGGCGAGGTCGGCGGCGTCGGCGCCGGCGGCGAGGATGGCGAGGTTGGCGGTCATCGACGGGTCTTGGGCGGGATCGGGATCTCGCGCGCCTCGGCGAGCGCGTCGGGCAACATCACGTCGGCCAGCTCGCAGATGCGCCAGAACCCGGCGCCGTCGCCGAGGTAGGCGTTGGCGAGGTGATCGAGGCGCTCGCCCTGCAGCCGGCGGTGGTAGCCGAGCAGCGCCTCGTCGGGCGCGTCCGGCGTCGGCACGACCATGACCATGCGGCCGCGCCGATCGGTGACCGGGTACGGGGCGAGGTTGGCGTAGCGGCTCTTGGCGTCGAACATGGTTGCTCCTGGGAGTGGGGCTACAGCCCGACGGCGTCGCCCAGCACGCTGGCCACGCCCGCGACCGCCTCGATGGTGTTGGCGATGTTCGCCAGCGCCAGCAGCTCCTTCTGTCCGCGGGTGAAGTCGTAACAGAACCGGGCGATCTTCTTGTCGGCCGAGTCGGACGCGCCGGCGGCCGGCTGCAGCGCGTCCTTGGTGATGACCTTCAGGCCGAGCGTGACCTTGGCCCGCGTCGGGTACAGCAGCTGGTTCCACTGCTGCTCCTCGACGTTGAACGTGCTCAGGCGCACCGGGACGATGCGGCCCGGGCCCCAGATGAACAGCGTGACCGGCACCTCGGGCCGCGCCGCCGACCGCTGCAGGCTGGCCGAGATGCCGCCGCCGCCGATCGACACGTTGATCGATCCGACCAGGCCGCCCAGCAGGCTGTCGCCGGCCGGGTACAGCAGCATCTCGAGCGCGGCGATGCGGTCGGCGACGCCGGTGACGAACGCCACCGGGTGGTGCTCGGGCACCTCGAGCGCGTCGGACGCGTCGAGCACCAGCGACAGGTTGAACGACTCGGCGGGGTCGTACGGCTGCGCGGTCGGGTCGACCGGCGTCGTCGACGGCGGCGTCCCGGTCGCGGTCGGCGCGCTGCGCTCGGGCGGCGCGTACGGCGTCAGCGTCCGCTGCAGCGTGTCCGGGTTGTACTGGAAGATGATGATGTTCGGGATCGGGACGATCGGCATCTTGACGAACTGCACGATCGCGCCCTTGAGCAGCTTGGGACTGCGGCTGTAGCCGTCACCCATGACGCGGCTTCCTCTCACGCTGCGGCGGGCCGCTGCCTTCGCGGTCGGTGGCGACGACCTCGGTCGGCGACAGCCGGCGGCCGGTCTGCTGCAGCACGTGCGCGAGCTCGTGGTAGACCAGCGCGCGGCCGGCGTCGGTGCCCGGCGCGTACTGGCCCTCGGCGAAGAACACGCTGCGCCCGGCGGTGAACGCCCGGGCGTCCTGGCCGGCGGCGGCGTGCGCCGCGGCGGCGTCGGTGTGCAGCCGGACCGCGCCGAGGTCGGCGCCGAACGCGCGCTCGGCCTCGGTCCGCAGCTCGGTCGGCAGCGGGCGCCCGACCGACGCCGGCAGCTCGGCGGTGGCCGCCGGCGCCGGCGTCAGGATCCGCGCGACGTTGACCTGCCCGCGCAGCGCGGCCTGGGTCGCCTCCTCGGCCTGGCGCTCGAGCGAGCGATCGATCGCGCGCGGCCGCTTGCCGGCGGCCGGCTTGCGCGCGATCGGGCCCGCGACCCGGGGCGCGTGGCGGACCCTCACCGCACCACCTCGTAGAGCTCGTCGACGATCCGCGCCACCAGCGCCGCCCGCGGCAGCCCGGCCGGCACCCGCACCCGCAGGTCGACGCGGGCCAGCCGACCGATCCGGCCGGTGCCGCGCAGCCGCGCCTGCACCGCGCGCACGATCTCGTCGGCCAGCGCCGGCGCGTCGGCCGGCGCGACGCCGGGCAGGCGCAGCACCAGCTCCTCGATCGCGACCGCCTCACACCGCATGGGCCACCACCTCGCGCTCGCGCTCGGTCAACGACCGCCCGTCCTTCTGCAGCTCGCGGTCGACGCCGCGCAGCAGGTGGGCCGCGGTGACCGCGCCGCCGTCGCGCCGCGCCGCCACCACCGCCGCGAGCACCGCGTACTTGATCTGCGCGCCGGTGAGGTCGAGCGCCGCCAGCGCGTCGAGGGGCCGGCCCAGCGCGTCGACGTCCTCGACGCGCGCCAGGTCGCGGGCCAGCCGGCGCCACAGCAGCCGCCGCTGCGTGACGTCGGGGCGGGGCAGCTCGAGGACGTAGCGCAGCCGGCGGATGAACGCCGGGTCGATGTTGCCGCGCTTGTTCGAGGTCAGGATCGCGACGCCGGCGTAGGCCTCGATCGCCTGCAGGAGGTGGTTGGTGTCGGTGTTGGCGTAGCGATCGTGCGCGTCCTTGATCTCGGTGCGCTTGCCGAACAGCGCGTCGGCCTCGTCGAACAGCAGCACCGCGTCCATGTGCTCGGCGCGCGCGAGGATCCGGGTCAGGTTCTTGGCGGTCTCGCCGATGTACTTGCTGATCACCGTCGCCAGCGAGATCCGGTACAGGTTGAGGCCGAGGTCGCGCGCGATCACCTGCGCGGCCATCGTCTTGCCGGTGCCCGGCGCGCCGGTCAGCAACAGGAACAGGCCGCGCCCGCTAGGGAACATCCGGCGCAGCTGCGGCTGGTGCCAGAGCTCGTCGCGGATCCCGCCCTCGTAGGCGAAGTCGCGCAGGCCGTCGGCGACCGCCGCCGGCAGCACCAGGTCGTCCCAGGTGAACGGGCAGTCGATCCGGCGGGCCAGATCGCCCAGGCGATCGCCGTCGCGATCGCGGATCAGCGCGGCGGCGCGGCCCGGGCTGGCGACGTTGCGGTTGGCGACCTCGACCAGATCGGCCGGGGTCGCGCGGTAGCGTCGCGCCAGCTCGGCGCGCTCGTCGCCCGACCAGCCGGCGGCGGCGGGCACGATCGTCTCCCACAGCGCCGCGCGCTCGGCCGGCGTCGCCGGCGGCAGCTCGACGGCGATGTCGAGCGCGCCGGCCAGCGGCGCGACCACCGCGCCCGGCTCGACGCACACGAGCGTCAGCGGGAACGGCGCCGGCAGCTGCGGCCACGGCCGCCGACCCGCCGCGTCACCGGTGAACGCCATCGCGGTCTGGGTGAGGAACGCCTGACGGTGCGCGCGCCGCACCACCTCGCCCCAGCCGGCGTCGTCGACGCCGTCGCTGTCGATCGCCAGCAGGCGCAGCCCCAGCGCCCGGGCCAGCGCCGCGGCGAAGCTGGCGCGCCCGGTCCCGCTCGGGGCGCGCACGATCACCCGCACGGCGCGCGCCGCCTGATCGCCCTGCCAGCGCGCGGTGACCTCGGCGGCGGTCGCCTCGAGCGGCCAGCTGGCCAGCGGCGCGACCGCCTCGACCGGCCGCGCCAGCGCGACCAGCGGCGCCTCGATCGCGAAGGCGCCGGTGAACCAGTCGACGATCGCCGGATCGAGCGCCAGCCCGTCGGGCTCGCCCGGCGCCAGCTCGATCCGCCGCACCAGCTCCCAGCGCGCGAGCGGCGAGTCGGGGGTGAGCACGCGGCGCAGGCCGTGGTCGCCGAGCCGCGCCACCGCCGCCTCGGTCGGCACGCCGCGCCCGTGCAGCGCCGCGAACGCGCCGGCCAGCTCCGGCGCCAGCGCCGCCGCCAGCAGCACCCGCACGACGTCGCGCTCGCGGGCGTCGAGCCCGAACAGCGCGGCCAGGTGGCCGAGCCCGGGGCCGCCGTCGGCCACGACGCGGTCGGCCTGCGCGCGCAGCGCGCTCAGCTCGCGGCCGCGCGGATCGTCGGCGCGCCACGCGCGCGCCGCGGCCGCGTCGTCGAGGACGTCGACCGTCTCGGGCGCGGCGGCCCGGTGCTCGCGCCAGGCCAGCTCCTGGTACAGCCCCAGCTGCACCGCGGCGACGATCGCGCGCAGCTCGCGATCGCGGTCGGCCTGCGTCGACGCCGCGGTCGTCACGGCACCTGCACCCAGGCCGGGGCCGACTCGCTGCCGTTGACGATGACGCGGACCGGCAGGTGCGCGCCTGGCGGCGCGCCCGCCGGCAAGACGAACGTGAGCTCGCGCGCCGAGCCGACCGCGAACTCGCCGGGGTTGAGCGCGCCCGGCGTGCCGGCGGTCAACACCAGCGCCGCCACCGACACCCGCGTCACGACCGGCGTCGTCGGGTCGCTGAACCGGCCGCCGGTGACCGTGTAGACGCCCGCCACCGGGCCGGTGATCGCGACCGCGGGCGCGATCTGGAACGGCGTCTCGTTGGACGACACCGTCGTCGTGTGGGCGCGCCCGTCGGAGCCGGTGGTCGTGCGGGTGAGCCGCACCGCCGCGGTGTACGCGCCGGGCAACGTCGCGACCGCGTCGATCAGCTCGGCGACGGTGAAGAACACGCGGTCGCCGGCGCCGCTGACGCCCCAGGCGGGGCCGACGGCCACCGCGTCGGACCACCCCGGGCCGCGCACCAGCACCTCGAGCGTCCCGCCGCCCAGCCCGGTGCCGAACACCACCACCTCGTCGCCGATCGCGGCCTGCGCCGGCTGCACCTCGATCGCGCGGGCGGTCGCCTCGCCGGGGATCGTGAAGCGGACCGTGTTGCGGCTGCCGGTCAGGCGCGGGAGGCCGCCGATGAAGGTCTCGACGCCCCAGCTCAGCACGCGGCCGCGGGCCGCGGTGGGCTCCTCGGGCTCGAGCAGCACCACCGACACCTCGTAGTAGGCCGACAGCCGCAGCGCGTGCGAGCCGGCGGTCCAGTAGCTGACCGCCTCGCTGACCGGGACGTGGCGCAGCGACACGCGCAGCTTGTTCTCGTCGCCGATCAACAGCGGGTCGAGGATCTTCACGCCGAACAGCTCGGTCGCGTCGTCGATCACCGGGTAGTCGTGCAGCGCCTTCACCGCCAGCCCCATCAGCTGCTGCTCGCGGTACGGCCCGTGCTCGTCGAGCGCGGTCGAGAACGCGGTCACGACGTAGTGCAGGTTGAGCCCGAGGGGCGAGAAGCGGATCGGCGTGTCGGGGCGCCCGCGCCACGGCTGGTTCTTGACCGCGGCCTCCTCGGACAGGTGGTACAGGTAGATGCCGACCGAGTTGTCCTCGGTGAGCTTGTCGGGCGGCAGGCTGGTCACGACCAGCGGCGCCGGCGAGGCCGGCGACGCGGTGATGGTCTCGCGGACCAGCGTCACCAGCGTGCGCGTGACGCGCGACAGATCGAGGAGCGCCATCAGCGCTGCCCCAGGCCGAAGCCGCGGTGGAGGAGGCCCGGGCCCCGCGGCGCGGCGGCCGGCGCGGCGGCGCGGATCACGACCGGCGCGGGCGCCGGTGGCGCGGGCGGCGCGGCCGGGACCACCTCGACGATCAGGCGCCCGATCGACAGCGACGGCGCGGGCGCCGCCGGCGGGGCCGCCGCGGTCGGCGGCGCGGGCTGGAGGCTCGGCGGTGATGCGGCCGGCGCGCGCGGCGCGGGCACCGACGGCGCGACGGGCGCGGCGAGCGGTGGCGGCGGCGTGAGCGGGACCGTGGCCCGCGGCCCCGGCGACGGCGCAGGCGTCGGCGCGCTCGCCGGCGCCGTGGACCGCTCGCGCGGCGCCGCGACCGCCACGACCGGCGCCGCGACCGGCACGATCGGCGCGACGCGCGCCTCGCCGACGCGATCATCGGGAGCGACCACGCCGGGCTGGCCGACCGGCGGCGCGGCCGCCACGAGCGGGCGGGCGACGAGGCTCGGCGGCGTCGGCGCGAGCGTCCCCGGCGGGGCGACCTCGGCGCGCGGGGCCAGCGGCGCGCTCGGCCCGAGCGGCAGCGGCGAGGCACCCGCCGCGGGCCCCAGCGGCGTCGCCGGTGACGCCGCCGCCGGCCGGATCGTCGCGGCCCGGGTGGGCGCCGACGCGGCGGACGCGACCCGCGGGCTCGACACCGCCGGAGCGATCGCGCGGCCCGTCGCCGGCGCGACGCTCGCGGCCGCCGGCGCCGCGGCCTCGACCACGGGCGGCGCATCGAACGGATCATCGATCGTCGCGCTCGGCGGCGCCGCCGGCGCCAGCGCACGCGCGGGCGCACCACCGAACGCGGCGCGCTCGACCAGGCGGCGCAGGTAGCCCGCCACTAGCGCGCCCCCTGCTCGCGCTCGATGAGCTCGACGTAGGCGCGCCGCCGACCGCGCGGCAGCGACAGGATCTCCGACAGCGACCAGCCGTAGCTGCGCGCCAGGCGGTGGACCTCGGCCGCCCGCTGGTCGCGCTCGGCCAGGAGCCGGGCCAGCAAGAACGGCTGCACGTCGAACCGCACCAGGTGCGCGTGCCCGCACTCCGGGCACACCGCGTCGAGCTCGGTCGACACCAGCGGCGCGATCCGCTCGAGCGCGTCGGCGATCGTCGCGTCGTCGGCGTCGCCGCTCAGGCGACAGCGCGCCGCCAGCGCGCGCTCGGGCTCGGGCGCCAGCGCGGCGGCCAGCTCGTCGGCGCCGGTCGGCACCCGCAGCTCGGTGCCGTCGGCCAGGCGGTAGCGCCCGGCGGTGATCGCCGCGGCGGCCTCGGCCTCGGGCCGGATCGCCGCGCACAGCGCCGACAGCCGGAAGTCGAGATCGAACTGCGCCGCGCACGCCGGACAGGTGACGGTGCTCGCGACGCGATCGCCGAGCTCGGCGCGGTAGACCGCGGCCAGCACCCGGTCGCGATCGGCGGCCGCCAGCGTCGCCGCGTGGCCCGGCCCGCAGGCCGCACCGGCGACGTCGACCAGCAGCCGATCGACCAGCGCGATCGCCGACCAGGTGTCGGCGTCGACCACCGACTCCTCGTCGTCGCCGCGCAGCGGCCGCACGAACACGCAGCCGGGGCGGTCGCCGTATGTGACCTCGATCCGACGCATGGAGGGGGCCCGCGACTACCGCTCGGTCGGTTCGCCGACGCTGGTGTCCCGCTCCCAGCCCTCGTTCTCCAGCTTCATCATCTCGATCGCCACTGCGTTGGCGTTGGCGTCGAGCTCGGGCATCGCCTGGTACTCGGACACCCAGCAGCGGTAGACCTTGTAGGCCTTGACCACCTGGCTGTCCTCGTTGAGCAGCTCGATGATGATGTCCTTGCGGAACTTCGCCAGCGAGATCGCGCCGGCCCCGCCGACGTCGTAGACCAGGTTGGCCCACTTCTCGAACTCGTCGTCGTGGGTGAGGCCGCGCTCGAGGGTGATCGACTCGAACGAGATCGCGGCCGGCATGTGGCGCGCGGTCGACGGGTCGTTGCCCTCGCGGTGCTTGACCACCTCGACCGTCCGCTTGAGCGCGCTGCATTTGGTGACGCCCGCGACGTAGCGGCCGTCCCACTTCACGCGGAACTTGAAGTTCTTGTACGGGTCGAAGCGATGGGTGTTGACGCTGAACTTGGCCATGGCGCGCTCCTCCTCAGGTGGCCAGCTTCTGGGCGATCTGCTGCAGGTACAGCACGACGAACTCGGCTGGCTTGAGCGGGGCGAACCCGACCCAGATGTTGACGATCCCCAGGTTCTGATCGTTGAAGGTCGTCGTCTCCTTGTCGCACTTCACGAAGTACGCGTCGCTGGGCTTGACCCCGGCGAACGCGCCCTTGCGGAAGAGGTCGTGCATGAAGGCGCCGACGTTCAGCCGGACCTGCGCCCACAGCGGCTCGTCGTTGGGCTCGAACACCACCCACTTGAGGCCGCGGTACAGGCTCTCCTCGATGAACAGCGCCAGGCGCCGGATCGGGACGTACTTGTACTCGCTGGCGAAGGCGTCGGCGCCGTCCATCGTGCGCGCGCCCCACGAGATGACGCCCTCGGGGAACGAGCGGATCGCGTTGACGCCGACCGGGTTCACCGCGCCGTTCTGGAGATCGGACATCAGCAGGTTGACGCCGGTGACGCCGCGCAGATCCGCCTCGCTGCCGGCCGGCGCCTTCCACACGCCGCGGTTTGCGTCGATGCGGGCGTACAGGCCGGCCATCGCCCCGGCCGGGCCGACGACGTGCTCGCGGCCGCCCTCGACGATCTTCAGCCGCGGGAAGTAGACCGCGCTGTGGTCCTTGGTCAGCCCGGTGCGCAGCGCGTTGACGCCGCTCGACGCGGTCTGGGTGTCGGTCCACGCCGTCGGCGGGTCCATGATCAGGAACGCGCGCTCCTCGTGGCAGAACGCGCTGGCCTCGGGCCACAGCTGCTCGAGCGGCACCGCCGCCGCGGTGTCGGTGTCGGGCGGCAGCACCAGCAGGTTCCACAGATCGACGTCCGAGCGCACCACGTTGTACGCGGCGGTGTAGTCGGTCGCGGTCGGCGCGCCGCCGTCGTTGCCGTTGACGCCGTTGGCCTGCGAGCCCAGCACGGTGTTGCCGCTGCTGCCGAGGCTGAGGTAGCGGACGTTGGTCGCGAAGCGCCCGGTCATCGCGGTGCCGATCGCGACCAGCGCCGCGGCCAGCCCGACGTTCCAGCCCAGCCCGGTGCCGGCGGGGCCGACGCCGGCGTTGTCGTCGCTGGCGGTGTTGGTGAAGACCAGCCGATTGCCCCACACCGCGGCCGACCAGAAGAACGTCGTCGGGTTCGCGGCGGCGAAGGCGTTGACCTGGTCGGCGATCGCCTTCCAGGCCGCGGCGACGCCGAGGCCGTCGGTCGGGGACACCTGCCACACCCGGGTGGCGGTCCCCAGCGGCGTGAACGGCACGATCCGCGCGACGGTGCCGGCGCTGGTGACCTCGTCGAGCTGGACGTTGCCGAGCTCGGTCTTCAGCAGCGAGCCGACGGCGACCAGGTTGGCCGTGGACGGCGTGAAGCTGACGCCCGTCGGGCGCGGGCGGCGCGCCGCGAACGCGCCGATCTCGAGGCCGCCGTTGGGGGCGCCGAGGCCCAGCGTCGTCGCCAGGTCGCCGCTCGCGCTGGCGGTGATGCGGACGTCGTTGGACGGGTTGGACGCGTCGGTCGTCGCGGTGATCTGGATCAGCGTGGTCTCGGCCGGGGCCGCCGCCACCGCGGTGGGGCCGGCGATCGCGGCGACCACCACCGCCGGGTTGGGCAAGCCGGTGACGCCCTCGGCGGTGAGCGCCGCCTGGATGTCGTCGCGGATCGCGGTGGCGAGATCGGTGCGCGCGGCGGCCCAGCTCGCGGGCGCGGCCGGCAGCGTGTTGCGCACGGTCACCGTCACCGGCTTCTTGTTGCCGATGGCGATGCGGAACTGGCGCGCGGTCACCGGGCGGGCGTTCCAGCTGGTGGCCAGCGCGGTGTGGGTGCCGGCCTCGAGCGGCGCCATCGACGTCGACGAGCCGGCGGCACCGGCGGTCACCCCGACCGCGGCGCCGTCGACCAGCTTGGATCGCTGGGTCAGCGCGGTCGGCGCGTAGTTGGGCGACGCCGGGTCCATCGACAGGTTGAGGAACTCCTCACGGTCGACCTTGGACCGGGCCCCCGAGACGCTGATCTCCCAGCGGAAGACCTCGAGGTTGAACGTGGCCTCGGGCGCGGTGGTGTTGTAGGTCACCGCGGCGCGGATCAGATCGCCGAGCTGCCCGGGGTTCTTCGCGGTGAGCTTGAGCACCGACGCGCCGGCCTCGTTCTCGAGCTCGACCGACGACTGCGCCCAGCCGCTGGCGATGCGGACGACGTAGCAGTCGGTGCCACCGTTCAGGAAGAACAGGCGCAGGTAGCGGGCCATGCTCGACACCGCACCGCCGTCGTCGCCGAAGGTGCGGACGAAGTCGGTGTACGTGTTGATGCGGACCGCCTTGAGCATCGGGCCGCTGAGCGTTCGACCGATGAACAGCGCCGTCGACGTCCCGACGCCGACGATGGTGCGGACGCCGCTAGGTACTTCCTGAACGTAGACGCCAGGGTACGTCGGACTCACAGCCATGTTCCTGCTCCTCCGCGAGCGAATGCCACTGCGGCGCATCCCCCCGGACGAGCCGCCACGTCAACGAACGACGCCACCGGTAGCACAGCGCTTTTCTGAGCCGCAAGCGGGAGTGAGAACCAATTACACGAAACCGTCGTGCCCACCTATTTGCCTGTTGTCCATTACATCTCCGACGTTGGTTGATCGTGGCAATCCACGGATTCGCACGCAATCCGGATCCAACCGCCGCGACGGCGTCGCCGCGCGGGCGTGCGCGCGGCCACGACCGAGCGTCACGGCGGGGACGACGCGGCCACCAGCAGCGGCGCGCTCAAGCCAGCAGCGCGCGCCCGAGCAGGCCGGTCGTGCGATCGATCGAGGCCAGGTGCGCGCCGCGGGCGACGCCGGGGAGCACCTGCGCGATCTCGGCGTTGGTCCACGCGCTGGCGCGCGCGGCGCGGATGCTCCAGATCTCGAGGACGTCGTCGACCGGGCCGAGCGCGTCGTCGATGCGCTCGCCGAGGTCGGACAAGAGCGCGTCCTTGGTCGCGGCCATCAGGTCGTGGAGGATGTCGTTGACGGCGACGTAGTCGCGGTAGGCGTCGGTGTCGCGGTCGAGCGGGCGGCCCAGCTCGTCGGAGACGCGCAATAGCGACACGACGAGGTCGTGGTTGATGTGCGCGTTCATGCCGGCGATCGCGAACCGCAGCGGCGCGATCGAGCCGTCGTGGCGGCGCGCCCGCATCGGCCGCCAGGCCCGCGCGATCGTCGCGACGTCGTCGGCGAGGCCGTCCTGGTAGGTCAGCGCGAAGACCACGTCGAGCCGGCTGACGAACGCCGGGTCGTGGGCGCCGCCGCTGGCGACGCGCTCGATCACCTTGCGGGTGACGCCCAGGTACATGTCGTTGAAGTAGCGGAAGCCGTCGTCGGCCGGCAGCGCGGCGCCGACCTCTTCCATCCAGGTCGCCACGTCGGGCAGCGCGGCGTCTTCGCCCAGGACCGGCAGCGCCATCGCTAGTCGCCGGGCTGGAGGAACGCGAAGTACCGCTCGGGCAGATCGTCGAAGGTGAGCTGGCCTTCGCACTTGCTGCACGAGAACGCCGGCGCCTCGAGCCCCGACGCCAGCAGCGCCGCCGACTGCAGCAGCCGCTCCTCCTGGTGATCGCAGCTCTCGCAGTGGTACGGCGCGAAGAACGACGTCACCGTGCCGCGGCCGACGACGTCGGCGACCATCGACGCCTGCAGCACGAACGGCACCGAGCAGGCGTGGAACTCGTAGCCCTGGATCGGCGCGGCGCGCAGGAACTCGCACCAGGCGCGCACGCCGAGCGAGTTCATGTACGTCACCTGCGCCATGTCGAAGTCGACCCGGCCGACCATCTCGGGCGCGAGGTCGTCGAAGCGCGTGGCCTCGGTGAAGTCGCCCTTGAGCACGACGCGGGTGCGCTGGGTCTCGTGGACGATCTCCCACTGGGTCAGCCGCGCCAGCACCCGGCGGGCCTTGTCGTCGAGCTCGCCGAACGCGGCGCCGGCGACGGTCTTGGCCGCGGCCTGCTGGGCCCAGACGATCCGCGCCGGGATGTCGACCGGGCCGGTGTCGTCCTCGAGCGTGATCCGCACCGCGACCGCCGCGCCCTCGGTCAGCGGCACCCGGCTGATGACGCGGGCGCCGTCGATCGACAGGTTGGTGACGGTGGCGTCGAGCGGGGCGCCGCCCTGGATCAGCTCGAGGCGGTAGCGCTCGGCGCCGCGGCGCGGCAGCCCCAGCTCGATCGCGACGACGTCGTACAGCTCGTCGGCGCTCATCGGCGCGACCAGCACCTCGTCGCAGCCGCACGAGCCGATGCGGCGCATCTGATCGCCCGACAAGCGCTTGCCGACCACCAGCACGACCCGGCTGGTCGGCGCCGCGGCCTTGATCTTGGTGGTCAGCTCGCTGCCGCTGATCCCGGCCATCTCGGCGTCGAGGATCGCCAGCGGCGGCCGCAGCTTCTCGAACATCGCCCACGCCTCCTCGCCGGAGGCCGCCACCTTGGGCTCGAGCTCCAGGCGCCGGAACCCCGGCGAACCGAGGTGGCGCAATAGCTCGCTGTTGTTCGAGACCAGGACGACGGGCATCGTTACGTTCACGATATCACGGTCGCGGGGCGCACGGATCGGCACAGGCCGGGCCGCCGGCCCGGCGACAGACGAAGTCCGACGGCCCGCCGGCGCGGGGCCGCCGGCGCGGGATCGACGGGGCCCGGCGACGCGCCCGGTGGTTCAGGTCGCGGCGAGGACGATCGCGATCAGCGCGATGATCGCGACCACCACGCCGCCCAGCACCGCGTAGCCGCGCAGGAGCGACGGGCGGTCGTAGGCGGCGCGCTCGGCGACCAGGCGATCGATCTCGGTGGTGCGGGCGTTGATCGCGGTGCGCAGGCGATCGATGCGCTGGTACAGCTCCGCGAACTCGGGGCGGTCGACGCGGTGCAGGTTGATCAGGGTGCCCAGCGTGACCAGCCGGCGGACGATCTCGGCCTCGGCCAGCTCGTGCTCGCGCAGCTTGCGGCCGTGCTCGGCGTCGAGCTCGGCGAGGCGGTGGCGGTGGCCCTCGCGGGCGTCGGCCAGCGCGCGCTTGGCGGCGTCGAGCTCGGCCTTGGCCGCCTCGAGCTTGGCCTGCGCCGCCGACAGCGGCCGCTCGACCGAGGCCAGCTTGCGCTCGAGATCCTGGCGCTCGGGATCGAGCGACGCGGCCTCGCGGCGGTGGCCCTCGGCGGCGCGGCGCAGCTCGGCGCGGACGTCGCCCATCGGCGACTTCTCGGCGTCGCCCTCGCGGGCCTCGGCGGCCTGCAGGTAGGCCTTCTGCCGGCGCTCGAGATCCTTGCGCTTGTCGCGCAGGCTGCGGCGCTGGGCCTCGTAGGTGGTGACGTCGCGCTGGGCGTCGGCGACGACGCGCTCGGCGTCGGCGACGGTCGCCAGCCGGGTGCGCTCGATCTCGTCGAACTTCGCGTTCTCTTCGCTCTTGCGGCCGAGCACCTCGGTGCCCTGGTTGGCGATCGCGTCGCGCCGACCCTCGGCGTCGGAGATCGCCGCGTTCTCGTCGGCCAGCACCCGGTTGTCGACGCCGAGGCCGCGGGCCTCGCGGCCGAGCGTGAGCAGCACGCCGTCGAGCGCGGCGGTGTCGCTGGTGATCTCGGCGCGCAGCAGCTTCACCGCGCGGCGGCGCTGCCAGCGGGCCTGCGCGAACGCCACCGCGTAGCGCGCGGCGTTGACCAGGCCGTGATCGGGCACCTCGGGCACCGCCATCACCGCCGGCGGGATGAACGGGCGATCGTCGGTGCCGTCGGTGCGGACGATGCGGGTCGGCGGCGGCTCGAGGTTGGTCGGCTCGCGGCTCGCGGTGATCGGCGCCGGCGAGATCGCGGCGGCGGCCGGCGGCAGCACCGGCGGCGCGGGCGCGGGCGAGATCGCGGCGGCGGCCGGCGGCAGCACGGTCGATGGCGGCGCCGGGCGCGGCGGCGGGGTCACCACCGACGGCGGCGGGGTCACCACCGACGCCGGCGGGGTCACCACCGACGGCGGCGCGCTGGCCCGGGGCGGGGTCACCACCGACGGCGGGCGACCGCTCGGCCCGGCCTCGACCGGATCGACCAGCCACGCGTCGTCGACCGGCTGGGTCTCGTCGGAGGGCGGCGGCTCGGGCGGCAGCGGAGGCGGCGGCGGAGGCGCGGCGGCCGCGGTGTGGTCGTCCTTGCGGCGCGCCTCGCCGCCCGGCGGGCGCGGCTCGGGCGGGGGCGCGCTGCGGCGCAGCGCGGTCGGCGGCGGCACCAGCGCGGTCGCCAGCGCGCGGCGGCCATCGTCGACCGGCGGCGCGGCGGCGGTCACCACCGTCGGCGGCGCGCTCGGCGGCGGCGGCGGCGCGGGCGCAGGCACCGGCGGCGGGGTGGGCAGCGGCGCGCTGGCCGGCGCGCTGGCGATCGGCGGCGGCACCGTCGAGGGCGCCGGGCGCGGCGGCGGCGCCAGCGTGGCGGGGCGCGCCTCACCGCCGGTGGTGATCATCCCGGTCGGCGGCCCGCCCACCGCGGCGGTGCGCGCGCGGCGGTTGGGCGGCGGCGGCAGCCGGCGGTTGCACGCGGCGCAGCTCACCGCGTCGCTCGCGTTCTCCGCGCTGCAGAACGGACAGAAGCGCATGGGTGGCTACTCGCCACCTCGCTCGTAGACCAGCTCGCCGCCGACGATCGTCGCGTCCACGTGAGCGTCGAGCAGTGTGTGATCGGCCACCAGCGGCCGATCGTACACCGTCAGGTCGGCGACCATGCCCGGCGCGAGGTGCCCGCGGTAGTCCTCGACGAAGCCGGCCACCGCCGGCGCCGCGGTGAACGCGAAGATCGCCTCGTCGAGCGTGAGCTTCTGGTCGGGGTACCAGCCGCCGGCCGGCTGGCCCTGGGCGTCGGTCCGGGTCACCGCGGCGTAGATCCCGGCCAGCGGCGAGACGTCCTCGACCGGGAAGTCCGATCCAGCGACGATGAAGCCCTTGGCGTCGAGCACGCGGCGCCACGCGTAGGCGCCCTTGATCCGCTCGGGGCCCAGCCGCGCCTCGGCCCACGGCATGTCGCTGGTGGCGTGGGTCGGCTGCATCGACGCGATCACGCCGAGCTTGCCCATGCGGACGATGTCGTCGCTGGTCATCACCTGCGCGTGCTCGACGCGCAGCCGCAGGTCCTGGCCGGGGTTGGCCTCGATCGCGTGCTGGTAGGCGTCGAGCGTGGCGTGGACGCCGGCGTCGCCGATCGCGTGGGTCGCGACCTGCCAGCCGCTCTTCGCCGCGATGCCGACGGCGCGGTCGAGCACGTCGGGCGCGGTGACGTACAGGCCGCGGTTGCCGGGGTCGTCGCTGTAGTCGGCGATCAGCGCGGCGCCGCGCGAGCCGAGCGCGCCGTCGGCGAAGTACTTCACCCCGACCAGCGCGAAGTAGTCGTCGCCGTCGTCGGGCTCGAGCTCGCGCTCGGCCAGCCCCTCGGGGTGCGCGGCGTCGCCCTCGAGGTACGCGCTCACGCGCAGCGGCAGCTCGCCGGCCTTGGCCAGCCGGCGGTACGCGGCGACGGTGTCGTCGTCGATGCCCATCTCGTGGACGGCGGTGATGCCGGCGGCGATCGCCTGCGCGGCGGCCGCGCGGATGCGGCGCTCGCGGGCCTCGGGCGAGGCCTTGGGCGAGGTGGCGTCGATCAGCGCCATCGCGTTGTCGACCAGCACGCCGGTCGGCTCGCCGCTGGCGTCGCGGATGATCTTGCCGCCGGCGGGATCGGGCGTGGCCTTGCCGACGCCGGCGAGCTTGAGCACCGCCGAGTTGACCCACACGGCGTGGCCGTCGACCCGGCGCAGCGCCACCGGCAGATCGCCGAGCGCGGCGTCGAGGCTGGCCTTGGTCGGGAACGCCCCGCCCCACGGGTTCTGATCCCAGCCGCGACCCTCGACCCACTCGCCGGCCGGGCGGCCCTGCGCCGCCGCCACCACCGCGGCGACCGCGGCGGCCTCCGACGGCTGGCCGCGCAGGTTGACGTGCTCGCTGGCGACGCCGAGGCCGTAGAGGTGGCAGTGGCCGTCGGCGAGCCCGACCGTCACGGTGCGACCGCGCAGCTCGATCACCCGCGCGTCGGCGCCGGCCAGCGCGCGCACCTCGGCGTCGTCGCCGATCGCCAGGATCCGCGCCCCGCGGATCGCGACCGCGGTCACGCGCGGCCGATCCGGCAGGTTGGTGACGACGTCGCCGCCGACCAGGATCAACGTGGCGCGGTCGGGAGCGGCCGGCGCGGCGTGCCCGCACGCGAGGGCGCCGGCGATAAGGGACGAGAGCAGGAGACGTCGAGTCACGCGGCCCCGACGATACCGAAAAAAACCGCCGGCTTCGGCCGCCGGGACCGCCTTCTGCCGCCGCGACCGCGCCTGCGCCGGCCGCGCGGGGCGTGATATGACGCCGGCCATGAACCCGGCCGAAGTGGCGACCTCCCTCCTCATCGAGAAGACCCTCGGGGCGAGCCCCGCGTACCGCAAGGTCGACGACTCGCTCTACGTCATCAAGCAAGGCTCGGCGTACGTGATGATCAGCGTCGTGCCGTGGGGCAACGACAAGGCCTGCCTCCGCTGCACCGCGCAGCTGGTCAAGGGCATGAAGGTCGACGGCGCCCTCGCGCTCGAGCTGCTCGAGCTCAACACCTACGTGCGGTTCGGCGCGTTCGCGTACGACCCGGCCCAGGACGCGCTCCTGTTCGTCCACTCGATCCTCGGCGGCACCACGCTCGACAAGGACGAGCTGACCGCGACCGTCCGCGACGTCGCGCTGATCGCCGACGAGTACGACGACAAGCTGGTCAAGAAGTACGGCGGCCAGCGCATGCTCGACCTGCTCGAGGAGGCCGCCATCGAGAACCTGATGGACAAGCACCCCGACAAGTTCGACCTCAAGAGCTGAGCCCGATCTGCGCCGCCGCGCGCTGAACCCGCGCCGCGACCTGGCGCCTGAATCGTTTGAAGCCGCGCGCCGTCTAGCCCGATGATGGGCTCCATGACGCGGCGACTGTCCCTGATCGCGCTGTGCCTCGCGCTCGCCACCACCGTCGACGCGCGGCCGCGCCCGAAGCCGGTCAAGGTCCAGACCAGCATCCGCGGCGCGACCCAGATGGCCGTCGCGCCGTGGGGGCTGACCGCGCAAGGCCACGGGATGTTGCGCATCCTGCCGCTGGGCAAGAAGACCTGGCAGACCGTCCGCCAGGTCAAGGGCGACAGCCTGTACCGCCACGCCCACGACGATCGCGGCCGGCTCCTGGCGTGGTGGGAGAAGGAGCCCTACTTCCACCTCTTCGATCCCGCGGCGAAGACCGACCAGACCTTCGCGCTCCCACCCGCGCCGGGGCCCGAGTTCAAGTACGGCTTCCGGGTCGAGGACCTGTTCTTCGCGCCGAACGGCGATGGCGCCATCGTCTACATGCACGGCTTCCTCGGCGGCCGCACGTGGGAGGTGGTCGCGTACCACTACGATCTCGCGGGCGGCGCGCCGACGCTGTTGTTCCGTCAGCCGGGCCATCCGCTCCACACCACGGCGCGCGAGACGGTGCGGGCCGTGCCGAAGCAAAAGGACGACATGTGCGAGCACACCGCGTGCGATCCGCTCGGCGCGATCGTCGCGTGGGAGATCGACGGCCGGAAGGCGACCCGGCGCGTGCTGCTCGACGGCAGCCAGCGGAAGGAGACCTTCACGCGGGTCCGGCCGGTGTGGGATCGTGGCGGCGGCGACCGCGTCGCCGTGCTGCTGGACGAGCGCCCCGGGAAGCGGCACCTGCTGCGCTGGACCTGGGGCGACGCGACGGCGACGACGACGGTCCTGCCCGGCGGACCGGACGGCGCCAGCGACGCCGAGTCGATGTGGCTCACCGACGGCGGCGACGTGATCGAGCTGTGGCTGACCGCGTCGCGCGGGCTCGAGCTCCGGCGCATCCCGCCCGCGGGCGCGACGACCGTGACCACGCTGGCGCCGCACCCCAAGCGGACGCCGCGCGACCACCCGCTGTTCGCGGTCACCGACGTGAACGAGCGCGCCAACGGCGACCTGCTCGTCCACTGGGGCGAGTACCTGGTGCTGGTCACGCCGGGCGGCGCGGCGCGGCACCTCGACCTGCGCGCGGTGTTCAACCGCAAGACCGAGTTCACCGGTCGGCTGCTGCACGCGCGCTCACCCGAGGGCACGTGGGTCGGGCTCGACCGCGGCGGGACCCTCGACTTCGCGTTCCTGCCCCAGGCCGACCTCGACGCGCGGATGACCCCGGCGCCCTAGACGAACGCGGCGTCGATCGCGGCGTCGAGGCGCTGGCGCAGCTCGGCGGACGGCGCCGGCTCGGGCAGGCCGCCGTAGATCGTCGCGATGTCGCGCTGGGGCGCGTCGTCGGCGCCGGTGCCGGCGCCGTAGCGGCCGTAGGGCATCGGCGCCTTGCGCAGCGAGACGACGCCCTGGCCCTGGGTCGGCGGCGCGGCGGTGATGAAGCCCTTGCGCAGCGCGGTGCCGACGCGGGCCGGGCAGCGACACGGGTTGTTGGGATCGACGTGCTCGCAGCGCGGCGCCAGGTAGTCGCCGATCTTCTGCCGGGCCCGCGACAGCCGCACGCGGTACGCGCTGACGGTGACGCCCAGCGCCTTGGCGCCGTCGTCGTCGCTCAGCTTGAGGATCTGCGCGGCGATGAACGCGGCGCGCTCGCCGGGGCCGAGGCAGCCGATGACGCTGGTCATGCAGCCCTGCTTGAGATCCCACAGCATCAGGTCGCGCTGGGGGTCGGACAGCGAGCGCACGACGTCGGTGCGGGTGGCCTCGTTGCGCAGCGTCTCGTCGAGGATGTCGAAGTTGACCTCGGGGCTGCGCGGCAGCCGCTCGCCGGCGACGTGCAGCGCGATCTTCAGGAGCCACAGGTGCGCCCGCTGGTCGTCGTCGGGCAGCTCGTCGAAGCCGACCCAGGCCCGGGCGAAGGTCTCCTCGGTCACCCGCCCGGCGCGCTTGGCGTCCATCGCCATGCGGAACGCGAAGTTGTAGATGCGTCCGAGGTGCGAGTCGAGGACGACTCGCGCTCGCTCACGTCGAGCTTGGGGTCGCACGGTCGTGCATGCTACCACGGAGGCATGGTTCGCCGCGCGCTCCTGCCCCTGGCGTTGGCCGCCTGCACGGCCGGCGACGGGCACCCGCCCCTGGCGCGGATCGAGCTGTCTCCCGAGGCCATCCTCGAGAACGACGGCTTCCAGACCGAGGTCACGCTCGACGCCACCACCTCGGCCGATCCGATCGACGATCCCGCCGGCGCCGACGCGCTGACCTACGCCTGGACCATCGCCGGCGACGAGTACCGGTTCGAGCGCGGCCGCGCCACGTCGGCCGCGCCGGTGGTGCGCTTCCGCGGCGATCGCCCGGCGATCATCGAGCTGACCGTGACCGACGCCGACGGCGCGACCGCCTCGGCGACCGCGCACCTGCAGCTCACCGTGCGCTGAGGCGGGCCCGCAGCGCGGCGGCCGCGGCGGGGTGGGCGGCGCTCCAGGCCTGCAGCGCCGCGACGGTGACGTCGGCCACCGGCTTGCGGACCGACGGCGTGAGCAGGCGATCTCGCGTCGGGGTCCCCCAGTGCACGTCGGCCAGGACCACGGCGACGGCGGCCACCAGGCCGGAGGCGTGCGCGGCACGCTTGCCGGCGAACACCCGCCGGATCCCGTCGTACAGACCGTCGACGTGGGTGCCGTGGTGGCCGCTGCGCTGGTAGTTGACGTAGCTGTCGATCACGCTCGCGCGGCTGGGGTGCGTCCACGTCAGCGCCACGTCGACCGTGATCGGCCCATCGGCGGTCACGACGTCCTGGCGCGCCGCAGCAACGGTGTCGGCCGGCTCGTCGGCCACGCGTCGGACCCGCGCCGCCAGGCCATGCGGCTCGCACCGCCGGCTGGCCAGCCGGACGTCGATGACCAGCCCCGGGCGGAGCGCGACCAGCGCGTCGATCTGACTGAGCAGCGCGCCGAGGTCGAGGCGGTGGTCGCCGAAGATCTCGGGATCGGGCGTGAAGCGCAGCCGCGTCCCGCTCGGCGCCGTGGTCGGCGTCGCCGCGATCGCGCCGTCGGGGCGGCCGCGACGCCAGCGGCCTCGCGCGCACACGCCGGCGTGGACGGTCTCGATCTCGAGCTCGGCGCACAGCGCGTTGACGACGACCAGCCCCACGCCAACCAGCGTGGGCGTCAGGTGCGCGTGCGGGCGGTGGCCGTCGGCGGTCGGCAGGTCGCGATGGACCGTCAGCAACTCGGCCAGCGGCGGCCGGCCCTCGTCTCCGTCGACCGGGATGCCGCCGCCGTCGTCGCTGACGGCGATCGTCCCGTCGGGCTCGACCGCGACCTCGATGCGATCGCAGCGCCCGAGCAGGTGCTGGTCGAAGGCGTTGCCGATCACCTCCATCGCCAGATGGACCAGGCCCTGGCCATCGCACCCGCCGATGAACATGCCCGGCCGGCGCCGGGCGGCCTCGATGATGCCGGCAGAGGTCATGGGATGCGCGCTAGGCCCGCGGGCGGGTCGCGTCGGCCGGCGCCGCCGGCTTGTCGGCCGTCTTGTCGGCGACCAGCGCCTTGCCGTTGGTCGGCGCGGTGAACGTCCCCAGCTCGCGGACGATCTCGGCGAGCAGGTCGGCCTTCTCGCGGTACGGCATGAACGCGCTCTTGAAGCCCGAGATGATGATCTCCTTGAGCGTCGCCAGCGGCCAGCCGTAGTGCTGGTGGCACAGGAACAGCTCCTTGGACACGGTGGTGTCGGTCATCAGCCGGTTGTCGGTGTTGATCGTCACCCGCAGGCCGTAGTCGACGAAGAAGTCGACCGGGTGCGCGTCCCAGCTCGCCGCGGCCTTGGTCTGGACGTTCGACGACGGGCACACCTCGATCGGGATGCGGTGGTCGTTGACGTAGTTGAGCAGCTCGCCGCTCTCGATCAGCCGGACGCCGTGGCCGATGCGGTGGGCGCCGCACTTGTGGATGGCCTGGTGCACCGAGTCGGGGCCGAACGACTCGCCGGCGTGGGCGGTGCAGTTGATGTTGTTGTCGATCACCAGCTGGAACGCCTGGCGGTGCAGCTTGGCCGGGTTGTTGACCTCGCTGCCGGCCAGGTCGAAGCCGACGACGCCGCGGTTCTTGAACGCGACGCACAGCTCGGCGATGCGCAGCGACTGATCGGCCGGCTGCGAGCGGATCGCGCACAGGATCACGCCGTAGCGGATGCCGTACTGGCGCTTGGCCGCGCGCAGGCCCTTCATCACCGCCTCGCACACCACCGACGGGCGCAGGCCCTCGCGGGTGTGGAGCAGCGGGCAGTAGCGGACCTCCAGGTAGCGCACGTTCTCGCGCCACGCGTCCTCGGCCAGCTCGAACGCGATGCGCTCGAGCGCCTCCTCGGTCTGCATCACCGCCAGCGTGATGTCGAAGGCCTTGAGGTAATCCTCGAGCGAGGCGCAGCGCTCGCCGGCGTAGACCAGGTTGAACAGGCCCTGGCGATCGGTGGCCGGCAGGGTCACGCCCTGGCGGCGCGCCAGATCGAGGATGGTGTCGAGCCGCAGCGAGCCGTCGAGGTGGCAGTGCAGATCGGTCTTGGGCAGCTTCTCGATGAACTCGAGGGTCAGCTCGGGGGGCATCGCCGGATTGTCGATCCGCGGCGCCGGCGGAGCAAGCCGCGGGTCACGCCGCCGCGCGCGGCGCCGGCACCGCGCAGACGTCGTCGACGCAGCGGCCGGTCAGGCGGAGGCGGTTCTTGGCGAACAGGTGGTAGCCGAGGCGCAGCAGGTGCGAGACGCCGGGCCAGCGGCTGACCGCGACGGCGCGGCGGAACCCGACCGCGGCGTACAGCCGGCGGAACACCTCGACGCCCTCGATCCAGCTGCCGTCGGGCAGCCGACCCTTGATCCGGGCCATCAGCGTCGCCTGGTCGGTGCCCAGCGCGGCGGCGTCGAAGCCGGGCGCGGCGATGTCGGTGAAGACGATGCGGGCGGCGCGGTCGCGGCGCATCAGCATGCGGATCTCGCGCATGCACAGCGGGCACGCGCCGTCGTAGAAGACCTCGACCTCGCGACCAGGGGGGAGCGGTGACATCACGAGCTTCGACGGCCGCCGCGTGGGCGGGGTTACGCGGCGCGGCGGGCGGCGCGCCGATCGACTACTGTGCCGGCCATGCGCACCCGAACGCTCGCCGTGCTCGTCAGCGTCACCGCCGCCTGCGGTGGCGGCTCGCCCAAGGCCCCCGCCGGCCCGACGCCACCCGCGACCGACGGCCCCGACGCCGCGCCGCCGACCGCCACCACGCCGCCGGTGGCGGCGCGGACGCTGGCCGCCGAGGAGAAGCTCACGCGGCCCTCGGGCGCCAGCTTCGCGGTGGCCGCCGGCTGGTCGGTGGCCGAGGCCGGCGACGTCGTCACGCTCACCGAGCCCGACGGCGCGCTGACGATGACCTACGTCGAGGTCGAGGCGGCGGCGAGCCGCGCGGCGATCGCCGCGGCGTGGCAGCGCGTGCGCCCCGGCTTCGCGCTGGCCGAGGCGCAGGCCGAGGACGCCCCGGCCCGCGACGGCTGGGACGGCGCCACCCAGATCGTCTACGCGACGCCGGCCGCCGAGCAGCGCGTCGTGATCGCGATCGCGTTCGGCAAGGGCTCGACGTGGCGGGTGTGGCTGCTCGACGGCGCGCAGGCGGCGCTGGGCCGGCGCGGCGCGCAGCTCGGCGCCACGCTGGGCAGCCTGACCGCGCCCGGCGTGGCCCGCGAGTCGTGGGCGGGGCGGCCGGCGCGGCCGCTCGACGCCGCGCGGCTGGCCGAGCTCGACGCGTTCGTCGAGGAGGCGCTGCGCACCGCCGACGTGCCGGGCGCGGCGGTGGCGATCGTCGAGGGCGGCAAGGTGATCCACGAGCGCGGCTACGGCGTGCGCGAGCTGGGCAAGCCGGCCAAGGTGGGGCCGCACACGCTGTTCCTGACCGGCTCGACCGGCAAGTCGCTGACGACGCTGTTGATGGCGCGCGCGGTCGACGCCGGCAGGTTCGGCTGGGACACGCCGGTGACGACGGTGCTGCCGACGTTCGCGCTGGGCAGCCCCGAGGTGACCCAGGCGATGCAGGTGCGCCACACCGCGTGCGCGTGCACCGGCATGCCGCGCCAGGATCTGGAGATGCTGTTCGAGTACGCCGGCGTCACCGCCGAGCAGCGGCTGGCGTCGCTGGCGACGATGGTGCCGACGACGAAGTTCGGCGAGACGTTCCAGTACTCGAACCTGCTGGTGATGGCGGGCGGCTACGCCGCGGGCCACGCGTTCTTCCCGAAGCTCGGCCTGGGCGCCGCGTACGACAAGGCGATGGCGGCGCAGGTGTTCGGGCCGCTGGCGATGAAGGACACCACGTACGACTTCACGCGCGCGGCCAAGGCCGACCACGCGACGCCGCACGCGCGCGACGCCGCCGGGGCGATGACCGCGGTGCCGATGTCGACCGAGACCTGGGCGCCGACGGTGCGGCCGGCCGGCGGCCAGTGGTCGAGCGTCCACGACTACACCCGCGTGCTGCTGCTCGAGCTGGGCCGCGGCGTCGTCGACGGCAAGCGCGTCGTGTCCGAGGCCAACCTGCTGGCGCGCCGCGCGCCGCAGGTGAAGATCGACGACGAGCGCGCGTACGGCCTGGGGCTGGTGGTCGGCACCACGGCCGGCGTGCCGATCGTCGAGCACGACGGCGGCACCGCGGGCTTCACGACCAGCTACTTCTGGCTGCCCGAGCACGGCGTCGGCGCGGTGGTGGTGGTCAACGCCGGCGGGAGCCCGGTGCCCGACGCGGTCGCGCGCCGGATCCGCGAGCTGGTGTTCGACGCCACGCCACGCGCTGCGGCGCAGCTCGCCGACGGCGTGGCCCGCCGCCGCAAGGCCATCGCCGAGGAGGCCGCGCGGCTGGCCGCGACGCCGGATCCGGCGTGGCTGGCGCCGCTGCTCGGCGCGTGGACGACGCCCGGCCTGGGCCGGATCGAGGTGCGGCAGGATCAGGGCGCGCTGGTGGTCGACGCCGGCGAGTGGACGGTGCGCGCCGCCGAGCGGACCGCGCCCGACGGCACGCGGATGATCGTGACCACCGGCGCGCCGTTCGCCGGCGTCGAGCTGGTCCCCGAGGACCGCGACGGCGCGCGGGTGCTGGTGGTCCACGACCAGCAGCACGCGTACGTGTTCACGCGGGCGACGAAGTAGCCGCGGCGCCGCCGATCAGACGGCCGCGCCGGTCCGGGCCAGCGCCGCGCGCTCGAGCCGGTCGAGCACGTCGCCGGCGACGTTGCGGTGGTCGAGGGCCTCGATGTGGCGCACGCCGGTGGGCGACGTGATGTTGATCTCGGTGAGCCGGCCGCCGATCACGTCGATGCCGACGAGGATCTGGCCGAAGTGCCGCAGCGTCGGCGTGATCGCGGCGATGATCGCGCGGTCGTCGGAGTCGAGCTCGGCCTTGACCGCGCGGCCGCCGACGTGGAGGTTGCCGCGGGCCTCGTTCTTGCCGGGCACGCGCAGCACCGCGCCGACCGGCTCGCCGTCGACCAGCAGGATGCGCTTGTCGCCGTCGACCGCCTCGGGCAGGTAGCGCTGCGCCATCGTCCAGCGGGTGCCGGCGCCGGTCGAGGTCTCGAAGATCGACGAGGCGTTGGGATCGCCGTCCTTGACCAGGAACACGCCGAGGCCGCCGAACCCGTCGACCGGCTTGACGACGATCGCGCCGCCCTGCTCGCGCTGGAACGTGGCCAGGCGGCGGGCGTCGCGGGTGACCAGCGTCGGCGGGGTCAGCTCGGGGAAGCGCAGCACCGCGAGGTGCTCGTTGAGCTCGCGCAGCCCGCGCGGGTCGTTGACCAGGAGCGTCTTGTCGCGGGCCTGCTCGAGGATCCAGGTGGCGTGCAGGTAGTTGACGTCGACCGGCGGATCCTTGCGCATCAGCACCATGTCGAAGGCGTCGAGCGGGATCGGCATGCGGGCCTCGACCGAGAACGCCTCGCGCGGCGTCTCGGCCTCGCGCACCAGCGTCAGCTGCGCGGCCGCGACCGGATCGTCGTGCTCGAGGCCGAGGTGCTCGATCTGGCAGGTCCAGATCTCGTGCTCGCGGCGCGACGCCTCGACCATGAGCGCGTACGAGGTGTCGCCGGCCAGGCCCAGCCGGTCGAGGGGATCGATGATGAACAGGAGGCGCACGCGCGCACTGTAGCCGATGCGGTGGCGCACGGGCGCCGACAGCGGCGACCGCCACCCACAGCCGGCCGCGGGTGAACCACGGGTAGCGATCGGGGAGCGACGCGCCGCCTCGTCGAAGATCTTTGTGATCGTGACGACGATCGATCTACGATGGTCTGATGCCCGAAACTGCCGTCGACGTCACCGTCAAGACGCGGTTCGCCAGCGCGCAGGCGTTGATGGCCGTCGTGGCCACGGGCATCGAGCGCGGCGCGCTGCGCCTGCCCGCGTTGATCGCGGCCGGGCGCACGTTCCAGATCGCGCTGTTGACGGCGACCGGCGAGGTCGCGGTGCGCGGCAGCGCCGAGGCGATCCGCCAGGACGGGGCGACGACGCTGGTGCGCTTCCTGTCGGCCAGCGACGACGGCGGCGACAAGGACGCGTGGATCGACCTCGACGACGCGGTGGTGAGCGTGCCGTCGGCGCTGATGCAGCCGCGCGGCCCGATGCCCGAGCCGCCGCGCGCGCGCGCGCGCGGGCGCGACCGCAGCGACTGGGCCGGCGCGCTGGGCACGCCGCTGCCACCCGAGCCGGCGCGGCCCGGGACGCCGCCGCGGCGGGCGATGGTGCCGCCGCTGCCCGCGCAGGCCCGCACGGCGCCGGCCCCGGCGTCGATCCCGGACATCCCGCCGCTGCAGGACTCGCGCGCGACGATGACCGGGCAGCCGGCGCGCAGCGTGGTCGACCTGCCGGAGCTGGCGCCGCTGGCCACGGGCTCGGCGACGCGGCTGCCGGTGCCACCGCCCGCGCCGACGCCGGTGCGCGCAGCGGCGATCGCGCCGCCGATCCCGCCGGTCGCCCCGCCGATCGCCGTGATCCCGCCGGTGGCCGCCGTCCCACCGGTCGCGACGATGCCGCCGGCCGCGGCGATGCCGCCGGTGGCGACGGTCCCGCCGGTGGCCGCGATGCCGCCGGTCGACGCGTCCGCCCCGGTGATGCCGACGGGCACGACGCTGCCGCCGCCGCTGATGGCGGTGTTCGCGGCGCCCGGCGCCGGCTACTACGTGGCGCCGGCGCCGGCGTGGCCGACCGAGGCCGGCGGCGAGGGTCGCGCGCGCCCGACGACGCTGCCGCCAGGCTGGGGCGCCGAGCAGGGCCGGATGTGGATCCCGGTGATGGACCCGGCGACGATGCCGATGATGGCGTCGCCCGCGGTCGCCGCGCCGGCGCCCGCGCCGACCGCCGCCCCGGTCACCAGCAAGGCCGCGCGCGGCGTGCTGATCGCGTCGGTGGTGATCGCCACGGCCGGCGCCGCCGTCGCGGTGAGCGCGGTGCTGTGGGCGCGCTCGGTGTCGGCGACCCGCGCCGCCGCGCCCCCGCCGGTCGCCGCCGCACCGCCGCCCGCGACCAGCGCGTCGCCGGTGGCTCAGGCCGCGGCCGCGCCGTCAGCCGCGCCCGCCGCCGCCGCACCGGCGACGGCGACGGCGACGGCCACCCCGCCGCCGCCCGTCGAGCCGGCCGCCGCCGCGATCACGGCCGCCGCGCCCCCGCCGGCCGCGCCCGCCGCCGCCGAGCCACCCATCGCCGCGCCCGCGGTCGTCGAGCCGCCGGCCACCGCGCCCGCGGCCGTCGCCGCCGCCGACTGCCGGCTCGCGATCACCACCAGCGCCGATCGCGTCGGCGTCTTCATCGACGGCCAGAAGCGCGGCGA
The DNA here is from genome assembly GCA_016794525.1 of Myxococcales bacterium. Classification (GTDB taxonomy): domain Bacteria; phylum Myxococcota_A; class Polyangia; order Haliangiales; family Haliangiaceae; genus UBA2376. The sequence goes on from JAEUJY010000118.1 coordinate 73,582, forward strand.
GACGCCGACCACGGTGGCCGTGCCGTGCGCCGCCGCCACCGTCGTGCTGCGCCACCCGCGCTACGAGGAGCAGGTCCGCCACCTCGACGCCAGCGCGACCCAGGGCGAGCTGCACGTGATCATGACCCGGCCGCGCGCCCAGCTGCGCATCGTGACCCGGCCGTCGGGCGCGACGGTGCAGGTCGACGGCCGCACCGTCGGCCGCTCGCCCCTGACCACCACCGTCGACGGCTTCGAGCGCGCCCACGTGACGCTGACCGCGCCGGGGATGCACGCCGAGGACCGTCGCGTCTACGCCAAGGCCGGCACGACGATGCTCAACGTCACGCTCAAGAAGCAGTAGCGAGGCGCTGGCCGCGCCGCCCCGGCCGCGGCACGCTGGCGGAGATGTCGCCCTCCGACCGCGTGACCCGCGCGCTCCTGCCGACCGCCGCGGCGCTGGCGGCGTTCACCGCGCTGGCGATCGTCACGATCGATCAGCCGGTCGCGCGCTACCAGGCCACGATCGCGCCGCCGGCGCTGTGGAAGGACGGCCTGGCGCTGATCGATCGCGCCACCGGGCTGACCTGGTGGAAGTGGCTGCCGACGGCGGTGATCGTCGGCGCCGCGCTGCTCGCGCTGGCGCTGCCGCCGCTGCGCCGCGCCGCCCGCGGCCTCGGCCTCGTGGCGCTGGTCCACGCCGCGACCAAGCTGACGCTGTTCTACGTGAAGCCCGGGCTCGGCCGGCTGCGCCCGAGCGAGTGGCTGGCCCACGGCGGCGACGCCACGTTCGGGTTCGCCAAGGGCATCGCGTTCCCGTCGGGCCACACCGGCCACTACCTGTCGATCGCGCTGCCGCTGGCGGTGGCGTGGCCGCGCCTCGGCCTGCCGCTGCTGATCGTCCCGGTGTTCGCGTCGGCGTCGCGGCTGGCCACCAACGCCCACTTCGTCAGCGACGTCACCGGCGCCGCCGCCCTGGTGGTGGCCTTCACCTGGGTGGCGGCGCGGGCGCTGCGGCGCGATCGCTAGGCGCGCGCGGATCCGCGCGCCTCGCCGTCCGGCCGCTACTCGAAGTACGGCGTGGTCGCGCGGTCGATGCGCGCCAGCAGATCGCGGGTCAAGGTCGCGTCGGTGCCGACCAGGCCCGGCAGCTGCGCGGCGATCGTCGCCCGCGCGCTGAGCAGCATCTCGAGGGCCTCGGCCGACTGCCGGCCCTTGAGGATGTCGACCACGGCGCGCCGGCTGGCGAAGCCGCGCACGCCGTCGCTGTTGACCAGCACCTGCGCGAGCTGATCGTCGACGCGGGCGGCGATCGACCAGCTCGGCGCCGGGCCCAGCTCGGCGAGCACGCCGCGCAGCATCAGATCGGCGCCGCTGGCGAGGAAGCTCGGGTCGGCGAGCAGCGCCGGATCGAGCGGCGCGCCGATGTCGGTGAGGATCAGGTCGAGCGCGCGGTTGGCGGCGACGTCGTCACCGTTCTGCGCGTAGTCGTAGGCCCCGCCGGCGTAGCTGCGCAGGAACTGCAGGAAGAAGTCGTCGGCGCCGAACCGGGTGAAGTACATCGTCAAGAGCGACCAGCGCTCGGTCCAGGTGCCGCCCAGCGGGTCGGCGCCGGTGTCGAAGCGCTGGCAGTCGGGATCGATCCCGACCGCCTCGTCGGTGCAGAACGGGTCGCTCGGCAGGTCGGCCTCGAGCCCGTACAGGTAGCGCACCGCGGCCACGTCGTAGCTGCCGGGGTGGTTGGCCATCGCGATCCGGGTCTCGAAGTCGGTGTAGTCCATCACCGACGACGAGGTCGGCTCGACCAGCGAGCCCTTGAAGTTGTGGCGCAGGCCGAGGTCGTGGCCGATCTCGTGCGTGATCATGTCGGCGATGTACGCCTCGACCTTCTGGCCGGCGGTCAGGTGGCTCGCGCCGCTGGTCGGCCGCAGGTGATCGCGATCCTCGCCGGCGGTCAGCACGCACAGCGGATCGGACGTGACGCCGGCCCAGCGCAGGCCGATCATCTTCTTGGGGGTCGGCGTCGACGGGTGCGCCGGCGCGCCGCCGCTGCCGCCGCTGCCGCCGTCGGCGGGATCGTCCTCGAAGCCGGTGCGATCGACCCAGGCGCCGCCGAAGTAGACGCTGGCGCCGCGGATCTCGCCGGTGTTGGGGTTGGTGCGCCAGTTGGCGAACGCGAAGCCGAGCGACGGGTCGGGATCGAAGATGATGTAGTTCTTGTCGTCCTGCCCGAACGACTCGCTGGCCGTCGCCAGCCGGGCGCGGAACACCTCGAACCCGAAGGCCGCGTTCCAGCCCTCGACGCCGCGCTTGACCGCCGCCACCAGGTCGGCGTCGGCGTAGGCCGGGGTCGCGTCGAGCTGCGCCAGCGCCGGCGAGATCACCCACTCGATCGGCTGCATGCCGGGGTGGATGTCCCAGTGCGCGGCGGTCTGGACGGTGGTGCCGGTGTTGGGCACCAGCTTGGGCGCGCTGCGGAAGTAGTGCTCCTGCCACGGCAGCTCGACCGGCTGGTAGTGGCTGCCCTCCTTGTAGCGGCGCAGCGCGATGCCCATCGTGCCCGAGCCGCGGAAGGTGTCGGCGTCGATCTGGCCGTCGCCGATCGGCTGGTCGGCGTAGCCGGTGAACACCTGCTGGTAGGTGATGCCATCGCTGATGCTGCGGAAGTTCTGCAGGAACGACAGCTCGACCTCGAAGCGGATCGGCCACGGGTTCGACCCGAAGTAGTCGCCCAGCAGGTCGAAGCGGTTGAGCCCGGCGGCGGGATCGATGAACACGTACTGGTTGCCGCCGGGCTGGTTGACGACGCTGGGGTCGGTCACCAGCGGGTAGGCCTCGACCAGCACGTCGGGATCGAACACCGACGACGACGCGTGGCGATCGTCGGCGTCGAAGACGAACAGCTTGTCGTTCTGGACCTTGAACGACACGACGCGGGTGCCGAGCGACTGCGCGGCGCCGAACGACACCTGGCCGGGGAAGTACTGCTCGAGGAACGCCGACAGGAACCAGCGGTCGGCCAGCGCCGACTTCTTGATCGCCAGGTAGAAGCTGGGCCCCGGCGCGGCGTGGTGCTTGTCACGCGGCATGCCGGCGGCGGTCAGCTTGGCCTGGCGGGCGGCGGCCTCGGTGGCCGACAGCGTGCGCGGGATCGCGACGAAGTCGGCGCCGGCGAGGAGGTCGGGGCCGTCGGGGTCGACCGCGGCCGGCGCGTCGTCGTCGCCGACGCAGGCGACGACGGTGGAGAGGGGGGCGAGGAGGGAGGCGGCGAGGAGAAGTCGTTTCATTGCGGAGAGGCTCCTTGGTGGGTGCAGTTCGGAAACGTCACGCCGCGCGCGGTTGCTTCGAACCGTCGCATCGCTCGCTGCGCGTCGCCGCCGACTGTCGGCGCGGCTGCATCCAAGTCGCGGGCCAACGTCGCGAGCCCGCGCGGCGCGCCGCGAACGCGACTCGAGCGCGCGCGCCGTCGAACCTTCGGACGATCGCGCGACACCACCGTCGAGAACTCACCGCCGCGTCGACGCCACCGCCGATCGCGATCGTATCAGCGCACACCGCGATCGCGGCGCGTGTGCCGCGCTGGCGCGTGACCGTCGTCATCGTCGTGCCGCGCTGACGCGTGACCGCCGTCATCGTCGTGCCGGGCTGGCGCGGTGATGCCGACAACCGCAGGTGACGCTACGGTGTCCACGTGAGCTTGGCCCCGACCGATCCCACCCGCCTCGTCGGCAGTGCGTGGACGCGCGGCGACACGGTGTGGCGCTATCGCCACTGGCACGTGGTGGCAAAACACGGCGACGAGGTCGAGCTCGCCGCGGTGCTGGCGCCGCGCGAGCGTCGGCGCGTCGCGTGGCGCGCGCTGCGCGACCGCGCGGTCTGGCAACCGGGTTGGCAGGCGCTGCCGCCTGATCAGCCCTGATCAGCGGCGATCGTCGACGCGCGCGTCGGCGCGGCGCGCTTCACCGCTCGGGGGCGAGCGCGTCGACCATGCGGCCGAGGCCGTCGTCGAGCTCGATCGTCGCCTGCCAGCCCAGCGCGGCCTTGGCGTGGCTGACGTCGAGCGCGACGCGGAACGCCTCACCCTCGCGGTACGGGCGGGCGCCGACGTCGAGCAGCGCGATCGCCGACGGCCGCACCTTGGCGGCGATCGTGAGCGCCATGTCGAGCACCGAGGTCTCGACGCCGGTGCCGATGTTGTAGGTGCCGGCCGGCGCGTCGGGCGCGAGCGCGCGGACGATCGCCGCGACGACGTCGTCGACGTAGACCAGATCGCGGGTCTGCTGCCCCGGCGTCATCGCGTAGCGACGGCGGTTCGCGAGGTGGTTGATCAGCGTGGGCAAGAACGTCGACGGCGCCAGCCCCGGGCCGTAGACCCAGCACGGCCGCAGCACGACCAGCGGCGTCGCCCCGACGGCGGCGGCGACCGCGTGCTCACCGGCGGCCTTGGCCTGCCCCAGCGGCGACGCGCCGAGCAGCGTGGCGTCCTCGCGGAACGGCACGTCCTGCAGGCCGTAGGCCTCGGCCGACGACATATAGACGACGCGCTCGAGGCCGGGCATCGCCTTGATCGTCCGCACCGCGGCGTGGGCGTGGTCGGCGATGCACTGCTCGACCGACATCGGCCGACCGCCGGCCGCCCACACCAGCGCGTCGGCGCCGGCCGCGGCGAGCTCGGCGGTGTCGCCGCGCCCGCTGGCCACCGCCTCGTGCCCCAGCTCGCGCAGCCGCGCGCACAGCGCCCGCCCGATGAAGCCGTGACCGCCAGCGACCAGGACCTTCACGGGGACACCAGCATCCGGAGGGTTTGTCGACAAACCCTCCCCCACGGGGTCATGCCCCCGTGGGGCCCCCACCCGATACGCGAGAGCCCACATCGGGGATCTGGCTGTGGATCGACGCGCATGCGGCCTTGTATCAAGGGGTTCCCAGCGAGGCAACCGACCCCGCCACACCTCAACGGCGGGCGGCGACGGTCGATTCTCGAGGTGTGCGCGCCCTGAGCCATGCGTCGGCCGCGATCGCCGCGGCGGTGCTGACCACGATCGCCCCTGCCGCGGCAGGCCCCGAGGTCACCGTCGAGGTGCCCGCGGCGGTGCCGGTGTCGGAGGCCCAGGCCGCGACGTTCGGCACCGGCGTGCTACCGGCGGTCGGGCTGTACCAGCGGCTGTCCCCGCACCTGGCGCTGGGCCTGCGCGCGCGGGTCGGCGTGCTGGGCGACGCGGCCGCGCCGATGGACGGCCACGTCGACCCGGGCTGGGGCGGGCTGGCGACGCTGACGTTCGCGCTGCGCGCCAGCGGCGCGGGCGCGTGGCTGGAGGCCGCGGCCGGCGGCGGCGTCACCGGCGCCGATCCGGTGCCGGCCGTGGAGCTCGGCGCCGGCTGGGCCACCCGCGTCGGCGCGCTCGACGTCGGCCCGGCGGTCCGCCTGATCTACCTGCCCGCGGGCGACGCCGGCGCGCGGCTGGGCCCGGCGCAGCTCGCGCTGATCGGGCTGGAGCTGCGGCCGACCCGCGCCCGCCGCGCGCCCCGGCCGCGACCCGCGCCGGCGATCGCGATCGCGGCCCCGGCACCCGCCCCCGCGCCGACGCCCCGCGACGTCGACACGCTGCTCGACGTGGCGCCCGGCTGCGCCAGCGACCCGACCGGCTGCGGCGCGGTGGTCGACGACGGCGAGGTGCTGATCGACGTCGTCGAGACCTGCAGCGTGCTGGCCGACGCGCTCGACGGCCGCGACGCCTGCGCCGCCGGCGGCGACATCGAGGTCGCGAGCGATCGGATCATCCTGGCCGATCGCGTGCTGTTCAAGGTGCGGCGGGCCCGCGTCCGCCGCGCGGCGCGGCCGATCGTGCGCGCGATCGCGACCGCGTGGACCCGCGGCGACTGGCAGCGGCTGATCGTCGAGGGCCACGCCGACGTGCGCGGCGACGTCGTCTTCAACCAGTGGCTGTCGCAGCTGCGCGCCGAGCGCGCCCGCGCGGCCCTGATCGCCGCCGGCGTGCCGGCCGACGCGATCGAGGCGGTGGGCTACGGCTCGACGCGCCCGCGCTCGGCCGACCACGACGCCAACCGCCGCGTCGAGTTCGTGATCGTCCCCCGCGGCGCCACGCGGACGGTGCCGCGATGAGGAGGCTGGCCGCGCTCGCCGCGCTGGCGCTGGCCGGGTGTTTCGACTCGGTGGTCGGCGGCGAGTGCCAACCCGGCTGGGTCGCCGAGGGCGCCGCGTGCCGGCCCGGCGACGACGCCGGCGACGACGCGGCGCCGCCCGCCATCGACGCGCCCGCGTGCGGCGCCGGCGCGACCTGGTGCGGCGCGTGCGTCGACATGGCCAGCGATCCCGATCACTGCGGCGCGTGCGGCGCGGTGTGCGGCAGCGGCCTGTGCAGCAGCGGCGCGTGCGTCGGCACGACCGCCGGGCACGTCGTGCTGATCGGCCACGACTACCGCGCGTACCACGCCGCCGCGGCGCGGCTGCTCGGCAACGCCGCGGCGCTGGGCGGCGCGCTCGAGGTGCGCGTCGCGCTCGCCGGCGGGCCGGCGCCCGACCCGGCGACGACGGCCGCGGTCGCGCAGGCGTTGACCGCGGGGCTCGCGGCCACCGGGCGGAGCTGGCGCGCGGTGGCGCTGGGCGACGCGCTGCCGCGCGACCGCGTCGTCGACGTGGTGGTGCTGTTGCCGCGGACGACGCCCGCGCCCGACGCGCTCGCCGAGGGCGTCGCCGGGCGCGCGGCGCTGGCCGACTTCCTCGCCGCCGGCGGCACGGTGATCGGCCTCGACGGCCCCGGCGGCACGACGGTCGAGCTGATGCGCGGCGCCGCGCTGCTGACGGCGACCGCCGGCGCCGCCGCCACCGGCCACGCGATCGACGTGGTCGCCCCGAACGACGCGCTCGCCGTCGGCGTCGCCTCGCCGTACCTGGGCGAGCTCGGCACGACGACGTTCGCCGGCGTCGCCCCCGGCGACGCGGTCGCGATGGACGGCGCCGGCGTGGTCGCCGTGCACGTCGCGCGCCCGTGACGCGGCGTCAGCGCCGCGGCGACCGCGCGGCCAGGTGACCCCCGCGCGCGGCGGTGGTATCCGTCGGCGGTGCTGACCCGCGCGCTGGCCTGCCTCGCCCCTGCCCTCTTGCTCCTCGCCTGCGGCGGCGACGACGGCGGCGGCGCCACCGGGACCACGCCGGCGGCGTTCTGCCAGGCGGTGTCCGAGCGCGTCTGCGCCGGTCTCGAGGCGTGCGCCTGCCGCTTCGACCTGCGCCCGTACGACGCGGCCGGCTGCGTCGCGGCGCGCACCGCGAGCTGCACCGCCGCGCTCGAAGGCCGGGTCGGCCCCGACGTCGCGGCCGGGCGGGCGCGCTTCGACGAGCCCAACGTCGCCGCGTGCCTGGCCGCGATCGCCGCGATGGCCGGTCGCTGCGAGCTGGCCCACGACGGGAGCGGGCCGTTGCCGGCGGCGTGCGACGCGTTCGTGGTGTCGACCGCGGCGATCGGCGAGGCGTGCGAGCTGGCCGGCGGCGGCCTGGCGTTCTGCGGCGCGACCGCCGACGGCGTGTGCGCGCCTGGCGAGGCCGCGACCACCTGCACCGCGCTGCCCGGCGACGGCGCGGCGTGCCTGAACGGCCTGTGCGCGCCCGGCCTCCGCTGCAACGCCGATCGCTGCGCCCCACCCGCGGCGCTCGGCGCCAGCTGCACCGACGCGCGCGCCTGCGCCGCCGGGCTGGTGTGCGATCCGGCGGGCCGCTGCGCGGCGCCGCTGCCGCTGGCCGCGGGCTGCACCGACAGCGCCCAGTGCCAGCCCGGCCTGACCTGCGACGGCACCGCGTGCGTCGACGCGGCCGCGCTCGGCGACGGCTGCAGCGGGCCGGGCACGTGCGGCAACCTGCGCGCGTGCGGCCGCGCCCCCGAGACCCGCACCTGCGACGACCCGGCCGGGCCGGGCGCCGCCTGCGCCGACGGCGCGTGCGCGGCCGGGTTGGGCTGCGCCGACGCGTCGATGACCTGCGTCGCGCTGCCGACCGAGGGCCAGCCGTGCCTCGACGGCGCCGCGTGCGCCGCGGGGCTGACCTGCGCCGACGGCCTCGGCACCTGCGCGCGGCTGCCCGGCGTCGGCGAGACCTGCGCGGTCGGCGCGCGGTTCTGCGCCGACGGGCTGGGTTGCCGGCCCAGCGACAACACCTGCCAGCCCGGCCCCGGGCTCGGCCAGGAGTGCTACCTGAACCCGCCCGACTACGTCTGCGGCGCCGGCCTCGGCTGCGACTTCGGCGCCAGCGGCAGCGTGTGCATCGCGATCGGCGGCGCCGGCGCGGCGTGCACCAACGATCGCACCTGCGCCGCCGACACCTTCTGCGACTTCTCGACCAACCACTGCGCGACCCGCCGCGCCGACGGCGCCGCGTGCTCGGCTGGCAACGAGTGCCGGGTCGGCAGCGAGTGCGCGCTCGGCCCGAGCGGCGCCACCTGCCAGCCCATCCCCGTCCGCGATCAGCCGTGCGTCGACGCGTGCGCGACCGGCCTGACCTGCCAGGGCCCGGGCGGCGTGTGCGTCGCCGAGCTGTGCGTCATCCCGTGATCGTCACGGCGTGATCACTTGCAGCCGGCGTACGCGGCCGCCTCGGTGCGGTAGGTCTTGTCCTTCACCTTGTAGCGATCGCCGGTGAACGTGTACGTGCGGATCGTGTGGGTGTCGTCGGCGTTCTCCAGCCACAGGTGGACCTTCTTGGCCTTGGCCAGCGCCCGCGGCTCCTCGATCTTCTCGCAGCGCTTGCCGCGGAAGTAGAGCCCGTCGTTCTCGACGAACAGCTCGAGCCGATCGCCGCCGACGCCGAGCGCGCGATACGTCGGTGCGATCCGGTCGAAGTTGACCTGGCCGACCGCGTTCTGGTGCTCGCCCCACTGCCGCAGCACGTCGCACAGCGCGGTGGCGTCGGCGACCGCGAACGACGCGCGCTTGAGCTCGATCGCGGTGGCGCCAGCGGCCGCCTCGCCGGCCACCGCCGCCGCGCAGGCCTTGGCCGCCGCCAGGTCGGGGTCGCCGTCGCCGAGGTGGACGGTGGCGTCGGGCGCTTCGTCGGCGGCCAGCCGCCGCTGGTAGGCCTTGGCCAGCTCGAGCTGCTCGATCAGCGTGCCGCGCGCGATCACGCGGTCGATCTGGTCGCACATCCACGGCAGGTCGGCGACGGTGATCGTGAACGAGCCGCCGGCGGCGACGGCCTTGGGGTGCTGCTGGAACGCCAGCGCGCGCAGCGTGTCGGTCGGCTTGAACAGCTTCTTGGCCTTGGCCATCGACGCGCGGCAGTCGGAGTACTCGCGCAGCGAGATCACGTCCAGGCTGTTGAGCTGGTCCATGCTGGAGCCGAGGTGGTCCTCGAGCTCGATCTGGGCGTCGCTGCGATCGCCCGCGGCGAGGCCGGCGGTGGCGAGGGTCAGCGCGAGCGCGGCGAGGGTCGGCAGCGGGTTCGTCATGCCGGGCGAGAATGCAGCGCCCATGCCACGCCGCCCGCGTGTGGTTGCGGCGACCTGGCCGGCGGCCCGACGGATCGCCTAGCCGACTCGGCGGATCAGCGCGCGCGCGCCAGCGAGCGATCGACCTCGGCCAGCTCGTCGGCGACGTCGGGCCCGAGCCGCACGAAGCGCGCGCGGGCGTCGGTCAACGCCGCGCGGGCGTCGCCCGATCGCCGCAGCTCCAGCAGCAGCTCGCCGATCAGGTTCTGGGCCCGCGCTGCCGCCAGCGCCTCGCCCAGCTCGTCGAAGATCGGCAGCGACCGCTGCGCCAGCGCCAGCGCCGCCGCGGCGCGGTCGTGGTGCGCGAGGAACCACGCGTAGCTCGACAGGATCGATCCCATCGTGAACGTGCGCGCCCCGCTGCGCTCGGCGACGGCGAGCGCGCGATCCCACGACGCGATCGCGCGCGCCAGCTGCGCCGGATCGGCGCCGACCGCCTTGGCGTGGAACACCAGGTAGACCGCGAGGTCGGGGTTGTCGGCGCCGAGCAGGCGCTCGCTGGCCGCCAGCCCGGCGTCGGCGTAGCGGGTCGCGGCGGCGACGTCGCCGAGATCGCCGGCGCGAGTGGCCAGCTCCAGCAGCAGGCCGACCCGCCCCGGATCGGCGGGCCCGCCGACCTCCTCGACGATGGCCAGCGCGCGCTCGAGCGTGGCGCGCGAGGCCTTCAGGTCGCCCTGCCGCTCCTGGAGCACGCCGGCCAGCTGCAGCGCGTCGGCCTGCTCGCGCGATCGCGCGCCGTACAGCCGCTCGATCAGCGCGAGGTAGTCGCCCTTCGCCGCGGCGGCCTCGGTGAGCCGCTCGGCGCGCACCAGCGCGGTGAGCTGGTTGTGCAGGGCGTCGGCGACGCGCGGGTGATCGTCGCCGACCCGCGCCCGCAGCGCCGCGGTCTTGTCGGCGCACGCGGTGATCGCGCCGGCGTTGTCGCGGACCAGCAGCGCCGCGCTGCACGCGCAGGTGGCGCGCGCGACCGCCGCGTCCTCGGCGGGCGCCAGCTCGGTGGCGCGGGCGCACGCGGCGCGCAGCTCGTCGACCCGGGCCAGCCGCATCGCGGCCTCGACCTCGACCTGGGCCAGCTCGTACTGCAGCGGGCGGGGCTCGCCGGCCCGGGTCACGGCGGCGCGGGCCACCGGCAACAGCGCGTCGATGCGGTCGGCGGCGTTGGCCGTGGCCGCCGACTGCGCCACGCCGCGCAGCACCACCGCGGCCTCGAGCGCCGGGTCGCGCGCGGCGGCGGCGGCGGCCTGGGCCTGGTCGAACTCGGCGCGGCTGGCCGCCGCGTCGACGCCGCCGATCGCCTCGGCGTGGATCGCCAGCGCCCGCGCCAGCGGGCCCGGCTCGCCCAGCGCCCGGGCGTCGGCCAGCGCGCGATCGGCGGCGGCGCGCGCGTCGGGCGTCCGCAGCTCGACCGCGGCGCGGGCCGCGGCGAGGCGCTGCTCGACGGCGTCGGCCCGCGGATCGCGGCGGGGCGGCGCCAGCCCGGCGACCCGCAGCGCCGAGCAGGCCTCGGGCGCGGGCAGCCGCGCGATCGCCTCGCCGGCGCGCCGCGCCGCCGCGACGTCGGCGTGGCCGAGCGCGTCGGCCAGCGCCGCGAACCCGATCAGCGTCGCGTCGAGGCACGCGACCCGACGATCCAGCACCGCCGCCGACTGCTCGCCCCGCTCGTGGGTCGCGCGGCAGGCGTCGACGCGCTGCTCGCGCCAGCGCCCAGCCCAGCGATCGAGATCGTCGCGCGCGTGGGGATCGGCGATCGCCGCCCGCCGCGCCGCGGTCCACGTGCGCTCGGCGATCGCGCCGGTGCGCGCGCAGTCGACCCGCGCCGGCGCGCGCGCCAGCGCCGCGGCCGCCACCACCGCCGCGCCGCTGGCGACGACGGCCCCGCCCACGATCGCCGCCAGCCGGCGCCGCCGCGGCGTGCGCTCGAGGACGTCGACCAGCGCGGCCAGCG
>JAEUJY010000140.1 GCA_016794525.1 Myxococcales bacterium
ACCCACACAGCGCGGATCGCCGGCCCTGATCACTTCGTTTGTTTGGAGAGAGAGAGAGAGAGAACGCGGGCACGGCGAGGGTCGCGGCCCACAGCGACGATCGCGAGGCCGACGGGGTGGCCGCCTGGATCGGGCCCTGGCTCAGCGGCCTCTGGCTCTGGGATCACCAACGAAGTGATCCGGGATAGCGGCGCGCGCTGTGTGGGTTGTGAAGAACGGCGCCCCGGCCATGGCTGACCCACGCCGCCCTCGCCGCGCCGTTCTTCAAGGCGGTGTGGGCAACCGCGCGACGCCGACGATGCGCGCCCGCCGGCGCGCCGTCAGGCGCGGTTGTCCACCACCGCCGGCAACTCCACAGCGCTCCGGGAGGTGCCGGCCGCGCCACGCGCTGGCCTACGTGCTTAACAACTGGCGCCGCCACCGCGAGGGGGGAGGCTCGATCCCGGCTTCGCCGGGATCGAGGGGGGCTCGGCGACGAGCCCCCTGCAAATCAGTGCGCGCCGATCTCGCAGCTGGCGCCGCAGATCGCCTCGAGGCCGTGCTTCGACGCCGGGACCGCGGGGCGGCCGACGCGCATCGCCTCGAGCTCGGCGATCGACAGCTCGGCGCGCTCGACCGCGCGCGGCTCGGGGATCAGCTCGACCTCGACGTTCTTGAGGTTGAAGTTGCCGTTCTGCACCGCGGGGTTCTGCTCGATCATGGCGCCACCTCCTGTCCGCCGAGGCTAGCACGCGGCGCGGCGGCGCAGCCGACGATCTACGGCGCGGCCAGGAGGTCGCGCAGCCGCGCCAGGCGGTGGTCGTCGAGCGGCACGCTCAGCCGATAGACGTGATCGAGCCCACCGACGCGCGCCGACCAGCACGGGTGGCGCTTGCCGAGCACGCCGCGAGCCTCGAGCCGCGCGCGCAGCTCGGCGTCGCTGGCCCGCGACAGCACGTACGGCAGGTGCGCGCTCGCGGGCTCGAGCGCGGTGACGCCGGCGCGCGCGAGCAGGTCGAGCACCGCGGGCTTGTGCGCGGTGATCCGGGCTCGCAGCGGGGCGGCGACGTCGCCCAGCGCCAGCACGCGCGCGCCCAGGCGCAACGACACCGACGCGGCGAGCAGCGGCGCCACCACGGCGCGGACGCGGGCGGTCGCCGCCGGCGACGCCACCGCGTAGGCGAGGCGGAGGCCGCCGAGGCCGTACGCCTTCGAGAACCCGCGCAGCACGATCAGGTTGGGCGCCAGGTCGATCTGGCCGATCGCGCTCCACGCCGGCGGCGCGTAGCTCGCGTTCGACTCGTCGATCACCACCAGCGCGCCGTGGCGCGCGGCGTCGGCGCACAGCGCCGCGACCTCGGGCAGCGCGGCGAACGCGTCGCCGATCAGGCTCGGCCGCTCGAGGAACCACAGCGGCGCGGTCGGTTCGACGCCGCACGCGCCGCCGGTCTGCGCGACCCAGTACGGGAAGTCGGGGTACGTGTCGCCGAGGACGCGGACCGGCGCGCCGGCCGCGAGCCGGGCCAAGCCGTGCAGCAGCGACACGACGCCAGCGCCGCAGGTGACGCGGTCCTGCCAGGCCGGCAACCCGAACGCCGCGGCGACCGCCGGCCCGAGCGTCGCCTCGCCGTACGGATCGCGCACCAGGTAGCGATCGAGGTACGGCAGCCCGTCGTCGGCCTCGGCGCGCAGCTCCGCGGCGAGCACCGCGGCCAGGTCGACCGCGAGGTGCGCGCGCTCGTCGCGGGTCCAGGCGAGGTTCAGCCCGGCGCCCTCGGGCGCGGCGGGATCGATCGCCTGGTACGAGCGGAACGCCGGATCGAGGTCACGGCCGGTCATCGGACACCTCCGTCAGCCAGCCCGCCGCGACCAGCGCGTCCCACAGCCGCGCGGCCACCGCCGGGTCGACCGGCGCGCGCAGCGCCATCGACGCGCGCGCGATCGCGTCGTCGCGGCTGTCGGCCACCTCGGCGAGCACCGCCAGGTGGGTCAAGAGCGCGTAGTGGCGCTTGTCGTCGGCGAACGCCGCGGTCACGTCGGCGCGGGTCGCGGCGTCGAGGTCGGCGAGGAGGCCGCGGTAGTTGAACGGCCCGGGCCAGCGCGCGGCGAAGGCGCCGCCGCGCGGCGGCCCCGGCGCGAGCCACGCGACCGCGTCGTCGTCGCACCGCGCCCGCAGCGCCTGGCCGTGGTCGTCGACGTGCGCGGCGAAGCGGCGCGACCACGCGCCGCCGTCGACGTCGCGGTACCGCGCGGCGATCGCCGCCGCCGCGGCGCCCTCGCGCGCGCGCCACGCGTCGACCACCTCGACGCGCGCGGCCCGCGGCCAGTCGCCCTCGCTCGCCACCAGCTCGACCAGCGTGGCGCCGGCCGCGGTGGCGCGGCGCACCTCGATCGGCGCGACCTTGTCGAGCGTGTCGGCCGCCGAGTGGTTGAACGGATCGCCGGGGTGCCACAGCTGCACCGCGGGGCTGCGCCACGCCGGATCGGCGCAGGTCGCGAACAGCGCGTGATCGGAGAAGCCGAGGAACGGCCCGGGGCGCCAGGTGCCGACGTGATCGCGGGTCTGCGCGAACACCTCGTCGACCACCTGCTCGGCCAGCGGCCCGAGCAGCGACGGACACCAGTCGGGCGGCCGCTCGACCACCAGCGGCGTCCCGCACTGCGCCTGATCCTCGCCGATCATGTCGAGGTTGACGACCGCGACCGGGCGACCAGCGACGCCGCGGGCCGCGTCGCGCTGGTGCAGCAGCGCCGCGACGCCGAGGAACTCCGGCCCCCAGACGAAGCGGACCGCGCGATCGAGGTCGCGGCCCCGCGCGGCGCGCCCGTCGATCAGCGCCGCGGCGACGCCCAAAAGCGCCGCCGCGCCCGACGCGTTGTCGTTGGCGCCGGGCCGCGGGTGGCACAGGTGCGAGGTCAGCCACACCTCGCCGGGCGCGCCGCGGCCGGGCAGCACGCCGGTCACCACCGGCATCGCCGCCGACCGATCGACGTCGACCTGCACGTGCGCGGTGGCGCCGCCGGCCGCGGCCGCCGCGATCGCCGCGCGCTCGGCGGCGGTGACGCTCCAGCCGACCAGGGGCGACGCCGCGTCGAGCTCGACCCGCCCGCGGTGCTCGCCGGCCGCGCCACGGCAGGTCGCGTCGGTGATGAACCCCAGCGCGCCGCGCGCGACCAGGCGCTCGGGGCGCGCCAGGCCGGCGGCGTCGACGATCGCGATCGCGCCGGCCAGGTCGACCGCGTCGCGCGCGCCGCGCGCGTCGACCACCCGCGCGACCAGCCCGCCCGCCGGCGTCGGCGCCGCGTACGTCGCGATCGCGAACGGCTGCGCGGCGTGATCGATCGCGACCACCGTCGCGCCGCCGGCGCGCACCGCGAGCCGCGCCGTGGTCGGCGTCCACGCCCGCGGCCCCTGGAACGTCCACCACCGCGTCGCGCCGTCGGCGGCGAAGCGCTCGACGGTCACGTCGACCAGCCCCAGCGCGTGGGCCGCCTCGGCGATCAGCGCCGCCGCGCGCTCGATGCCGAGCGACGCCTGGTAGCGATCGTGCGCGGTCAGCCGCGCCAGGTGCGCCAGCACGTCGTCGAGGCGCACCCGCGCCAGGTGGCCGGCGACCCGCGCGCTCAGCATGGCGACCACACCGCCAGCGGCACCGCGAGCTCGGCCTCGGTCAGCGAGCCGTGCTCGTAGGCGTAGCCCGCGGGCGCGACGAACGCCTCGCCGCGCGCGATCAGCACGATCGCGCCGACCCGCGCGCGGGCCCGCGACCCCGGCGCGAACAGCTCGTCGGCGTGGCGGATCGCCACCGACGCCGGCAGCGCGGCCCGCAGCGCCGCGCGCGCGGCGGCCTCGCGGTCGGGCGCGACGTCCAGCCACCGCGTGCGGCCGGCGCCGCCCAGCGCGCCGCCGTGGTCCGCGGCGGCCCGCTCGATCGCCGCGGCGATCGATGGATCGTGGCGGGTCGGTGCCAGGCCGTGATCCGAGTGCGCGATCACCAGCGCGCCGCGCGCCGCCCACGCCGCGGCGAGCGCGTCGAGCTGCGCCAGGAACTCGATCAGCGGCGCGTCGTAGCCCGCGCGGTGGATGTGGTGGTCGGCGTCGACGAAGCACCACGCCAGGCACGGCCCGGGCTGCGCCGCCAGCGCCGCGTCGACCGCGGCGCCCACGCGGGCCGCGATCGCGCCAGGCGCGCCGCCGGCGCCGGGCTCCCAGAAGAAGCGGTGGCCGTGCACCGGCCGGGCGCGGTGGACCAGCAGATCGCGCCAGGCGCCCGGCGTGTCCTCGAGGTCGCCGAGGATCGCCACCGGCGCGTAGCCGGCGCCCGCGGCGTCGCTGAACAGATCCGTGGGCGGCGGCGCGCCCAGCGAGCCCTGGTATTGGTAGACGTCGATCGGCGTGGCGCCGGGCTCGACGGCGAACACCACGCCGGGCACGCCGTGCGCGTCGACGCTCGCGCCGGTCAGGCTCGACAGCCACGCGGTCGCCGAGGTGGTCGGGAACACCGAGCGCCGCTCGGCCACCTGGGCCCGCGGCCAGGCTCGCGCGGCGAGCGCGTACGGGACCCCGTCGATCGCCAGCACGATCACGTGGCGCGGCGCGCCGGCGTCGCGGATCGCCGCGCGCACGTCGTCGCGGAACGTCGTGATCGACGGCGCCGCGCTCACGGCCCCGGCGCGGTGGCGTCGCGTCCCAGCATGCGCAGGAACCGGGCGCGCAGCGGCAGCGAGACGAAGCGCTCGACGTGGAAGCCGAGCTGCGCGTCGAAGACGTACGCCGGCGGCGCCGCGGCCGCCAGCGTCGACAGCCCGCGCGCCAGCTGCTCGGGGTAGCCCGGGAACTGCGACTGCATCGCGTAGACGACGCTGTAGTAGAGGTTGCGGCCCAGCGAGAAGCACGGGTAGCGCCCCTGGTAGTTGGCCAGCGAGTACTTCGGGAAGCAGCCGTCGATGATCCGCTTGGGGCACAGCCACAGCGGCAGCACCAGCGTGACGTCGCCGATCGCCCGCGCCGGCACCGCCGCCGGCGGCAACCCGGTCGACAGCCGGAACATGTTCTCGCACAGCACGTCCTCGAGGTTGAGGCCGGTGCAGATGAACGCCGCGCCGACCTCGCGCGCGTGCTTGGCCAGCGCCAGCCGGATCAGCAGCGTGCCGACGAACTCGAAGTCGTCGCCGGGGAACTCGCGCTCGAACCGCTCGATCAGCGGCGTCGCGTCGGCGGGGATGCCGAGCAGCGCCTTGACCTCGGCCTCGTCCATGATCCGCAGCGGCAGGCCGTACGATTCGCACAGCGCCTGCGCGCGCGGCACGCCGGTGTCCCAGTCGGGGATGCCCTTGATGATCACCGGGTGGATCGTCAGGTCGTGATCGGCGAGCTGGCTCAGGCCGTAGAGCAGCGAGTTGCTGTCGCCGCCGCCGCTGACGCCGACCACGAGGTGGCTGCCGCGCGGCAGCGTCGCGCGCACGGTCTCGGCGACCTGGGCGGCGATCGCCGCGCGGCACTCCTCGGGGCTGAGCTTCTTCAGGTACGTCTCGGTGCTGCCGCGGGCGTTGTCGAGGCGCTGGTAGAAGTACTCGGTCGCGTCGGACCCGCTCGGATCGGCGCGCTCGACGGTCTTCCACCGCGTCAGCGCGAACATGAACGGATTGACATTGCGGTTGAAGTACAGAAGGATTTCGGCGGCGTCGTCGAGTTCGCTCAGCGTCGCGTCGAGGGCGGAGCAGAGCTGCGGCTCGCCGCCGGCCTTCGGCACGCGGTACACCGAGACACCTGACCAGGGCACCCCGTGGCGGTTCAGCAGATCGATCAGCCGCTCGTCGCCGTCGCTGGCCAGCGGCTGCCGGCCGTGCGCGGTGACGACCGAGACGGTCGGGAAGCCTCGGTGACCAGCGTCGCTCCTCATCCGACGACGATGCTACGCCGAAGCCGCGCCGGGCGCCGCCGATTCGGGCCGGCGACGTCGGCCCGCGAGCGCGGGGCGCCATGAGCGAGCACCGCCTCGAGGCCCAGGCCCACGTCACGCTCGCCGACGGCCGCGGGTGGTCGCTGGCGGTCGCCGTCATCCAGGTCGCGGCCGACGACGGCGGTCCACCGGCGCGGCTGGTGTGGGCGACGCTGACCGACGTCGCCGGCGGGCGCTGCCTCACCGCGGCGATCGGCGATCACCGCCTGCCCGCGGCGCTGCGCGCCCGGCTGGCGCGCGACCCGGCCGCGCCGGCGGCGCCGACGGCGCGCGCCCTCGACGAGGTGCTCGCGACCGGCCGGCTGCCCTACCCCGACGTCACCGTCGACGCGGCGGCCCGCGACGCCGCGACCGGCGAGCTGGCGGGCACCGGCCTGACCGCGCTCGACGGCGGCTACCGGCTGCGCCTGCACCTGCCCGATCACCACATCGCGGGCGAGCTGCTGCTGCGCCCGCGGACCGCGTCGATCGCCGGCGGCGAGCCCGCGGTGGCGGCGTGGTGTCCGCGCTGCGACGTCACCGGCACGCTCACCCTCGACGGCACCGCCCACGCCATCGCCGACGGCACCGCCACCTGGTTCGCGGCCGATGGCGACGCCGCGCCGACGCGCCTGACCGTGCAACTCGCCGACGCGACCGTGATCCACGCCTGGCGCGGCGGCGACGATCCGGCCCGCGCGCGGGCGATCGTCGTCGGCCCCGACGGCGCGACCCGCGGCCCGTTCGACGCGACGCTGGCGCCGACCGCCACCTGGACCAGCCTCGCCACGTTCCACGATCACGCGACCGCGTGGACGCTGCAGGTCCCGGCGGCCGACGTCGCGCTCGCGCTGCGCGCCGCGGTCGTCGATCAGGAGCTGGTGACCGCGACCACCAGCCGGCCGCGGTGGCGGGGCCGGTGCGCCGTCGCCGGCACGGTCGGCGGCACGGCGGTCGCCGGGCTGGCCTTCGTCGACCACGTCGCGCCCGGCGCCGCCACGACGCTGCCCGAGGTGTTCGCCGCGGTCCCCGACGCGACGCTCGCCGTGATCCGCCGCCAGTTCCCGCTGCCGCTCGACGCCGCCGCGGTGCAGGCGATGCTCGGCGGGGCCGCCGTCGATCGCTACGTCCGCGACGTCGATCCCGCCGACCTCGAGCGGCTGGTGATCGCGCCAATCCGCGCGATCCTCGACCGCAAGGGCAAGGCCTGGCGCTCGTACACCGCGGTCGTCTGCTTCTACGCGCTGCGCGGCGATCGCGCGCGCCAGGACGTCGTCGACGTGCTGCTGGGGCTGGCCGAGGTCATCCACGTCGGCTCGCTGATCGTCGACGACATCGAGGACGCGTCGCCGTCGCGCCGCGGCGGCCCGGCGTGCCACGTCGCCCACGGCGTGCCGATCGCGATCAACGCCGGGACGTTCTGCTACTTCGCGTGGCAGGCGTGGTTCGCGCGGCTCGACGTCCCCGCCGCGGCGAAGCTGCAGATCTACGAGATCTACTTCGGGTTCATGCGGCTGGCGCACCTCGGCCAGGCCCTCGACCTGCAGGGCTTCCCGCGCGCGCTGACCGAGGCGGCGGTGGCGACCGGCGACGTCGCGCCGCTGGCGCGGCAGCTCGAGCACGTCTACCTGCTCAAGACCGGCGCGCCGGCCTCGGTGTTCGCGCAGATCGGCGCGATCGTCGCCGGCGGCAGCGCGGCGCAGGTGGCGGCGCTCGGCGAGCTGTTCGAGGCGCTCGGCATCGCGTTCCAGATCATGGACGACGTCCAGAACCTCAAGGGGTTCCACGGCGACGCCAAGCACGGCGAGGACCTGGCGCAGGCCAAGGTGACGATGCCGGTGCTCGAGGCGCTGCGCCGGCTCGACACGCCGGCGCGCCGCGAGCTGTGGGCGCGGATCGAGCGGTGCGGGCGCGAGCCGGCGCTGGTGCCCGGGCTGATCGCGACGCTCGACGCCTGCGGCGCGTTCGCGGCGTGCCGCGACCAGGCCCACGCGCGGCTCGAGCGCGCCTGGCAGCAGGCCGCGGCGGTGCTCGAGGACTCGATCGCGAAGATCATGCTGCGCTCGTTCTGCCTGTACGTGGTCGAGTGCCTGGGCTAGCCCATCGCGTGCGGCGCGATCGCCTCGAGGTCGGCCTCGAGCGCGAGTACGGGCTGTCCGCGTGGACCGGCGACACGGTGGCGTACCTGCTGGCGGGCGAGCGGTTGCTCGCGCGCTTCGCGGCCCACGTCGACGCCGACGCCGCGCGCCGCGATCGCTGGCGGCTGCTGACCGCCGCCGGCTGGCGGCTCGCCCCGGAGTATTCGCGCTGCCTGGTCGAGCTGGCGTCGCCGCCGGTCCCGCGCGACGGCTGGGCCGAGCTGCTCGACGGGTTCGCGTGCGTCGAGGCGTGGCTCGCCGACGCCGCGGCCGCGCTGACCGCCGGCTCGCCCTTCGATCGCGTCGAGTACACCGCGGCCTACAGCCTGCGCACCGATCGCTTCGTGACCTGGGACGGCGCGCCGGTGACCGCGCTGCCCGGGCTGCTGCTCGATCCGACCGACGCCAACTGGCTGTGCGGCCCACCCGACGACGCCCCGCCGTGCTTCGCCGGCGCCGCGCCCGCGCTCGGCTACGCGGGCTTCACCTCGACCCACTGCACGCTGCACCCGCCGATCGCGGGGCGCGATCTCGACGCGCGCGCGGCCGCGCTCGCCACCTACTACTGGCGCCTCTTGGGCGCGGCCCACGCGCTCGACGCCGGCGCGCCGCAACGCCACCCGCTCCTGCGCGGCGGCCGGATCCCGGTGGCGCCCGATCCGGACCGCTCGATCCGCGACGCGCTGATCCGCTGGGGCGATCCGGCGACCGCCGCGCTGCTGGCCGGCCTCGCCGCCGACGCCGGCCCGCCGCTGGCGCGGTTCGTCGCGCTGTTCGGCCAGCCCCCGGGTGAGGCGTTCGCGGCGCCAGGCTTCCACGCCTACAGCTGCCGGCCCCGGGTCGTCGACGCGACGATGCTGTTCGAGCTGCGCTGCTTCCACAGCGGCCTGCCGCTCGCCGATCTGGCGCCGCTGCTCGACGTGGCGGCGACGCTGCCGGACGGCTGACCGCGCCGCGACCCCGGGACCCGCGGGGTCCTTGGATGGATGATTGGATCGCCGGCCCCGCTCGTGCGTACCAGGGGCCATGGTTCGCCTGACCGCGTGTGTCATCGCCCTGGGCTCGCTCGCGACCGCCGGCGCCGCGCTGGCCCATCCCCCGCCCCCCGACCTGTACGACCGCTGCGGCGAGGACGGCTGTCCGTCGCCGCCGCCGCGCCCGCTCGGCCTGCAGATGACCGTCGCCGTGATGCTCGGCCAGTACGGCGTCGGCGGCGTCCACGACGGCGCCGCTGGCGTCGCGGTGCAGGCCGGCCACCGCTGGGGCGACTGGATGGCGTTCGGCGAGTACGACGGGCTCGGGCTCGGCGGCGACGACCTGCGCGACGGCACGCTCCACCGCGCCGGCGCGGCCCTGCGCTACGACGCGATCGATTTCGGCAAGCAGCTGTCGGCCAAGGTCTGGGCCGGCGGCGTGGTCTGGCTCGAGGGCGGCCTCGGCCTCGAGCGCGCGCGCTGGCCCGGCGGGACGAACGTCGATCGCAGCGACGTCGCGTTCGGCATCGGCGCCGAGTACCGCATCAAGT
The DNA here is from genome assembly GCA_016794525.1 of Myxococcales bacterium. Lineage (GTDB taxonomy): Bacteria > Myxococcota_A > Polyangia > Haliangiales > Haliangiaceae > UBA2376. The sequence goes on from JAEUJY010000140.1 coordinate 9,585, forward strand.
TCGGCGGCGAGCGCCCGCGGATGATCGGCGTCTTCTACCAGGCCCGCTTCCTCTACGCCGACGCGCCGTCGCGCACGACGATCGCGTCGCTGTGCGTCGAGGGGTGCCCCGGCACGCCGCTCGACACCCGCGACCTCGGCGTGTTCTTCGTCGGCGGCCTGACCTTCGCGCGGTGACCCCCGCGGTCAGCGCGCGGTGATCGGCATCGGGTAGCGCAGCGGCCCGACGTCGCTGCGCAGCTCGAGGGTCGCCCCGACTAGCCGCGCCGCCGGCGCGCGGGCCGGGATCGCGTAGGCGACGCCGGCGCGATAGACCGCGCCGGTCGTGCCCAGGCTGAGCGTCTGGACGGAGCCGTCCGCCAGCGCGCAGCGCAGCCGCGGCATCGTGTACGTCGCGCCCGCCGGCCCCTCGATCGCGAACCGGCTCTCGAGCTGCCCGGGCCAGACCCGCACCGCGCAGCTCGGACACGGCGGCTCGTTGGGGACGACGGCGCGGGCCGGGATGGTGCGGGTCGCGACGGCGGCGAGCGCCGTGGCAGCGATCAGGAGCAGGAGCGAGGTGCGACGCATGCCAGGTAGCGCGCCCCCGCCGACGGTTGTGACCGACGATCGTGCCGTGATCGGCGATCAGCGGACCGGGACGATCCACGACTCGCGCTTGGCGGCGGCGAGGTCGGGGCGGGTGCAGTCGCGGTAGCCCTTGTAGACCGAGCCCATCCGCCACGGCCCCGAGCCGGCGCACGGCACCATGTTGGCCTTGTTGTAGCCGTTGGGCTTGGACTCGGGCAGCCGCGTGGTCTGGCCCTGCGTGTAGCGCAGCCAGCTCTGGGCCGGCCACTCGATCGGCCACAGCACGTAGGTCGACACGGCGCGGCCCTGATCGTCGCGCGCCGGCCGGAACTTGAGCTTGAAGCCCTCGGCGATCGCGTGCGGCTCGAGGTCGAAGCCGGGGCGCTTGAGGAACTTCAACCGGCTGACCTCGCCGCGCTCGTCGACGTCGAGCAGCAGCCACGCGCGGGTCCAGGCGTCCTCGAGGATCGCCCGCTCGCTGTACGGCGGCGTCCGCAGATCGGAGATCGTGCGGATCGGCTCGGGCGCGACCGCCGGCCGGTGCTCCTCGTCGAGGATGATCACCTCGCCGAGATCGCCGTCGATGCGCCCGGTGAGCTGGGTCGGCGACCCGTCGGTCACGACCACCGTGGCCACCTTGCGGGCGTGCCCGTAGAGGAACGTGACCTGGTAGCGGCCGGGCACCACGTCGAAGCCGTAGCTGCCGTCGGCGGTGGTGGTGGTGGTCAGCGACGCGCCCGCGGCGTTGGCGATGTTGACGACCGCGCCTTCGATCGGCTCGCCCGAGGTGCGGTCGAGCACCTGGCCGGTGAGCTTCTCGGCGGCGGCGCTCGCCGTGAGCGCGGTCACGAGGGCGAGGACGAGGGGCGGCTTGATGGACGGCATGCCGCCATCCGACAGCAAGCCACATACCAGCACCGCGCCGGCGCAACGTCGCGACATGACGCGGCGGCATCGATCGCGCGCTGTCGACTCGGTTGCCACGATGTGGCGCACGCACCACGCCCGCGGGCTCCGACGTCTGGCGCCGGCCCGGTATTCACGCCGCGATCGGCGTGCTGCAATGTCGGGCCGTGGCGCGCACGATCGAAGACGACTGGCTCGAGGGCTGGGACCCGACGCCGGCGATCGTGTCGGTGTGGGCCGAGCCCGACGGCCGCGCCCAGATCTGGCGTCGCGTCGACGGCCGGCTGGTGCGCGACGACGTGCGGTTCCGGCCGTGGCTGGTGCTCGATCGCCTCGACGATCTCGACCACCTCGGCCCGCGGCTCGGACGCGAGGGCGATCACGCCGCCGAGGTGACCTACCGCGAGCTCACCGGTCCGGGCGCGCTGCGCTACCTGGTGCGCGCCCCCGATCTCACCGCGCTGACGTCGGCGATCCTGCACGGCGCCAGCCGGCGGCTGGGCCGGACCGTCGGCCACCTGCGCGACCTCGGCGAGGACGCGGCGCTGGCGCTGCCGCCCGACGAGCAGTACCTGGTGGCCAGCGGCCGCACCTACTTCCGCGACCTCGGCTTCGATCAGCTCGCGCGCCTGCAGCTCGACCTCGAGACCACCGGCCTCGACGCCGCGCGCGATCGGATCTTCCTGATCGCGGTGCGCACGCCCGACGGCGCGACCCGCACGCTCGAGGCCGACACCGCCGACGACGCCGGCGAGGCGGCGCTGATCGCGCGGCTGGTGGCGACGATCGCCGACGCCGATCCCGACGTGATCGAGAACCACAACCTGCACGGGTTCGACCTGCCGTTCCTGGTCGAGCGCGCGCGCCGGCTGGGCGTGCCGTTGACGCTCGGCCGCGCCGGCGGCCCGGGCCTGCGCACCCGCGGCGCGCAGCGCGGCGCCGCGCTCGGCGGTCGCACCGTGCGCTACCTGGCGCCGGGCCGCGAGCTGATCGACACGATGGACGCGACGCTGCGCCACGACTTCGCGACCCGCGAGCTGCCGGGCCACGGGCTCAAGGCGGTGGCGCGCCACCTCGGCCTGGCCACCGACGATCGCGAGCTGATCCGCGGCGACGCGATCCACGCCACGTACCTGCGCGACCCGGCACGGGTGCGGCGCTACGCGGCGGCCGACGTCGAGGAGGTCGCCGGCCTGGCCCGGCTGCTCGGCGGCGCCGCCTTCGCGCTGGCCCGGCTGGTGCCGCGGCGCTACGAGCGGGTCGCCGACGCCGGCGCCGCCACCGGCGTGATCGATCCGCTGCTGGTGCGCGCGTACCTGCGCTCGGGCGCGGCGCTGCCGACCCACGTCGCCGGCGACGGCACGCCGCACAGCGGCGCGGCGCTGCACCTGTTCGCGACCGGCGTCGCGCACCGCGTGATCAAGGCCGACGTCGCCAGCCTGTACCCGTCGCTGATGCGCCAGCACCGGATCGGCCCGGCCCGCGATCACCTGGGCGCGCTGCTGGCGCTGGTCGATCGGCTGGTCGAGCGCCGCCTCGACGCCAAGGATCGCGGCAAGGCCGCGCCGCCCGGTTCGCGGGCGCGCGCCGAGCACGAGGCGATGTCGGCGGCGATGAAGCTGGTCATCAACTCGGCGTACGGCTACCTCGCCGCCGGCGGCCTGACCCGCTTCGCCGACGTCCACGCCGCCAACCAGGTGACGCGGCACGGGCGCGAGACGCTGGCGCTGATCTGCCGCGAGCTGGCGGCGCGCGGCGTGCGGCTGCTCGAGGCCGACACCGACGGCGTCTACGGCGCGGTGCCGGCCGGGTGGAGCGTCGACGACGAGCGGCGCGCGGTGGCCGAGGTCGCGGCGCTGTTGCCGCCGCGGGTGCGGCTCGAGTTCGAGGGCCGCTACGCCGCGATGCTGTCCCACGAGCCCAAGAACTACGCGCTGGCCGGCTACGACGGCGCGCTCACGCTGCGCGGCGTGGCGTTCCGCTCGAGCCGCGCCGAGCCGTTCGGCGAGGCGTTCCTGCGCGCGGCGATCGCCCGGCTCTTGGTCGGCGACGTCCCCGGGGTGCGCGCGGCGTACCTCGCCAGCGTCGACGCGGTGCGCGGCCTGCGGCTGGCGCCGTTCGACGTGTCGTCGCTGGTGCGGCTCAGCCGCAGCCCCGACGACTACCAGGCCGGCCGCGGCGAGCGCCGCGAGCTCGCGTACGAGGCGCTGCTCGCCGCCGGCCGCACCGCGTGGCGGGTCGGCGAGCGGATCCGCTGCTACCGCACCCGCGGCGGCGGCGGCGCGCTGGTCGACCTCGACCCCGCGACGGCCGACCCGCGCCGCGACTACGACGTCGAGCACTACCTGCGCGTGCTGCGCGACACCTTCGCCGCGCGCCTGGCCCGGGCGTTCACGCCGGCCGACTTCGCGACGGTGTTCGCCGATCCCGATCAGCTCGAGCTGTTCGCGCGGCCGCTGGCGGCGATCGCGCCGGTGCTCACCGACGTCGCGGCGGCCGGCGACGCCTGAGGCCGGCCGCCCGGCGCGGCGTCACGCCACGTCGACCAGCGCCCGGGTCACGGTCCCGACGTGGGCCTCGAGCTCGTCGCTGCCGGGGCCGGCCACCTCGATCGTGATCCGCCGCGCGTCGATCGCGATCGCGCCCCCGGCGGCGACGATCGCCGCCACCGCGGCGCGCACCGGCGGCGCGGCCAGCAACGCCGCGGTCGGCTCGGGCGTGTCGGTGGCGATGAAGACCGCGTCGTCGAACGCCTTGTCGCCGGTCTGCAGCTCCTTCTTGACGATCTTCTTGAGCTTGTGGCCCAGGCCCTCGCGGGTGAACGACGCGACCACCGCCGCCGAGCGCGGCAGCGTCACGGTCCAGGTGGTCAGCGGCGCGGCGCCGGTCGCGGTGGTCGCGCGGGCGATCGTCGGCGCCAGCCCCTCGCCCGGCTTGTCGCGCTGGACCGGCGGCGCCACCTCGGCCGCGCGCTCGGGCTCGCGCACCAGGAAGTAGGTCGACATCAGGCCCTTGCCCTTCACGTCGATCTCGCCGCGGGCCTCGACCTCGAAGCGGTCGCCGAGCGCGGCCACCGTCGCCTCGGACACGTGGACCCGGCTGGGCAGGCCGTGCGACTCCATCCGGCTGGCCGTGTTCACCGTGTCGCCCCACAGGTCGTAGATGAACTTGTTGCGGCCGATCACGCCGGCCACCACCGGGCCCGAGTGGATGCCGATGCGGATCGTCAGCTCGACGCCGTTGGTGGTGGCGTAGTCGGCCAGCGTCGCCAGCATGTCGAGGCCCATCCGCGCCATCCGCACGGCGTGGTCGTCGGTCTTCTCGGGCACGCCGGCCACGACCATGTACGCGTCGCCGATGGTCTTGATCTTCTCGAGGCCGTGGCGATCGGCCAGCGCGTCGAACCGCGTGAACAGCTCGTCGAGCATCGCCACCAACGCCTCGGGCGAGGTGCGCGCCGACAGCGCGGTGAAGCCGACGATGTCGGCGAACAGCACGGTCACCGCCTCGAAGCGATCGACGATGACGCCCTCGCCTTGCTTGAGCCGGGTGGCGATCGGCGCCGGCAGCACGTTGAGCAGCAGGCGATCCGAGGTCTGCTTCTCGGCCTCGAGCTCGCTGGTGCGATCGCGGACCAGCGCCTCGAGGTTGTCGCTGTGGCTCTGGATGGTCTCGGCCATCGCGTTGAAGCTCTTGCCGAGCTGCCCGATCTCGTCCTTCGACGCGACCTGGGTGCGCACCGCGAAGTCCTTCTCGGCGAAGCGCTTGACCGCCTGGGACAGCGCGATCACCGAGCGGGTCAGCATCGTGCCCATGATGATCGACACCACCAGCGCCAGCGCGATCACCGCCAGCGACACCTTGATCGCCAGCGAGCCGGCGCGGCCGAGCGCCGCCCGCATGTCGGTGTCGACGATGTCGACGCCGATGACGCCGGGGCACCGGCCGGCGGCGTCGCGGGGGCCGGGCAGCGGCACGTAGGCCGACACCGAGTGCACCTTGAACTCGGGGTCGTAGACGAAGCTGGTCTCCATCGTCGGCACGCAGTCGGCCAGCGCCTGCTTGAGCAGCGGCACGTCGCCGACGTCGTAGGCCTGGCCGAAATGCGACAGCTCGGGGGCGTCGGGCGCGCCGGCCAGCACGTCGGCGTCGACCACGAACCGCGGGTGGTCCGGGTCGGCGGTCGGCACCAGCACGTAGACGTAGCGGATCAGCCCCGGCTCGGCGGCCCGGATCGCGTTCAGCTGCTCCGACAACCGCTGATAGTCGCCGCCTGGCTGGCGCTCGATGGCGCGCACCTGCTCGCCGGGCAGGTCGCCGACCTGGGCCCGCAGCCGGGCGTAGGCGTCGGCGTCGAGGGTCCGCGCACCCAGCGTCGCGATGTTGCGCAGGCGGCTGCGCAGCTCGGTGCGGAGCTGGCGCTCGACGAACCGGTACAGGAAGACGGCCAGGAGCAGGCTGACCAGGGCGCTGACCAGGAAGAACGCGACCGTGATCTTTCGGCGCAGCCGCATCCCCGCGTCAACGGTAGCCCCGACGACGGTGGCGAGGCAAGGCGACCGGGGCCGGTGTCCGGCGATGTGGGCGCGACGATCAGCCCCCTGGCCAAGCGGACCGGTGAGGACGAGACTATGGGCTAGTGATCACACTCCACCCCGAGAACGTCGCGACCTTGCTGGTCGTCGGGGGGTTGGTGACGTTGCTGCTCCGCCACGTGCTGGTGTGGCGCGCCGAGGGCGGGCGGCGCCACCTGCCGTGGGTGCTGATCAGCGCCACCGGCATCGCCTACGGCGTCGCCCAGATCGCGCACCTGTCGACCGACGACCCCGGGCTGGCGCTGGTGCTGGCGCGGGCCAAGGTCGGCGTCGCCCTGCTCCTGATGCCGCTCGGCCTCGCCGCGATCGAGACGCTCACCGAGCGCCCGCCGAGCGCGACCACCCGCCGCCTCGGCGTCGCCACGCTCGCGCTGGCGATCATCGCCGCGGCGACGCCGTGGTTCATCGGCGCGCCGGCCGAGCCGCGCGCGGACGCGTTCGGCCACCGCTTCTGGATCGGCCCGCATGGTCCCGCGGTGCTGGCGCTGGCGGCGCTGGTGGCGTGGACCGGGATCCACGCGTACGTGCTGCTGCGCGCGCTGCCCGCCGAGGTCAAGACGACGCGCGGCTGGCTGCGGCTGGCGGTCGTGCTGTTCATCCTGGTGGCGATCCACGACGTGCTGGTCGACGGCGGGCTCCGCTCGTTCCACCTGTTCGCGTTCGGCTACCTGGTGTTCGCGGTGGTGGCGACGCAGTTCGAGACCGCTCGCGCCGCCGCGCTGCGCGCGTCGCTGGCCGCCCGGTTGGCCGAGAAGCGGGAGGCGCTCGACGCCAAGGAGGCGTCACTCGATCGCGCGCACGCCGAGCTCGCGCAGACCCACCAGCGCCTGGTGCGCGCCGATCGCATGGCCGCGCTGGGCACGCTGGCCGCCGGCACCGCCCACGAGATCAACAACCCGCTGACCTTCGTGATGGGCAACGCCGAGATGCTGGGCGAGGCGGTCGCCGAACTCGCGCAGCAGCTACCACCGGGCGCCACCGACGAAGCCCAGGCGATGCTGCGCGACATCGGCGTCGGCACCGAGCGCATCCAGCGGGTCGTGAAGCAGCTGCAGGCGCTGACCCGCGACGACGCCGCGGCGGCCGGGCCGGTCGACGTGCAGGCGCTGGTCGAGGTGTCGCTGGCGATGGCCGACCACCACCTCAAGCACCGCGCGCGCGTGGTCCGCGACTTCGCCGCGGTGCCCGCGGTGTTCGCCAGCGCGGCCCGCCTGGGCCAGGTCTTCCTCAACCTGATCGTCAACGCGGCGCAGGCGATCCCGCCGGGGGCCGCCGACGCCAACCAGGTGCGCGTGACGATCCGCGCGGTCGGCGAGCGCGTGCAGATCGCGGTGGCCGACACCGGCACCGGGATGCCGCCCGAGGTGCGCGCGCGCATCTTCGACCCGTTCTTCTCGACCCGCGACGGCGGCCCCGGCACCGGCCTCGGCCTGTCGATCAGCCTGGGCATCGTCGAGGAGCTCGGCGGCACGATCGAGGTCGACTCGACGCCTGGCCACGGCACCACGGTGCGGGTCGAGCTGCCGGCCCTGCCCGCGGCGCCCGAGGTCGCGCGCCCCGCGGCGGCGCCCGCGGCCGCGGCGACGCGCCGGACGGTGCTGCTGGTCGACGACGAGCCGCTGGTGGCCAAGGCGATCGCGCGGATGCTGGGGGCCGCGGAGGTCGAGGTCGCGACGAGCGGCCCGGAGGCGCTGGCGCGCGGCCCGCTGACCCGCTTCGACGTGATCCTCTGCGACCTGATGATGCCCGAGATGACCGGCATCGAGCTGTACGAGCGCGCCGTGGCGGCGACGCCGACGGTGGCGGGCCGGTTCGTGTTCCTGACCGGCGGGGTCTTCACCGACGAGGCGCGGGCGTTCCTCGACGCGCCGGGCCGGCGCTGGCTGACCAAGCCGGCGCGCCGCGACGAGCTGGCGGCGGCGCTCGACGCCGTCGTGACGGCCACCGCCGCGGCGTAGCGCGCGCCTACGGGATCTCGACGATGCCGGCGCCGGCGAACGTGGTGTGCTCCCACTGCCCCACCGCCGCCGAGGTCGGCCCCAGCGGCAGGAGCTGCGCCGACAGGGTGGCGCCGTCCCAGTAGATGCGCGCCAGGCCGCTGACGCCGGCGCCGACGGTCTCGGTGGTGAGCAGCACGTCGCCGACGATCGGGCGCCAGGCCTCGCGGCCGACGCCGAGCAGCCGGCCGGTGCCGAAGTTGACGCCGAAGAAGTTCTCGTCGGGCATCACCAGATCGATGTCCTCGATCGCGAACCCGCCGAGGTTGTACGTGGTGAACGCGCCGGTCGCGTCGAACGCGTACATCACGCCCTGCTGCTCGGCGCCAGCGATGATCTTGCCGGCGAGCGGCCCGAACCGCGCCGGGTACGGCGGCACGACGATCATCCCCTCGAGGTGGACGCCGACCGCGGCGAGCCGCGTCGGCGCGCCGGCCGAGGTGATCCGCCAGACCTCGCCCGCGTCGGTGACGACGATCAGATCACCGCCGAACACGCCGGTGCGATCGACGTAGAGCGCGCCGCGCATCAGGCCGTTGCCGGTGCCGGGCAGGCTGACCCACGGGTTGATCACGGTCGCGCCGTCGTCGGTGATGCGCACGATCTCGCCGTCGACGCCGTTGCCGACGAACAGATCGCCGGCCACGAACCCGCCGACGTTGCCCGACCGCGCGGTGGCGATCTTGACCTCGTCGGTCAGGCCCATGACGTTCGAGAACGGCACGTGGCTCCCGTCGAGCTGCACCCGCTCGAAGTTGAGCGGCGTGCCCGCGGCGTAGTTCACCGACATCACCACCGAGTCGGTGGGCTCGTGGTAGTCGATGCCGATCGGGCTGTTGAACGCCGTCGAGATCGCCGTGAAGGTGACCGTCGGCGGCGGGCCGTCGTTGCGCGGATCGATCGCGTCCGGGGTGCCGTCGCCGTCGCTGTCGCTGCCACCCTCGCCGGCGTCGAGCAGGCCGTCGGCGTCGCTGTCGACGTCGTGAAAGTCCGGCTGACCGTCGCCATCGGTGTCGCGCGGCGCGGCCGGATCGCCCAGCTCGCCGGCGTCGATCAGCCCGTCGCCGTCGTCGTCGGGGTCCTGGAAGTCCGGGACGCCGTCGCCGTCGAAGTCGCCGGTGCCGTCGGCGCCGTCGGCCACGCCGTTGCCGTCGGCGTCGGTGTCGCGGAAGTCGGGGGTGCCGTCGCGATCGCTGTCGACCGGCGGCGTCACCGGATCGGCGTCGCCGGCCTCGCGGTAGTCGTCGATACCGTCGCCGTCGGCGTCGGCGTCCTGGAAGTCGGGGACGCCGTCGCCGTCGGTGTCGGTCGCGGTCGGCGCGCCCTCGTCGCCGTCGCGGATGGTGTCGCCGTCGCTGTCGGCGTTGGGATCCGGCGTCGGGCCGGTGCCGTCGTCGCCGCCGCACGCGAACCCGGTGAGCAAGGCGACGAACAGGAACGAGCGCGCGCGCATGGAGCCTCCGCTGGCGAGGATACGCCGAGTCGCGGCCGGCGTGACAGCGGTTCATCGGCGCAGGATGAAGTCCTGCTCGACGGTCGAGGCGATGGCACGGCCGCTGGCGTCGCGCGCTGGGTCGTAGCGGAACCGCCACACCGCCGCGGCGGCGTCCTCGGCGCGGCGCCCACGCGCCGCGACCGGCAGCGTCACGCCGACGACGTAGCCGTCATCGTCGACGCGCAGCCGCGCGGTCAGGAGCGTGCCCTGGGACGCGTCGCCGGTGCGCACCGGCCAGATCAGCCGCGCGGGCCGCGCCAGCGACGGCCGCGGCGTGCGGGCGAGCCGCGACGCGCTCGCGAGGGCCGCAGGCCAGCCGCCGCCTCGCCCGCCACCGCCGCCACCGCCACCGCCGCCGCCACCGCCACCACCGCCAC
>JAEUJY010000029.1 GCA_016794525.1 Myxococcales bacterium
TCGGGGCGCGGGCCGCGATCGGGGCGCGGGCCGCGATCGGGACGCGGGCCGCGGTCGGGGCGCGGGCCGCGATCGGGGCGCGGGCCACGCGCGCCCTGCTCGCCGCGCGGCTGGTTCAGCCCCAGCGCGATGCGGCGGCGCTGCAGGTCGACGCCGAGCACGCGCACGGTGACCTTGTCGCCGACCTTCACCACCTCGCTCGCGTCCTTGACGAAGCGATCGGCCAGGCGGCTGACGTGGATCAGGCCGTCCTGGTGCACGCCCACGTCGACGAACGCGCCGAACGCGGCGACGTTGGTGACCAGGCCCTCGAGCACCATGCCCTCCTTCACGTCCTCCAGCGTCATCACGTCGTCGCGGAACTTGGGCGGCTCGAACAGCGCGCGCGGGTCGCGGCCCGGCCGCACCAGCTCGGCGCAGATGTCGGCCACGGTCGCGGCGCCGACGTCGCCGTCGACGTAGCGGGTGCGATCGATCGTCTCGACCAGCGCCGGGTTGCCGAACAGGCTGACCACGTCGACGCCGAGGTCGGCGGCCATCTTCTCGACCACCGCGTAGCGCTCGGGGTGCACCGCCGAGCCGTCGAGGGGCTGCGCCGCGTTGCGCACCCGCAAGAACCCGGCGCACTGCTCGAAGGTCTTGGGCCCGAGGCCGGGCACCGCCAGCAGCTGCGCCCGCGACGCGAAGCCGCCGTGGTCGTGGCGGTAGCCGACGATCTTCTTGGCCAGCGCCGGGCCGATGCCGGCGACGTAGCCGAGCAGGCTCGGGCTGGCGGTGTTGACGTCGACGCCGACGAAGTTGACGCAGCTCTCGACGACGTCGCCCAGCTTCTTGCCGAGCAGCGGCGCGTGGACGTCGTGCTGGTACTGGCCGACGCCGATCGCCTTGGGCTCGATCTTCACCAGCTCGGCCAGCGGATCCTGGAGCCGGCGGGCGATCGAGATCGCGCCGCGGATCGTCAGGTCGAGGTCGGGGAACTCCTCGCGGGCCAGGTCCGACGCGCTGTAGACGCTGGCGCCGGCCTCGTTGACCGCCACCACGACGCGATCGCCCAGGCCGCCGGCGCCGAGCAGCCGGCGGATGAACACCTCGGCCTCGCGGCCGCCGGTGCCGTTGCCGACCGCGATCGCCATCGGGTCGTGCTTCTTGATGAACTCGCCCAGGTCGGCCTTGGCGCGCTCGAGCGCGGCCTCGCCCTGGGTGAGGTACACCGTGATCGAGCCGAGGAAGCGGCCGGTGCTGTCGACCGCCGCGCACTTGCAGCCGGTGCGCAGCCCCGGGTCGACGCCGATCACCGACTTGGCGCCCAGCGGCGCGCCCAAGAGCAGCGCGCGCAGGTTGCCGGCGAACACGCCGGCGGCCTCGAGGTCGCTCTTGTGCTTGAGCTCGGCCCGCAGATCGTTCTCGATCGCCGGCGCCAGCAGGCGGCGGTAGCCGTCGCCGACCGCGCGGGCCAGCTCGGCGGCCCACGGCGACGCCGGCGCGTGGCCGACCAGCCGCAGCACGCCCGCGATCACGCCCTCGGCGCCGGCGGCGTCGCCGGCCATCGGCTCGATCGTCGCCCGCAGCACGCCCTCGGCCTCGCCGCGGCGGATCGCCAGGAAGCGGTGCGACGGGATGGTCGCGACCGCCTCGCGGAACTGGTAGTAGGCCTCGTACTTGGTCGGCTCGGCGATCTTGTCGGCGACGCCGCTGGCCACCACCGCGCCGGCGGCGAACGCGCCGCGGACGAAGGCGCGCACGTCGGCGCGATCGCTCACGACCTCGGCGACGATGTCGCGGGCGCCGGCCAGCGCGTCGTCGACCGACGCCACCTCGCCGGTGACGAAGGCGGCGGCGGCGGCCTGCGGGTCGCCCTCGCCCTGCGCGAGCAGCTGCTCGGCCAGCGGCGCCAGGCCCTTGTCGCGGGCCGCGCTGGCGCGGGTCTTCCGCTTGGGCCGGTACGGCGCGTACAGATCTTCCAGCGCCTGCTTGGTCGTCGCCGCCGCCAGCGCCGCCGCCAGGGCCTCGGTCAGCACCCCCGCCGCCGCCAGCTCGGCCCGGATCGCCTCGCGGCGGGCCTCGCGCTCCACCAGGTAGGCGTGGCGCTCCTCGATGGCGCGCAGCTGCACCTCGTCGAGGCCGCCGGTCTTCTCCTTGCGGTAGCGGGCGATGAACGGCACCGTCGCGCCTTCAGCGAACAGGGCGATCGCCGCCGCGACAGCGGCAGGCGCGAGCCCCAGCTCGGCGGCGAGATCAGGGACAGGATCGTAGGCGGGAGCGGCGGTCATGGCGAAGGGGCGGTGAAGCTAGCCCCGGGGTCCGTCGGGCGCAACCACAACCGACCGCGACCGTGGCCGTGGCCGCGACGGCGACCGTGACCGTGACCGCGACGGCGACGGCGACCGTGACCGTGACCGCGACCGCGACGGCGACCGTGACCGTGACCGCGACCGCGACGGCGACCGCGACGGCGACCGTGACCGTGACCGCGACGGCGACCGTGACCGCGACCGCGACGGCGACCGCGACGGCGACCGTGACCGCGACCGTGACCGCGACCGCGACGGCGACCGCGACCGGATCCGGAACCTGAGCCGGAGTCGGAGCCGGAGTCGGAGTCGGAGTCGGAGCCGGAGTCGGAGTCGGAGTCGGAGTCGAGTCGGAGTCGGAGTCGGAGTCGGAGTCGGAGTCGGAGTCGGAGCCGGAGCCGGAGTCGGAGCTGGAGTCGGAGCTGGGAGGCGGGAGACGGGACCGAGACCTTCTATACTGTGCGCACGATGCGCGCTGTCGAGTTACCGGGCCTCCTGCGTCGGGCCATCACGTTCGACGGGGTCACGCGCGACGTCTATGTCGCGGGCGCGGGGCCGGCGGTGATCGTCATGCACGAGATTCCGGGCTTGCATCCGGGCGTGCTGGCGTTCGCGGCGCGGCTGCGGGCGATCGGGCTCACGACGTACCTGCCGTCGCTCGTCGGCACGCCGGGGCGCGCGATGACGGGGCCGTACACGGCGCGCTCGATCGCGCGGGCGTGCGTGGCGCGCGAGTTCGCGACGTGGGCGACGGGCCACGGCAGCCCGATCGTCGACTGGATGCGGCAACTGGCGGCGCTGGCGCACGGCGAATGCGGCGGGCCGGGCGTCGGCGCGATCGGCATGTGCCTCACGGGTGGCTTCGCGCTGGGCATGATGGTCGACGACCGCGTGATCGCGCCCGTCCTGTCGCAGCCGTCGCTGCCGTTCGCGGTCACCGGGGCACAGAAGGCGGCGCTCGGGCTCGACGCGGCGGCGTGCGCGCGGATCGCCGCGCGGGTCGACGTGCCGGTCCTCGGCCTGCGCTTCACCCACGATCGCCTGGTGCCGGCGGAGCGGTTCGCGGCGCTGCGCGCGCTGCTGGGCGAGCGCTTCATCGCGGTCGAGATCGACTCGGGGCCCGACAACCCGCACGGCCTCGGCCGGCTGGCCCACGCGGTGCTCACACACGATCTGGTCGATCGGCCGGGCCACCCCACGCGCGCCGCGCTCGATCAGGTGCTGGCGTTCTTCCGTGATCGCCTGCGCCCGGCCGGCCCAGCCGCCGCCCCCAGCCCGTAGTCGCTCGCGGGCGACGGCCCGGCCCCACGTCGATCTCCCACGTGAGACGCATCGGCGCCCCGCACTCGATCTCCCACGTGGGACGCGGGCACGCCGCAGAAGCGGGGTGCGCAACTCGACCTTCCACGTGGGACATCCCCGGCCCGGACAGCTCGGCGACCTTCCACGTGGGACATGCTCCGCCCGGACACCGCCGCGATCCTTGACGTGGGACCATCCGGACACCGCCGATCTCCCGCGTGGGACGCGGCACGTAGCAGCGGCGCGGGGCGCAACACGATCTCCCACGTGGGACACGACGGGCCCGGACATCTCCGCGATCTCCCACGAGGGGCATGACCGGCCCGGACACCGCCGCGACCTCCCACGTGGGACAGCGCCAGCCGGACATCTCCGCGAGCTCCCACGTGGGAGAACGCCGGCCAGACGCCGCGCGATCTCCCGCTGGGACGCGGCACGGCGCAGGGGCGCGGGGCGCAACACGATCTTCCACGTGGGACATCCCCGGCCCGAACAGCTCCGCGATCTCCCACGTGGGACAGCGCCAGCCGGACAACGCCGCGATAGTCCGCGTGGGACGCGGGGCGGGTCGGAGGGGCGGCGCCGCAACTCGATCTTCCACGTGGGACATGACCGCCCCGGACACGGCGCGAACTTCCACGTGGGACAGGGACAGGGACAGGGGCGCGCGGGCGCGGTCGCTACGGGCCCGCGATGACCGCGGCGTACGCGTGGTACGCGGCGCGCGGCACGCCGCGGTCGGGGGCGCCGTCCGGGCCGACGATGCCGAAGTCGACGCCGTGGGAGTCGTACCAGAAGGTCTTGGCCCAGTACGGCCGCGCCGCCATCGCGGCCATCGTGCCGGTGAGGAACGTCGCCTGCTCGGCCTCGGTGACGTCGTTGCGGCTCCACCCGATCTCGGTGATCCACAGCGGCTTGTGGCCGTGGCCGCGGGCGATCAGGAACTCGCGCAGCAGGTCGATCTCGGCGGCGCGGCCGCCGACGGTGTCGCCGCCGTCGTACTGGTGGTGGGTGATGACGTCGAGCTGGCCGCCGGCCGCGTCGAGGATCGGCGCCAGCCACTGGCCGCGCTCGTCGCCGGCGCTCGACAGATCGGGGCCGCAGGTCGCCTGCTCCGGATCCTCCATGTGGATCGTGAACAGCCCGGGCACCAGGATCTCCGCCAGGTACTGCGCCTTGGTGCCGGCCCAGAACTGCCGCAGGTTGGGCTCGTTCCACACGCCGAGGCACGCGATCCGGCCGCGGTAGCGGCGCACCACCTCGCGCACGAACGCGACGTAGTCGGCGGGGTCGAGCGGTGGCGCGGCGCGATCGGTGCGCCCCGACGCCCAGGCCGGCGTGTACGCGATCGAGCCCAGCAGCTGCAGCCCGAGCCGGTCGGCGTCGGCGACGACGCGATCGAGATCGGTCCAGTCGGGCTGGCCGCGCACCGCCTCGATCACGTCCCAGTCGATGTCGATGCGGTGCCAGCGGATGCCGATGGCGGCGAAGCTGTCGAACAGATCGTCGCCGGCGAGGTGGCTGTCGAGGCCGTAGGGCGTCGGCTCGAGCGCCAGCACCCGCGGCGGGTTGACGCCGGCGTCGATCGCGGCCGGCGGGGCGTCGACCGTCGGGCGCACCGGATCGCCGCCGCAGGCCGCCAGGCCCGCGAGCCCGACGATCGTCGCCAGCGCGCGCCGCATGCCTCCACGATACACGCCGGCACGGCCGCGCGCGGCGCGATCACGGGGTCGGCGCGCGCGACGCCCCGAGCGCGCGGGTCAGCCGCCGCTCGACCGCCGCGGTCGCCCGCTGGGTGCCGTCGCACTGGCGCACGGTGAACCGACCGTGATCGTTGCGCGCGACGAACACCAGCGTCTCGCCCGGCGTCAGGCCGCGGCGGCACGACGTCGGCGAGTCGTGGACCTTGACCTCGCTGGCGACCGCGCCCTTCCACACCGCGCGCACGGTCACGGTCGCGATCGCGTGATCGTCGCGCTCGACCCGATCGATCGTGCCGACGAAGACGACGTCGGCGGCGCGCACCGCCTTGCCCAGGCTGGGCGGCAGGCAGCGGCAGGCGTCGGCGGGGCGCGCGGCGACGACGAGGACGACGCAGGCGACGAGGGTGAGCAGGGGGCGCAGCGGGGCCATGCCCGTTCCTGTCAGCGACCGCCGCCGAGGTGTCGCGCGCCGTGTTACCAGAGATCATGATCGCCGCCCTGCCCGCCCCGCTCGAGCGCCTGATCGCCGCGCTGCCCAAGGTCGAGTTGCACCTGCACATCGAGGGCACCCTCGAGCCCGAGATGGTGATGGCCAAGGCCGCGCACCACGGCGTCGACCTGCGCTGGGGCTCGGTCGAGGCGCTGCGCGGCGCCTACCAGTTCGCCGACCTGCAGTCGTTCCTCGACATCTACTACGCCGGCTGCGACGTGCTGCGCGACGAGCAGGACTTCTACGATCTGGCGATCGCCTACTTCGAGCGCGCCCACGCCGATCGCGTCGTCCACGCCGAGATCTTCTTCGATCCGCAGACCCACACCGCGCGCGGCGTCGCGATGGGCACGGTGATCGACGGCCTGGTGCGGGCGCAGCGCGACGCCGAGGCGCGCTGGGGCCTGACGTCGAAGTTGATCATGTGCTTCCTGCGCCACCTATCGGAGGACGACGCCTTCGCGACGCTCGACCTCGCGCGGCCGTACCTGCACCACCTGGCCGGGGTCGGCCTCGACTCCGGCGAGCGCGGCAACCCGCCGGCCAAGTTCGAGCGGGTGTTCACCGCCGCGCGGGCGATGGGCCTCACGCCGGTGGCCCACGCCGGCGAGGAGGGCCCCGCCGCGTACATCCGCGAGGCGCTCGACCGGCTGGCGGTCGTGCGGATCGATCACGGCGTGCGCTGCGACGAGGACCCGGCGCTGGTCGACGAGCTGGCCGCGCGGCGGGTGCCGCTGACGGTGTGCCCGCTGTCGAACCTCAAGCTGTGCGTGGTCAAGGACCTCGCCGACCACAACCTCGGCCGGCTGCTCGCCGCCGGGCTGTGCGTGACGATCAACAGCGACGACCCGGCGTACTTCGGCGGCTACATCGCCGACAACTACCGCGCCACCGCCGCGGCGCTCGGCCTCGACGCCGCCGCGCTCAAGCAGCTGGCGCAGAACGCCGTCGAGGCGGCGTGGCTGCCGCTCACCCGCCGGGTGCAGCTGCTGTCCGAGATCGACGCGCTGTGACGCGCCGGCCCGCGCGCTACTCGCGCTCGCCGGCCAGGTAGCGGTACAGCGAGCGCGAGCTGATGCCGAGCGCCGCCGCCGCGGCCTCGCGGTTGCCGCCGTGGTGGGCCAGCACCGCGGCGCAGTACGCGGCCACGTAGGCGTCGCGGGCCTCGGTCAGCGGGCGATCGAGCGGGCCGAGCGGGCCGAGCGCGACCGGCGGCGCGGCGAGCGCGGGCGGCGCGGCGAGCGCGGGCGGCGCGGCGGACGGGGCGACCGGCACGGCGGGTGCGGGGGGCGCGGCGGACCCGGCAGACGCGGCCGGCGCCGGCGCGACGCGCAGCGCGGCCGGT
>JAEUJY010000034.1 GCA_016794525.1 Myxococcales bacterium
CCGCTCCACGATCTCGGGATCCAGCATCGGAACGACCATCGTCCCGACCTCGTTTTCGTGCGTCTTTCTCATCGCTTACCCTCCCCAGGGGAGGGGTCAGTTTTAGTGGCGCGCGGGGGTCATTTTACGTGGCGCCTGACAGAGGGCGTCGATGCCCCTGAGTGCTCCGGCACCGAGGTTGGCGACTGTGAAGGAATCATCAACTCCAAGCGCGTGTTCGGGAGCGATACTTGGACCGAGTGGGAGGTGGCTGACTACAACGAGGACGGCTACCCTGACCTGCTGAGTGAGAGTCTTCCAGTCGCCGTCTGCGTGAGCGATGACGCTGATCCGCTGCTGCGCAATCCGTCCCCAGATCCACTCGACCCGAGTGGCTCTACCTCAACGTGGACGAGCAATTGCCCGAGTGGGGCGACCTGCAGGGGCGTCATCACCGACGACCGTGCCGAGCGCCTCGCCTTCGAGCCCTGCGCTGACGAGGTCGGCCATCCGGTCGACGGCTCGACTCCTGTCGTGTTCTTGAACCGGATGGGAGCATTCGACGACCTCCCCACCTTGGGCCGCTGGACGGCGCCGCTCGACGCCGATCTCGGCGCCCTCAGCCGCTGGACCGAGGAGTATCCCAACGAGGAGCCGAGCGCGTCGCCCGGCGCGCGCCAGACTCACCGCCTCGCGGATGACGACGCTCTGGGTCGGCTCCAGCTGTCGACCGAAGCGGGCGAGGTCTACTCCAACGACCGCGCGACGCAGTGCCGACCGGATGGCAGCCACGAGGTCTCTGACCGTCAGAGAGGCGGCGTCATCGACGTCAACGGTGACGGCCTCCAGGACTTCGTCTCTCACGATGCGTTGCGCTGGAATACTGGCGCGGGCTCTACGTCTGGCACCGAAGCGCTGCGCATCTTCGCGCTGGACCTGTCCGTCGCGGTCGGCGGATGTGGTCACGATGACGTCAAGCGCAACGTCAGTTCGCTGACGGACCTGGACGCAGATGGCCTGCCCGACCGGATCTTCATCGATGGCGGCGTGCTCAAAATGTCATCGCCCGTCTCCGACGCTGGTGCACCCTTCACCGCCGGCCGCCTGGTGGCGATCGGCAACGGCTTTGGTGCCGTCACGAGCATCCGCTATGCCAACGCCAAGATCGACAGCACCACGCGCCACGCCGTCCCGTTCCCCGAGATCGTCGTCGACCGGGTCAAGACCGAAGTCGTCGACGGCTCCGGGCCGAGCCTGGCTGCGACATACTATCGCTTCGGCGACGCGCGCTACGAGTATGACGGCGCATCGACGAGCTGGCGGTTCGCGGGCTACTGACGAGAGTTGACGCTCTCGGGCATCGAGAGCGTGAAGGATGGGCGGCCGAACGTCCGCGGCGTCCTGGTGGCGTCGGACTTCGATCCGACGGCGCCCGCGGGAGCCGCGTTCGGCGAGCAGGCGCGCCGCGGCCACTTGCTGGCGACCTCGCAAGCTGCCGGTGACTTCGACCCGACCGCGCTCGATCCGTACCTGCTGCCCAACAGCACGTCGCCGTTCTCGGCAGCGTCGTTCACCTACGGCACGCTCGAGCGCCCCGTCGCGTCTGGCGCCAACGTCTGGAGCTTCTTCGATTGCCGGGACCAGGCCGACGGCGCCGCCGTGTGGACCACACCCGCTGACTGCCAGGCGAACGGCTTCTACTACCAGCAGACCGCGCGCGCGTGGGAAGGGGCGCCGCTGCCAGGGACGGACAACCTCTACGCCGGGTCGACGGTCACGGCGGTCGACGAGTGGGGGCGTGTCCTGTCCATGCGCGCCGAGGGTGACCTGCGCCGGACCGACGACGACACGTGCACGACAGTCACGTACGGCAGCGGCGCGCCGTTCCCGTCGGTGGTGACCTCATCCGTGACGACCGATTGCGGGACCCGGACGGGGACCGCGATCACGCTCGCTGCGAGCCGCTATCTGTACGATGGGCTCCCCTTCGGGCAGGTCTCGGTTGGCCGGCTCAGCTCACGCTGGGTCGACCGCTATGACGCTAACGGCGTCAACCTGGGCACGTACCAGGCGGGGGCGTACCTCTACGACGGGTACGGCGAGGTCAACGTGGTGATCGCGTCGCGCGCCCTTGGCGGTGCCGCCACCCGGACCACGACGATCACGCGCGACGCCTTCGGCAGCACGGTCACCAACATCAGCGAATCCGCGACCGGCGTGCCGACGGTGCTCGCGCAGAAGACCGCTGCCTCGACGTGGGCGTCGGTCGGGACCGCCACGACCGACCCGTCGGGAGTCACGACCAAGGTCGAACGCGACGGCTTCGGGCGCCCGACTCGGACGATCGTCGAGGCTAACGGCCAGCGCTGGACCCTCGAGCGACTGACCTACGACGACAGCACCGCGGGGCGGCGGCTCGTGCAGGAGTCGTTCCCCGGTTCGACGCCGGTCGGCGCCGAGGCGACCGCCAGTGACGTGCAGCGGACGACGATCGTCTTCGACGCGCTGGCCCGTGTCCGGTTCAGCGAGTCCGAACTCGGCGCAACCTACGGCGGTCGGCGCATCGTGAGCGACTTCGTGGAGCGCGACGCGCTCGATCGCGTCGTCTTCGCGGCGTCGCCGTTCGAGGTGGCCGGTCCGTTCGTGCCCGACACCGTCGCGCGCCACGGCGTGAGCTATGTCTTCGATGAGCGCGGCCGTCAGACCCACACGATCGAGGCGATCGGCAAGAACCTCACCGCCACCGCCACCGACCTCGCCGCCAAGGTCTACGTCACGGCGCTGCAGTACACGTACGCTGGCGGCGAGTTGACCGTCCGGAGTCAGGGGCCGGATGACCTCGACCCGACGTCGACGCGCTACGGCTGGGCGGACGAGTCGACGATGACCGCGGCCGGCGCCGAGGTGCGTCGGGTGCGGCGGGACCACACGGGCGCGGTGAAGGACAAGGTCGAGCAGACCTGGGACCGCCTGGGGCGCGTCACCGAGACGCGGCGGTACCAGACGCCGACCAGCGCTGTCGCCAGCACCGTCTGGACCAACGCGTACGACTCGATCGGCAACCTGTTGCGCGCGACCGAACCTGGCACCGCACGCGACTCGACCTACGACGAGTTCGGCAACCAGCTCGAGACGGCGTGGATGGACGGCACCACGCGCCGCGTCGCGCGCACCTCCTACGACGGATTCAGCCGCGTCGTCGCACACGAACTTGTGTCGACCACGGCGGGCGGCGCCCCGGTGACCGAGTCGCGCGATCTCTTCCACTACGATCTGCCCTCGGGCGACACGGCCCAACCGGCGGTCGCGGCGACGCTGTTGCGCGGGCGGCTGTCCTGGGTCGAGCACCCCGACGTGGGGAACGTCTACTACGGCTACGACGGGTTCGGTCGCCCGAACGCCGAGGTCTACCAGTACCGCGATCTGATGGGCGTGGTCACCCAGACATCGGAGTCGACGGTCGGTGGCCGCCTCGAGGCGCTCCGACTCACGACCGACGCCACTGACGACAACGTCACGTACAGCTACGACTCGGCGGGCCGCACCCGGAGCATCACGACCGACGACGAGCGCCTGTTTTCGGCGACCGACGTCACCGCGCTCGGCCAGTACCAGCGCGTCGAGCTCGGCAACGGCGTCGTCGAGAACTTCGCCTTTGCTGCGACCGGACGCCGCGAGCTGCTGTCGTGGACGGCGGACACCCGCAGCGGTACCTACACCTACGCCAACCAAACCCGTGACGCCGCCGGGCGCATCACCAGCGAGCTGCACACCACGCCGGGCGCCACGACGCAGTGGAGCGCGGGGTACGACGGCATGGGGCGGCTGCTCACGCGCGTCCAGTCGTCGAGCCTGGTGCCGCAGGTCGAGATGTTCACCTACGACGGCTTGGGGAACATGGCGTCGCGGACCAACGCGGTGGGGGCGACGTTCCAGTACACGCCGTCGACCGGGGACGGGGACCGGCTGTGCCGCTACGCGGCCCCCAACACCGGCACGGCCTGCCAGTTCACGTACGACGGCGCCGGCAACGTCATCGAGGATCGCGCGACCGGCGAGGTGCGCGCCTTCGTCTACGACGCCGGCCAGCGGATCACCCAGATCACGCGCGGTGCGACGAAGGTCGAGCTGACCTACGGGCCCGTCGGGCGCATGAAGACCGAGGTGATGGGACCGACGGCGCGTACGATCTGGACCTTCGGCGGTCTGATCGAGCGGCGGCTGCGCCGGGACGGCGTGACGCAGATCGAGCGCGCGATCCCGGGCCCGCTTGGCACCTTCGTCAGCCTGCGCAGCGAGCTCGACGACCGTGGCGCGGTCACCGCGAAGGAGAGCGTCTACCGCCACGGCGACGGCCGCGCCAACCGCTTCTTCACCCGGTCCGACGGCAAGGTCGCGCAAGAGGCGACGTACGGCGTCTTCGGCCAGGTGACGGCCGGCGGCAGCGACGGCGGCTTCACGGGCTCCGACGACCTATGGAACGGCGGCGACGATCTGCCCGAGATCGGGGTGACGCTGCTCGGCCCGCGCGCCTACGACCCGCTGCTCGGCCGGTTCCTGCAGCGCGACCCGATCGCGATCCTCGCGCGGTCGACGACCGCGAACCCGTACTCCTTCGCGTTCAGCGACCCGGTCAACAACAGCGACCCGACGGGATTGTCGCCGCCAGGCGCGGGGACCGGCAGCAGCAACTGCGGCAGCGAGTGTCAGGGCATGGCTTGGGAGTACGGGATGTCGTTGATCGGCATCGAGACGCAGAAGTGGCGGCAGCACCACCGGAAGCCGCGCGGCGTCGGGCTTGGGACGGATCGGGTCAAGGTCGACCCGAAGGCAGTCATCGCGAATTGGCGTGTCTGCAACTGGGATTGTCAGCTCGTCGACGGCGTTGGCGCCGTCGCTGGCAAGGCCAAGGACCTCTACGTCGCCGGCTACCGCGGCCAGGCCGCCGGCACGAAGGAGTTCCTAGAGGGCACCGCCAGCGCGGTGACCTCGATTCCCGGCTGCATTGATCCTCGCGCCGGCTGCTCGATCAAGATGCTGACCGGCCAATGGGATACGGCGGGGCAGATCGTCCACGACCTGCGCACGTGCGACGGCGCCGAGGGCTGCGTCGAGACCGCCATGCGGCACAGCACCCGCGAGGGCCTGAACTACGCCGCGGGCGAGGGGGTGACGCGAGGAGGGATGGCGGTCGCGGGGAAGATCAAGGGATGGGCTGCGGCGGCAGGGATCATCCGTCGATCGACGCCGATGAATCGCGTCGGGAAGCCGTATCCGCAAGTTCGCAACCCTGGAACCGGCGAGCTAGTCCCATATCCAGGCGACGGTTTCGCAGTGGTGCCGGAGGGGCAACGAACGGTGTGGACGAACATGGACCGGCACGCTTTCATCAAGGAGTGGCACGATAGGGGCTTCAAGGCTCCGCCGGGTGGCTGGGATGAGTACGACATACACCACATTCGACCTCTCAAGTTTGGTGGTACAAATGCGTTCGACAATCTCGTGCCTGTGCTAAGGACTGTGCATCAAACGGAGTTCAACGTATGGTGGACAAACTACTAGTGCAGCGTATCCGCAATGTCCTAGAGCGCATCGAGGCGTATCGCTATGGACCGGACCTTCCTCGGCAAGGAGCGAAGATTCGCTGGCGTACTACTCCGAGTTTCCCATTGTCTGGGTATCCGCCGGAGGTCGCTGCGCTGTGGTCATGCTGCGAGAGCGCTAAGCTGTTCGCGGATCTCGAATACGGGCAATGGGGGCTCGAACTCCTGACTCAGGAGAAGAGCTCTCACTACACAAAGTACTTCATTGTGGAGCTCCCATCGCATTATCGTCACGACGATGTTGTCGTTGGAGCGTTCATGGGTGAACAGGATCTTCTCGTCGTCGCACCGTCGGAATCGGGGGCGAGGCAATTGCTGGTTGCGCGTGCGATGGAAGACCGCTCGACTTGGTACGGCGTAGGCCCAGACTTGGCCTCGTTCCTGGAGAACTACTTGGACCATGCGGGCGCGAAGTACTGGGAGCTGACTCGGTAGCGGCACCACCGAAAGCGCTGTGAAGAACACCTGTCGTCTGTCGTCTGGGTGCAGATCTGATCCTGACGCGTGGTTCGCGGGAAGTTCGGACGGATCGGCCTGGTTGATGGCGGCATGACGACCATCTCGATCGCATCGGCCCGTTCGTTCCGTCCGGCGCGCCCGTCGCCCGAGCAGGTGGTAGGCGCAGGCGAGAGCCGCCGCACGTTCCATGACAAGGTGCTCGACGGGATCCGCAAGTTCCTGGAAGCTCATGCGATGCGAGCCAAGACGGGGCCGCGCGACTTCTACCAGTTCGAGAAGGAGCTGACGGGAGCCCGGAACGGGGTTAATCTCGGGAGCGGTGCTTCGCAGGGGCGCCGGAGGTGGGCGGCGGCGCGGGTGGCGCCGCGGTGGGCCAGAGCCCGGAACGGGGTTAATCCCGGGAGCGGTGCTTCGCAGGGGCGCCGGAGGCGGGCGGCGGCGCGCGTGGCGCCGCGGTGGTGGCGGTCGGGCGGCGGCCCGATCCGGCGGATCGGCCACGCCGCGACGGCGCGGCCGGGCAGGTCGCGCTGGGGTGCGGAGCGTCAGGGGAATCAGATGGCGAGGGTGGCGGGGCCGGCGGTGGCGGGCGGCGAGCCGGGAGGCTCGGCGACGGGGACGTTGGCGAAGCGGCGCAGCCAGTAGGTGCCGTAGGGGAAGGTGACGGCGCGGCCGGCGAGCCAGGCCTTGCGGGTCTCGCGGTAGTCGGCGATGAACTCGCGGTCGCGCTGCAGGGCCGCGATGCGCGCCCACTTGTTGCGGGCGGCGACACGCGGACGCAGGCCGCGCCGCGGCTCGTGCGAGCACGGGCGCGCGGTCCAGTCTTGCCGGAGGATCGCGCGGCGGCCGAGCACGCGGCGGCCGGTGCGGGCGCGGCGCTGGGCGTGCAGCGCCTCGACCTCGGCGACGCGGCGGCGCAGCTCGGCGCGGAACTCGGCGGGGTCGCCGAGCGCGTCGGGGATGACGAAGCGCAGCGTGACGGTCTTGGGCATGTCGCCGTCGGGGTCGAAGAAGTGGCGCGGGCGCTTGATCGTCAGCGTGCGGTCGGCGAGCAGCGCGGCGAGGCCGTTGACGCCGGGCCAGTGACGGACCAGGTCGACGAGGCCGTCCTTGACCGCGTTGGTCGCGGCGTAGACGAGCTTGTCCATGACCGCGGCGCGGTCGGCGAGCTCGAGCACGCACGGCGGCTCGCTGGCCCAGAAGTTCTCCCAGCGGCCGCGCAGCGCGTTCATCGCGCGGGCGGTGAGCTTGTGGAAGTGCTCGGTGAACTCGGGGTGCCGCCCCTCGGGATCCCACATCGTCGTGTGGTGGTGGTTGCTGAGCAGCGACGGCAGGACGACGCCCATGTTCGCGCGCTCGGCGGCGAGCGCGAGGCAGTACAGCACCGTCTGGTTGGTGGCGTCGTCAGGCCGCAAGAAGAACTGCCGCAGCGCGCACCGCCGCGTCACGAACACGAACTTGCCTGGAGTCACCCGCCGCGGCGCCGCCACGCGGTCACGCTCAGCAAGATCGCGGCCATCGCCAACCACGCGAGATCGCGATCGCCCACTGTCCGGGAATGTCCGAATCCCGGACGAATGGCCGGATTCCGGCCGGACACCGGACATGCGTGGCGCGGAGGGCACGGTGGCCGCAGCCGCGGCGACCGCGCTGGCAGCACCGGACGAGCGACTGCCTCGCGCGCGCCGGCCAGGCGCGCGCGCCACGAGCTGGTGGCGAGGAAGATCGACCCGCCGGCGGCCGCGTGCATCCCTGAGTGGCGCGGGCATGGTTTTCCATGGACAGCGCTGGTTTCACATGGTCAGCTTGGCTAACGACGATGGGCGACGAATCCCAGATCTCCGCGACGGTCTCGGCCGCCACGAAAGAGCGGCTCGATCGCTTCACGGAGAGCCACGGCCTCAAGAAGAACTACGTGGTCGAGCAGGCGCTGCTGTACTTCATGGAGGCGCGCCGCGAGCTCCCGGATGAGGCGCTCATCCCGACGCGCCTGGTGCTGGACGACAAGGCGTTCGACCGCGTCGTCGCGCAGCTCGAACGTCCGGCCGCGCCGACCGCGGCGCTGCGCGAGCTGATGCGTGGCCGGCGCCGCTGAGATCCGTCCGCTCGCGCGCGACGACGATCGTGGTGGGTTCTCGTGCGGCCACGCCGAGCTCGATCGCTTCTTCGAGCACTACGCCGGTCAGAACCAGTTCAAGCTCCACCTCGCCGTCACGTACGTCGCGGTGATCGAGGCACGCATCGTGGGCTTCGCCACCGTCACCCCGGCGTCGATCGAGCGCGCCACGGTGCCGGGCGCGCGGCTGCGCAAGCGGCTGCCGAGCTACCCGCTGCCGGTCTTGCGGCTGGCGCGCCTCGGCGTCGACACCCGGGCGCAGGGCAGCGGCATCGGCAAGGCGCTCCTGCGTCACGTCCTCGGCCTCGCGCTCGAGCAACGCGATCGGCTGGGGTGCGTGGGTGTCGTGGTCGACGCCAAGCCCGAGGTCGCCGCGTTCTACGAGGCGCTCGGCTTCCAGGCGCTCGCCGGCGTCCGCGAGGGTGCGCTGGTCTCGGAGCCGCTGCCGATGTTCCTCGGCATCGAGACGATCGCCGCGGGCTTCGCGCCCTGAGCGCCGTCCCCCGACGCTCAGCGATTCAGTCCGCGTCCGCCGGGAGGTCGAAGGCGCGGGCGTAGATCGCGTCGACGCTCAGCGTCGCGCCGTTGGTCGCCTACCATGGCGAACACATCGCCGTGATGGAACTCGTGGCGATCGTGCTGCCCCGCTTCCCACGCCAGGTACTCCGGCGCGGTCAACTGCGAGCGCAGCGCGACCGAGCCATCAAGGCAGCGTAGCACCGCTCGAGCGGGCTCTGCACAAAAGGGAACCCAGGGTTCCTGACTGTGGCAGTTGCATTATACGGAACCGTGGGTTACGTTTTGTGCGGTGACCCTGCCGGACGCAAAGAAGCCGAGCTGGGACCGGCTGTTCGAGACGGCCGCCGGTCAGTCTGGATACGTCACGACGCGACAGGCCGCCGATGCGGGCTACTCGACCCACCTGCTTCGGAAGCACATCCTCGCCGGCCGCGTGAGGCGGCTGCAGCGGGGGATCTACCGGCTCGTGCACTTCCCGGTCGGGGAGCACGAAGAGCTGGTCACCGCCTGGCTCTGGTCCGAGCAGGCTGGCGTGATGTCTCACCAGACCGCGCTGGCGCTCCACGGCCTCTCCGACGTGCTCCCTACGCAGGTGCATCTCACGCTCCCGGCGGCCTGGCGCCCGCGGCGGTTTCGCGTTCCAGCCGGTGTCGTGCTTCATCATTCCGACGTCGCACCCGAGGAGCGATCCTGGTTCGGCCCGGTGCCCGCGACGAGCGCGGGCCGCACGCTCAGCGACTGCGCGAAGAGCGGCCTGTCCCCGGAACTGCTGCGCCAGGCCGCACAGCAAGCGCTCCGGCGCGGTCTGGTCACGCGCCGTGAACTGGATGACGTCGAGACCGCCCTCGAGCCCTTCGGTGGCCTCGCCGCGTGACCCCACGCACCTACGCATCGCCCGAGGCGTTCAAGCAGGCGCTCGAGCAGCGCCTGCGCGCGTCCGTCAAGACGAGCGCCGCGGTCGCGCGCACGCGACAGCTCCTCGTCTTCGATCGCTTCCTCGCCCGCATCGCCATGGTCTTTGGAGATGCGGTGACGCTGAAGGGAGGGCTCGTCCTCGAGCTACGCCTCGAACGAGCGCGTACCACGAAGGACGTCGACCTCCGTATGGTGGGCTCGCCGGAGGGCGTGCTCGCCAAGCTGCAGGAGGCCGGTCGCGAGAACCTCGGCGACTTCATGGCCTTCGAACTCGGAGCAGACGACGACCACCCGCAGATCCAGAACGACGGGATGCAGTACGACGGGCTGCGGTTCCGAGCGGAGTGCAAGCTCGCGGGCAAGCTGTACGGGCAGCGCTTCGGTGTCGACGTCGCCTTCGGCGACCCGATCCTGGGCGAGCCCGAGGTCGTGGTCGCCCAGGACGTGCTCGCGTTCGCCGGCATCGCCCCGCCGAGCGTGCGGCTCTACCCGATCGAGACGCACATCGCGGAGAAGCTGCACGCGTACACCATGCCGCGTGCGCGACCGAACTCGCGCGTGAAGGATCTGCCAGACCTGGCGCTCCTCGCGTCGGCGCAGGCGCTCGACGCGAAGCGCCTGCGCGCCGCCCTCGAACAGACCTTCGCCTTCCGCAAGACGCACGCGCTTCCCGGCGCTGTGCCCGCGCCCGCCGAAGCATGGCGCACGCCGTACGAGGCGATGGCGCGCGAAGACGAGCTGCCGTGGACGACGCTCGACGAGGTCACGACGGCGGCGAGCGTGTTCCTCGATCCGGTGCTCGCTGGCGGTCTCGATGCCACGTGGCAGCCCACCGACTGGCGGTGGGGCTGAACGTCACGGCGGCAGGTCGACGAACGCGCGCCGCCCGCCCGCCGTCAGTTGCGGACGACGAAGGCGACGCCGACGCTGGCGGCGGTGTCGAGGCGGTCGCCGGTGGCCCAGCGGGCGGGGTCGTCGGTGCGGACGGCGTAGCGGGCGGCGAGGCCGGCGGTGGCGGCGAGGAAGACCTTGCGGCGCGGGTCGATGGCGACGGCGGCGTGGAGCGTCGCGCCGAGGTCGAGGCCGTCGCGGGTGACGGTCGAGGTGGCGTCCATGGCGGCCCAGCGGGCGTGGCCCCAGCCGAGCTCGAGGCCGGCGCCCAGGCAGGTGGTGCCGTCCCAGCAGCGCTCGAGGCGCGGGCCGGTGCGCAGGCCGAACAGGTGGCCGTCGCCCTGGTGGTCGGCGAGGGTCGCGGAGCCGAAGCTGGCGGTGACGTGCCACCACAGCGGGGCGGCCAGCGCGGCGCCGGCGTCCAGGCTGATCGGCGTGGCGACCGCGCGCACGCCCAGCGGGGTGGACTCGACGCTGGCGCCGATGCCCATCGCGACCGTGGCCGGCCGGTCGGCGCGGGCCGCCGCCGGGGCGAGGAGCCCGCACAGCCCGAGGGCGATCAGGGACGCGAGCCGGCGCACGGCATCGCTGGTTGCACGGTGCGTACCGGCGCTGACAATCGGCTAACTGTGCGGCGTCGCGTGGGGCCGCCGTCAGGCTTCCGGCGATCGCGACCGATCTTCCACAGCGTCAGGTGTCGGCGGCGACGACGCCGCCGGGGGTGACGATGGCGTCGGTGTGGGCGCCGGCCGCCGTCGCCCCGCTCCACACCACGGTGCGCACCAGGCGCGCGTCGGCAGCGACGGTCGCGCCGGCGCCGACGACGGCGTGCGGACCGACCACCGCACCAGCGGCGACGCGGGCGCCGGCGGCGATGCGCACCGGCGCGCGGACCTCGGCGCCGGGCTCGACGATCGCGGCCGGGTCGACGCCGACCAGCGGGCCCGGCGGGTGGCGCAGCGGCGCGCCGTCGAGCAGCGCCCAGTTGCTCTCGAGGTAGCGGGCCGGCGTCGAGTGCTCGGCGAAGTAGCCGCGCTCGTGCTCGAACGCGGCGACCGGCGCGCCGGCCTTGAGCCACGGCAGGTAGCCCTGGCGGATCATGCAGGCCTCGCCGTCGGGCAGCCGCGCCACGACGCTGGGCCGCGTGACGTGGACGCCGCAGAACATGTGCTGGCCGTCGGCGAGCACGTCGCGCACGCGCAGGTGCGCGCCGTCGGGGCGGACGTCGACCGCGCCCCACGCCACCGCGTCGGGCACGCGGCGCACGACCATCATGCCGAGCGCGTCGCGATCGCGCGCGAACGCGGCGAGCAGCGCGCCGAGATCGACGTCGAAGATCAGCTTGCCGTTCATCGACACGAACGGCGCGTCGGTGCCGTCAGGATCGAGCAGGGGCAGGGCGTGCTTGAGGCCGCCGCCGGTGCCGAGGATGACGTCCTCGTAGCTGTAGCGGATGCGCGCGCCGAGCGCGGCGCCGTCGCCCAGCTCGCGCTCGATCACGTCGCCCCGGTGGTGGACGTTGATGACCAGGTCGCGGATGTCGTGGGCCACCAGCTGCGCGATGCCGAAGCGCAGGATCGGCAGGTCGCACACCGGCAGCATCGGCTTGGGCCGCTGATCCGACAGCGCGCCGAGGCGCGTGCCGTAGCCGGCGCACAGGAGCATCGCTCGCGTCATGCGGCCACCGTGCACCGCGGCGCGCAGCGGGGCAAGTTGCCGACGCGCCGGCGTCAGCGCATCGCCGGCGGCAGCGTCGCGCGTCGGTGCGGGGTCTCGCGGGTGAGCACCGCGAACTTGCGCGTGCCGAGCGGTCCGAGCGCGCGCGTGTAGAACTCGCGCGGGCCGATCCAGGCGATCTCCGAGCGGGCGTGGACCGCGGCGACGTCGACCAGGCACGCGATCAACAGCGCCTCGCCCAGGCCCTGGCCGCGGTGCTCGGGCCAGGTGCCGGCGGGGCCGAACCAGCCGAGCCCGCGGTTGTTGCCGTCGTGGGCCGCGAACGCGGCGACCCGGCCGTCGCGCTCGGCGACGAACAGCCCGCACGGCGTGCGGGTCGCGGCGCGCTCGATCTCGAACGGCCACGCGCCGCCGAAGCCGATCGACACGTGGGCCGAGATCGCGTCGAGCTCGTCGAGCTGGGCCCGGCGGATCGCGTAGCCGCGCGCGGCGCAGGCGTCGGCCAGCTCGGCGGCGCGGGCGGCGCTGACCCGCGGGTTGTCGCGCAGGTCGACGACCAGGTTCTCGTGCTCGTCGCGCCGCACGTAGCCGCGGCGCCCCAGCCACGCGATCGTGTCGACGTTGTCGACGTCGATGCCGGGCGCCAGGTAGTTGCCCGGCTCGTCGAGGACGCGGACCCGGCGGTGGGCGCCGGCCCAGACGTGCTGCTCGCACGCGGTCAAGAGCGCCGAGCCGACGCCGCGGCCGCGGGCGGCCGGCGCGACCGCCAGCACGCGGACCCGATCGCAGCTCGCGGCGGCGACCCCGACCAGCGCGCCGTCGACCCGCGCCGCCAGCGCCAGCGGCTGCCCGCGCGGCGAGGCGCCGAACAGCTTCTCCTCGGCGACGTCGGCGGCGCGATCGAAGCGACAGGCGTCGGCCAGCACCGCGCGCGCCGCCGGCAGGTCGTCGGCGGTCAGCGCGTCGATCGTCGCCCCCATGTCCGAAAAACTACCACCGCGGCGCGGCCGGTCGGGAAGTTTCGACGGCGCGCACAGTACACTCGCGCCGGGTGCCGCTCAGCCAGCTCTCGCACTACCGCATCATCGCGCCGCTGGGGCGCGGCGCGATGGGCGAGGTCTACCGCGCGGTCGACCAGCGGCTGGGCCGCGAGGTCGCGCTGAAGATGTTGCCGCGGGAGGTCGAGGGCGACCCCGACTGGCAGACCCGGCTGTTGCGCGAGGCCCAGGCGGCGAGCGCGCTCAACCACCCCGGCATCGTCACGCTGTACGACATCGCGTCCGACGAGGGGCGGGCGTTCCTGGTGATGGAGCTGGTGATCGGCGAGCCGTGCTCGGCGCTGGCGCGACGCGGCGTGCCGTGGCGGCGCGCGATCGAGCTGACCGCGGCGGTCGCCGACGCGCTGGCCGCCGCGCACCGGCTCGGCATCCTGCACCGCGACGTCAAGTCGGACAACCTGATGGTCACCGCCGAGGGGCAGGTGAAGGTGCTCGACTTCGGGCTGGCCAAGCTGCGGGCCGATCTCGGCGCCCCGCCTGCATCGGCGGCGCCCGTCGACGAGAGCCAGCTGGCCGCCGCCAGCCTCGCCGAGACGCTGCTGCCGGCGAGCTCGACGCCGACCGCCCGCGCGGCGCTGTCGAGCGACCTGACCCAGGCCGGCCACATGGTCGGCACGCCGGCGTACATGGCGCCCGAGTGCTACGACGGCCAGGCCGATCCGCGCAGCGAGGTGTTCGCGCTCGCGGTCGTCGCCTACGAGCTGCTCGCCGGCCGCCGGCCGTTCGATCGCGACAGCGCGGTGGCGACGATGGCGGCGATCCGCATCGACGCGCCGGTGCCGCCGTCGAAGATCGTGCCGGCGCGGCGGATCCCGGCGCGGGTCGACAAGGTCATCCTGCGCGCGCTGGCCAAGGCGCCCGAGGAGCGCTACCCGGACATGGCGGCGTTCGCGGCGGCGCTGCGCTCGGCGGCCCGGCCGGTGCGGCGGCGCTACCTGATCGCGGCGGCGGCGGTGGCGCTGGTCGGCGGCGCGGGCGCGGCGTGGGCCATGACCCGCGGGCCGGCCGCCGCGCCGCCGATGGTCGTGACCGACAGCCGCCGGCTCACGCTCGACGACGGCTGCGAGGAGTACCCGCGGCTCACCCCCGACGGCCAGCGGGTGATCTTCGACGGCGTCGTCGACGGCGACTACGAGCTGTTCGCGATGGCGCTCGACGGCACCGGCCGCACCCGCCTGACGCACCAGCCGGGCTGGGACTACGCCGCGGCGCTGGCGCCCGACGGCCAGCGGGTCGCGTTCGTCCACGAGACGCCGTCGCGGCGCACGGTGATGGCGTTGACGCTGGGCAGCGACGCGCAGCCGGTGACGCTGGGCGCGATCAGCGGCTACCCGACGTGGAGCAAGGACGGCGCGCTGATCGTCGGCGATCCCGGCGGGCGGATCCTGCGCTGGGAGCTGGGCCCCGATCTGCGGGTCGCGCGCGAGGTCGAGCTGGGCCACCTGCCGGCCGGCGGTCGCGCGTACCACCTGGCCGCCGTCGACGGCGACGGCGTCGCGGTCTTGTGGTGGACCGCGTCGGACGTCGACGAGACCGCGCTCGGCGAGCTCGATCGCGACGGCCGGCTGCGGATCGTCGAGGAGGCGCGCACCGACTACGAGGGCGGGCTGGCCGCCGCCGCGACGCCGCACAGCTACTACGTCACGCGCAAGGGCGCCTCGACCGGCAACCAGCTCCTGTGGCGGCGGTTCGGCGGCGGCACCGTCGCGGTGGTGCCGGGCGGGCTGTCACCGCAGGCCGGCGTCGACGTCGCGCGCGACGGCACGCGGCTGGTGTTCTCGACGTGCATGGAGCGGCAGTACGTCGCCCGCATCCGGCCCGGCGCGCCGCCGACGGTGCTGTCGCGCGGCGAGTGGCAGGACGTCTACCCCGCGCCGATCGACGCGCGCACGATCATCGTCACCTCCAACCGGCTCGGCGACGATCAGGGCTGGGCCTTCGACACCGCCGGCGGCACGCCGCGCGCGGTCACGCCGACCGGCGCGGTCGCCGCGCGCGCCAGCCACGACGGCCGCACGCTGGTCTACGCCGCCGCCGGCGGTCGCGGCGGCCTCGCGCTGGTGCCGCTCGGCGGCGGCGCGCCCACCCAGCTGACCCGCGAGCCCTCCGACGCCGCGCCCACCTTCTCGCACGACGATCGCACCGTCGTCTTCGGTCGCACCGTCGCCGGCCGCTCCGGCGTCTACGCCATCCCCGCCAACGGCGGCGGCGTGCGCCACCTCGCCGACGGCGGCCAGCCCGCCACCTCGCCCGTCGACGATCGCGTCGCCTTCCTCGACGCGCCCGACGCCGACGGCGCCCGCGCCATCCTCGTCACCACCCTCGCCGGCACGCCGCCCACGCCCATCCCAAACGTCGGCCGCGCCGCCTGGCTCGGCCCCCGCTTCTCGCCCGACGGCCGCCACCTCGTCGCCGTCCGCGGCTTCCAGGAGGTCGTCGAGCTCACCCTCGACGGCAGCGCGCCGCCGCGCATCCTCTGGACCGCCGCCACCAACTCCGTCCTCGCCATCGACTACATGCCCGACGGCGACGGCTACCTCGCCTCCCTCGCCGACTACGCCGGCGACGTCTGGCTCGCCGAGGGCAGATTCTGGTAGGGGACAGGATCCTACCCTCCAACCAGTCGGATCTATTGCCGTATTTTGCCATGCTGTGTCTCGAAAAGGGACACTTTCCGGGGGCGTAACCAGTTGTGGCGACTGGGCTTTCTGCCTTGAGTCGCCCTCGTCATCGACCGATGACAAGATCGCATCGATTGACGACAACCATCACGGCTTCAAGACTATGAAATTACAAGATATTGTTGGCGCCCCGGGACGGACGTCCGTAGTGTTGCGCGCATGAAGAAGCTCATGACCGTTGGTACCGCTCTCGCCCTCGCCCTCACCCTCTCGGCCACTGGCTGCAAGAAGAAGGACGAGAACAAGGCCGCTCCGACCACCGAGACCGCGAAGCCCGCCGCTGGCACCGCCGCCGCTCCGGCCGCTGGCACCGCCGCTCCGGCCGCTGGCACCGCCGCTCCGGCCGCTGCTGACCCGGCCGCGGCGCCCGCCGCTGGCACCGCCGCCCCGGCCGCTGCTGACCCGGCTGCCGCCCCGGCCGCCGCTGGCTCGTCGGGCGTCCCCGAGTGCGACGAGTACGTCGCGACCTTCGAGAAGCTCTCGAAGTGCGACAAGCTCGGCCCGGCGCTCGACGGCATGAAGACCGCGGCCGACGCGCAGAAGGCGCAGTTCGCGTCGTGGGCGTCGATGGACGAGGCCACCCGCAAGGCCGCCCAGGCCGCGGCCGGCCCCGGCTGCAAGACCGCGACCGAGGGTCTCAAGACCACCGCGACCAGCCTCGGCTGCACGCTCTGATCTGATCCACCGCGGATCGGTACGCTTCGACGGCTCGCCGGCTCTGCCGCGCGGGCCGTCGGTCGTTTCGGACAACCCGCTGGCAACCCGCGCGCTCCCGCTGTGTCTCGCCGCCATGGGGCTCGGCCATCGGCTCGTCGCGACGCTCGGCTTCGTCGTCCCTGCCGCGCTGGCAGTGTGGATCACGCTCGGCGTCGACGCCCACGCCGCGCCGCCCGACATCCGCCCGCTGCGGTTCCAGCAGTACGGCGCGTACCCGGTCCATGCCGGGGCGCTGTATCGGCACTGCGAGCCGCAGTCACGCTACGACATCATCTGCGACTGCCCCGTGAAGCTCGAGGTTGAGGTCGCGACCGATCGCGTTGGTGGCGCGATCTTCGGCGGCGTTGATGAGCCGCGGTTCGTCGTGCCCCGCACCAGCGACGCGTGGAACGCGCTCCGCCATTGGTTCGCGCTGCAGCGTGCGCATCCGCTCTACGACAACCGCGTCGACTTCAACCTGGTCGCTCGACCGGGCGTGCCGTACCGCGACATCATCCGCGTGCTCGAGCTCGCCGACCAGGCCGGCCTCACCGCGCCGCGGCTGGTCTCGTCGCGCGCCGCCGAGGTCGATCGCCCCGGCCCGCTGCGTGTCACCGTCACGCCGGCCGGCGTCGGCGCCGACTTCTTCGCCCCGCACCCCGCGCACCTGCCGCCGGTCCGCGGTGAGCGCGCCTGGCACGTGCTCGCGACCTGGCTCGCCGATCGCCGCGCCGACCCGCGGCTCGATGGTCTCGACCTCCGCGTCGAGCTCGACGTCGCGTTCGGCACGTCGCCCCGCGACGTCGCCCGCGTCAAGCGCACGCTCGAACGCGCAGGCTACGACCGTTGGCTGGACGAACGCTGGGGCGGCGTCGCGATGTAGCGACGCCTTACTGCATCACCGCGCAGCCGGCGCCGACCTCGATGATCGCCGCGCCCGCGCTGGCCTGGAACGTCCAGCCCGTGCGCCCCTGCTCGCTCCAGTAGCCGTAGGTGATCAGCGGCTGCGTCGCGGTCAGCCCGGCGCGGCGCGCCGCGGCCAGCGCGTCGACGAACCCGCACGGGAACGGCGGCGCGACCGGACGGCGGATCGTCCCCGGCGGCACGACGGTGCACCGCGGGTTGCAGTCGATCGACCCGGCCGGCGCGGCGTCAGGCGTCGCCGCCTCGAACGACACGCGCGCCGTGTACACGTTGCGCCGCAGGCCCGGGCTGATGCCCGCGCGCCGCGGCACCGCCGGCCCCACGCGCACGCCGCCGACCTGCGCGCCCGGCCACGTCGTCGCGCCGAGCGCGCGCGCCTCGTCGATCGCGCGCGCGACGTCGTCGACCGAGCCCAGGCCCGCCGCGGCCGCCGCGCTCCCCGCCGCCGCCGGCCGCTCGTCGGGTTTGCCGCACGCGCTCCCGACGACGCTCGCCACCACGATCGCCGCTGCCACACGCACGCTCGCTTGCATGCCATCGGCTTCGCGCACTTCGGCGCGCGGGTCAAGCAACCGCGCCCGGGCGCGCGTGTCGATCGGCCATGGGCATCGGCCATCGGCTCGTCGCGACGCTCGGCTTCGTCGTCCCCGCGGCGCTCGCCGCGTGGATCACGCTCGGCGTCGACGCCCACGCGGCGCCGCCCGACATCCGGTCGTTCCGGTTCCAGCAGCACGGCGCGTTCGCGGTGCGCGGGTGGCTGTTCCGGCCGTGCGAGCCGGCGGTTCGCGGGCAGATGATCTGCGAGTGCGACCGCCGGATCGAGATCGTGATCGCGCCGACGAGCGTGCGCGCGGCGGTCTACGAGTACGAGTGGGGGCGGCAGCGCCTCGCGCCGCTCACGGTCGCGCGCGACGACCGCGGCTGGGACGAGCTGCAGCGTTGGTTCGCCGCGCGGCGGGCCGAGCCGATCTTCGAGGGCCGCCGTGACTACCGCGTGGTCGCGCGCGACGGCGTCGCGTACCGCGACATCGTCCGCGCGCTCGAGATCGCCGACGGTGCCGGCTTCACGTGGCCGACCCTGGTCGCGTCGCGCGCCGCCGAGATCGATCGCCCCGGCCCGCTGCGGGTCACGGTCACCGCGGCCGGCGTCGGCGCCGACTTCGACGGCGCGTTCCCCGCGCACCTCCCGCTCGTCGAGGGCGACCGCGCCTGGCGCGGGTTGGCGACCTGGCTCGCCGAGCGCCACGCCGACCCGCGGCTCGACGCCAACGACCTCGACATCGTGATCGACGCGACGCTGGGCGCGCGCCCCCGCGACGTCGCCCTCGCGCGGCGCGCGCTCGCGCAGGCCGGCTACGACGACTGGCGAACCGCGACGCGGGTGGACGCAGCGCCCGCGGCCATCCCGCCGCCGCCGACCGCGCTCACCCGCTGATCGCCCGCCGCCGCTGGCTCGGCGGGACGCCGAACTGCCGCGCGTAGGCGTGCGAGAACGCGCTGGTCGTGGCGTAGCCGACCTCGAGCGCGACCGCGGTCACCGGCTGGCCTGCCTGCAGCAGGCGGTGCGCGTGGAACAGCCGCACGCGCCGGCGCCACTCGCCGACCGCCACGCCGGTGTCGGCCAGGAAGCTCCGCTCGAGCGTGCGTAGGCTGGCGCCGGCGGCCCGCGCGAGCGCCGCGATCGATCGGCGATCGTCGGGCCGGCCGGTCACCAGCTCCGCGAACCGTCGGGCCCGCGGGTCGCGCGGCGTCGGCAGCGCGAGCGGCACGTCGTCCGCGGCGTCCAGCAGATCGAGCAGCACGCCGGCCAGCCGCGCCTGCGTGGGCACGCGCCGATCGAGCGCGCCGAGCCGCGCGACGTGCACGATCAGCTCGCGCAAGAGCGGCGCCACGGCGAGCGTGCGGACGCGGTCCCCCGGCCGCCGCCACGCGCCCGCCGCGATGAACAGCGAGCGCATCGCCACCGGCGCGCGCATCACCGCGGTGTGGCGCGTGCCGGCCGGCAACCACACCGCGTGATCGACCGGCACCAGGCGCCGCGCGTCGTCGGTGATGACCTCGAGGTGGCCGCGGGTCGCGTAGGTCAGCGTGTGCCAGGCGCGGTCGCAGCGAGCCTGGGTGAAATCGTGCAGGAACGTCACCGGGAACGTCCGCACCACGACCGAGCCGTCGGGGAGGCGTTGGCGTGATTTCGACAACGAACGGCAGGATAGCGCAAGCACGCCACGGGCGGTCGGCGCTACCGTCGACCCATGCCCAACCCGCTCGCACACTTCGCGATCAACAGCGACGACGTGGCCCGCTCCAAGACGTTCTACGAGCAGGTGTTCGGATGGACCGTCACCGCGTGGGGGCCGCCCGGCTTCTACCAGATCGAGGGCGCGGGCGTCCGCGGCGCGCTGCAAGGTCGGCGCGAGCTGATCGCCGGCGAGCGCACGCTGGGCTTCGAGTGCACGATCGCGGTCGCGTCGATCGACGCCACCGAGCGTGCGGTGCTCGCCAACGGCGGCAAGGTCGTCCTGCCGCGCTCGGTGATCGCGGGCGTCGGCACGCTGATGTTCTTCCAGGAGCCCGGCGGCAACGTCTTCGGCGCGATGCAGTACGACGCGCGCGCCGAGTAGCGCCTACGCGGTCAGCTGCTGCCACAGCGCGTCGGCCGACAGCTTCGGCGAGCCGACGCCGGCGGCCTCGGCGGCGCGGATCAACTCGACCACCCGCGCGTTGAGCGGCGCCTTCACGCCGGCGCGCGCCGCGACCCGGACGATCTCGCCGTTCAGGTAGTCGACCTCGGTCGGCCGCCGCGCGTCGAGGTCCTGCCACATCGACGATCGCGCCGCGGGGTCGACCTTGAGCTGGGCGCCGGTCACCAGCTTCACGATCGCCGTCGGCATGCGCAGGATCTTCGGCATCAGCCCGAGCGGCACGCCGTTCCACCGCGCCGGCCGCACGCCGCTCGCGCGCACCACCGCCAGCCCCTCCTCGACCAGCGCCGCGATCACCCGCCGGTAGCCGGGCGACAGGAGCAGCGTCGCGGTCGACACGTCGGACAGCGCGCTGACCGCGTTGTTGAGGTTGACCAGGAGCTTGGTCCACTGCTCGGGGCCGAGGTCGTCGCGCTGGACCACCTCGATGCCGCCGACCTCGAACGCCTCGACCAGCGCCGCCGGCGCGCGCTCGATGATCAGCGGCCCGCTGGTGGCGCGGCGGTAGACGCCGTCGACCGCGATCACGTTCCAGGTGACGATCGACGCCAGCACCTTGCGCTCGCCCAGGTGCGCCCGCAGCGTGTCCGGATTCCGGACGCCGTTCTGCAGGCTGACCACGACCGCGTCGGGCCGGAGCACGCCGGCCAGCTCGCGGGCCGCGTCCTCGGTGTGCTGGCTCTTCACGCACACCAGCACGACGTGGCACTCGGCCAGCGCGCCGCTGGCGGTCGCGACCTGGAGCCGCGCGGTCGGCACCTCGGCGCGCGGCCCGGTGAAGTCCTGGACCACGAGGCCGTGCTTGGCCAGCTGGTCGCGCAGCCGCGGCCGCCCCACCAGCACCACGTCGGCCGCGTCGGCGGCCAGGATGCGCCCGCCGACGTAACAGCCGATCGAGCCTGCGCCGAACACGCCGATGCGAAGTCGCGCCACGCCGCGACTGTGCGCGACGCCGGCCACCGCGTCAAACGGCCCGGCGTGCGGCGCTACGGCGCGACCCGCGCCCGCAGCGTCGTCACGTCGCGGCGCAGCTTGGCCACCGCCGCCTGCCAGTCGGTCATCGACGGGCCGAAGCCGTCGGTCGCCACCTCGGGCGCCAGCTGCGCCGCCAGCGCGTCGATCTGCGCCTCGAGCACGCCGGGGCCGGCCGGCCCGGCCAAGAGCTCGGCGGTGCGCGCCTGGTAGTCGCTCCACAGCACCTGCGCCATCAACGCGGTCAGGTGGTCGCAGGCCGGCGGGCGCCCGTAGTAGCCGAGGAAGATCGACCGGCGCGTGCAGTCGGTGGGCGACGCGTTCCAGTCGGGCATGCCGTAGCTGGTGCGGATCGGGCTCGGCACCTGCATCGTGTTGTCGACGTCCCACGGCACCAGCCACAGCCGATCGCGGCCCGGCTCCTCGTACCAGTAGAAGTTGTGGTTGGCGCAGGTGCCGCCGGTCGCGCTCGCGCAGTACCAGCCGACGAAGCCGTCCCAGTTGTCGACCAGCCGATCGACCGCGAGGAAGCTCACCAGGTTCGGCAGGTCGAGCCAGGTCGTCGCCGTCGCGCGGAACGTCGCCGGCGTCGCCGCGGCCAGCGCCGCCGCGAACCGCACCATGCGATCGACGTTGGGGGCGGTGGCGTTGGTCTCGAGCGCGGCGACGTACGGCGCCGCCATCGCGTGCTCGGGCCACACCTCCTTGTAGAGGTTGCCGCCGCCGCTGCCGTCGATCGCGCGGAAGTGGTCCTGCACGAACTCGCGATCGATCGCCTCGACCAGCACGAACAGCCCGAGGTCGGCGCCGTTGACCCGCACCCGCGCGTGGGCCGCCCGCGGCGCGGCGACGCCGGCCGCGCGGTAGAGGCCGTAGACGATGCGCTCCTTCATCTCGGACGCGTCCCGCATCATCGCGTGCAGGTTGAGGTGCTCGAGCCCGACGAACCGCTGGTCGGCGACGTACTCGTCGAAGTCGAGCTTCATCGACAGCTTGGGGCAGCGGCGGTTGCCCTGCGCGTCGAAGCACAGCCGCAGGCTGCCGACCGAGCCCTTGTAGCGCACGCCCAGCCGCGCGACGGTGACGCCGTTCCAGGTCAGGTCGGCCGGCACGTACTGCTCGAGCAGCGGGTTGGCGTTGAGCCAGTCCCAGTCGGCGGCGGCGACGGTCAGGTCGAGCGTGCGGATCTGCGACTCGTCGAACAGGTCGGCCGCGGTCGGCCCCGGCGGCGCGTCGATCGGCGCGTCGACCGCGTCGACCGGCAGCGCGTCGACCCCGCCGTCCCCGCCGCCCCCGCCACAGCCCGCGGCCACGGCCGCCGCCACCAGCATCGTCGCCACGCGCGCAGGTCGCATGGTTCGACGATACGCCCGGGGCCGGCCAGCGTCTACGACCGTCGACCCAGCGGCACCAGCCCGGGCGGCGGCACCGTGGCCTCGACGCGATCGAGCGCGGCGACCAGCGGCTCGCCGAACACCGCGGCCAGCGTGTCGCGCGCCACGCGGTACAAGGTCGGCGCGCCCGCCGCGTCGGCGCAGTCGTAGTCCTCGTAGTCGTCCGAGATGACGATCGCGTCTTCCTCGTAGCTCATCGGGAACAGCCGGCAGATGTGCGGCTTGACCTGGTGGAAGTCCCAGCCACCCTCGAGCGCGGCGCGGTGGATCGCGCAGCCGCGGCGATCGTGGGCCAGGAACACGCAGCCGGTGACGCCGTCGGCGCGGGTGAAGGTCGCGGTGCGGACGTGGCGGCCCGACGGGTAGTCGGGGTCCTCCTGCACCTCGGTCGTGAACCACGGCGCGGCGGCCGCGGCGGGCGTCAGCAGGCCGCGCAGCTGCTCGGCGTGGCCGAGGATCGCGTCGCGCTCGGTGAGGTCGGTGTCGGCGCCGTACTGGCAGCACGCCTCGAGCAGCGGCCGCGGGTTTCGCAGGGGCGCGCCCTCGTCGGCGACCATCGTGCAGCCGTGGCTCATGCAGTCGGCCACCACGCGGCGGACGAAGATGTTGCGGTCCACCTTGTGGAAGCGATCGTGATCGAGGTCGACGAAGTCCGGCGCGGGCACGGGCGCACGCTAGCAGATTGCGCGCGCTCCGCGGCGCGCGCGGCGCGGCCGAGATCGCTCCGCCACGCGGTCGCCGCGGTCGCCGCGCGGTCGATGCGGGCTCAGCGCAGGCGGTGCAGGCGCTTGAACTCGAGCTCGTCCTGCTCGGCCGTGCGCTCGGTCGGATCGAGCGGCGCGAAGCGCTTGGCGCTGACGCCGGCCCAGCGCCGCACGGCGGCGACCGCGGCCGACTGGTCGTTGCCGTTGAGCGTGGCGATCGCCGAGCCGTGGTTGCCGCCCGGCGAGATGTACTTGAACGAGTCGGTGGCGTTGCCGAGGCTGACCGCGCCGGCCGACCACGGATCGTTCTGGCCGTAGATCAGCATCACCCGCTCGCCGCTGGCCGCCAGCCAGTCCTGGATGTCGTGCATCGCGACGCCGTCGTCGTAGGCCGGCACCGGGATCGACGCCGGGATGTACGCCCGCGCGGTGTCCTGGCCGGGGAACTGCAGGCCGATCAGGTAGCTCTCGTCGGAGATCGGGTAGCCGAGCTGGGTCGCCGACTGGTGGTAGTAGGGCAGGAAGTCGGTGAGGTCGGCGTCGCCGTACGACGCGACGCTGATCGTGTCGTCGAAGAACTGGAACACCAGCGCGTCCGACGCGGTGGCGTCGGGGATGTTGGCGCAGTTGCCCTGGTCGCCGTACTGCCAGAAGATGAACGGCAGCTCCTCGACGGCGAACTCGAGCGCGCGGTCCTCGCCGAGGATGTCGGTGAACGTCGCGACCGCCCGCATCCGCGCCTTCATCGCGTCGCGCCGCGCCAGCACGAGGTTCTGGAAGTCCTTCAGCTGCTGCCGGCAGCCGGGATCGGTGCCGACGTTGTCGAGGAACGTGATGTAGCGGTTGGTCGGCGACTGGACCGCGTCCTCGGGGTAGTCGATCGGCGCGACGTACGCGACGGTGGCGTCGACGTCGTCGGGGAAGAACCGGCGGTGGAACAGCGACGTCATGCCGCCCTTGCTGGCGCCGGTGGTGAGCCACTTGCCCTGGTACAGCCGGGCCTTCAGCGCCTGCGTGATGCGGTGCTGATCGCTGGCGGCCTGCTGGATGTCGAGCTTGGTCCAGTCGGCGGGCTCGGGCCGCGACGGCGAGAAGTAGCGGTACTCCATCGACAGCTGGTTCGCGACGAGCAGCCGCGTGATCTCGCTGCGGCCGCCGCGCTGCGAGACGAAGTAGCCGCTGTTGTAGACCACCATCGGCGCCGCGTAGTCGTGGTGGAGCAGCGTCAGCCGCTGCTGGAACCGCTGGCCGCCGGGGTTGGCGTGGTCCACCGGCTGGTCGTAGGTCATCGTGAAGAAGCGGTAGCCGGCGATCATCGTCGACTGCTCGGTGACCTGCAGGCCGGGGATCTGGCGCAGCTCGTCGAGGATGTCGCCCAGCGCGGCGGGGGCGTCGGGCGCGGCGTCGATGGTGACGATCGGCGCGTCGACCGCGCCGTCGGGCGTCTGCGGGCTGTCGCCGCCGCCGCTGCAAGCCAGACATCCGAGGACCACGAGCGCCCAGCACGAGGATCGCATGGGCCTCGCTTAGCATCGGGCCACCGGCGCCGGGTCGAGGCCGACCTGAGAGCTGCTTACAGCGGCGCGTGCTCGAGTTCGCGGGCGCGCGGCGTCAGCCCGACCACGCGTAGACCAGCACGTCCTGGAGCTGCGCGCCCAGCTGCGGGAACACCGTGTCGGCGCGGCGGACGCCCTCGCGGACCAGGCCGGCCTTCTCGAGGACGCGCGCCGACGCGCGGTGGGCGGTGTGACAGGTCGCCTCGATCCGCGGGACGCCGAGGTCGCGGCCGAGCGCGAGCATCGCGCGGCAGGCCTCGGTGGCGTAGCCGTGGCCCCAGGCCGCCGGCGTCAAGATGTAGCCGGTCGCGGCGCCCACCGGCCCCAGCAGGTGCAAGCCGGTCGAGCCGATCAGCTGGCCGTCGCGCTCGATCAAGTAGGTGCCGCAGCCATGGGTGTCCCACTCGGCGAGCGCCAGCGCGACGTACGCGTGACTCGCGGTCACCGCCGCGTGACGCGGCCAGCCCATGTAGCGCGTCGCCTCCGGATCGCTGGCGTACGACGCGAAGATCGCGTCGGCGTCGCCCGGGCGCGGCGTGCGCAGCACCAGGCGCGCGGTCGCGAGCGTCCCCGGGGCGGCGCGCATCGCGCGAGGATATCCGCCGCGCCGGCGTCTAACCATCGGCATCGTCACGGGTCGTTGCCCGTGACGCGCGGATGAATCTTCGCGCCAGCCCGGCCGTCCACGTCGAGGTCATGCCACCCTGGTGGCCCAAGGAGCACCCATGCGAGCTCGTCTGCACCGCACCCTCTTCCTGTCCCTCGCGATGGTGATCGCCGCCACGTCGCTGGCCGCCGCCGATCGCGACCGCGATCGCGGTCGTGGCCGCGGCCACGGCAAGCGCCCGCCGGTGGTCGTCGTGCGGCCGCCGGTGGTCGTCGTGAAGCCCCCGGTCGTCGTGGTGCAACCGGCGCCGCCGCCGGTGGTCGTGCGCCCGCCGGTCGTCGTGCAGCCGCCGGCGCCGGTGGTGGTCGCGACCTATCCGACCTCCGCGCCGCCGCCGCTGCGCGTCGAGAACGCCGGCCGCCCGCGCCGCGGGCGGGTGTGGATCGAGGGCCACTGGGACTGGCGCGGCGGTCAGTGGACCTGGGTCCGCGGCCACTGGGACAAGCACCGCAACGGCAAGCGCTGGCGCCGCGGCGAGTGGCAGCAGCGCGGCGATCGCTGGGAGTGGCAGGCCGACGTGTGGATCGACGTGCCGGCGTTCCCGAGCGCGCCGCCGCCGCCGCCGGTGGTCGAGGCTGCGCAGCCGCCGCGCGCCGGCTACGTGTGGGTCGCCGGCCACCACGCGTGGCGCGACGGCGACTACGTGTGGACCGCCGGGCACTGGGAGCGGCAGAAGGCCGGCCTGACCTGGTACGGCGGCAGCTGGTCGCTGCAGGGCGACCACTACGTGTGGATCGAGGGCGGCTGGCGCTGAGGGGCGGGCGCCGCCGACGGCGGTCGCGCTAGACTCCCGGCGCGATGGCGGACGAGGCTGAGCGGTCGACCGGACCGCACGACGTGTCGACCGGGCCGTCGCCGCGCGTCGACCCGCAGGCGGTGACGGTCGAGGCGACGACGATCGACTCGTTCGTGCGCGAGGTGGCGCGGGCGCCGGCGCCGGCCAGCGTCGAGGGCGAGCCGCTGGCGGTGGTCGAGGCGGAGCGCTACCTCGAGCGCCGCGAGATCGCGCGCGGCGGGATGGGGCGGATCAGCGCCGCCCGCGACGCGCGGCTCGATCGCGCCGTGGCGCTCAAGGAGCTGCGCGCCGACCTGCCGCACCTGCGCCGGCGCTTCGCGCGCGAGGCGCGCCTGAGCGCGCGCCTGCAGCACCCGTCGATCGTCAGCGTGCTCGAGGCCGGGCGCTGGCCGACCGGCGAGCCGTTCTACGCGATGCCGCTGATCGCGGGGCGCCCGCTGGATCAGGCGATCGCCGAGGCCGGCACGCTCGACGCGCGGCTGGGGTTGTTGCCGCACGTGGTGGCCGCCGCCGAGGCGCTGGCGTTCGCGCACGAGCAGCGGGTGATCCACCGTGACCTCAAGCCGCACAACGTGATGGTGGGGCGGTTCGGCGAGACCGTCGTGATCGACTGGGGCGTCGCCAAGCAGCTCGACGCCCCCGACGGCGACGGCGACGGCCCGGTCGACGGCGACGGCGCGCTCACCACCGTCGGCGCGGTGATCGGCACGCCGGCGTTCATGCCCCCCGAGCAGGCGCGCGGTGAGCCGGTCGACGAGCGCGCCGACGTGTACGCGCTGGGCGCGATCCTCTACCACCTGCTGGCCGGGCACGCGCCGTACCAGGGCGATCGGGACGCGGTGCTGCGCGCGGTCGCGGCCGGCCCGCCGCCGCCCCTGGCCTCGATCACGCCGGGCGTGCCGCGCGACCTCGCCGCGGTGGTCGCGCGCGCGATGGCGCCGGCGCCGCGCGATCGCTACCGCACGGCGCACGAGCTCACCGCCGATCTGCGCGCGTTCCTGACCGGCCAGCTGGTCAGCGCGCATCACTACAGCACCCGCGAGACGGTGCGCCGCTGGCTGGCGCGGCACCGCCACGCGGTCGCGGTGGCGGTCGTGCTCACGGCGGCGCTGATCGTGACCGCGGCGATCAGCATCGGCGGCATCACCCACGAGCGCGACCGCGCCACCAGCGCGCTGACCGCGCTGCGGGCGCGCGACGCCGAGCTCGCGCTGCGCCAGGCCGAGAGCGCGCTCGCGCGCGATCCGACCGAGGCGCTGGCCTGGCTCAAGCAAGCGGTGCAAGCCGCGCGCGGCGGCGATCCGGGCTGGCGCGCGCGGGCGCTGGCCGAGGACGCGATCCGCCGCGGCGTCGCGCGGCGCATCGTCCACCTCGACGGCGCGGCGACGATGCTGGCCGGCGACGGCGCGCGCGCGGTGCTGCTCGACAGCGGCGGTGGCGCGTGGGCGTGGCGCGACGGCACGCTGGTCCGCGTCGCCCGCGGGCCGGCGGGCGAGGCGGCGGTCGCGCTGGCCGGCGCGCGCGCGGTGATCGGCGATCGCGCCGGCGAGCTGCGGCAGGTCGACCTGGGCCGCGACGTGGTGACGGTGCTCGCCCGCG
This sequence comes from Myxococcales bacterium, assembly GCA_016794525.1. GTDB lineage: Bacteria > Myxococcota_A > Polyangia > Haliangiales > Haliangiaceae > UBA2376. The sequence goes on from JAEUJY010000034.1 coordinate 27,906, forward strand.
GCGCGGCGATGCGCAAGGTCGCGATCGACGCCGGTGGCGCGGTGTGGAGCGCCGACGCCGACGGCGTGGTCCGCGGCGGGCCCGGCGGTGCGGCCGCGGAGGTCGCGCGGGTCGACGGGGCGGCGTCGGCGATCGCCGTCGGGCCCGACGGCGCGTGGGCGGTCGGCCTCGAGGCGGGCGGCATCGTGCTCGGCGGTGGCGCGGCGCCGCGGCGACTGGCGGGCCACGCCCGCGAGGTCGGGTGGCTGGTGTTCGTCGACGCCGCCACGCTGATCTCGGCCGGCGAGGACGGCCGGGTGGTGGCGTGGGACGTCGCCACCGGCGTGGGCCGCGAGCTCGGGCGGCACGACGAGTGGGTGTCGGCGATGGCGCTGGCGCCGGATCGCCGTCGGGTCGCGACCGGCAGCGCCGACGGCACCGTGCGGATCTGGTCGCTCGATGGCGGGCCGCCCCAGGTGCGGCGCGCCCACGCGGGCACGGTGTGGAGCGTGGCGTGGTCGCGCGACGGCCGGCTGGCCAGCGGCGGCAGCGACGGGCAGGTGCGGGTGTGGGCCGCCGCGGGCCTGGCGTCGACGGCGCTGGCGTTCGGGCACGCGGTCCGGCAGGTGGCGTGGGTCGACGGCGCGCTGATCGCCGCCGGCGGCACCACCGCGCGGGTCTTCGTCGACGTGCCGGCGCCCGCGACGCGGGTCGACGACCCGATCGAGGGTGCGGTCTCGCTGGCCGCGACGCCCGATGGGCGCCGGCTCGCCGCGGGTGGGCGCGGCGGCGTCGCGGTGGCGTGGGATCTCGCGGCGCCGCGGCGGCTGGCCACGGCGACGCTCGACGGCTGGATCACCGAGCTGGCGTTCGCCGGCGACGACCGGCTGATCGTCGCGAGCGAGCGCGGCTTCGTCGCGGTCGACCTCGGCGACCCGGCGGCGCGCGGCCTGCCGGTGACGCTCGCCCCTGGCACCGCGATGCCGCGGGTGTTCACCGACGGCACCCGCGCCGTGTGGATCGACGGCCACGCCGGCGGGGCGCGGCTGGTCGACCTCGCCACCGGCGCCGCCACCGCCGTCGGCCACGGCACCCTGACCGCGATCGCGATCGCCGCCGGCGGCGACGCGCTGATCACCGCGGCGCGCGACGGCGCGGTCGCCGCGTGGCCGCTCGCGGGCGGCGCCGCGCGGGAGCTCGGCCGCGCCCCGACGTTCCTCAACGTGCTGGTCGCCGGTCCCGGTGGGCGGTGGATCGCCGGCATCCCGACCAGCGGGCCGGCGTGGGTCGCTCCGACGACCGGCGGCGGGCGCGGGCTGGCCGGCACCGACGACGCGCGCTCGCTGATCTTCATCGACGCCGCGCGCCTCGCGCTGGCGGTGGGCCGCGACGTCGACGTCGTCGACCTGGCGACCGACGCGCGGCGCACGCTGCGCGGGCACCGCGACGACGTCCGCGCCTTCGCGCTCAGCCCCGACGGCGCCGCGCTGTTCAGCGTCGACGCGCGCGGCGAGGTGCGCGAGTGGCGAGTCGCCGACGGCGCCGGCGCGGTGGTGCGCCCCGGCGGCGCGACGCAGGGGCTGATCGCCGCCGCCGGCGCCGACCGCGTCGCGGTCAGCTCGAGCGCGGGCGTCGAGCTGTGGCCGCGCCCGGCCGACGTCGCGTCGCACGACGACGATCTCGCCCGCTGGCTCGACGCGACGACCGCCGCGGTGATCGGCCCCGATCTGGGCGTGCGCGGCGCGCCGTGATCGCTCGATGCGGCGCTACTTCGCCAGCGTCGCGGTGGTGGCACCCGCGGCCTTCAGCGCGTCGGTCAGGTCGATCGTCACCTTCTCGGCGACGATCATCATCTCGCAGGTGTCGGCGCTCGGATCGTCGCACACCAGCACCGGCATCGGCTCGCCCTTGGCGTAGAAGGCCGTGTAGACCGGCTTCTGCGGGCAACCGCCGCCGCGATCACGCTCGAACGACAGCGTCGCACCGTCGATCTTGATCGGCACGTCGGTGACCTTGTGCATGCCCGCGGGGCATGCCGCGCCCTCGACCACCGCCGTCTTCGCCTGTGCCGGATGCGTCGCCCCCGATCCGGTGCCCGTGCCCGTGCCCGTGCCCGTGCCCGTGCCCGTGCCCGTGCCCGTGCCCGTGCCCGTGCCCGTACCCGTGCCCGTGCCCGTCCCCGCATCCACGGCGATCGCCGAACCCGTCCCGCTCCCCGCCTTCCCGCCGTCAACTTGCTTCTTGCTCTTGCATCCGGCGACGGCGACCAGGACCGAGAGACTCATCATCACGCACAGCGTTCGCTTCATGATGCTGAGACGAACGCACGACCCGCGGCCTTGGGTCCATCGTCGAGGCGGAAGAATCGTCCGCCGTCCCGCGTTGTCACCGATCGTCGACAACCGTCGACGATCGTCGCGCCGCCGCGACCAGGACCTCGCGCTTGTTGGTGTGATCCGGCGGTGACCGCTCAGATCTGATCGAGGACGGCGCGGGCGCGCGGTGCCCACAGGCCGCCGCGCGCCTCGTAGCGCTGGGCCAGCGGCTCCATCCACGCGGCGTCGCGCGCGCCCAGCCGCAGCAGCGCCTCGACCACCGCGAGGCCAGCCCAGCCGTCGGCGCTCACGCCGCGCGCGCGCTCGAGCAGCCGCGGCACCAGCGGCGCGGCGGCCGGGCCGACGTCGTCGAGCTCCCCCAGCAGCTCGGCCAGCGCGTCGTCGCCGTCGAGGTCGTCGAGCGCCGCCGCGACCCGCGCGATGAAGTCGGGCGCGCCGAGGTGGCCCAGCACGCCGAGGGCCTGGTAGCGCCGCTCGGCCTCGGCGTGGTCGCTGGCGACCGCGGCCACCGCGTCGGTCAGCGCCGTCGCCTCGGCGTGGGTCGCGATCGCGCGGACCGCGTCGAGCGCGTGCTCGACCACGTCGTCGTCGTCGTCGGCCAGGCCGGCTCGGTACGCCGCGATCGCGCGCGGCTCGGCGGCGCCGACCTTCCCCAGCAGCTCGAGCACGTACGCGCGGTCGTCGCCGTCGACGAGCGCGTAGATCACGTCGGCCACCGCGGCCAGCCCGGCGGGCCCCGCCGCCGCGATCACGTCGAGCGCGCCCATCACGTGGGTCGTGCCCGTGAGCGCCGGGATCAGCGCCGGCGCGGCGGCCACGAGCTCGTCGGCCGGTCGCGCGACCAGCGCGTCGAGCACCCGGCTCGCGGCGGGGCCGGTCCACCCGGCCGCGGCGCCGTGGGCGACGAGATCGGCGGTCGCGCGCGACGGCAGCCGCAGCGTCGCGACGCCGTCGGCCAGCCGGCGCAGCTCGTCGAGGACGATCGCGATCGGCTCGTCGGTCCACGGCTCGCGCGCGCCGTCGCGCTCGACCACCGCGCTGCCGGTCGGCGTCAGCACGATCGTCAGGCCGCTGGTGCGGCGCAGCCACGGCAGCTCGCCGCGCGCGACCATCTCGTCGGTGCGCGCCGCGGCGATCGTCAGGGCCGGCGGCAGGTTGGCGCCCGGCCCGAGCACCACGACGCCCGGATCGAATCGCCACGCTGGCAGCACGTCGAGCTCGCGCGGCCGCGGCCACACGTCCTCCGCGACGTCGACGATCAACGCGCCCCACCCGAGGTACAGCGCGCGCAGCTCGGGCGGCAGCGACCACCCGAGCGTCGCCTCGAGCGCCGCCACCTCGGCCTCGGTCGCCGGCCGTTGCCGCGACATGCCCACGCGGTAGCTGTCGTCGGGGAGGGCGGTGAGCGCGCGCTCGAGGTCGGCCAGGGTCGCCACGCCGCGATCATCGCACGACCACCCTCGCGGCGGACGAGGCGCTACTTCGCCAAGGTCGCGGTGGTCGCGCCTGCGGCCTTCAGCGCGTCGGTCAGATCGATCGTGACCGGCTCGTCGACGATCATCTTCTCGCACAGGTCGGCCCGGGCGTCGAAGCACACCATCACCGGCATCGGGTCGGTCTTGGTGTAGTAGGCGGTGTAGACGGGGCGGTCCTTCTGCGGGCAACCGCCCCCACGCGAGCGCTTGAAGGACAGCTTGGCGCCGTCGAGCGCCATCGGCGCGTCGGTCACGCGCTGGGTGCCGTCGGGACAGGCCGCCCCCTCGACCAGCATCGCCCCCGTCGCAGGAGTGCCCGTGCCCGTGCCCGTGCCCGTGCCCGTGCCCGTGCCCGTGCCCGTGCCCGTGCCCGTGCCCGTGCCCGTGCCCGTGCCCGATCCGGATCCCGTCCCCGTCCCCGTCCCCGCCCCCGCATCAACCCCGATCGCCGACCCCGTCCCGCTCCCCGTCTTCCCGCCGTCGTCTTGCTTCTTGCTCTTGCATCCGGTGACCGCGACCAGGACCGAGAGACACATCATCGTGCACAGCGTTCGCTTCATGATGCTGAGACGAACGCACGACCCTCGGCCTTGGGTTCTCGGTCGCGGCGGAAGATGCTTCCGCCGCCCCGCGTTGTCATCGATCGTCGACAATCGTCGACGATCGTCACGCCGCCGCGACCAGGACCTCGCGCTTGTTGGTGTGATCCGGCGGCGACACCACGCCCTGCTTCTCCATCTCCTCGACCAGGCGCGCGGCGCGGTTGTAGCCGATGCGCAGCTGGCGCTGCACCCACGAGATCGACGCGTTGCGGGTCGAGCACACGACCTGGACGGCCTTGTCGTACATCGCGTCGTCGACGTTGCTGCCGCCGCCGCCGGCCGGGCCGCCGCCGCCCTCGCCCTCGGCGCCTTCCTCGTCGCGCGGCTTGAGGATGTCGAGGTTGTAGACCGGGCGGCCCTGGGTCTTCAGGAACGCGACGACGCGGTGGATCTCTTCCTCGTCGACGTAGCAGCCGTGGAAGCGGGCCGGGGCCGCGCCGCGATCCGAGAACAGCATGTCGCCGGCGCCGAGCAGCGCCTCGGCGCCGCCCTGATCGAGGATCGTGCGCGAGTCGATCTTCGACGTCACGTGGAACGCGATGCGCGACGGGAAGTTCGCCTTGATCAGGCCGGTGATGACGTCGACCGACGGCCGCTGGGTCGCCAGGATCAGGTGGATGCCGGCCGCGCGCGCCTTCTGGGCGATGCGGGCCACCGAGGTCTCGACCTCCTTGGGCGCGCACATCATCAGGTCGGCGAACTCGTCGATCACCACGACGATGTAGGGCAGGCGGACCGCCGGCTCGCTCATCGGCGCGTGCTCGCCGGTGATCTCGACCTGCTCGATCTGGTCGTCGTCGACCGGCACCGTGCCGTTGACCGCAGCCTCGGCGGCGTCGGCGGCGCGGCGCAGCTGATCGGCCTCCCACTTCGCGCGGGCCTTGCCGATCTTGTCGTTGTAGCCCGTGATGTCGCGGACGCCGGCGTGGGCCAGCAGGTCGTAGCGGCGCTCCATCTCGTCGACCGCCCAGCGCAGCGCCAGGTTGGCCTTCTTGGGGTCGGTCACCACCGGCAAGAGCAGGTGCGGGATGCCCTCGTAGATCGACAGCTCCAGCATCTTGGGGTCGACCATGATGAAGCGGACGTCCTCGGGCGACGACGAGTAGAGCAGGCTGGTGATCATCGCGTTGACCGCGACCGACTTGCCCGAGCCGGTGGTGCCGGCGACGAGCAGGTGCGGCATGCGCGCCAGGTCGACGACCGCCGGGCCGCCCTCGATGTCCTTGCCGATCGCCATCGGCAGCTTGGCCTTGGTGCGGCGGAAGCAGTCGTCGGCGACGATCTCCTTCATGAAGACCTTCTCGCGGGTCTTGTTGGGCACCTCGATGCCGACCGCGGCCTTGCCCGGGATCGGCGCGACGATGCGCACGCGCAGCGCCTCGAGCGCCATCGCGAGATCGTCGGACAGGTTGGCGATCTTCGACACGCGGATGCCCGGCGCCGGCGCGAACTCGTACATCGTCACCACCGGGCCGGGCCGGATCGCGACGACGTCGCCCTTGACGCCGTAGTTCTCGAGCGTCTTGGTCAGGCGCGCCGACAGCTCGAGCATGAAGCTCTTGTCGATCTGGTTCTGGCCGGCGGCGTCGTAGTTGAGCAGGCCGATCGCCGGCAGCTGGTACGCGCCGTCGCCGAGCTTGACGAAGCCGCGCTCGCTCTCGGCCGCCTTCTCCTTGGCCGCCATCTCGGCCTTGTCGGCGTGCTTGAAGCGCGGCTCGACGATCAGCGGCGCGCCGGCGGCCGGGGCCGCAGTCGCCGCCGCCGCCACCACCGCGAGCGCCTCGCCGACCGGCGGCGCCTCGCTGCCGCGCGCGACGCGCGTGGGCTCGGCCACCAGCGGCAGCTCCGAGGTCGCGACGTCCTCGACGATCTCGATCTTCGGCTTCTTCTTCTTGCCGGCGCCCTTGGGCTCGACCTCGGGCAGCGACACCGCGTCGGCCATCGGCGGCAGATCGACCTCGGTGGTCAGCGGCTCGCGCTTCTTGCCGCGCTTCTTCTTGCCGGCGGCCTCGTCGTCGGCGTCGCCGGCGGCGGTCGACATCCGCTCGGTGTCGCCGGCGAACGCCGCGTTGGGCACGGTGCGGTCGACGATGATCGGCTCGGGCAGCTCGCCGTCGGCCACCGCCAGCGGATCCTCGCCGTCGTCGGCGAGATCGTCCTCGTACTCGTCGCGCTCGCGCTCGGGGAGGATCGCGCGGGTCACGTCGGCGACGAACTTGCCGCCGGCGCGGCCGCCGGTGGCCAGCGAGCGGCCGGTGGCGCGGGCGCCGATGCCGATCCAGCCCAGCACCTGCCGCATGCGCAGCGGCGTCGCGATGATCACCGCGATGAACAGCGCGCACACCGCGAGGAACGCGGTGCCGGCGGTCGAGATCATCGCCCGCGACACCTCGGCCAGGTTGCCGCCGAGCGCGCCGCCCGGGCCGATGCCGGCGATGCGGTAGCCGGGGACGGCCAGCTGCAGCAGCACCGCCAGCGCCAGGGCGCCCAGCGTCACGCCGGCGCCGATCTGCCACGGGATCAGCGGGCGCTTCTCCATCAGCGACCGCACCGAGGCGACCACCGCCATGATCACCAGGGCGTAGCTGCCCAGGCCGGCGATCCGGTAGACCATGGCCGCGACGTTGCGACCGAACGGGCCCATCACCAGCGCGTGTGCCTGCGATGACAGCATCGCGAACAGCACGAACAGGCTGGCCCCGAGCGCCAGGATTCCAGCGACTTCGCGGCCACGGGTGCCGTCGTAGTTACGCTTGTTGGGCGGCGGGGCGGGCAGCTTCTTGGGCAGCGGCTTGTTGGCCATGGTACCTCGGGAGGACTTTATCCTACATGTAAGAACGGGTAGGGCAAGTTTCTGGCGAGGGCCGATGCCCCTGAGTTCACGAGCCTTTTTTTTGCGCTTTGCCGCCCTCACAGGCGCCCGCGGTTCGATCCGCCGCAAGCCTGGTGTTATGGTTGCGGCCATGCGACGCGCGGCAATGTTGGTCGCCATGGCCTGGGCGCTGGGGGGCGTCGGCTGTGGCGGGAAGCAGGTTCCTCAGCACAGCGGCTACAAGGGAAAGAAGCCGACCCCCTGGACCAAGGCCAAGGCCATCGAGCTCGATGAGGAGCTGAAGGCCAAGGTGTCGGGCGAGCTCGACTACGGCACGTACAAGCGCGCCAAGTGGTTCAGTTTGACCCCGCCCGGGCCGGGCTCGGTCGCGCTCGACTTCGAGTTCGTCCCCGGCGGCGACGCCGAGATCGACGTCGCGTTCGAGGTGCTCGATCCCAACAACAAGGTGATCGTCCGCGCCGACGCCGAGGCCGAGGACACCACCGAGCAGAAGAAGCAGCGCAGCTTCGAGGTCGAGGACGGGACCTACCTGATCCACGTCTACCTCGAGGGCCGGATGGACGCGGCCGACTTCGACCTCAAGCTCGCGTACACGCGCGGCGAGCGGAAGTGGAAGTCGGACTTCCCGAACCAGGTGCCGTACCCGGACGAGCTGCCCGCCGTGCCGCCGTTCGACGACACCCCGGCGTCGGCGCCGACGCCCAAGTGCGGCGTGCCGGGCAAGCCCAAGTGCCCCAAGCGCTGCGGGACGCCCGGCGCCCCGCCGTGCAAGCCGCCGCCGCCGCCCGAGGACAAGTGCGGCGTCCCGGGCAAGCCGCCGTGCGCGATGCCGCCGCTGGCCGCGGCGATCACCAACGTCGATCCCGACCCGGCCGGCGCGCGCATCACGATCGCCGCGGGCACCGCCGACGGCGTCGACAACGGCATGAGCGGCAAGGTCACCGGCGTGAAGAACTCCAGCTTCCGCACCTCGGGCTGCACCGCGCAGCGCTGCAACGCCGTGGTCAAGGCCGCCGTCGACGACGTCCGCTCGAGCGGCGAAGTCGTCATCCAGCGCAAGTGACGGTGGCCGATCAGCGCTGATCAGCGTTGATCAGCATGTCTCCGAGGGTGGCGGCGCCAGGTGGTCGCGGGTACGGGTCGAGGTGGGCGGATCGCACGCGTGCCAAGGGTCGTTAGCCCTCGGCGCATGCGATCGCGCGCGCAGGCGCAGAAGGTACGGCCATGCGAATCCGCGGTCTGGTCGTCGCTAGCGCCCTGTTCGCCGCCCCCGCCGCCGCCGGCCCTGCCGCGGCGCCGATCGTCGGCGGCACCACCACCACCGTCGGGCAGTTCCCGACCACCGTCGGCATCGAGCTCGGCGGCGGCCTGTGCACCGGCACGTTGCTCACCCCGGACTGGGTGCTGACCGCCGCGCACTGCGTCGATCCGGCCGTGCTCGGGCAGAGCCAGTCGCAGATCACGGCGAGCGTCCGCGTCCACTTCGACACCGTCAACCTGTTCAGCAGCCCGGGCATGGTGGTCCGGGCCACCGAGACCATCAAGCACCCGAGCTTCAACGTCAACGCGCTCGGCACCCACGACATCGGCCTCATCCACCTCGCGACCCCGGTCACCGATCGCGCGCCGGTGCCGATCAACCTGGTGCCGGGCAAGGCGCCGGTCGGGATCCCGGTGACGATGGTCGGCTTCGGCGTCACCAGCCGCAGCGCGCCCAACAGCGCCGGCGTCGAGCGCGTCGTCGATCAGATGTCCGTCTCGTGCGGGTCGGTCGGGATGTCGGACACCAACCTGCTGTGCTTCTCGCAGGTGAGCGGTCGCGGCAAGTGCGAGGGCGACTCGGGCGGCCCGTCGTTCGCGATGATCGACGGCAAGCAGTTCCAGATCGGCGTGACGTCGTTCGGCGATCAGAACTGCGCGCAGTTCGGCGCCGACACGCGCACCGACGCCGAGACGGCGTTCCTGTTCGAGCACGTGCCCGAGCTGGCGTGCGGCGCCGACGCCACCTGCAACGCCGCCTGCGGCCAGGGCGCGCTGCCGGCCGATCCCGACTGCGGCTGCGACGCCGACCACCCGTGCCCCGACGGCAACACCTGCTTCCACGAGCAGTGCATCGTCGATCCGTTCGCGCCGTCGGGCGTCGGCAGCGAGTGCGTCGACGGCAACAGCTGCCAGTCGGGCAACTGCGCGTCGGTGGGTGGCGAGCAGCTGTGCGTGATCGACTGCACGCCGGGCGCCGAGGGCGCGTGCCCCGACGGCTTCACCTGCCGCGACACCAGCGGCGGCGGCGGCGCGTGCTGGCCGGCCGACGACGGCGGCTGCTGCTCGACGGGCCAAGGTGGTGCGACCACGTCGTTCCTGGGGATCGCGGCGGTCGCGCTCGGACTGCGCCGCCGGCGTCGCGCAACTCGTTGATCGATCGCGGTGATCGGCGCTGGATGGCGCGAGGGGCTTGCCGACGCGCGCCGCATGAGGCAGGGTGCGCCCCATGGAAGCTACCGACGAAACCGCGACCGCAGCCCCCCAGACGCCCGGCACGGCCCGCTACGGCGAGCTCAAGGCCCTCGTCGCCGCCATGGAGGCGGACTTCACCAAGTTCTTCAACGACGGCAACAAGGCCGCCGGCACCCGCGTCCGCGCCGCGATGCAGGAGCTGAAGAACTTCGCCCAGACGGTCCGCACCGAGGTGCAGTCCATCAAGAACGAAGGCAAGGCCTGAGCAGCGTCACCGTCCCGCGAACTCACGCACGCACGCGATTGCGTCGCTGTCGTAGTAGCGGGACTGATCGCAGTAGGTGATCGTGCGGTCGGCGGCGCGCCCCAGCGGGGCCGCCGCGGCCAGGCACGCGCGGGCGTCGCTGTCGTAGTACATGGCGGCGTCGCACGCGGCGACGGCGCTGGCCTCGAGTCGGCCGTCGATCGCCGTGGCGATGCACGCCTGCGCGTCGCTGTCGTAGTACATCGCGGCGTCGCAGGCGGTGACGACCGCCGCTGCGCGCCAGCCGTCCCGCGCGCCGCGGGCGGCGGTGGCCACGCAGGTGCGTACGTCGCTGTCGTAGTACATGGCGGCGTCGCAGGCCGCGATCACCGGCGCCGGATCGGCCGGCGCGACCAGCGCCTGCTGCATGCAGGCCAGCGCGTCGCTGTCGTAATACATGGCGGCGTCGCAGGCCGCGATCGTCGCGATCGGATCGAACGCGGCCTGGGCGGCCACGCCGACGCACGCCGCGGCCGTCGCGCCGTCGTAGATCGCGCGCCGGCAGGCGGCGTCGATGGCCATCAGGTCGCGGGCCGGACCGTCGTCGTGCCAGCCGCCGGGTCGGTCGTCGTGCCAGCCACCCGGGCGGTGGGGGGCGCCGGGGTTGCTCGGCCGGTCCGGGCGGCGGTCGTCGCGCCAGCCGCGGTCGTCGCGCCAGCCGCGATCGCGGCGACCGTGACCGCGCCCGCGATCGGCCGCCGCGGGGATCGTGAGCGCGGCGAGCGCGGCCAGGGCGAGGAGCGTGCGCGTGGAGGTCCGCATGAGCCAACGACGGCGCCAGCGTGCCGGGTATTCACCGGGTAGCGACATGCGCCTGCGGTGCCACGCGGGATTCGACCACGACGTCCACGTGGGACGCCCCGGTCGCTGTCCCACGTGGGACGGCCACGGCAGGAATCAATCGGCTGGTCCCACGTGGGAGATGAGCTCGACCGGTCGATCCCACGTGGGAGATCGGCTGGTCCCACGTGGGAGATGAGCTCGACCGGGCAGTCCCATGTGGGAGCCCGCGCGGCGGGTCCCACGTGGGAGATGCGCTCGACCGGGCAGTCCCACGTGGGAGACCGCGCGGCTGGGGAGAGGTCAATCGGCGCGCGCTGTCCGGGCCCGGACAGCGTCGCGTGTCCGGCCCGTGGCCGGAACTGTCCGGGTCACCGGACAGATGTCCGGGATCCGGACATCGCGCCTCGGGATGTCGCGGGGTTGTGGCAGGCACGGGACGTGCTGTGGGAAGGGCCATGTTGCAGGTCATCGATGAGCGGAGCCCGGCGGGCGAGATCCGGCTGCGGCCGTTGCGGCGCGTGGTGTTCGAGCGCCTGTGTCAGTGCGGCGGCAGCGACGCCACCGCGCTCGAGCTCGTGTGCGGCGCCGTCGTCGATCGCCGCGACGACGATCCCGAGCGTGCGGGGGTGGTCGCGCACGTCGCCGCGCGGCTGCGCGCGCAGGCCGGACCGGCGGGCCGGATCGCGGTCCGCGCCGCCTGGCCGCTCGACGACTACTCGATGCCGCGGCCGGACGTGCGCGTGGCAGCGCTCGGCGATCACTGCGAGCTTGGCCTGGGCACGACGCCGCTGGTGATCGAGGTCGCGCGCCGGCACGGCGGCGATACCGCTCGCCATGAGCTGTTCGCGCGGGCGCCGCTGGCCGAGTACTGGCAAGTCGATCTGGCGGCCGGGGTGATCGACGCGTGGCGCGGGCGCGACGCGAGGTTCGGCGGCTGGGCGACGGTCACGCGCTATCGCCGGGGCGACATCGCGATCCACGCCACGCGGCCGGCGCTGGCGTTGACGGTCGACGAGGTCGTGTCGCGTGTGCAGGGGCCTCGGCGCTTGCGGTCGGGGCCCGGCTCTGCGACACCCTCCCCATGACCCCGACCCCGTCCGTCCGCGATCAGGTCAGCGCCGAGGAGTGGCAGACCCGCGTCGATCTGGCAGCGTGCTACCGCCTGGTGGCGCGCTTCGGTTGGGACGACCTGGTCTTCACGCACATCTCGGCCCGCGTGCCGGCGTCCGACCATCACTTCCTCATCAACCCGTACGGCATGTTGTTCGAGGAGATCACGGCGTCGAGCCTGGTCAAGATCGACCTCACCGGCGCCAAGGTGATGCCGAGCCCGTACGACGTCAACCCGGCGGGCTTCACGATCCACAGCGCGATCCACGCCGCGCGCGAAGACGCGCAGTGCGTGCTGCACACCCACAGCCTGAACGGCGTCGCGGTGTCGGCGCAGCGCGGCGGCGTGCTGCCGCTGTCGCAGCAGTCGATCTTCGTGCTGGCGTCGCTGGGCTACCACGACTACGAGGGCGTCGCGCTGCGCGACGACGAGAAGTCGCGCCTGGTCCGCGACCTCGGCGACCGCGGCTTCCTGATGCTGCGCAACCACGGCCTGCTCACGGTGGGTGAGTCGATCGCCGATGCGTTCCTGCGCATGTACGTGTTCGAGGCCACCTGCGCGATCCAGCTGCGCGCGCAGGCCGGTGGCGGCGAGCTGATCTCGGTCGACCCGCGGATCATCGCCGGCGCGGCTCAGCAGCAGGCGGCGGTCACCCGCGGCCTCGGCGCGGGGCTGGCGTGGCCGGGGCTCCTGCGCAAGCTCGACCGCGACAACCCGGGCTATCGCCTGTAGTCAGCGTGGTGGCAGCGTCACGCGCGCGGGGACGCCGTCGACGGTCACCGTCTTGCCGCTGGCCAGCGTCGCCTTGACCGTGATGTCGACGCCGCCCTCCAGCAGCGCGACCGGGAAGCTGGCGCGGCAGCCCAGCTCGCCGATCAACGCCATCGGGATCCGCGCGCGGCCCTCGGCCGCGACCGGCGTGAGGAGCGTCGTCCACGGCCCGCCGTCGTCGCGGCGGAGCTTCACCGTCAGGTAGGCGACCGGCGCCGTCGACGCGAACTGCAGCGCGAGGGCGTCGACCTGCTCGGGGCCGCTGCTGTGCATGCCGCGCGACGCGACGTAACGGTGGATGACGGCGGTGACGCGGCGCACGCGCGGCCTGCGTTCGATCGTGTACGTCCCAAGCACGACCCGGGTCCCGGCGTCAGCGCCCGGTGGCGTCGCGGTGACCTCGAGGCGGCCCGTCCGTGCGCTGTCGATCCGCAGCTCCACCAGGTGCGGGTATCCGTTCGACAGCGGCTTCACGTCCACCGTCACGGGCTCGCCGTCGATCGAAGCCGCGAACGCGGGGGTGCCGGGGCGCTCCGCGAAGTACACGAGCCGCGGCCGCGGCGGCAGCACGGCCGTGGACGCTGGCGCGAGCCCGACCATGCCCGCGCACGGCGCGAACGCGTGCGCGCGTGGCGGGTGCGCCATCATCACGAACAGGCCCACGAGTGTCGTCACGACGATCCGCGCCATGCGGACACTGTTCCACGCTCCCCACCGAGGCGCACGCCGTCACTGCTCGGGCGCGGGGCCCGACGCGGCCCGCGTCGAGCCGACGACCGGCAGGATCGAGAACGACGGGGCCATGACCTCGAACAGGTTGGCGCCGATCGACCGCGTCGTCCGCGCCAACCGGCCGGAACGCGCGCCGAGCGTGCGGGCGAGGACGTGCTGGAGATCGACGGTCACTCCGAGGAAGAGCCGCTGCGTCGGCACAGCCTCGGGTGGGGCGTCGGGCTTGTACTTGCGGGTCTCGAAGCCGACGCCGACGTCGACGTAGGCGAGCCCATCGGCCAGCCACGCGGGCGTGGCGCGCGGCAGCGGCACGGCGCCGAGGTGCAGCCCCAGGAAGTAGGTCTCGCCCGAGTAGTCCTCGGCGATGTTCAGGCTGTTGCCCTTCTTCGGGCCGTTGTACTCGCCACGCCACAGCCCCAGGTACTCCTCGCTGGGCCAGTACGCGACGCGGAAGTCGAGCCAGCGGTCGACGGCCGGCACCGTCGTGGCCAGCAGCGCGAACACGGCGCCCGCGGTGTTCATCGTCAGGTCGCCCGGCGAGAAGCGGTAGTAGAAGCCGTCCTTGACCTCGACCGCGAGGAACAGCCCCCACGACAGCGCGGTGCCGGCGATGGCCGCAGGGACGCGGGTGTAGCCGCCGGCGCGCAGCACGCCGGTCGTCGCGCGCGCCAGCACCATCGTCGCCCAGGCGTGGCCGAGCTTGTCGGCGCCGCCGGCATACGTGTTGCGCCCGAACCAGCCGTCGCCGCCCCAGCCGAACTCGTCGAGCGACTCGACGTCGCGGTACCACGCGAGGTAGGCCCACGTGCTGAAGCCGGCGTACAGCGCGCCCACGCCGAGCGCCGCGCCCAGCCGGTGGTCCGGCGGCGGCGGCGGCTCGGTGAACGGGACCGCGGCGCCGCGATCGAGCCACGGCTCGAGGCACGGCTCGTCGCGGCGGGTCAGCCCGCAGTCGGCGGCCGCGGGGTGGACGCCGACGGTCGTTGCCAGGGCCATGGCGATCAGCGCGGCGACGGCGAGGCGCACGCGCACACGCTACACGAGAATCGTCGCGACGCCCGTCACGCGGCGCGTGATCGCGGCCACGGCGCCGCTGACACGGCCGATGGCTCGCGCGAGACTCATCGGCAGGATGGACGAGCCCGTCACCGAGCGCCTGGTCGATGTCGACGGGGTGCCGGTGCGCGTGCGCACCGAACGGCAGCGCGTCGCGGTCACGGAAGGCGAACAGTGGAACGATGGGGTCAACGTCGTGGCCTCGAGCCCGGGCTGCGGCGAGCTGACGATCGACGTCGTCGCCGGAGCGCGCTGGATGGGCTTCGGCAAGAACCGCGTCGTCACCGGGGTGGCGGCGTTCGACGATCAGTACGTCGTCACCACCAGCGACGAGCGCATCGCGCCGTGGTGGTTCGGGCCCGCCGAGGCCAAGGCGATGGCCGCGACCTACGACCCGACGGCGCTGATGCCGTTCGCGCTGCGCCTGGCGCCGGGGCTGATCCAGCTGGTCGCGGGCGGCGTCACCGAGCTCGCGCTGCCGATCTCCTGGCAAGACCGCGACTCGCCGCGCTACCAGCACTACATCGCGCATGGCGCGCCGCCGATGGCGGTGACCCACATCGACGAAGCGATCCGGGCCGCCGGGTTCATCGCCGGGCGCAACCTGCGGCTCGCCGCGCGCTGGCGCGACCTGCTCGCGCCCCACGGGCTGGTTGCGGCGGGCCCGGCGTGGCGCACGGACGATCAATACGCGCTGGTGGTCGAGCGGGGGCGAGCGAAGATCATCGTCGACTTCCCGTGGCGGGTCGCGGCGCTGTCGACCACCGGCCTGCGGACGCGGCTCGCGGTGCGATGGCCGGTAGACGGCGCGGCGGGCATCTGGCCGCGCGCCTGGTCACGCCGCCAGCGGCCGCGCATCGACGGCAACCGATCGCTCGACCTGGCCGCCCCGTGGCACGGCGTGGCGCGCGGCGCCGTCCTCGACGGGCTGCAGGACATCGGGGGCGCGCTGGCTGCGGTGGGGGTCGACTGGCTCCTGGTCGGCGACGGGCTGCTCGCGATCGGCTGGGAACGCATCGAGGAAGATGCCGCCAAGCTGGCGGGCGCGCTCGGCTTGCTGGCGCGATGGGCGGAGCAAGCGGCCGCTACCAGCGGTCCGTATCGGTAGGCGTTCAAGCGCGCCTCCCACGTGGGACATCCGGAGCGCCTCCCACGTGGGACATCCCGCTGCCTCCCACGTGGGACATTCGGAGTGCCTCCCACGTGGGACATCCCGCTGCCTCCCACGTGGGACATCCGGAGTGCCTCCCACGTGGGACATCCGGCGCGCCTCCCACGTGGGACATCCCGCTGCCTCCCACGTGGGACATCCGGAGTGCCTCCCACGTGGGACATCCGGCGGCGGCTGGTTGGGGTAGCGTCCGGCCATGGCCCCGCCCGTCCCCGTCGACATGCCGCCCATCCTCTACGGCACGGCGTGGAAGGAAGAGCGCACGCAGGCGCTGACGCTCCAGGCGCTGGCGGCGGGGTACCGCGGCATCGACACCGCCAACCAGCGCAAGCACTACGTCGAGGCGGCGGTCGGCGAGGCGATCGCCGCCAGCGGCGTGCCCCGCGGCGAGCTGTTCCTGCAGACCAAGTTCACGTACCAGCGCGGCCAGGACGATCGGCTGCCGTACGATCCCGCGGCGCCGCTCCCCGATCAGGTCGCGCAGTCGTTCGCCAGCTCGTGCAGCCACCTCGGGACCGACGTGATCGACAGCTACGTCCTCCACGGCCCGTGGGGCGCGGTGGGCTGGAGCGTCGAGGATCGCGCGGTCTGGGCCGCGATGGAGGCGCTGCACGCCGCGGGGCGCATCCGTTACCTCGGTGTGTCCAACGTCGCGGCGGCACAGCTCGAGGAGCTGCTCGCCGTGGCGCGCGTGCCGCCGACGTTCGTCCAGAACCGCTGCTACGCGCGCACCGGCTGGGATCGCGACGTGCGCGCGGCGTGCGCGCGCGCCGGCGTGGTCTACCAGGGCTTCTCGCTGCTGACCGCCAACCAGCGCGAGGTGCGCCACCCGATGCTCGCGGCGATCGGCCGCCGCCACGGGCTGGAGCCGGGGCCGACGGTGTTCGCGTTCGCGCGGACGGTCGGCATGCTGCCGCTCACCGGCTCGAGCACGCGCGCGCACCTCGACGCGGACCTGGCGGCGGTCGCCGTCACGCTGACCTCGTCCGAGGTCGACACGGTCGTGCGCATCGGCGGCTGAGCCGCGCGGCTCACTTGATCGCGGCGCTACGCGCGACGTGATCGATCACGCCGGCCAGGCCGCTCGCACCGGCCTCGGGCACCCGCGCCGACAGCAGCACGACCTTGCCCTTGGCGAAGATCAGGTAGTCGCGGGTCACGAACCGCGTGCCGTTGTCGAACGTGCCCTCGACCCGCGCCGCCGGCGCGCCGCCGACCGCGCCCTTGGTCGCGGGCTTGCCGACGTACTTCGGCGCGTCGCGCCGCTGCACCTCGTCGTACGACGCGAGGTAGTCGTCCATCTGGTCCGGCGTGATGCCGTCCTGGGCCTGCAGCATCACGACGGTGCCGTCCTTGCCCTCGAGCTGCCCCTCGACCATCTCCCAGCCGTCGCCGGTGGGGAGCTCGACCGAGCCGAACGGCTGCTCGACCGCCTTCCACGTGATGCCGGCCGGCTCGGCGGCGGTGGCGAGCTCGGCGGCGGCGGCCTTGGCGGGCGGGGCCGCGGCGGGCTTGCCGGACGCCGGCGGATCGCTGGCCGGGTCCTTCTTGCCGCCGCACCCGACGGCGGCGATCCCCACGATGAGCGCGAGCGCGACGTGCTTCATCCGCGCAGTCTACGCTGGCGCCCGCGTCATTCGAACTGCACGAGCGCGCCCGGTGCGAGCGTGAACCGGGTCGCGCCGCCGCCCGGCGCCCGCGCCAGCAGCTCGCCGGGATCGATCCCCAGCGGCGCGAGGTCCTGCCGGGTGCGGTGGACGAGCGTGTTCAGATCGACCCGCGTCATCGTCCGCCCCGGCCACAGCCGCGGGAGCAGGACCTCGTCGGGGATGAACTCCCCGGCTACCAGCGGCATCGGCGGGCGC
Organism: Myxococcales bacterium; assembly: GCA_016794525.1. Classification (GTDB taxonomy): domain Bacteria; phylum Myxococcota_A; class Polyangia; order Haliangiales; family Haliangiaceae; genus UBA2376. Next base: position 45,378 of record JAEUJY010000034.1, read on the forward strand.
AGCAGCGCGGCGATCAGGTCGCAGCGCTTCTCGGACAGGTACACCGTCACCAGGTGGCCGCCGATCGTCGCGTGCAGCCGTCCGCCCCGCGGCAAGAACTCGATCGCCGCCACCGTCGGCAGCGACGGGACCTGCAGCTCGGCGGCGGTGGCGGCGTCGCGGTCGGTGGCGGACGGGCCGACCAGGAACCCATCGTCGCCGATCTCGATCCACACCGCCGCGACGATCGCGCGCCGCTCGCCCGGTGGCACGGCGACGCCGTCGACGACGATCGGCACCTGCGCGATCACGGTCAGCCCGGTCGCGACCTCCAGCCGCACCGCCTCGAGCGGCAGGTGGCCGATGCGCAGATCGGCGCTCGCGCTGCTGCCGATGACGAACGTCGGTCGGGTCAGGCCGAACCGCGCGCCGCCGCGCGTGCGCAGCGTCCAGCCGTGGCGCGCGTGGATGCCCGACGCGCTGATCATGATCCGCGCGGTCAGCCCGGGCACGTCGAGCCGATCGCCGTCGGCCAGCGCCCGCTCGTGCTCGATCGCGGCGCCGTTGACCTCGACCCGCCCGCGCCCCAGCGCCATCACCCGCAGCCCCTCGTCGTGATCGACGACGATCGCGTGCTGGCGGCTGGCCCCGGGGTGATCGATCACGACGTCGCACCTCGACGAGCGCCCGATCACGACGCCGCCGGCGGTGATCGCGAAGCGCGCCGCCCCCGGCAAGACCAGCCAGTGACGGAGCGGCAACGCGGACATCGGCGGCAGTATCGCGCACCGCACCCCGACCGCGCGATCACCCGAGAAGGGTGGATCGCGCGCCGATCTGGTCGGGCCGCTGGCGCGTCGCGAGGCGATCGGGTCGCGCCGCGACCGTCGGCGCGCTAGGTCCGCTCGGGCGATCGCGGCTGGGCCTCGGCCTGCGCCAGCGTCTTGCTCCACGGCCGCAGCCGCTCGGCGACGACGCTGCCGATCAGCGCGATCAGCACCGCCGACAGCAGCGCGCCGAGCAAGCGCAGGTACATCGGCACCGCCCACTCGAAGGCGACCCGCGCGCGCTGCCACAGCGGGATCGTCGGCCCGGTGGCGACGCGCGTCGTCGTCTCCTCGGCCAGGGTCAGCTTGACGGTGCACAGCTCGTTGACCTGATCGAAGTCGCCGAGCGACACGCCCAGGGTCTGCAGCTGCTCGTGGATCTCGAGGATGCGGTCCTCGAGCGCGGTGCGCTCCTGGATCGAGCCGCTCTGCTGCTTCAGCGCCACCAGCGCCGCGCGGGTGGCCTCGAGGGTCGCCCGCTTGGCCTCGAGCTCGCGCCAGGCGTTGGTGCGATCCTGCTTGTCGATCGTCAGGTAGGTCTCGACGCCGATCGTCCGCGCGGCGGCGACGAACCCGTCGAAGCGATCGGGCGGCACGCCGACCGCGAGGTGCAGGACGCGCGCGCCGCGCAGCCCCTGCTTGTGCTCGAGCTGCACGACGCCGCCGTGCTCGACGGCGGCGGCTCGCAGCGCCGCCTCGTCGTCGTCGAACGCCCGCGCCCGGGCCCGCACGTCGGCGACCCGCTCGTACTTCTGGTCCATCGCCGCGACCACGGCGTTGCCGGCCTGATCGCTGGTGTTGCGCATGACCTTGCTCGAGGCGTAGTTGCGCTTCTCGAGCTCGAAGCCGTCACCCGACGCGCCTTGCCGGACAGTGGCGGTGCCGCCGTTGGGGCGCTCGAGGTAGCCGGCGCCGATCCGCAGCCCCCACAAGACGACGAAGCCCAGCGCGGCCCAGCTGAGGCCGCGGACGATGTACCTGCGCATGAGTTCCTCCCGGTGGACCCATGCCAACGCGCCGCGCCCCGCGATGATTTCGTGACGCGGTCAGGTCGGTGTCAGGCCCGCGCTACTCGCAGGGGTTGGGGAACACCGCGGCCCGGATCGCGGCGGCCACGTCGTCGATCGCCTTGACCCGCGTACACCCGACGGTGCGGGTGGTGCCCCGGACCGAGACGCTGGCGTAGACGTCGTCGGAGCAATCCAACAGCCGGACCATCTCCTCCTTCGGCGACTCGGCGAGCGTCGCGAAGCCGCTCTGGTCCACGGTGGCCATGAGCGCCGCCATCGCCGGCGCGGTGAGCTGGCCCCGCCGCCCGCGCCAGCGCGCGCACGCCGGCCCGAAGTACTGGACGGTCCCGTCGGCGTAGATGACGACGCCGCCCTGGTCGAAGCCGGCGAAGCCGCCGGCGGTGGCCAGCTCGAGGGTCGGCGCCTCCGTCGGGTACGGCTCGAGCGCGCTGCCGCCGGGCACCGGGCGCAGGGTCGCGCACAGCGCCGCGAGGCACGCCTGATCTTTCGGGTCGCCGCCGCAGCGCAGCCGCAGCGTCCCGACGGTGACCTCGACCTTCCACTGCTCCGCCAGCATCGCCGCGTAGAGCCCTTCGTAGGCGCGCAGCACCGTGACCATCGGCTTGCACGCGCCTTCCTGGATGTCGACGTCGTACGCCGCGATCCGCGCGAACCCGGGCGCCGGCGCAGGCAGCGCGTACGTCCGCGCCGGTTCGACGGTGAGCGCGGCCGTCGGCGCCGATGCGTCGAGCGGCGCCGCGGCGGCGTCGCGCGGTGCCGATGCCACCATCGCCGCGTCCGCGCGTGCGGCGCTGGCCGTCGCGCCATCGCGCGCCTTGCCCTTGCACGCGCCCAGCAGCGCCAGCGCGACCAGCGTCGCCACACGTGGACCCATGCCGCGAGCGTATCGCGATCAGCTCACGACCGGCGCGGCCGCCACGGTCGCGGCGGGCCCCGCGGCGGCGAACAGCGTCGTCGGCTGCGGCTCCTTGCGCGGCCGGCCGCGCTTGCGGGGGGCCGCGGGCTCGGCGGTCGCGGCCGTCGTCGCCACCGCCGGCGCCGGGCGCTGGCTGCGGGTGCGCGGCAGCACCACCGCGTCGAGCTGCGCGGCGAGCTCGGGCGGGCCTTCGCCGTCGGCGTAGACCCGGGCGTAGGCCAGCGCGCGCTGGGCCCGCTGCAGCAGATCGTCGCGGGCGTCGCTGAGCCGCTGCCGCAGGGCCGCGGCCGCGGCGTCGAGCCGCGCCAGCTCGGCGGTGTCGGCCTCGACCTGGGCGGCCAGGGTCCCGAGCCGGCGGCCGTCGACGCCCGGGAACGACACGGTGGCCAGGGGGCCGGCGAACAGCTCGACCAGCTCGCGCAGCGACGGGTCGAGCGCGTCGGAAGGTGTAGACATCATGGAGCTCCTCGTCATGGTTGCTGAACGTTTGATCAGTAACGCAGATCGATGCGCGAGGGCAAGTTTCGGCGCCGCACCATCGTCACCGTCGCCTACCCCGGAAAGCGCGCGCGCCCCCGCGACGCCGCCGCGGCGCGTGCGCAGGATGCGGGCATGTCGAAGCGAACCCTCCCCGTGCTCGCGCTCGCCGCGGTCCTCTCCACCACCGCCGCCGGCTGCTACGGCAGCTACGGCGCGTTCCACAAGGTCCACGCGTGGAACGGCACCGTCGCCAGCGACAAGTGGGCGCGCTCGGCGGTGCACCTCGGCCTGTGGATCCTCCCGGTCTACGAGCTGGCGATCGTCGGCGACTTCCTGATCTTCAACACCGTCGAGCACCTGACCGGCGACAAGGTGTTCAAGTGACCGGCAAATGACGTGGACGGGCTGCGGGCGGAGTCGCATGCTCGGCGCATGATCTCTCGTCAGCGCTCACCGCTCATCGCCACGCTCCTCGCCGCCGCCGCGCTCGCCGGCTGCGGCGGGGCCAAGCGCTTCCGTTACCCGACCGCCGACTCGCCGCTCAAGCTCGACCGCGTCGTGCTGTACCGCAACGGCGTCGGCTACTTCGAGCGCACCGGCAAGATCGACGGCGACCTGCTCACGCTCAAGGTCCGCAAGGACCAGGTCAACGACCTGCTCAAGAGCCTGACCGTCGTCGAGCGCAAGAGCGGCAAGGCGGTGTCGGTGTCGATGCCGCTCGACCCGCAGACCTGGGCCAACGCCGCGCTCGCGACGTTGCGGCCAGGGCAGGGCAGCCTGGCGCAGGTGCTCGACTCGCTGCGCGGCTCGACGGTGACGCTGGCCACCGACGACGGCCGCGTCCACGGCCGGATCGCGATGGTCGAGCAGCTGACCGAGCCGGCCGGCGACGACGACGGCGCGCCGCGCAACGACCACCGGGTCACGCTGCTCGACGGCGATCACCTGCGCGTCGTCAAGCTGTCGACGGTCCGCGGCATGACGCTCGAGGACGGCGACCTGGCGATGCAGTTCAACCGCACGCTCGACGCGTCGGCCGGCGAGGGCATGTTCCAGCAGGTCGAGGTGTCGATCCGGCTGGTCGGCGCGTCGACGCACGACCTGCTGGTCAGCTACGTGGTCGCGGCGCCGATGTGGAAGCCGACCTACCGCGTCGTCGTGCCCAAGGAGGCCAAGGGCAAGGCGCTGCTGCAGGCCTGGGCGGTCGTCGACAACACCAGCGGCGAGGAGTGGGACGACGTCCGGCTCGCGCTGACGTCGGGCGCGCCGATCGCGTTCCGCTACGATCTGCACACGCCGCGCGAGGTCGAGCGCCCCGACATGACCGCGGTCGGCGATCAGCGCCAGGCGGTGGCCGCGGTCGGCGAGACCACCTACACGCCGATGCCGGCGCCGCCGCCGGCGGTGGCGAGCGCGCCGCGGCGGCCGATGCCGTCGCCCAAGGCGGGTGGCGGTGCGGGCTACGGCCGCGCCGCCGCCGAGCCGTCGGCCGCGTACGACGAGGACGGCGAGTACGCGCGCACCGAGGACTACTACGGCGGCGAGGAGGTCAACGAGCCCGAGCCCGGCATCGACTACGACACGCTGCGCCGCTCGACGATGGCCCAGGCCAAGGCCGAGACCACCGCCGGCCAGACCCGCTTCGAGCTCGGCGAGCGGGTGACGGTGCCCGAGGGCACGTCGACGATGGTGGCGATCGTCAACGCCGACGTCGACGGCGAGCAGGCGTTCCTGTACCGCCCGGGCGGCGCCGGCCCCGGCTACCCGTACAACCCGTACCGCGTCGTGCGCTTCAAGAACTCGACGCCGTTCGTGCTCGAGCCGGGCCCGATCGGCATCTACGCCGGCGGCAGCTTCGTCGGCGAGGGCCTGTCGGAGACCGTCGGCGCCGACACCAGCGCGACGATCCCGTTCGCGGTCGAGACCGGCGTGCTGGTCTCGACCGACAGCGCCAGCGACTCCGACGAGATGCGGCTGGTCAAGATGTCGCGCGGCGTGCTCGAGGTCGAGCAGTTCTCGCGCCGCACGACGACCTACACGGTCAAGGCGATCACCGACGACGACGGCTTCACGCTGCTGATCCGCCACAACAAGGCCGGCGGCAGCTACGTGCTGGCGGCCCGCCCCGACGGCACCGAGGACCTGCCCGACGGCTACCTGCTGCGCCTCGTCGTGCCGGCCGGCCAGCGCGAGGGCAAGCTGACGATCGTCGAGCAGACCCCGAGCCGCTCGACGATCAGCATCTGGAACGCGCCGGCGATCGACCTGCTCGATCGGCTGCTGGTCGACGCGTCGATCGGCGCCGACGCGAAGAAGAAGCTGCGGCCGATCATCGACCGCCGCCGCGAGGTGGCCAAGCTCGAGGAGCAGCTCCGCGGCCTGACCCAGAAGCGCGACCAGCTCGATCAGCGCGCCAACGAGCTGCGCCAGAACCTGCAGGCGATCGCCAAGAACCCGGCGGCCGGCGAGCAGCGCGCCAAGTGGACCAAGCAGCTCGACGAGTTCACCAGCGAGGGCAACAAGCTCGGCGCGCAGCTGGCCGACCTCGAGGCCAAGCGGCTCGACGGCCGGGTCGAGCTCGAGAACGCGCTCGAGAACTTCGAGCTGACGATGCCGACCAAGTAGCCCGACGGTGCGGGCGGCGCGGCGCGGTGGCGCGCCTACGGCGTGCAGCTCAGGCGGTGGAAGGTGGCGGTCAGCTCGACCCAGGCGCCGTCGGCGTCCTGGTAGCGGTTGCGCGCGCCCCAGGTGTTGCCGGTCAGCGGGCCGCGGAACCAGTCGTGGATGTAGCCGCCGGTGGGGCCGTCGCAGGTGTGGCGATCGGACAGGATCGTGACGGTGCGGACCTCGAGCCCGTCGGCGGTCGCCCGCGCCTCGCAGCGCAGCTGGGTGATGCCCCAGGCCGGCCCGCCGCGCGGGCACGCCGGCGGCCGCAGCGCGTCCTCGGGGCCGTCCCACCAGCGGGTCTCCTCGAAGCACGTCAGCGCGCCCGCGACCTGGCGCAGCTCGATGCGGAACTCGTTCCAGTGGCCGTCTTCGAACGAGCGGCCGACCCACAGCCCGACGTGCGGATCCGGGCAGCCGGTGCTCGCGACGTCGGTGGGGGCGGTGGCCTCGACGGGGCCGGCGTCGATGGGCGCGGCGCGCGGGCTCGCCGGCGCGGGCGGAGGCGGCGGCGCGGGGGGCGGCCGATCGCGGTCGCTGCCGCACGCCGTCGCCAGCATCAGCGCCAGCGCGATCCACGCCCTCACGGCGTGCAGCTCACGCGGTGGAACCGGTACGGCTTGTCGACGTCGTCGCCGCCGTCGTTGTTGACCGTGTCCCAGGTGTTGCCGCGCAGCGCGCCGGTGAAGTGGTCGAGGTTGTAGCCGGGGATCTCGTAGTCGCAGGTGTGGCGCTCGACGTCCATCGTCACGCTGCGCAGCTCGAGGATCGGCGGCCGCTCGATCACCTCGCAGGTGAGCAGCACGTCGTGGTACGCGAACCCGCCCGACGGGCAGCGCGGTGGGTTGACGTCGGCGGCCTCGCCCGGCCAGGACCGCGACTCCTGGTGGCAGTACAGCGTCCCGCCGCGGCGGTCGAGGCTGACCCGGTGCTCGTACCACTTCACGCCGTCGTACCGGCGCGCCAGCCACAGGCCCGCCACCGGGTCGGGGCACCCGCCGGTCGGCGCCTCGGCCGCCACGGCCGCGGTCGGCGCGGAGGCCGGGCGGGGGCGGGGGCGCGGCCAGTCGTTCGGCTCGTCGCAGCCCGCGGCGCCCAGCCCGACCGCGCCCAGGGCCACCGCGCCGACGGTGAGCCAGCGTCGAGCCGCGCGCGCGTGCATCGCGGTCATCGTACCACCGCAAAGCTTAAGCGGCCTTCAGGAGTCGCCGCCGCCGGCTCGCAGCCAGCGTCAGTGCGTGCCAGCACAACCCCCACGCGGTTTGGGTCGACGGCTGAACGCCGGGGATGCGAACATCATCGACCACCGAGAACGTCACCGAGCCGTGACCGGGTCGTCACGGAGGAGCCCATGCGCGCACGCACCCTCGCCTCAGCATCCAGCCTCGTTCTCGCGCTCGCCGCGTGTGGCGGCGATGACGGTGGCTCCACGGCCGACGCCGGCGTCGACGCGCCGCTGGGCGATCCGACGATCCTCACCGGCTCGGTCGACGTCGTCCTGGTCGACGCCGATCCCAAGTACACCACGATCAACGCCGTCGTGAGCGACGGCGCCAAGCCGGTGCTCCCGATCCTCGACACGATGACCACCGACGGCGACTGTCGGCTGCTCATCCCGGCGTACCCGTTCTGCACCACGTCGTGCGGCACCGGCGTGTGTGTCGCCGACGAGACCTGCATGCCGTACCCGACCTCGCAAGACGTCGGCACGATCCACGTCACCGGTGTGCACACCGCCGCGGGCGCGAGCGAGCTCGATCTCACCCACATCGTCGGCAGCAACGGCGCCCACTCGTACCAGCAGGGCGCGACCACGCTGGCCTACCCCGGGTTCGCCGAGGGCGATCCGATCACCGCCGCGATCAGCGGCGGCACGTTCACCCCGCCGTTCACGATGTCGAGCACCGGCATCGCGCCGCTCGTCGTCACCAGCGCCCCGCCGACGATCGACCGCAACACGCCGGTCACGGTCACGTGGACCCCGCCCGCGAGCGGCGCGACCTCGCGCATCCTGGTCAAGGTCGAGATCAGCCACCACGGCGGCTTCCGGGGGCAGGTCGAGTGCGACACCGCCGACGACGGCAGCCTGACCCTCGGCGGCCCGCTCCTGACCCAGCTGCTCGACCTCGGCGTCGCCGGCTTCCCGACGATCGAGACCGAGCGCAAGGTCGTCAGCTCCGGCCTCACCACCGCCGGCAGGGTCGAGCTGACCGTCAGCTCGGCGATCGCGCAGGCGGTCACCATCCCCGGCGTGATCTCGTGCACCGACGACACCGAGTGCACGCCGCCCGCGACCTGCCAGGACGACCTCACCTGCCGCTGACCAGGAGCCCCATGCGCACTCTCCCCGCCATCCTGAGCCTCTCGCTCGTCGCCGCGGCCTGCGGCGGCGACGACGCCGCCGGCCCCGACGCCGCGATCGACGCCGATCCGCACTCGCTGCCGCACTTCTCGTTCTTCGTGACCAGCCTGAAGGCGCTGCAGGAGCTGTCGGGCAACCCGATGGGCTTCGGCGGCGATCTGCGGTTCGGCGAGACCGGCCCCGGCGCGGGCCTGCGCGGCGCCGACAAGCTGTGCGCGACGATCGCCGAGCGCAGCATGCCGGGCGCGGGCGCCAAGGACTGGCACGCGTTCCTGTCGGCCGCCGACGGCGGCACCGGCCAGCCGGTCCACGCGATCGAGCGCATCGGCCCTGGCCCCTGGTACGACCGGCTGGGCCGGATGCTGGCGCCCGACGTCGCGTCGCTCATGAGCATCCGTCCCCAGGGCGGCGACCCGACGATCAAGAACGACTTCCCCAACGAGGATGGCGTCCTCAACCACAACCCCGACGGCACGGGCGAGGTCGACAACCACGACATGCTGACCGGCTCCAACGCCCAGGGCCGCCTCGAGGCCGCCGATCGGACCTGCCTCGACTGGACCGCGAACGCCGGCAACGAGGCGGTCGAGGGCGAGCCCCGGGTCGGCCACTCGTGGCCGCGCGACGGCTCGCCGATCCAGATCAACGGCTGGATGTCGTCGCTGATCGAGTCGGGCTGCGCGCCGGGCGTGGCGCTGATCGAGATGGGGCCGCCGGACCCGAACTCCAACACCGTCGGCTCGGGCGGCGGCTACGGCGGCTTCTACTGTTTCGCGCTGATCCCGTGAGCGGGCCGCGCTGATCACTCACTCACTCGCGAGGTCTGGATGCGCAAGTTCTGGGGACGCAGCTCGGTGTTCGTGTTCGTGCTGGCCGCGGCCTGCGGCGGCGACGATGGTGGCGGCGCGGTCGACGCGCCCGAGGCGATCGACGCGGCGATCGACGCCGATCCGACGACGCTGCCGCACTTCTCGTTCTTCGTGACGAGCCTGAAGGCGCTGCAGGAGCTGTCGGGCAACCCGATGGGCTTCGGCGGCGACCTGCGGTTCGGCGAGACCGGTCCGGGCGCGGGCCTGCGCGGCGCCGACAAGCTGTGCGCGACGATCGCCGAGCGCAGCATGCCGGGCGCGGGCGCCAAGCAGTGGCGCGCGTTCCTGTCGGCGAGCAACGACGGCAACGGCAACGTCGTCCACGCGATCCAGCGCATCGGCAACGGCCCCTGGTACGACCGGCTGGGTCGCCTGCTGGCCCCCGACCTCGCGTCGATGATGGGCACCCGCCCGGCCGGCGGCGACGCGACGATCAAGAACGACTTCCCCAACGAGGACGGCGTCCTCAACCACAACCCCGACGGCACCGGCCAGGTCGACAACCACGACATGCTGACCGGCACCAACTCGCAGGGCATGTTCGAGGGGCCGACCCGGACCTGCCTCGACTGGACCGCCAACGCCGGCAACGAGGCGCTCGAGGGCGAGCCCCGGGTCGGCCACTCGTGGCCGCGCGGCACCACCGGCCCGAGCGCCGCGTGGATGTCGTCGCTGATCGAGTCGGGCTGCGCGCCCGGCGTGTCGCTGATCGAGATGGGCCCGCCCGACCCGACCTCCAACACCGTCGGCTCGGGCGGCGGCTACGGCGGCTTCTACTGCTTCGCGCTCATCCCGTGAGGCGACGCGGGCGTCGCGCGGTGACGTCCTGGTTACGACTTTCTTACGACGGCGGTGCGAACGTCACCGCCTACTCATAGCGAGGCCTCGATGCGCAAGCTCTCTGTGTTCGCGATCCTGACGATGGCCGCCTGCGGTGGCGGCGGCGGCGACACCCCGGCGATCGACGCGCCGGACGTGACCGACGACGGCGGCCTGATCGACGCGCCGCCCGGCGCGATCGACGCGCGGGTCATCGACGCGCCGACCGGCCCCGACGCCGACCCGTCGACGCTGCCGCACTTCAGCTTCTTCGTGACCAGCCTGCGCGCGCTGCAGGACCTGTCGGGCAACCCGATGGGCTTCGGCGGCGACCTGCGGTTCGGCGAGACCGGCCCGGGCGCGGGCCTGCGCGGCGCCGACAAGCTGTGCGCGACGATCGCCGAGCGCAGCATGCCGGGCGCCAGCGCCAAGCAGTGGCGCGCGTTCCTGTCGGCGTCCAACGACGGCAACGGCAACGTCGTCAACGCGATCCAGCGCATCGGCACCGGCCCCTGGTACGACCGGCTGGGCCGGATGCTGGCCCCCGACGTCGCGTCGCTGATGGGCATCCGCCCGGCCGGCGGAGATGCGACCATCAAGAACGACTTCCCCAACGAGGACGGCGTGACCAACCACAACCCCGACGGCACCGGCAACGTCGACAACCACGACATGCTGACCGGCACCAACCTGCAGGGCATGTTCGAGGGACCGACCCGGACCTGCCTGGACTGGACCGCGAACGCCGGCAACGAGGCGCTCGAGGGCGAGCCCCGGGTCGGCCACTCGTGGCCGCGCGGCAACACCGGCATGATCAACTCGTGGATGTCGTCGCTGATCGAGTCGGGCTGCGCGCCGGGCGTGTCGCTGATCGAGATGGGCCCGCCCGACCCGAACTCCAACACCGTCGGTTCGGGCGGCGGCTACGGCGGGTTCTACTGCTTCGCGCTGGTGCCGTGATGGGGCGCTCGATCGTCCGCGCGCTCGCGGTGGTGGTGCTGGCCGCGCTGGCCGCGTGCGGCGACGACGTCGCGGTCGCCGTCGACGCCGGCCCCGACGCGTTCCAGGTGACCGAGGGCGCCTGCCAGATCACCGACACCGCCAACCCGCCCGACTCGCTGAGCACGGTGACGTGCGGCGCCGACTTCACGACGCTGGCGTCGCAGCCGCTCGACGCGACCCTGCCGGGCTCGCAGTCGGTGAAGGTCGTCATCGATCAGGCCGGCGGCGACGCGCTGTACTTCATGAACACGGTCGCGTTCGAGATCCACTACGAGTTCGTCTCGACGCACCTGTCGGGCGGCAGCCTGCCGGTCGTCGGCACGCTGGCCGACTTCAACTCGACGCAGTACTTCGCGCCCGATCGCCGGTTCCTGCTCGGCGCGGTGACCTACTACGAGCAGCCGCAGAAGTGGGTGCTCGAGCTGGCGCCGTACGACACCGCGTCGGTCGAGATGATCACCAAGCTGTTCCTGCAGGTGAAGCACGCCGCGTTCTTCGGGCCGGAGCTGGCGTTCCACCCGACGTCGTCGGCGCTCGAGACCGTGGCCGCGACGCTGCCCGAGGCAGTGCCGGTGGTGACCACCGACGACCTGTACGCCGGCACCGACTACCAGCCGCTGTCCCTGGCGACCGCCTACGGCTACCTGCACTTCACGACCGCCGCCAACCTCGCCACCGAGTTCCTGCCGCCGCGCACGATCGTCGTCCTCGACGAGGCGCCCAACGACATCTCGGTGGTGCAGGGCCTGATCACCGAGACGTTCCAGACCCCGCTGTCCCACGTCAACGTGCTGTCGCGCAACCGCCACACGCCCAACATGGGCCTGCGCGGCGCGCAGACCAACACCATCCTGCGCGGCTTCGACGGGCAGCTGGTCAAGCTGGTGGTCAACGCCGACGCGTGGTCGATGACCGCGGCGACGCTGACCGAGGCCCAGGCGTGGTGGGACGCCCACGCGCCGGCGCCCGTGACCCTGCCGACCGCCGATCAGATGACCACCGCGTTCACCGACATCGAGAACGTGACGCCGGATCCGACCGGCCCGCAGACGCTGCGCGACGCGATCAAGGAGGCGGTCAAGACCTTCGGCGGCAAGGCCGCGCACTACTCGCTGCTCCGGCGCACGGCGAACGTGCCGATCAAGAAGGCGTTCGGCATCCCGATGGCCTGGTACTTCCAGTTCATGACGGCGAACGGGTTCTTCGCCCGGATCGACGCGCTGCTCGCCGATCCGCAGTTCGTCGGCGACGCCGCGACCCGCGACGCGGCGCTGGCGCAGCTGCGCGCCGACATCCTGGTGGCGCCGTTCGACCCGGCGTTCGACGCGGCGCTGACCGCCAAGGCCGCCGAGTACCCGACGGCGGCCAAGCTGCGCTTCCGCACCAGCAGCAACAGCGAGGACCTCGACGGGTTCCCCTGCGCCGGTTGCTACAACTCGTACACCGGGCTGCGCAGCGACGTCGAGGCGATGAAGACGGCGATCCGCAAGGTCTACGCCGACGTCTGGACGTTCCGCACCTTCGAGGAGCGCACCTACTACCGCGTCGATCACAAGAGCGTCGGCATGGCGCTCCTGGTCCACGAGAACTTCGAGGCCGAGGAGGCCAACGGCGTGGCGGTGACCGCCAACCCGTTCGACGCCAGCGGCCTGGACCCGGCCTTCTACATCAACGTGCAGTACGGCGGCGACGTCGAGGTGGTGGCGCCGCCGCCCGGCACCACCAGCGATCAGATCCTCTACTACTTCAACCAGCCCAACCAGCCGATCAGCTACCTGACCCACTCGAACATCATCACCGCCGGCACCACGGTGCTGACGCCGGCGCAGCTGTACGCGCTCGGCCGGGCGATGGACGCGATCCACACGCGCTTCTCGGCCGCCTACGGACCGGCGTCCGGCAACAACGGCTGGTACGCGATGGACATCGAGTTCAAGTTCGACGACCAGGCCACGCCGGGCTCGCCGACCTTGTACGTGAAGCAGGCGCGGCCGTACCCCGATCCGTTCGGCGGCGTCGAGTAGCGATCACTTGCCCAGCGGGAACGGCACGCTGACCAGCTCGGTCTTCTTGCTGACCTCGCCGTCGCCGTAGCCGCCCGGCAGGTCCACTTCGAGGCCGCGGCTCAGCGCGAAGCGGAGCGTGCCCTGCTTCGCGCCGAGGTCGAGCTCGACCTCACCCTCGAGGCCGATCGAGCCCTCGACGCCGGCCAGGCCCTCGTCGGCGAGCGCCTGCGCGACCAGCTCGCCGGCGCCGTTGATCACGCTCGGCAGCGCCTGGGCCGCGGCGGCCAGCGTGCCGTCAGCGGCGCGGGCCTTGGCGGTGCCCTCGGGCGACGTCGGCGCGGCGGCGGTGAGCGCGGCGCGGACCTGCGCGATCGCCTGGCTGGCGAACGCCGCGTACTTGCCCAGCCCGCCGGCCAGCTTGGCGTCGACGTCGCCGCCCGCGGTGAACGTGAGCGTGCCGGCGCCCTGCTCGGTCAGCGGCACCTCGAGCTCGAAGCCGCCGGAGATGTCCTTGACCTCGACCTCGCCCTCGACCGACAGCACCAGCGCGTCCTTGGTGCTGACCTGGCCGTCCTCCTTGGTGATCGTCCGCTCGCCAGCCAGCGCCGCGGAGCCCTCGACGCCCTCCTCGCCCTCGTCGACCGCGCCCGCGAACTTGCCGCCGGCGGTGAAGCCGGCCTCCTCGCCGTCCTGCATCGCCGCCATCGCCTCGGCGGCGTGGCCCTTGCCCCAGATCGCGTCGGCGATCAGATCGGACGGGCGGTGGCCGTGGGCGGCGGCGAACGCGACCAGCATCGCGAGCGGGATGCTGCGGCTGGCCGCGGCGATGAAGACGCCGTCGGGGATCGCCCGCACGTAGCTCTCCATCGCCAGCACCAGCATCTCGACGGCGCGGGTCGCGTCGGCGCCCTTGCCGCTGAACGACGAGGTCGCCATCAGATCGCAGAACGCGCCGGTCTCGCCGATCGACAGCCCGAGGCCGCCGCTGGCCTCGACCGAGACGCCCTGATCGTCGTGTTCGACCTCGATCGCCAGCTCGCCGCTCAGGTTGAGCGGCGGGTACACTGGGACGCGCGCCATCGCCTCGATCTCGAGCGACGTGCCCGGCTGCGGCGCGGCGCTGGCGATCATGCCGGCGAGGATCTGCTTGCCCATGGCCTGCAAGTCGCGCAGCGTCACCGCGGCGGGGTCGCCGGCGGCCGCCGTCGTCGCCGGCGCAGGGGCGGCGGTCGGCGTGGCGGTGGCCTCGGCGCGCTGCACGCCGGCGGTGGCACCGCCGCCCGTGTGCTCGTCGAGGATCGCCTCGGCCGAGGCGCCGGCCACGACCGCGGCGGCGACGCGATCGGCGTGCTGTTCGTAGGGATCGCCAGCCGCGCCAACGCCGCCGGCCAGCTGCACGCCGGCGCGCTGCTGCACGACGTGGGCGGCCTCGTGAGCCGCGGTGAACAGGTCAGGGCCGTCGGCGAACGCCACCGCGCCGTTGGCCGCGTAGGCGCGGGCGCCCAGCGCGGCGCTGGCCTCGGCGGCAGCACCGCCGACGTGGGCCGGCGTCTGGCTGACGTCGTGACGGCCGAACGCGCGCTGGATCGTCGCGCCGTGGGGCAACGCCGTCGCTGCGCCGGTCATGCCGCGCGCGGCGATCACGTCGGGCGCGTCGCCGAGGTGCAGGCTCCACGCGGCGTCGAGGTCGCCCTTGCGCTGCACCGGCGCGGCGCTCGGTGGGGGCGCGCTGCCGCGCGCGATCCGCGCCGGGAGGCTCTGGGTCAGGCTGCGCTTGCCGACCTGCGGCGAGGCGCGGGTGGCGGTGGCGGGCGCGTCCTCGAGATCGCGGAGAGCGTGATCGAACATGGCGAGGGAGACAGCAACCGGCGCGCCAGGTCGGTTCACGATGGAGCTCACATACTTGGCCGGGGCGGTGGGCGCTGGAGGGCCCGTCTGAGCGCCATCGATGGGCAGTGGGCGTCCCGGTTGGTCGGGGCCCCGCTCACGGGCGGCCTGGCCCCGGGTGCGGGGCCCCCAATGTCGCAATGCGGGACGACGCAGGCTCGCAAGTATGCGTGTTTATGCAATATGGTGCGTCGCAATGCAGATTCCTGTTGCAACGCACAATCATCGGCGCTACAGGTCTTGGCCATGACGACCCAGGTTCAGAACGTTCCATGGTGGAAGGAGCCGACCCGCTCCCAGTGGGCCGGCTTTGCGGCGGCGTGGGTGGGCTGGGTGCTCGATGCCTTCGACTTCACCATCTACATCCTGGTGATGAGCCACATCGCCAAGGAGTTCGGCGTGGGCATCGCCGCGGTGGCCGGCTCGCTCACGCTGACCCTGCTGGTGCGGCTGGCCGGCGGCGCGGTGTCGGGATGGATGGCCGATCGCTGGGGCCGGCGGCTGCCGCTGTTGCTGTCGCTGGTCTGGTTCGCGGTGTTCGACGCGGCGATCTACTTCGCGCCGAGCTTCACCTGGGTGCTGGTGTTCCGCACGCTGTTCGGGTTCGGCATGGGCGCCGAATGGACCGCCGGGACCGCCCTGGCCATGGAGTGCTTCCCGGCGCGCAGCCGCAAGATCGCCTCGGGGCTCTTGCAGGCCGGCTGGCCGATTGGCTTCTTCCTCGCCGCGGCGACCGCCTACTACGTGGTGCCGGCGTGGGGCTGGCGCGCGATGTTCCTGATCGCGATCGCGCCGGCGCTGCTGGTGCTGCCGATCCGCTTCCTGGTGCCCGACGAGCACAGCAAGGCCAAGCCGGCCGCGGCCGCCAGCAAGGGCGCGCTCGCCGACCTGTGGGTGCCCGCGGTGCGCGTGCGCATCGTGCTCGGCTCGCTGCTGATGGCGCTGGGCTTCATCGTCTACTACGGCCTCACCACGACCCACTCGCTGATCCAGATCCAGGAGCTGGGCCTGTCGCCGCAGACCGCGTTCGCGAACGTGTGCTGGTTCCAGGTCGGCATGCTGGTCGGCGTGATCGTCGCCGGCATGGTGGCCAACCGCTTCGGCGTGGTGACCGCGCTGGTCGCGCCGGCGCTCTTGATGGTGCCGGCGCTGCCGCTGTTCGTCGGCGCCTCGCCGGGGCTGATCACGCTGGGCGCGGTGCTGGGCGGTGCGCTCGGCGCCGGCTACTCGGGCGTCACGCCGGTGCTGGTGACCAGCCTGTTCCCCGAGCACGTGCGGGCCCGCGCGATCGGCCTCGTCTACCACCTCGGCGCGTTGCTCGCGGCGTTCGTGCCGTGGGGCATCCCGGAGCTGTCGGCGCGCACCGGCTGGAAGCTGTCGACGACGGTCGAGCTGGTGGTCGGCGTCGGCCTGATCGCGATGGCCGGCGCGGTGTTCGGGCTGCGGCGGATGCTGGCGCCGGTCGCGCCTGCGCCGGCGGCGATCGAGGTGATCGACGCGACCGCGCCGGCGGCGCGCGGCGAGGCGGCGGCGGTGCAGGCGGCCGGGTTCGTGCCGCCGGTCGACGCACGCCCGGCGCTGGCTGCGTCGGCCGCTGAGTCGTGATCGGGCGGCGCGCGGCGTAACCATCTGCGCGCGTAACCAAAGGGGCGGTGCGAGCCTCTCAGCTGCACCATGAAGAAGCTCACGTTCGCGCTCCTCCTCGCCGTCGCCGCGTGCGGCGGTTCGTCCAAGTCCTCCACCACGCCCCCGCCGGCGAGCGACCCCGCCCCCGCCACGGCCGACATCGTCGACACCGCGGTCGGCGCTGGCTCGTTCACGACGCTCGTCGCGGCGGTGCAGGCGGCCGGCCTGGTCGACACGCTCAAGGGCGACGGCCCGTTCACCGTGTTCGCGCCCACCGACGAGGCGTTCGCCAAGCTGCCGCCCGGCACGGTCGAGGCCTTGCTCAAGGACAAGGCGAAGCTCACGGCGATCCTCACGTACCACGTCGTGCCGGGCCGGGTGACCGCGGCCGACGTCGCCGGGCTGACCACCGCGACCACCGTGCAGGGCGGCGCGCTGGCCATCGACACCAGCGCGGGCGTGAAGATCAACGACGCGACCGTCGTGAAGGCCGACGTGATGGCCTCGAACGGCGTCATCCACGTCATCGACACGGTGCTGCTGCCGCCGATGTAGCGCGGCGCGCGGACGCCGGCGCGGTCGTTGGCTGCGCCGTCAGCCCCAGCGCAGGGCGTAGGCGCCCCAGGCGTAGCTGACGCCGGCCGACGCCATCACCACCAGGTCGCCGGCGCGGACCCGACCCGCGGCCAGGCCCAGCTCGAGCGACAGGATCGGATCGAACTGGCCGAGGTGGCCGTAGTCGGCGAGGTAGGTCGAGCGCTCGAGCGGCAGGCCGAGCTCGGCCAGCACGGCCTGGTGCGCCGACGGCTTCATGTGCAGGATCGCCAGGTAGCCGAGGTCGCGCGGCGTCGCGCCGGCGGCGCGGGCCGCCTCGGCGATGACCTGCATGAAGTTGCGGTGGCTGCGCTCGCCCAGGCGCGCCTTCATGCCCTCGACGTCGTGGACGTCGAGCATCGTCGCGGCGGTGCCGGCCAGCGCCGGGGTCACCGGCTGCATCGTGCCGCCCGCGGCGCAGCTGACGTCGTCGGCGAAGTCGCCGTCGGAGATGTGGGCGCCGCCCAGCAGCAGGTTGCGCTCGGCGTCGCGGCGCAAGACCAGCGCGCCGCCGCCCGCCGCCAGCGCGTACATGAACGACACCCGGGGGTTGCGGTAGTCGATCAGGTCGCCGTTGCGGTAGCCGCCGGCGAGCAGCACCGTCTTGACCCGGGGATCGGTCTGCAAGAGCGCGCGCGCCAGCGTCAGGCCGGCGATCGTCGTGCAGCACCGCTGCGCGATGTCGATCGCCCACGCGTTACGCGCCCCGATCAGCTGCTGGATCTTGATCCCCGAGACCATCAGCGGGCGCTCCTTGTGCTCCTCGCTGATCGAGATGATCACGTCGACCTCGAGCGGGTCGACGCCGGCCCGGGCCAGCGCGGTCTGCGCCGCCTTGGCGCCCATCGCGCACGGGTGGTCGTCGGGGCCCGGCATCGGCTTCTGGCGGATGCCGAACTTGTGGACGATGACGTCCTCGGCGATGCCGGTGGCGGCGGCCAGCTCGGCGCTGGACATCCGCGGCGTGGGCACGTAGGTGGCGAGGCCGATCACTCCGACCCGGGGCAGCGCTGGCTGGCTGGCGGCAAACATGTTGCGATGCAACATACTCGAACCGGGGAACGATTCAATAGATTTTGTGCGGCGCGGCAGGGTGGTTGGCCAGGCGCGGTCGGGCTCGGCCGCGGCGTGGAGGTTCCCGGGCGCGGCGCGGCGCGGCCTGCGGGCGGGCGTGGCACCCTCGCGGCATGACCGACTTCCCTTCGACCGCGATCATCACCGGGGCGTCGCGCGGCATGGGCGCGCTCATCGCCGAGGCGCTCGCCAAGCGCGGGGTCGGGCTGGTGCTCGCCGCGCGCGACGCCGCCGGGCTCGAGGCCACGCGCGACCGGTGCGCGCGGCACGGCCACGCGGTGCACGTCGTGCCGACCGACGTCGCCGACCCGCGCCAGCTCGCGGCGCTGGTCGCGACCGCCACCGCGCGGCTCGGCGCGCTCGACCTGCTGGTCAACAACGCCGGCATCGAAGAGGTGGGCTTCTTCGAGGACATGACGCCCGAGGAGATCGAGCTGCACGCGCGGGTCAACCTGATCGCGCCGATGCAGCTCGCGCGCGCGGTGTTGCCGGGCATGCTGGCGCGCGACCGCGGCCACATCGTCAACATGGCGTCGGTCGCGGGGCTGGCGCCGATGGGCTTCGGCGAGACCTACGGCGCCACCAAGGCCGGCCTGCTCAACTTCTCGCGGTCGCTGCGCGCCAGCCTGCGCGCCCGCGGCACCCAGGTGCGCTGCTCCGCGGTGTGCCCCGGCTTCGTCGAGGGCGCCGGCATGTACGCCGACCAGCAGGTGCGCTACGGCTTCAACGCGCCCGGCCTGGTCGGCTCGGTCCACGTCGACGAGGTCGTCCGCGCCGTCCTCCGCGTCATCGACGAGGACCTGCCCGAGGTCGTCGTCAACGACAAGCCGATCAAGCCGCTGGTGATGGCCGGCCTGACCTCGCCGCGGCTGATGGACTGGATCCTCGGCAAGCCCAGCCTGGGGCGGATGCTGTTGCCGATGGCCGAGGCCCGCCGCGCCGAGCGCCAGGCGGCGGCGGCGCGCGACGAGGAGTCCCTTACCAAGCCCTGACGCCGCGGCGGCGCCGCGGTGGGCAAGCTGAGGGCATGCGGCTCACCTCGATCTTGTTCGCGACGTCGTTCACCCTGATCGCGGCCACCGGCTGGGTCCACCTCGAGGCCGGCCCGAACGACGACGGGCCCGCGGAGCGGCGCGCGGTGCAGGAGCTGGCGGTCGCCGGGCAGCGCGTCGGCGTGTCGCTCGATCGGGCGCGCGTGCCGGCCGGCGCGGCGGTGCGCCTGACCGTGAGCGGCGTCGAGCCGGGTGCCGCCGGGCGCGAGCTCGCGGTCCGCGTGATGGCGCAGACCAGCTCGCCGATGGCGCGCGTGCCGACGCCGCCCCGCGAGGTGGCGCGCGCGACCGTGCGGCTCGCGACGGCGCCGGTGACGGTCCCGCTGACGCTGCCGGGCATGGGCGCGCGCGACCGGCTCGCCGTGGCCGGACGGATCACGCAGTACACGGTCGTCGTCAGCGACGGCGATCAGCGGGACGCGGCGGTCGCGTTGCCGGTGTTCGCCTACGAGCCCGAGGCGTTCCGGCTGGCGATCGATCCGCCGGCGCCGGGGCCCGCGGGCGCGCCGGTCGACGTGACGGTGCGGGTGACCAACGTCGCCGACGCGCCGCTGCGCGGCGTGACGATCCGCGCCTCGGGCTCGCTTTTCACGTCGAGCGACGCGGCCCGGGTCGCCCGGCTGGCGCCGGGCGCGACGGCGGTGGTGACGCTGCACGGCGTGCGCGGCGAGGTGGGCGTCGGGGAGGCGTCGCTGGTCGCGTACGGCAGCGCCGAGCGCGGCGGCACCGCGTCGCTGTGGACCCGGCTCGATCCGGGCAGCGGCGGCCTGACCGAGCTGCCGCCGCCGGTCGACCTGCTGCTCGGGATGTACTGACGTGCGCGGCCTCGGGCGGAACCTGGTCGCGGTGGCGCTGGGGGCGATCGCGGCCGCCGCGTGCCTGGTGGTCGCGTCGGCCGCCGGCCTCACGCCGCGGCGTCCGGCCCCGACGGCGCGGGTCGTCGCCGAGGACGCCAGCGCGCCGCTGGCGCGGATCGCGATCCACTACGCGCCGGCGGCCGACGACGTCGCGTTGCCGGTCTGGCAGCAGCTGTTCGCGGCGCTGCCGGCGCGGGTCGAGGTCGCGGTCGCGGTCGCGCGCGCCGCTGACTTCGTGCGGTTCCAGGCGCTGCTCGGCGCCGCCGGCGTCGGCGACCTGGCCCGCTTCCATCCCGTGGTCGTCGGCCACGAGGTCACGACCTGGTCGCGCGATCGCTTCGTCGCGCTGGCCGATCCCGACGGCCGCGGCGTGGTGCTCGCGCCGCCGCGCGTCGAGGTCGGCGCCGCCGGGCGCGCCGGCGACATGGCCTCGCCCGACGCGCTGGCGCGCGCGGTCTGGGATCGCCCGGCCCGCACCGCGCCGTTCGTCTTCGAGGGCGGCGACTTCGCCGCGTCGGCGCACACGCTGTTCGTCGGCGCCGAGGTGCTGGTGCGCTCGCGTGGGCGCGGCGGCTTCGATCGCGCCTCCATCGACCGCGCGCTGCGCCGGTCGGTCGCCGGCGACATCGTCTGGCTGGGCGATCAGCCCGGCGACGTGCCGCACCACCACGTCATGATGTACATGGTCCCGCTCGACGACCACGAGGTGTTGGTCGGCGATCCCGCCGCGGGCGCTGCGCTGGCCCGCCAGGAGCCCGCCGCCGCCGCGCTCGTGCTCGACGCCGACCAGGCCGGCCACCAGCGCCGCTTCGATCACGTCGCCGAGCTGCTGACCGCGCGCGGCCTCCGGGTGCGCCGCATGCCCGTCGTCGTGCTCGCCGACGCCGGCAGCTACGTCACCTACACCAACGCGCTCTTCGACCGCGAGCCCGGCCCGCACGGCCGCCCCATCGTCTACCTGCCGACCTACCGCCTGCCCGCCCTCGACGCCGCCGCCGCCCGCCACTACCGCGACCTCGGCTACCTCGTCCGCCCGATCGACGTCTCGTCGATCTACCAGCTCAACGGCTCCCTCGGCTGCCTGGTCAACGTGATGGCGCGGGGCCGCTGAGGCGCCGCTCTGCGACGATCCCCATCCGAGCGTCGGAGCGACGATCCCCATCCGATCGTCGGCCCCATCCGATCCCCCCATCCGATCCCCATCCGATCGTCGGCCCCATCCGATCCCCATCCGATCGTCGGAGGCTGCGACGATCCCCATCCGATCGTCACGCGACATCCGATCGTCGGAGGCCCTGACGGTCCCCATCCGATTCATCGCGGTTCGTACGATGGTGCTCAACACCCATCCACGCCGCAGTACCGACGTGTCCGGTCAGCCGGACATCGGCGCGACTTGAGGAGCGCCCAGGGGTGGCGACCCGGACGGCCACTGGCAACCTTGGGCGCCAGGGCGGGCTGGGTCAGATGGCTCAGGCACGAACGCGAGCGGTCGAGGGAAGCCGTTCGGCGGGAAGCCCGGGAAGAGTTGATGGGCGCGCTCCCGGATCGAGTTCGCTGCTGACCGGAAAGCGTCGACAAACGCGCGATAGATCTCGTGAAACCCACGCCGGCTCGCCTCGGTCGAGGCGTGGCACAGCGGCGGGCGACTCTGCTTGGACTCGGCCGGTCGCGCAAAGGCGGACTGCGCCAGGATCGCGCGCATGCCGAGCGGTGGAGCGCTTCGGGTGCTGGCGGCGCGCGCCTCGACCTCGTCGACGAGCGCCTGGTGGCGCGCGCGCAGCTGGTCGGCGGCGAGGTGCGCCCATTGTGGGATCGGGGTCAGTCTGACCTCGACCAGCTCTTCGAACGACTTGGGGGCAGGCGGCTTCGCGCGGCGCGCAGCGCGCGTCTGGCGGTCACGGTTGACCCAGATCCCGTCCAGCTGCATGTCGCCGAGCAAGGCGGGCGTGGAGGAAGCGCCAGTCCAGTCGAGGGCGTGGCCGACGAGGCCCTCCTTCACGCCTTGTGAGATGACGTATCGAAGGCGATCGACGACGGCGTCGTCATCGACGACCTCGATGACTGACGCGCGATCGTTCCAGAACCGGCCCTTCCAGCCATGCAATCGCGCCATCTCACGGGCGATGTTGCTGTTGATGTAGCCGATGAAGCGGGCGAGGCTGCCCCCGTCGAGGGCCGAGGCGAGCAGGTGGTAGTGATTCGAGAGGAAGGTGAACGCGTAAAGCTGCACGAGCGGATACGTCCAAAGCGCCCGCGCGAGGACCCCTAGGATCAACAGGCGCCCCTCCTCTGTCGGCGGGAGCAAGAAGCGCTCCTCGACGGTGCGCGACATGAACTCAAAGATCGACCGCCGCCGATACATCCTCAACCTCGACGCCATGGTCCCACGCCAAGCAACCCGCGTGCCGGACAGCTCGGCCCCACAGCGGGCAGTGCGGCGACCCCACGATCCCCATCCGATCGTCAGTAGGCATCGGCAGGGCGGCGACCCGACACGATCCCCATCCGATCGTCGGAGGGCGGGCAGCGGCGTCAGGGCGCCAACGCGACGATCCCCATCCGATCGTCGGACCCCGCCGATTGTCGGACGCCATCCGATCGTCGGACCCCGCCGACCCGACGATCCCCATCCGATCGTCAGACCCGACCCGACGATCCCCATCCAATCGTCGGACCCCGCCGACCGGACGCCGGCCGGACGATCCCCATCCGAGCGTCAGACCCCGCGGCAGCTACGTCACCTGCACCAACGCGCTCTTCGAGCGCGAAGCCGGCCCCGCCGGCCGCCCGACCGTCTACTTGCTTGCCGAGCTCAACGGGGCGCTCGGCTGCCTGGTCAAGGTGATGGCGCGCGCGGGGACCGGCTCCTGCCCCGCAGGCTCACCGTTCTCGGTCGATCGCGCACCGGCGAGCTCCCACGATCTAGCGAAGCCGGTCGCGCACGTGCCTCAGCCACGCGCGCAACGTGTGGCCGTCGGCTCCCGGCAGGTGGTCGAAGTAGAGCTTCTCGCGGAACGCACGTTCGAGCGCAGGATCGTCGGGGAACGCGGCGAGGAAGGCGTCGAGAAGGCTCGCGACCAGCTCGCGTTGCTCGCGTGAACGCTCGGCGATGTACGCGTCGAGCGCTTCGGCGGGCGTGGCCGCTTCGAGTGGGCCATCGGCACGGAAGTAGCTGGCGAACTCGTATAGCTCGTAGGGCGTCGGTGGCTTCACGGCGCGGGCGGGACGCTGTTGTCGCTCGTCGTCCAGCAGCGCCTGAAGCGACGGCAAGCCCACCGCAGCGAGGCGCGGCGCCAGGCACTCGACACAGTCCCCCAGGAGGTACCCCTCGAAGAAGAAGTTCTCCGCGTCGTCATCCACCGCCCACGCCTCGGCAGCCAGGACGACGTCCACCTTTGCGGCGCACGCCAGGCAGAAGAGCGACGCCTCGCCGTCCCGGTCGAAGCGCGCGACCACGTCGAGCCGTCGCTCGGTCATCAGGGCGTCGTAGGCGGAGCGACAGATGGGGATTCCCCACTGGAGATCGTGAACAGGGCACTGGCACGCGGGCATCGCGGTCGAGCCGTAGAATACGGTCGCCAGCGGTTACAGGCTCCTCCCTCGCAGCTGCGTCGAAACACCCTTGCGCGGTATGCCGAAGTAACGTCCTGATTTCGAGGTGTTGAATGGGTAGAGCCGGTCCCCGGCTAGCGCGGACGCGGCGGCTTGGCTACCGTCCGCGGCTCGGGGAGCCAGGAGTCACCATGCCATCGCACGTGCACGCGCCATCATCGTCAACGTCTTCGCCGTCGCGCCGGCGGCTCATCCTCCCCGCGGCCGGCGCGCTCGCGCTGCTGGCCTGCGGGCCGACCGGCTCGGGGCCGAGCGGCGACGACACGCCGGGCGACGTCGACGCGGCCCGCGAGATCGACGCGGGGTTCGACCTCGACGCGACCAACGGCGGCGAGGGCTGCGCGAAGATCGACATCCTGTTCGTCGTCGACAACTCGGGGTCGATGGCGCAGGAGCAGGCGAACCTGGCGACCAACTTCCCGCAGTTCATCTCGGTGATCGAGCAGTCGGGGCTGGACTACCGCGTGGCGGTGACGACGACCGGCGTCGACTACACGTACAGCCAGGGCTCGCTGCCCGGCTTCCCGCCGATCCCGTCCTCGATCACCGGCGGCGACAACGGCGCGATGCTGCAGCCGGCGAGCTGCAACCTGCCGCGGCGCTGGATCCAGGCCGGCGATCCCAACCCGGCGCAGCTGTTCGCGTGCGCCGCCAACGTCGGCACCAACGGCCCGTCGGACGAGATGCCGCTGGCCGCGATGCGCGCCGCGTTCGACGATCGCGTCACCGATGGCACCAACGCCGGCTTCCGCCGCGACGACGCGCTGCTGGCGGTGGTGATCCTGACCGACGAGAACGACTGCAGCTACGAGCAGCCGGTGACGCTCGGCTTCGCCGAGACGCTGTGCGACGCGCAGCAGGAGCCGGTGGCCAACTACGTCGCGTTCCTCGACAGCTTCACCGGCGATCGCGGCCGGTGGGCGACGGCGGTCATCGCCGGTCCCGGCCCCAGCACCTGCAGCTCGACGTTCGGCGACGCCGACTACGCGCAGCGCCTCGATCAGTTCGTCATGCAGGCCGGCACCACCAACGGCGTGCTGTCGTCGATCTGCGCCGGCGACCTCACCGCCGGCTTGACCGCCGCGCTCGAGCTGTTCGACACCGCCTGCGAGAACTTCCCGCCGATCGGCAAGGCGGCGCCGCCGCGCGCCACGCCGGCCGTCGCAGTGCCCTAGCCGGCTAGAAGCCGATCCAGAAGCCGGTCGTCGCCTCGCCGATGAAGATCGACAGGTCGGGGGCGTCGATCGGCGCGTGGACGGTGCCGCCGCCCTCGAGCAACAGGCCGACGTTGTCGGTGATCGCCAGCCGCACGCTGGCCCGCGTCGACGACATGAAGAACCCGCCGCCGAACTGGTAGAACGTGCGGTTGCCGACGGTCAGGTCGACGCGGTCGAGCCGCTTGCCGATCGCCACGCTGGCCAGCCCGGCGGCGCCGCCGTCGGCGTCGTCGCTGTCGAGCGCGTCACCGACCGCCGACACCAGCGTGATCGCGCGGCCGCCGCCGACGCCCACGGCCAGCGAGACGCCGTTGGGCTTCTCGTGCAGCACGCCGTAGCGGACCTCGGCGAAGCTGTTCCACACCTCGTTCTGCGCCAGCACCTCGACGTCGTCGGTGACCGCCACCGCGGCGTGCAAGACCGTGTTGGCCTCGCCCAGCTGCGATGCGGCCAGGCCGGCCGACAGCTCGACGCGCCCGGCCGGCATCGTCTCGGCCGGACGCACCATGGAGTAGGTTCCGCACGCGCTGGTCAGCGCCAAGGCCACCGCGAGCCCGACACGACGAGGACTCATGCGGCCATCGTGTGGCCGGCACTCGACCGGTGCAATGCGACAGGCTGTCTCCGCGCCGAACCAAACGGAACGAGCACGACGTCGGCCGCGTATCGTCAGGGCGCGCCCCCCGCCCATCCGGATCGACGCTCCCCATCCGATCGTCAGGGGCCGGCCGGGGCCCGACGCTCCCCATCCGATCGTCAGGAGCCGGCCAGGGGCCCGACGCTCCCCATCCGATCGTCAGGGCCGGCCGGGGCCCGACGCTCCCCATCCGATCGTCAGGAGCCGGCCAGGGGCCCGACGCTCGCCATCCGATCGTCAGGGGCCGGCCGGGGCCCGACGCTCCCCATCCGATCGTCAGGGGCCGATCGTCAGGGGCGCCGAACGCACGGAATGCGCGCGCGGGTCGCGACGTTCGACCGATACTCAGCCCATGCGCAGCCTCGCCACCTTCGCCCTCGCGTTCGCCCTCGTCGCGCCGGCCGCCGCCCAGCCGGCCGCCAAGCCGGTGCCGCCGCCGCCCGGCTTCCAGATCAAGGGCATCCACGCGTTCCTGTACTTCCACCGCACCGGCGGCTTCGGCGACCGCGACCTGACCGACGGCCAGACCGCGCTGTGGAACACGATCATCGGCGAGGGCGACGCCGGCATGCCGTCGACGGCCATGCTGGTGAAGGTCGAGCTGGGCGGCCCGACGTTCGCCAACCAGGACGGCAAGGTCGTCGTCGTGGCCAAGGCCGGCAAGAAGACGCTGGCCAAGCAGACGTTCCAGATCGGCGACTATTTCGAGGAGGGCGGCCAGGCCATCACGCTGCCGATGCTGGTCACCGGGGTCGGCTGCGACGAGGTCACGCTGACCGCGACCCTGTCGGGCAAGGGCAAGAAGGGCGCGGCGACGGCCAAGGTGCCGTTCGCCTGTGGCGAGTAGCGGCCCCGCCACGAGTGCGCTACACGAACGACGGTGCCTCCGGTCCTGGCCACGCACGAGCTGCGCAAGCGATACCGCGGGCGCACGGTGGTCGACGGGGTGTCGCTGACCGTCGAGCGCGGCGACGTCTACGGCTTCCTCGGGCCCAACGGCGCCGGCAAGAGCACGACGCTGCGCATGGTGCTCGATCTGGTGCGGCCGACCAGCGGCACCGTCGAGCTGTTCGGGCGCCCGCCCAGCGATCGCCGGGTGCTGGCGCGGGTCGGCGCGATCGTCGAGTCGCCGGCGCTGTACACGTACCTGTCGGGCCGCGACAACCTGCGCATGCTGGCCGACCTGTCGGGCGGCGCGTCGGCGGCGCGCATCGACGAGGTGCTCGACCGCGTCGACCTGCGCGAGCGCGCCGGCGACCTGGTGCGGGTCTACTCCCACGGCATGAAGCAGCGGCTGGCGATCGCCGCGGCGCTCTTGCCGCGCCCCGAGCTGATCATCCTCGACGAGCCGACCAACGGCCTCGACCCGATGGGCATCCGTGACATGCGCGAGCTGGTGCGCAGCCTGGCCGCCGACGACGGCCTGACGGTGGTGCTGTCGAGCCACCTGCTGGTCGAGGTCGAGCAGGTGTGCAACCGCGCGGCGATCATCGCCCGCGGGCGCAAGCGCTGGGAGGGCGAGGTCGCGGCGCTGCTGGCCGGGCGCGAGCGGGTGCGGCTGCGGGCGCGGCCGCTGGATCGCGCGCTGGCGATCGTCGGTGACCTCGGCGGCAGCGGCCGCGAGGTCGAGCCCGGGCTGGCCCACGTCACCGGCGTGGTCGCGGCGGCGCTGGTGCCGGCGCTGGTCGCGGCCGGCGTCGAGGTCGACGAGGTCGCGCCGGAGTCGCCGACCCTCGAGGACGTCTTCGTGTCGATGGTCGACGCCGCGGAGGCCGCGTGAGGCACGTGCTCAAGCTGACCCGGTGGGAGCTGTGGAAGCTGGCGCGGCGGCCGTCGTCGTACGTCGGCTTCGTGCTGTGCCTGGTGTTCGCGGCGGTCGCGCTGATCGGCTTCGAGTGGTCGCAGTACAAGGGCAAGAAGATCGGCGGCCTCGCGATCGATCCGAGCCAGTACCTGAACGGCCCGTTCTTCGCGAACTTCGTCCTCAACATCGGCTTCTTCGCGCTGCTGCCGCTGGTGGCGGCGACGGTGGCCGGCAGCCAGCTGGCCGGCGAGCACAAGGACGGCACGCTGCGCGCGCTGCTGGTGCGGCCGCCGTCGCGCACCGCGGTCTACGTCGCCAAGGCGCTGGCCAGCCTGGTGTGGCTGGAGCTGATGGTGGTGTTCCTGTGCGGCCTGGCGCTGCTGATCGGCCACGTCGCCTACGGCGGCGGCTCGCTGCTCATCTACATCTGGGAGTACCGCAACGCCGGCTTCTGGATCGTGCCCGCCGACGACTGGCCGGCGCTGCTGGCGCTGGCGTGCGTGGGCGCCGGCGCGGCGCTGGCGATCATCGTCGCCGCGGCGCTGTGCGTCTCGGCGATCACCGACAACCCGGTGGTGGCCCACGTCGGCACGCTGGGCGGGTTCTTCATCTCGTCGGTGCTGCAGCGCCTGCCCGACGAGATCATGGGGCCGTCGTTCAAGGAGATGCTGCCGACCCGCCACATGAACTTCTGGCACGAGCTGTACCGCTGGTACCACCCGGCCGGCTCGACGGTCGATCACCACCGGCTGTGGACCGACGTCGCGTGGTGCGGCGGTCTCACGGTCGGCTTCTTCGTCCTCGGCCTCGTCCTGTTCCGCCGCCGCGACCTGACCGGGTGAGCGCGGCGCCCGGCGCGCCGTCCGTCGCCGCGACGGCTACTGCGCGACCGAGGCCTGGATCGAGGCCTGGTAGTCGATCGGCAGCGGCATCGACTCGTAGGCCGGCGGCGTGCGGCCGATGACCACCGGCGCGCAGGTCGAGACGCCCGCGCCGACGACGCGGTACGGGGTGTTGGTCAGGATCTGCTGGTAGGCGCCGGTGGCGCGATCCAGCGTGCGCACCGTCGAGGTCTCGGTGCCGAGGATGTCGGAGGTGGTGACGAAGACGTAGAACTTGCCGCCCCACTGGGCGAACGCCCACGCGGTGACGGTGCCGCCGAGGCCGCCGGGGATGCTGAGGCGGTTGCCGGTGCCGCCGCCGCTGGCCTTGTCGATCTGCTGCACGAACGCCTGCGAGGTGCCGGGGTAGAAGCCCCACAGCGTCGCGTCGCCCAGGCCGGTCAGCTCCGGGCTGTACTCGACGGTGGCCGACAGCGGGCCGACCCGGTTGACGGTCAGCGCGCCCGGGGTGAGGTAGCCGAGGTCGCCGCCGACCATCGCGTCGGCGTTGCCGCCGCCGATCCACAGCTTCTCGGTGTCGCCGCCGGCCGCGTCGGTGACGAAGCCCATGCCGAACACGTCCCAGCGCCGGCCGACGTTCTGCTGCTTGACGAAGCTGGTCGGGGTGCAGGCGGCGTTGGCCGTCGACACGTTGAAGATCTCGCCGCTGTTGTAGAGCACCCACGCGACGGCGTCGCGATCGACGCCCATCGAGAACGGGGTCGCGGTGGTGGTGACGAAGTCGGGCAGCGCCGGGCCGGCCGGGCAGCTCAGGCGGCCGATCAGGTGGTACGGGCCGGCCGGGCTGCCGACCAGCCGCGGGTCGAACGACAGGAGGTTGTTGGCGTCGTCGACGACGTAGATCAGGTCGACGCCATCGGCCGAGCACGCGCGCTGGCACGCGCCGCCCGAGCACTCGCTGCCGGCGGCGCAGGTCTCGACGACGCCGCCGAAGGTGCCGTCGCTGTTGCACGACACGACGTTGGCGCCCTGGCAGGCGTTCTGGCCGGGGGTGCAGTCGACGCAGCCGCCGAGGTTGGCGTTGCAGGCGGTCGCGCAGCTCTCGACGACGACCCACTCGCCGCCGCGGCACTCCTGGTACTGGACGCCGACGCACTGGTGGCCGGAGCCGGTGCACGGCTGGCCGGTGTTGGCGTCGGTGTCGCCGATGTCATCGCCGCTGGCCGACGGGCCACACGCGAACAACGACGCGCCGAGGAGCAGAGTGCCGAACGAAGCGAGGGTAGGACGAAGCATCGAGAACCTCCTGCGTGGTCCCCCCGACCGGGCGACGCACCCCCCGTCTTTACCGCGGCGCCCGGCGCGGACGGAAGCGCGATCTGTCGTCGAGCTTCGAGAATGCGACGTGACGCACCGGCGCCGCAGGTCCTGCCAGGCTTGGTCAGGTCGCCGTCGGCGGGTAGGATGATCAGAAATGATCAGCCGGCCGTTCAGCTGCGTCGTCGCCGCCGATCTCGACGACGGGATCGGCAAGGACAACGACCTGCCGTGGCCGCGGCTGCCGACCGACCTGCGCACCTTCAAGCGCATCACCTCGGCGGCGGCGCCCGGCCGCGAGAACGCGCTGGTGATGGGCCGGCTGACCTGGGAGTCGATCCCGCCGCACCTGCGGCCGCTGCCGGGCCGGCGCAACGTCGTCGTGTCGCGGGGGCTGGCGGCGCTCCCCGACGGCGTGTGGCTGGCGCGGTCGCTCGACGCCGCGCTCGCGCAGTGCGCCGAGGCGCCGACCATCGATCGGGTGTTCGTCATCGGCGGCGGCCAGATCTACGCGCAGGCGTTCGCCCACCCGGCGTGCGCCGAGATCGTGCTGACCCGGCTGCAGGCGCGGTTCGCGTGCGACACGTTCATCCCGCCGGTGCCGGCCGGGTTCGCGCTGGCCGAGGTGCTGGCGGCCGAGGTCCACGAGGCCGGCATCACCTACGCGATCGAGCGCTGGCGGCGCGCCGACGGTTGAACGTTCATCACCGTCGCGCGCCGGGCGCGACTGCGCGACACTGCCCCCATGTCGTCCCCCGTCCTGCCGCCCTCGTCGAGCTTCACGCACGCCGGCCGCACGATCGCCTACCGGGCGTACGGCGAGGGCGCGCGCACGGTGGTGCTGACCCACGGCCTCTTGATGGACAGCCGGATGTACACCGCGCTGGCGCCGACGCTGGCGGCCCGCGGCTTCCGGGTGATCACCGTCGACATGCTCGGCCACGGCGAGTCCGGCCGGGTGACCGACATGACCGCGCACTCGATGCCGGCCTACGGCGCCGACGTGATCGCCCTGCTCGATCACCTGGGCGTGCCCCAGGCGGTGGTCGGCGGCACGTCGCTGGGCGCCAACGTCGCGCTCGAGGCGGCGGCGGCGGCGCCCGACCGGGTGCGGGCGCTGTTCCTCGAGATGCCGGTGCTGGAGAACGGCCTGGCCGGGGCGGCGGCGCTGTTCGTGCCGCTGGCGCTGGCGCTGCGGATCAGCCAGCGGACGATGCAGGTGGTGGCGTCGATCGCGCGGCGCATCCCGCGCACCCACTTCCTGGTCGACGTCGTGCTCGACTTCGCGCGCCGCGACCCGGCGACGTCGCTGGCGATCCTCGACGGCCTGACCTTCGGCCGCACCGCGCCGCCGGCCGATCAGCGCCGCAAGCTGCCGCACCCGGCGCTGGTCGTGGGCCACCCGCGCGATCCGATCCACCCGTTCTCCGACGCCGAGGGCACCGCGCGCGAGCTGGTGCGTGGCCGGCTGGTGTCGGCGTCGTCGATGTACGAGTGGCGGCTGCGGCCGGCGCGGCTCGACACCGAGCTGATCGAGTTCTTGCGCGAGGTGTGGACCGAGCCGCAGCCGGTGGCCGGCGTGCTGGCGGCGGCGGGCGCCTGATCCCGGGCGGCGATTTGCGACCCGGGCGGTAGCGTCGGCCGGCCGGCGACGTATGTTCCGGTCATGGGTCACGAGATCTCCGGCAAGCTGCACGCCATCTTCGACACCGCGCAGGTGTCCGAGCGGTTCACCAAGCGCGAGTTCGTCCTCGAGCTGGCCGACAACCCCAAGTACCCGCAGCTGGTGCAGTTCCAGCTGACCGGCGATCGCGTGAGCCACCTCGACAGCTTCAAGGTCGGCGACGAGGTGACGATCGAGTTCAGCCTGCGCGGCCGCGAGTGGAAGAGCCCGCGCGGCGAGACCAAGTACTTCAACAGCCTCGACGTGTGGCGGATCGAGCCGGGCCGCAACGCGATGGGCGGTGGCGGCGGTGGCGGCGGCGGCGGTGGGCGCGGCGGCGGTCGCCGCGAGGAGCCGCGCGGCGGTCGTGGGGCGCCGCCCCCGCGCTCGGCCCCGGGCGGCCGCGACCCGCGCGACGGCGACGTGCCGCCGCTGTCGGACGACGATCGGCCCTACGGCGGCGGCGGCCGCGAGCCGAGCCTCGACGACGACCTGCCGTTCTGAGACCTTGGAGGGTCTTTCGCAAAGACCCTCCCCCACAAGACGTGGGGCCCCCACCCGAAACGCGAGATCCTGGTTCCGGGCACCCGGCTTCGACCCCACGACGCGAGACGCCCGGCGCCGGCGATGGTCGCCGCGCCTTCCGAGGAGACCATGGCCGAGATCCGACTGCCCGCGGAACGCAAGTACGACGCCGAGCTGGCCGCGCTGGCCCGGACCGACCGCGGCGCGCGGCCGCCGGGGTGGGCGCTGTCGCCGCGCGCCGTCGAGACCTACGTGATGGGCGGTGACGCGCCGGTCGACGGCGTGACGATCACGCCGAAGTACATCGGCGACCGCGCGCTGGTGCAGGTGGCGATCGCGACCCTGGCGTCGGACCGCGCGCTGATGCTGGCCGGCGAGCCGGGCACCGCCAAGAGCTGGCTGTCCGAGCACCTGAGCGCGGCGATCAGCGGCACCAGCGCGCTGGTGGTGCAGGGCACCGCCGGCACCAGCGAGGAGCACATCAAGTACGGGTGGAACTACGCGATGCTGCTGGCCGAGGGGCCGAGCGAGCGGGCGCTGGTGACGTCGCCGGTCTTGCGCGCGATGCGCGAGGGCAAGTGCGCGCGGGTCGAGGAGATCACGCGCACCTCGTCGGAGATCCAGGACGCGCTGATCTCGATCTTGAGCGAGAAGCAGGTCGCGATCCCCGAGCTGGGCCAGGTGGTCAGCGCGCAGCGCGGCTTCAACCTGATCGCCACCGCCAACACCCGCGACCGCGGCGTCAACGAGATGAGCGCGGCGCTCAAGCGGCGCTTCAACTTCGTCACCGTGCCGGTGGTCGAGGACCTCGAGCAGGAGGTGGCGATCGTGACCCGCCGCGAGGCCGAGCTGCGCGCCGACTACCAGGTGGGCGCGGCGCCGCCGGCCGACCTGGCGCGGATGCTGGTGACGGTGTTCCAGGAGCTGCGCGCGGGGCTGACCAAGGACGGCAAGACCAAGGTCAAGACGCCGGCCGCGGTGCTGTCGACGGCGGAGGCGATCTCGGTGCTGTTCCAGAGCGGCATCCTGGCCCAGAGCTTCGGCGGCGGCAGCGTGACGGCGGCCGAGGTGACGCGCTCGCTGGTCGGCGCGATCGCCAAGGAGAACGCCGACGACGTGAAGGTGCTGCGCGAGTACGTCGAGACGGTGGCCAAGGGCCGCCCCGGGCCGTGGAAGGAGCTGCACGCGGCGACCAAGGCCCACGTGCGCGGCTAGCCATGGCCGCGCCGCGCCGCAAGCCGAAGGCCGCGCCGCCGGCCGCCCCGGTGGCCGACGAGGCGCCGCCGGCGGTGGCGGGCCCGCCGCTGGTGCGCGACCTCGGGGCCGGCATCGCGCGGCTGGCCGAGGTGGCGATCTTCCCGGTGCGCCACCACTCGCCGCGCACCAGCGCCGCGGTGCGCGCGTTCCTCGACGCGACCTCGCCGGAGGTCGTGCTGGTCGAGGCGCCGCGCGACGCGCTGCCGATCGTGCCGCACCTGTTCGACGCCGACACCGAGCCGCCGGTCGCGATCCTGGCCTACCGCACCGAGGGCGCGCCGGCGTCGATCCTGTTCCCGATGGCGACGTACTCGCCGGAGTACGTCGCGTTCCGCTGGGCCCACGAGCGCGGCGTGCGCACCGCGTGCATCGACCTGGCGACCGGCGAGCGGATCGCGTACGACGAGAAGCAGGCCGCGCTGGCGGCGCTGGAGGAGGAGTCGGCTGCTGCGCCCGACGCCGCGGCCGCGGCCGAGCCCGACGCCGTCGACCCCGATCACGCGCTGGCCCTGGCCCACGGCTTCCGATCGTTCGACGAGCTGTGGGAGGCGTGGTTCGAGGCGCCGGCCTACGTCGCCGACGAC
Organism: Myxococcales bacterium; assembly: GCA_016794525.1. GTDB lineage: Bacteria > Myxococcota_A > Polyangia > Haliangiales > Haliangiaceae > UBA2376. The sequence goes on from JAEUJY010000034.1 coordinate 78,884, forward strand.
TTCCGGCGGGTGCTGATGGCGTGGTGCGAGGCGGCCCGGCCGACCGAGCGCGAGATCGATCGCGCGCGCGACGCGCGGATGGCGCGCCACATCGTCGCCGAGCTCGAGCGCGGCACGGCGCCCGGCAAGATCGCCGTGGTGATCGGCGGGGCCCACGCGGCGGCGCTGGTCAACGGCGTGGTCGACCCGGCGCTCGAGGCGCGGGTCGCGGCGACGGTGCCGACGGCGATCACGCTGATCCCGTACTCGTTCCCACGGCTGGCGGCGCAGGTCGGCTACGGCGCCGGCAACCGCGCGCCGCGCTACTACCAGCGCGCCCACGATCGCGCGTGCGACTACGCGCGGGCCACGCTCGAGCTGCTGATCGAGTTCACCGAGCACCTGCGGATGCGCGGCTTCGCGGCGAGCCTGGCCGACACGATCGAGGCCTACCGGCTCGCCCTGGCGCTGACCGACCTGCGCGGCAAGCACGCGCCCGGGCTCGACGAGCTGCGCGACGCCACCGTCGCGACGATGTGCCGCGGCGAGCGCGCCCACGTCGACAGCTTCCTGTGGCCGACGGTGGTCGGCAAGACCGTCGGCAAGGTCGGCGCGCGGATCGGCAAGAACTCGCTGCAGGACGAGTTCTGGCGCGAGCTGCGGGCGCGCGGCCTGCCGGCCACTGACGAGCGCGAGGCGTTCACGCTCAAGCTGGGCGACGTGGTCCAGGTCGACACCAGCGTGTTCTTGCACCGGCTGCGGCTGGCCGACGTGCCGTACGCGACCTACCGCGGGTCGCAGGGGGTGGCCAGCCAGGCCGCGGCGCCCGAGGACACCGCCGGCGGGTTCGACGCGCTGGCCCGGGTGCGCGAGCACTGGGAGGCGCAGTGGACGCCGTCGACCGACGTCGCGCTGGTCGAGCGCATCGTCCACGGCGACACGCTGGCGCAGGTGGTCGAGCGCGCGCTGGCGGCGCGGCTGGCCACCGCGGCCACCGCGGCCGACGCCGCGACGATCCTGATGGAGGCGGTGGTGGCGCGGGCGCCGCAGGTGGTGGGCGAGGCGCTGGCCGCGGCCGAGCGGCTGGCCGCGGTCGACGACGATCTGGCGTCGCTGGCGCGGGCGGCGCGGGCGCTGTCGGGCCTGGTCAGCTACGGCTCGTCGCGCGGCACCGACGCCGCGACCACCGCGGTGCTCGAGGCGCTGCTCGACAAGACCTTCACCCGCGCGGTGCTGCGCGTCGAGGGCGCGTGCCAGGGCGACGACGCCGCGGTCGCGCCGGTGATCGACGCGCTGCGCGTGCTGCACGAGCTGGCGGTGGCGCAGCGGCGCCTCGATCGCGAGCTGTGGTTCGCGACCGCGCTGGCGCTGGTGCGCGGCGATCGGGTCCACCCGCGCTGCGCCGGTCTGCTGGCCGGGCTGATGTTCCTCGGCGAGCAGCTGACCGAGGCCGACGTGGTCGGGCTGGTCGCGGTGCGGCTGTCGAGCCTGGCCGATCCCGCGGCCGGCGCGGCGTTCCTCGAGGGCTTCCTCGCGGTCAACGCGCTGGTGCTGGTCAAGAACCGCGCGATCGTCGCCGCGCTCGACGACTTCATGCAGGGCATCGCCGCCGAGCGGTTCCGCGACGTCGTGCCGCTGCTGCGGCGGGCGCTGGCCCACCTGGGCGCGACCGAGCGGCGCTACCTGCTCGAGCACCTGCTGGCGGTGCGGCAGATCGGCGGCAGCGCCCGGGCCGCGGCGCAGGTGCTGGCGGCGAAGGACGTCGACAAGCTCGCCGAGATCAACGCCGACCTGGCGTCGGCCATGGACGACCTGGACGACCTGCTATGAGCAAGCGCACGCCACCTCCGAGCGCGCCGCTGGCGCCGGCCGACGCCGAGGCGCTCTTGCGCTGGCGGCTGGCGCTGGGCCCCGAGGCCGAGGCCACGGCGCCCGAGCTGGGGCTGGCCGGCCTGGCCGGGCAGGCCGGGCTGCCCGGCGTCGACGGCGAGCGGCTCAAGGACTTCGACGGCGCGCTCGGGTTCGTCTACGACGGCGGCCGCGGCGCCGGGCGCGGCGGGGCGCGGCCGTACCTGCCGGTGTGGCTGGGCCTGTTGCGCGAGTTCTTCGATCGCGACGTCGTGGCGATCCTGCAGAAGGACGCGATCGAGCAGCGCGGCCTGACCGAGCTGTTGTTCGAGCCCGAGACGCTGCCGTTCCTCGAGAAGAACGTCGACCTGGTGGCGACGTTGATGGCGGCCCGCGGGCTGGTGCCCGATCAGGCCAAGGACCTGGCGCGCGGCATCGTGCGCGAGGTGGTCGAGGACCTGCGGCGGCAGCTCGAGAGCGAGGTGCGCACGACGCTCTTGGGCGCGGCCCGGCGCAACACCGACTCGCCGCTGCCGCTGGCGCGCAATATCGACTGGCGGCGCACGATCCAGCGCAACCTGCGCGGCTGGGACCGCGCGCGGCAGCGGCTGGTGCCCGAGCGCATCTACTTCTGGGCCAACCAGCGGCGCCGCCACGACTGGGACGTCGTGATCGCGGTCGATCAATCGGGGTCGATGGGGCCGAGCGTGGTCTACAGCTCGGTGATGGGCGCGATCTTCGCGTCGATCGACGTGCTGCGCACGCGGCTGTTGTTCTTCGACACCGAGATCGTCGACGTCACGCCGCTCCTGGTGGATCCGATCGACGTGCTGTTCGCGTCGCAGCTGGGCGGCGGCACCGACATCAACCGCGCGGTGGCCTACGTCGAGGAGCACTTCGTCGAGCGCCCCGACAAGACGATCTTCCTGTTGATCACCGACCTGTTCGAGGGCGGCGACGCCGAGGCGCTGGTGGCGCGCATCCGCGGGCTGGTCGAGGCCAAGGCCACGGTGCTGGTGCTGCTGGCGCTCACCGACGGCGGCACGCCCAGCTACGATCACGCGCTCGCCGCGCGGCTGACCGCGCTCGGCGCCCACTGCTTCGGCTGCACGCCGCGCCTGCTGGTGCGGGTGGTCGAGCGGATCATGAAGCACCAGGACCCCGCCGGCGTGATCGCCGAGCACGCCGCCGCGCCGCGCAGGTAGAGGAGCCGATGGCCGACGCCCCCACGCTACGACTGCCCGAGCTGCGCGCGATCGTCACCGACGCCGGCGAGCTGGCCAAGGGCGCCAAGATCGTCGACGACGGCGGCCTGGCGCACCTGGCGCGCTACCAGCACAAGCTGTACGCCGACGCCGCCGGCAGCCAGACCTACAAGGTGCAGATCGCGTTCGAGGACAAGGGCCCGCGCGGCCGGTGCTCGTGCATGGCCGCGCGCAGCCGCCCGTTCTGCAAGCACGCCGCGGCGCTGCTGGTGGCGTGGGCGCGGACCCCCGAGGCGTTCGCGGTGGCCGAGACCGCGCCGGCCGGCCCCGCCGATGGCAAGAAGAAGGCGGTCAAGACCGGCAAGGTCGACGCCGCCGAGCTGATGCGCACCGGCGTGGCGCAGGTGACGACCTTGGTGCGCGAGCTGGCGCTGGCCGGGGTGGCGGCGATGGCCGACGATCGCGCGGCGCAGGTGCGGGCGCTGGGCGCGAACCTGCGCGAGCAGAAGCTGCGCCGGCTGGGCGCCAAGACCGTCGCGATGGCCGATCTGCTCGAGGCCCGCGACCAGCCGAGCTTCGACGAGTCGGCCTATGCGGAGCTCCTGGCCGAGCTGGTGCTCACCGCGCGCAAGCTCGACAAGCACCTCGCCGGGGAGCCGCTCGACCCGCGCCACGTCGAGGAGCTGATCGGCAAGACCTGGACCAAGAAGGACCGCGCGCCGGTGGCCGGCCTCGAGCTGGTCGAGGTCGCGTTCGCCAGCTACGAGACCGCCGACGACTACCTGATCCGCGACAGCCGGCTGATCGAGCTGACCACCGGCGCGCACTACTGCGAGAAGCAGATCCTGCCGCGGTTCCTGGCCAAGCGGACGCCGGCCAAGCCGAGCTACGCCGGGCTGGTGCTGACCACCGACGGCAGCCAGTTCCCGTCGTACCCGCCGCACCGGCTCGATCTCGAGGCGCCTCGCCGGCGCGCGCTCGACGCGGCGGCGGTGGCCCGGCTGCGCGCGACCGCGCTGCCCGACGTCAAGGCGGCGCTGGCGGCGCTGCAGGAGCACCGCAAGGATCTGTTCGCGCCCGACGCGCTGCCGGTGACGATCGCGTGCGACATGGTGGTCGCCGACGGCGGCCACCTGCGGGTCGTCGACGCCTCGAGCGCGGCGCTGTTCCTGCCCGACGAGGACGGCCTGGTCGACCGGCTGGCGACCGCGCTGGCCGGCGCGGCGCTGCGGGCGATCGTCGGCGACCTCGAGCTCGAGGGCGCGCTGCCGGTGGTGACGCCGCTGGCGGTGATCGTCGAGGGGCGCCACGGGCTCGAGCTGCGCAGCCTGGTGACGCTCGACCCGACGCTGGGCTCGCGCAAGCTGCGGCTGGCGACGCCGGCGGCGGCCGGGCCGTCGCGCTGGGCCGCGACCGCGCGCGCGGTGGGGCTGTCGACCGCGGCGATCGCGCTGGGCGAGGTGCGCGAGGAGCTGGCGGCGCTGCTGTTCGCCGGCCTGACGTCGGTGACGCCGCGGCGGGTCGAGCCGCTGGTGGCGCGGCTGCGCGAGCTGGCGCTGGCCAAGCCGGCCGACACGCTGGCGGCGCTGGCGACCCGCGACGCCGAGGCGCGGCTCGACGATCTGATCAAGCTGCACCAGGTGCTCGGCATCGCGCTGATGCGGCTGACCGGCGCGGCGGCGGTCGAGCGCGGCGAGCTCGAGGCGTCGCCGATGTACGCCAGCGTGTACGTGCGCGGGTCGGCCGAGCGCCCGACGCCGGCCGAGATCGCGCGGCGGGTGGCGCGCGGCGAGCTCGATCGCTTCACCGCGGCGGCGCGCTACGCCCGCTACTACGAGACGATCCCGAGCGAGCGGTTGATCGACGAGGTGTTCCCGACGTGGGCCGACGGCAGCGCCGCGCCGTTCGTCGCGCTGGCGGCGCGCGCCCACCCGGCGCGGGCGGTGGCCGAGGCCGCGGCGCTGCTCGACGAGGGCGCCGGCGGCGAGCGGCGCGGGCGGCGCGGCCGGCCGCTGCAGCCGCCGCGGATGGCGACGATCACCGCGCTGCGCGTGCTCGAGGAGGTCGGCGGCGACGCCGCGCTGGCCGGGCTGCGCCACGCCGCCGACCGCCACCGCGACGCCTGCGTGCGGGCGCTGGCCCGGGCCGCGCTGGCCCGCAGCACCGGCGCGCCGCTGCCCGACCTGGCGGCCCGGCTCGAGGCCCGGGCCGCGCTGGTCAACGCCGCCAGCAAGGACGATCGCGCGCGCGCCGCCGAGGCGCTGGCCGATCTCGGCGACACCGACGCGCTGCCGCTGTTGCGGCTGTCGTTCGCGGGCGACGTCGCGTTCGACGTCCGCGACGCCGCCGGCCGCGCGCTGGGCCGGCTGGGCGACGGCGACAGCGTCGACACGTTCGTCGCCGCGCTGGCGCGGCGCGGCCGCTACCACGATCCGGCGGTGACGGTGGCGCTGGCGCTCGGCCACCTCGGCGACGTGCGCGGCGTGCAGGCGCTGCTCGAGGCCTACGAGGCCGCGTGGCGTCCCGACGTCGTGACCGACGCGCTGGTGGCGGTGGGGCCGGCCGCGGTGCCGCAGGTGGTGGCGTTCGTCGAGGCGCGCCCCGGGTTGTTGAAGCGCGCGACCGCTCGCGCGGTGATCGACGCGCTGGCCGCCGACGCGCTGCGCGCGGCGATCGTCGATCGGCTCGATGGGCTGCCCGCCGACGACGTCGCGGCGGTGATCGGCCCGGGCGCCGCGCTGCTCGACCTGGCCAAGGGCCGCCCCGAGGTGGCGCGGCCGGTGGCGGCGCACCTGCTGCAGCGCTGGCCCGCGCTCGCGGCCAAGGGCGCGAGCCGCGAGGCCCGCGCGCTGGCCCGCAAGGCCGAGGCGGCGCAGGCCGACCCGGCGTGACCGGCGCCGCTCAGCAGCCGCGGGTGGCGCGCAGATCGCGCAGCACCTGGGCGGCGATCTGGCAGCCCTGCTCGACCTGGTCGCGGGCGCCGTCGTCGTCGGTGGCGAGCAGGACCCGCCACTGCGCGCGCGACTCGTCGGCCATCTCGCGCAGCTGATCGCGCTCGGCCTCGGCCATCGCCGGGCAGCTGTCGATGTCGTCGATCAGCTGGAAGTAGACGCCGCAGATCGGCGGGAGCTCGCCGGGATCGTCCTCGCCGACCTGCGACGCCCGCTTGTACAGCGCCTCCTGCATCGCCCGCGCGTGGTCGCGCTGCTCCTCGGAGAGCTGATCGGAGCAGGCCCGGGCCTGGCGCGGGGTGGCCGCCGCGCGGTAGCAGGCGACGACCTTGGCGTCCCAGCCGTCGGCGGTGCACAGCGCGGTGACCTCGGGCGCCGGATCGATCTCGGCGGCGGCCAGCTCGGGCCGCACCACCTTCATCGCGTCGGCGACGTGGGCGCCGGCCTCGCGGCAGTGCTCCACCGGCGGGCGCCCGCCGTGGCCACAGGCGGTCGCCAGCAGCGCCGCCGCGATCAGCCCGCGCGCCCTCATTCGGCCAGGAACTTCTCGAACGCCTTGGTGTTGTAGCTGCGGCCGAGGAAGTCCTTCACCAGGTCGGCGGCGTCCTTGGTGCCGCCGCCGGCCAGCACCTTGTCGCGGTACGCGTAGGTGACGCTGGTGTCCATCAGGCTCTTGCCGCTCCACTTCGACAGCATGTCCTTGGCGATCACCAGCGACCACATGTACGTGTAGTAGACGGCCGAGTAGCCGATCAGGTGGCCGAAGCTGGTGTGGAAGCGGGTGCCCTCGACGTAGCGGAACGGCGTGTACTTGCCCTGCAGCTCCTTGACCATGCCGAGCTGGTCGAGCTTCGACGGGTCGGCCTGGTGGAACCGCAGCGAGATCGACGCGTAGAACATCTGCTGCACGGTCTGGGTGCCGAGGCCGAACTTGTCGGCCTTGCGCATCCGCGCCACCAGCTCGGCGGGGATGGTCTCGCCGGCGCCGTTCTTGGCGAAGCGGCTGAGCGTCTCGTGGTTCCAGGCCCACTCCTCGAACATCTGCGACGGCGCCTCGACGAAGTCCTGCTCGGTGGCCACGCCGCTCTGGCGGATCCACTTCTGGTGGCCGCCGATGACGTGGTGCATCAGGTGGCCGAACTCGTGGAACATCGTGACGACGTCGTCGTGCTCCATCAGCTCCTTGCCGGCGGCGAAGTTGCACACCAGCACGCCCTCGGGCAGCTGGACGCCCTCGACGCCGTCCTTGAGCGTGAACTGCGCCGCGTGCTTGTACTTGTTCTCGCGCGGGTGCATGTCGAGGTAGATGCGGCCCAGCTTGGTGTCGCCGCGCATGACGTCGTAGGCGACGACGTCGGGGTGCCACGGCTCGGCGTCCTTGGCCGGCGCGTACTGGATGTCGTAGATCGCGCTGGTGATGTCGAGCAGGCCGGCGACGGTCTGGTCGTACGGGAAGTACGGGCGGATCTCCTTGGAGTCGACCGCGTACTTCTTGATCTTGACGCGGTTCTCCAGGAACGTCTTCTGCCAGTCCTCGACGACCTTGGCGGTCTTGTCGACGGTCTTCTGCTCCTTGAGCAGCTCGGCGTAGTCCTTGGCGGCGCGCTTCTTGGCCAGCTTGGCGACGCGCTCGATGAAGTCGCTGGCGGCCTTGCCCGACTTGATCATCTTGTCTTCGGTGATGTAGTCGGCCCAGTTGTCGAAGCCGAGCAGCATCGCCTTCTCGCTGCGCAGGCTGAGCACGTCGCCGAGGATCTTCTCGTTGCCGGCGTCGCCGCGCGACCGGAACTTGACGTACAGCTCCTGCTTGAGCCCGTCGTCCTCGGCGTAGGTCATGAACGGCAGGTAGTCGGGGTAGTCGGTCGTGATCTTGATCTTGCCGTCGGCGCCCGGCTTGTGCGCGGCGATGAAGTCGTCGGGCAGGCCCTTGAGCCGATCAGGCGAGTCGACCTCGATCGCGCGGACGTCGCCGGCGATGTTCTTCGAGAAGTCCTGGCCCAGCTTGGTCAGCTCCTCGTCGATGGCCTTGAGCCGGGTCCGGGTGGCCTCGTCCTTGTCGACGCCGGCGCGGCGGAAGTCGCGCAGGGTCAGCGTCGCGAAGCGCGCGGTGTTGGCGTCGACACCGTCGAGCTTGACCGCGGCGATCGCCTCGTAGAGCTGGCGGTTGAGCATGAGGTCGGTCGCGAACGCCGAGGCCTCCTGCTCGCAGGTGCGGGCCGCGGCCTGGACGTCGACGTCGGGGTGGACCTCGGAGTACAGGCCGGCCTTGGCGCTGGCGTTGGCCAGCTCGGTGTACAGGCCGTTGAGCGGCGCCAGCGTGTTGTCGACGGTGCGATCGCCAGCGGCGGCGAGGATGTCGGGCAGCAGCTTCTTGGCGGTCTCGATGCCGGCGCGGCAGTCGATCAGGAACACCTCGGCGGCGGTCTTGGGCTTGGCGACCGGCGGGGCGACGACGTCGGGCTTCACGGGCTTCTCCGGGGGCTTGGCTTTGGAACCACAGGCCGTGGTGGCGACCACGGCACAGAGCGCGAGGCGACGGGCGAGCATCGCGGCGTCTTAGCACGCGTCCGCGGGGAGAGGGCGGCCTTGCGGCGGGCGGACGCGCGCAGGAAATCTCGCGTCCCGGGGGGAGGCTCGGCGGGGGCATGACCCCGCCGAGGGGCTCGGCGACGAGCCCCCTGGAACTCGTTCACGGCTTGACGCCGGTGACGTCGACGGCAAAGCTGCCGCCGTGGACGCCCCGACCCTGCCGCTGACGCCGACCTCGCCGACCTGGGTGGCGGTCGCGCTGGCCGACCTCGACACCGTGCACCAGGATCACCTGCACTGCGAGCGCAAGGCCGCGCAGTCGGCGCTGTCGCTGGTGCGCAGCTACCCCGATCGCCTCGACCTGGTGCTGGCGGTGTCGCGGCTGGCCCACGAGGAGACCGCGCACGTCGTGCAGGTGACGCAGCTCCTCGGCCGGCGCGGCGTCGCGCCGACGATGGACTTCGGCGACGAGTACGCGGCGCAGCTGTACAGCCACGTCCGGCGCGGCGAGCCGGCGCGGCTGCTCGATCGGCTGCTGGTGTTCGCGCTGATCGAGGCGCGGTCGGCCGAGCGGCTGGCGCTCCTGGCCGACGCGATCCCCGACGAGGCCACCGCGATCTTGTACCGCGGCCTGGCGACCGCCGAGGATCGCCACCGCGACACGTTCCTCGAGCTGGCGGCGGCGGCGGCCCCGACCGAGTGGCAGGCGCGGCTCGCGGTGCTGGCCCGCGCCGAGGCCGACGTCGTCGCGCGGCTGCCGGTGCGCGCGCGGATCCACTGAGTCGCCGATGGCCGACGCGCGCCAGCACTACGCCGGGCTGCTCGCCGACGTCTACCTGTGGTCGGTGTCGCGGCGCGGCGATCCGTTCGCGCGGGCGGCGGCGTGGCTGGCGGCCCACGGGCTCGACGGCGCCGCCACCTACCTCGACCTCGGCGCCGGGTTCGGCGCGCACGCGCTGCCGCTGGCCCAGGCCGGCAAGCAGGTGACCGCGGTCGACTTCGATCCCACGCTGCTGGCGGCGCTGCGGACCGCGGCCACGCGCGCGGGCGTCGCGATCGAGGTCGCCGAGGGCGACCTGGGGGCGTTCGTCGCCGCGGCCGCCGGCCGGCGGTGGGACGTGATCGTCTGCGCGGGCGACACGCTGACCCACCTGCCGGCGATGGCCGACGCCGCGGCGCTGATCGCCGCCGCCGCCGCGCGGCTGGCGCCGGGCGGCGCGCTGGCCCTCGAGTGGCGCGACTCGACCGAGTTCACCGCCGAGGGTGTGGCCCGGTTCGTCGAGGTCGGGCGCGACGCGCGGCGGCTGATGCACTGCCTGCTCGAGCCGATCGACGCCGACCACCTGCGGGTCACCGATCTGGTGACCGAGGTCGGCCCCGACGGCCCGACCGCGCGGATCAGCGACTACCTCAAGCTGCGCCTGAGCCCGAGCCGCGTCGCCGCGTGGGCCACGGCCGCGGGGCTGCGCGTGGCGCCGGCGCGGGTCGAGCGCGGCATGACGACGCTGGTGGCGCGCGCGCCGTGAGCGCTACTGCGGCCGCGGCACGGTGAAGTCGACGCCCCAGACCCACACCGCGAAGACGAAGTCCTCGTGGCCGATGTTGACGAAGTCGTGCTCGCTGCCGGGCTCGGCGACGCCCTCGTCGCCCGGCCCGAGCCGGCCCAGCAGCGTGTCGTCGGCGCGGCCCTGCAGCACGAGGTTGTGCTCGCGGCCGGCGTGGCGGTGCCAGGCGAAGCGCGCGCCGGGCGCCAGCTTGACGAAGCCGGTGTCGGCCCCGGCCAGCGCCGGCCCGGCGGGGAAGTGGATCAGCCAGCAGCCGGGCTCGGGGCCGGCCTCCCAGGCCGACGGGCGATCGACCAGCCCCAGGAGCTCGCGGGCGCGATCGGCGGCGACGTCGAACAGCTCGCTGAACCGGCGCACGAAGCGCTCGAAGCGCGGCTCGGTCGACGCCAGCAACCGGGCCCGCACCGACGGCGACGGCTCGATCCCGGGCAGCGCCGCGGCCAGCTCGGTGGCGGCCCGCTCGTAGGTCGCGAGCGCCGCCATCAGCGACGGATCGACGGCGAGCGCGCGCTCGACCTCGCGCGCCTCGTCGTCATCGAGGGCGCCCAGCGCGTACAGGGGGAGCAGGTCTTGGATGGACACGGTAGCGGCGAGTGTGGCGTGGACCCAGCGATCGCCTCGCTGGCGCTCGGCTAGGTCGGGACAGCCCCGAGAGTATGGCGCAGTTTGGCCAGGCCGGCGGCCAGGCGTGACTTGACGGTGCCGATCGGGACGTCGAGCCGGGTGGCGATCTCGGAGCACGACAGGCCCTCGAAGTAGGCCAGCTCGAGCACCGCCCGCTGATCCTCGGACACCTCGGCCAGGGCGCGGCGGACCCGGGCCTGGTCGGGGGTGGCGCTGGGGTCGTCGTCGCCGACCACCCGGCCGATGACCTCGTCGTCGCCGCTGCGCCGGGACACCCGGGCCGACTTGACCACGTCGAGCGCGCGCGATCGCATGCGGATCACGAGCCAGGTACGAACGCGACCGCGCTTCAGATCGTAATCTTTGGCGGCGCGCCAGACCTCGAGGAAGACGTCGTGGAGCAGGTCCTCGGCCTCGCCGCGGTTCTTGAGGATCCGCAGCCCGAGCGCCAGCATCGTGGCGGCGTGGCGGTCGTACAGCGCGGCCAGGGCGGCGCGATCGCCGGCGGCCATCGCCTGGATCAGCGCGATGTCGGCGGCGTCGTCGGTCGTGGCGTCGGGCCGCGTCGCCCCCGCGGTCATGGAAACGACGCTAGCACGATCCACGTGCATGGGTGAGGTTGCGCAGGTCGGTCGCTCCTTGTAAGTCAGCGTGATGGCCGCGGCCGACCTGCGCGACGCGATCCGCGAAGCCGCCTCGACCCGGGCGTGGTCGCAGGGCGTGACCCTCGCGCGCGAGGATCGCGTCTCGGGCAAGAGCGCCAGCAAGGGCGAGCAGGTGGTCGAGGTGCGGGTGCCGACCCGGCCGACGCCGTACACCGTCGTGCTGTACCTCGACGACGAGGAGTGGGACTGCGACTGCGGGACCCGCGAGGCGGCCTGCTCGCACGCGTGCGCGGCGGCGATCGTGACCGCCGAGGCCGCCGCCAAGGGCGTCCCGCTGCCGGTGTCGAAGGCGGCGGGCGCGGCGATCGGCTACCGGCTCGGGCCCGACCCGGCCGGCCTGGCGGTGGCGCGGGTCGCGATCGAGAACGGCCGCGAGACGCCGATCACGACGTCGGTGCAGTCGAGCGCGGCCGGCCGCGGGCCCAAGCTGGCGATCACCGAGGCCGACCTGCTGGTCGACCAGCTGCTGGGCACCCGGCCCGACGCGCCGATCGGCGCCGACCGGGTCGATCGCCTGCTGCAGGTGCTGGCCGACGCCGCCGACGTGCGCTTCGCCGGGCAGCCGGTCAAGACCAGCGGCGAGCCGGTGACGCCGCGGGCGATCCTATCCGACGCTGGCGACGGCGTGGTGGTGCGGCTCGAGGCGCCGAGCGGCGCGCGGGCGGTGTCGCTCGGCGTCGCCGTGGTCGGCGACACGCTGCACCCGATCGGCGCGATCGATCTGGGCGGCGCGCGGTTCGAGCACCTGCCCGCCGAGCAGCGGTTCAGCCCGCGCGAGCTGGGCGCGGTGGCGACGACGATGGTGCCGGCGCTGGCGGCGCGCATCCCGATCGAGATCCGCACCCGGCGGCTGCCGTCGGTGGCGCGCGGCATGGCGCCGCGGGTGATGCTCGACGTCGTGCAGCGCGGCGAGTCGCTGTCGGTGATGGCGATCGTCGTCTACGGCGATCCGCCGGTGGCGCGGGTCGACGGCGATCGGCTGGTGCACCTGGGCGGCGACGTGCCGGTGCGCGATCTCGACGGCGAGCAGCGGCTGCGCCACCGCCTGCGCAGCGAGCTCGACCTGCTGCCCGGCCGGCGCATCGAGGCCAGCGGCCGCGACGCGTTCGAGCTGTCGGCCAAGATCGCGCGCTGGCTGCGCGCCGACGCCGCGGCCGCCGACGCCGCGCGCGCGGTGCCGCTGGCGTTCGACGTCGACGTCAGCCGGGGCCTGGCGGTCAGCGTGACCGGCGAGGGCCGCGCGGTCGACGCGCTGGCGGCGCTGCGCGCGTGGCAGGCCGGCGCCGACCTGGTGGCGCTCGAGGGCGGCGGCTGGGGCGCGCTGCCGATGCAGTGGCTGGCGCGCCACGGCGCGATCCTGGGCGACCTGCTGGCGGCGCGCGAGCCCGACGGCGGGCTGCCGGCGTTCGCGCTGCCCGACGCGGCGCGGCTGGCCGACGACCTCGGCGTGCCGGCGCCGATGGACCTGACCCGGCTGCGCGCGCTGGCCGACGACTTCGACGGCATCCAGGAGGCGCCGCTGCCGCCGGGGCTGACCGCCGAGCTGCGCCACTACCAGCGGCGCGGCGTCGACTGGCTGGCGTTCTGCCGCGACGCCGGGCTCGGCTGCGTGCTCGCCGACGACATGGGCCTCGGCAAGACCGTCCAGGCGCTGGCCGCGGTGCGCGGCCGGACGCTGGTGGTCAGCCCGACCTCGGTCGCGCCCAACTGGCTGGCCGAGGCCGCGCGGTTCCGCCCCGACCTGAAGGTCGCGCTCTACCACGGCGGGCGGCGCAAGCTGGTCGACGACGCCGACCTGACGATCACGACGTACCCGATCGTCCGCAACGACATCGACGCGCTGGCCACGATCGCGTGGGACACGGTGATCCTCGACGAGGCCCAGGCGATCAAGAACCCCGACAGCCAGATCGCGCGCGCCGCGTACCGGCTCAAGGGCGCGTGGCGGGTGTCCCTGTCCGGCACGCCGATCGAGAACCGGCTCGACGAGCTGTGGAGCCAGCTGCACTTCACCAACCCCGGCCTGCTCGGCGCGCGGGTCGACTTCCGCGATCGCTGGGCCACCGCGATCGAGGCCGGCGACGCCGAGACCGCGGCGCGGCTGCGCACCCGGGTGCGGCCGTTCGTGATGCGCCGCCTGAAGAAGGAGGTCGCGCCCGAGCTGCCGCCGCGCACCGAGAGCGTGCTGTGGGTCGAGCTCGACGACGACGAGCGCACCACCTACGACGCGATCCGCGCCGCGACCCAGGCCGACGTGCTGGAGCTGCTCGAGCACGGCGGCGGCGTGATGGCCGCGCTCGAGGCGCTCTTGCGGCTGCGCCAGGCGGCGTGCCACCGAGGCCTGTTGCCGGGGCAGCGCGCCGACGGCTCGACCAAGCTGACGACGCTGGTCGAGGCGGTGGCCGCGGCGGTCGCCGCCGGCGGCAAGGCGCTGGTGTTCTCGCAGTGGACGTCGTTGCTCGATCGGGTCGAGCCGGCGCTCACCGCCGAGGGCCTGGCGTTCACCCGGCTCGACGGCTCGACCCGCGATCGCGCCGACGTCGTCGCGACGTTCCAGGACGCGGGCGGCCCGCCGGTGATGCTGCTGTCGCTCAAGGCCGGCGGCACCGGCCTCAACCTGACCGCGGCCGATCACGTCTTCCTGCTCGATCCGTGGTGGAACCCGGCGGTCGAGGATCAGGCCGCCGACCGCGCCCACCGCATCGGCCAGGACAAGCCGGTCATGATCTACCGGCTGGTCGCGCGCGACACCGTCGAGGAGCGCGTGCTGGCGCTGCAGGACAAGAAGCGCGCGATCGCGGCGGCCGCGCTCGACGGCGGCGCCGCGCTGGCGATCACCCGCGACGACCTGCTCGACCTGCTGCGATGACGGCGCGGCTGTACCCGCGCATCCCGCACCTGCCGGGCTCGCGGCTGGGGCCGAGCGAGCGCCACGCCGCCGCGGCGGTGGTGGCGCGGATGACGGTCGCGGCCGGCGACGGCGATCGGGTGATCGTCACCGAGAAGCTCGACGGCTCGTGCGTCGCGCTGGTCGGCGTGGCCGACGGCGTCGCGGCCCGCGGTCGCGACGGCGGGCTGTGCGCGACGTCGCGCAACGACGGCCGGCGGGCGTGCGCGGCGTGGGTCGAGGCGCGGGCGGCGCAGCTGGCAGCGGGCGGCGCGGTGCCGGTCGGCGCGCGGCTGGTGTGCGAGTGGCTGGCGCTGGCCCACGGCACGCGCTACGCGCTGCCCCACGGGCCGCTGGTGGCGATCGACGGCTTCGACGCCGCCGGCGCGCGCTGGCCGTGGGCGCGGGTGCAGGCGACGGCCGCGGCGCTCGGGCTGCCGACGCCGATCGTGCTGCACGCCGGCGGCGCGCTCGCGATCGACGCCGCGCTGGCGGCGCTGGGCGACCACGGCCACCACGGCGCGATCGATCGCGCCGAGGGCGTGATGTACCGGCTCGAGCACGGCGCGCGGGTGATCGCGCTGGCCAAGCTGGTGCGGCTCGACAAGCAGGACGGCGTCTTGCTCGCCGATCACAGCGGCGGCGACCACGTCTGGAACGCGTGGCCCGACGACGGCCGCGGCGCGCGCGGCTAGCGCGGCCAGCCGACGCGCTGGTCGGGGTGGTCGTGGACGTAGAGCACGAACGCCACCTCGCGCGCCAGTTGCTTGAGCCGATCGAAGCGCCCCGACGCGCCGCCGTGACCCGACGCCATGTCGACGTCGAGCACCAGCAGGTTGCGGTCGGTCTTGGTGGCGCGCAGCTTGGCCACCCACTTGGTCGGCTCGTAGTACTGCACCTGGCTGTCCCACAGGCCGGTGTGGACGAAGATCGCCGGGTAGTCCTGGGCCGCGACGTTGTCGTACGGCGAGTACGACAGCATGTACTGGTAGGCGGCCGGCTCCTTGGGGTTGCCCCACTCGTCGAACTCGCCGGTGGTCAGCGGGATCGACTCGTCGAGCATCGTCGTGACGACGTCGACGAACGGCACCTGCGCGACGACGCCGCGGTACAGCTCGGGCGCGAGGTTCAAGATCGCGCCCATCAGCAGCCCGCCGGCGCTGCCGCCCTGCGCGAACACCTGGTCGCGGGCGCCGTAGCGCTCGGCGATCAGGTGCCGGGTCACCGCGATGAAGTCGGTGAACGTGTTGCGCTTGTGCATGAGCTTGCCGTCCTCGTACCAGGCGCGGCCCAGCTCCTGGCCGCCGCGGACGTGGGCGATCGCGAACACCCAGCCGCGGTCGAGCAGGCTGACGTAGGCCTGGCGCATCCGCGGATCGTTCGACGAGCCGTACGAGCCGTAGCCGGTGATCAGCAGCGGCGCGGTGCCGTCGCGCGGGGTCGTGCGCCGGTAGACCAGCGAGATCGGGACCGCGACGCCGTCGGCGGCGGTGGCGTGCAGGTACTCGCTGACGTACTGGGTCGGGTCGTAGCTGGGGACCGGCTGCTGCTTGAGCAGCTCGCGCGCGCCGGTGCGCGGGTCGACCTCGTAGACCGCGGTGGGCGCGACCAGCGAGTCGTAGGCGTAGCGGATCCGCGGCGCCGCGGCGTCGGGCAGGTCGATCACCGCCATCGTGTAGGCCGGGTCGGCCGCGTCGACGAAGAACGCCGGCTTGCCGGCGGGGACCACCTCGACCTTGCTCATGCCGCCGCTGCGCACCGTGGCCGCGACGACGCCGTGGCCGACGGTGACGCTCTGGACGAAGGCGTCGGGGCGGGCCGGGATGACGTCGCGCCACGCCGCGCGGTCGCGCTGCTTGCCCTCGCGCACGCTGACGACGCGGAAGTCCTTGGCGTCGGCGTTGGTGCGGATGACGAACTGGCCGTCGAGGTGGTCGAGGTCGTACTCGTGGTCGGGCGCGCGCGGCAGGAACACCGTCGGCGCGCGGGTCGGCTTGCGCGCGTCGATCAGCCGGGCCTCGCTGGAGGTCGTCGAGTCGGCGCCGATCACGACGTAGCGCCGCGACTTGGTGCGCTGGAGGTAGAGCGCGAACGTCGCGTCGTCCTCGCGGTAGACCAGCGGGTCGGCGGCGGCGGCGCCCAGCGTGTGGCGCATCACCCGATCGGCGCGCAGCGTCGTCGGATCCTTGCCCAGGTAGAACAGCGTGCGCCCGTCGGCGGCCCACGCCAGCGACGGCGCGACGTTGGTCGCGGTGTCGGGCAGCACCCGGCCGGTCGCGAGCTCCTTGACGTGCAGCTCGAACTGGTTGCGGCCGACGGTGTCGTCGACCCACGCCACGCGCGCGCCGTCGGGGCTGACCGCGTAGCGGCCGATCCGGTAGTACGCGTGGCCGGCGGCCAGCTGGTTGCCGTCGAGGATGACCTCCTCGGGCGCGGTCATCGTGCCCTTGCGGCGGCAGTGGATCGGCTGCTGCAGCCCGGCCTCGTAGCGGACGTAGTACCAGTAGCCGTCGTCGAGCGTCGGCACGCTGGTGTCGTCCTCCTGGACCCGGCCGCGCATCTCGGCGAACAGCGTGGCCTCGAGCGCGGCGGCGTCGGCCAGCGCCGCCGCGGTGTACGCGTTCTCGGCCTCGAGGTAGCTCAGCACCTCGGGCTGATGGCGGGTGTCGTCGCGCAGCCAGTAGTACGGATCGTTGCGCGCGCCGCTGGGCGAGTCGACCGCGTGGTCGCGGCGCGCGGCGACCGGCGGCTGCGGCGCGGGCGCGGCGGGCGCGGCGTCGACGGTGGGCGGCGGGGGCGGATCGACCGGGGCGGGCCCGGTGGTGCGCGCGGGCGCCCCGCCGTGGCAGGCGACGAGGGCGACGAGCGCCGGGAGCAACGAGCTGCGCATCGCCGACTGGTACCACGCACGCGCCGCCGGCGCGTTCACCCCTCTGCGGCGAGCCGGCGGCGTGGCACGATGGGCGCCGTGACGACGCGGGTGTGCTTCGCGACGCCCAACCAGGGCTACCAGGACGATCTGCGGCGGCTGATGGCCGACGTCGACGTCGTGCTGTCGCGCTTCGGCCCGGCGGTGCCGCCCGGGCTCGACCTCGAGGCCACCGCGACGTGGCGCGCGCGCGCCGCGTTCGCCGCGCTGGGCGAGCGCTGCTTCGTCGAGAACACCGAGCTGGCGATCGACGGCGAGCCGCCGCTGCGCGGCGCGGCGATGAAGGCGCTGCGCGAGTCGATCGGCGACGCCGGCGTGTGCGCGCGCTTCGGCGGGCGCGCCGCGGTGGCGCGCGTGGTCGTCGCGCTGGCCGAGGGCCCCGACGACGTCCGGCTGTTCACCGGCGCGCTCGAGGGCGCGATCGCGCGCGCGCCGGGCGCGGTGGCCGGGCGCGGCTGGGATCAGGTGTTCGTGCCCGACGGCTACGCGCGCACGTTGGCCGAGCTGGGCGACGCGACCTACCTGGTCAACATGCGCCACGGGCCGTACCTCGACCTGGCCGATCACCTGCGCGGCCGCACCTACGGCGGCGCGTTCGAGGCCCACGTCACCGTGCGCTGCGCGGCCGCCGACGAGGCGGCGTTCGCGGCGCTGTGCGATCGGCTGGGCGTCAAGCACATCGCGATCGAGCTGCCGACCGGCGACGTCGTCTCGCAGCCGATGACCGCGACCGTGCACCGCGGCGAGCTGCGCGAGGTGCAAGAGCAGGTGCACGACCTGGCGCGGGCGATCGTCGCGGCGGGCTTCGAGGTGGTGCGCACGAAGATCGAGGCGCTGCCGCGCAACCGCGATCTGCCGACGACCGACGCCGCGGCCGCCGCCGAGCCGGGTCGCTACTTCGAGTACCACCTGAAGCTGGTCATCGCGCCCGAGGTCGACCTGGCGACGATCGCGGCCACCGCGGCGGCCCACGGCGCGCGGCTGTCGCGCAACGCCCGCCGGCAGCGCGCCGACGGCAGCCACGAGCGCTACCTGACGCTGCGGCTGCCGGGGCTGGGCAAGCCCAGCGCCGACGCGCGGTTCGCCGCGCTCGAGGCCGCCGTCGAGGCGTTGCCGGTCGCGATCACCCGCCGCGTCCGCGAGTACACCGTCTATGACTCGAACCTGGCCCTCGATCGCGGCTGGCGCTGACCCGCGGGCCGCCGCGCTCGCCGGCTGGTTGCGCCGCGCGGCGCGCGTCGGCGATCCGGCGTGGATCGTCCGCGGCAGCCTGGTCACCGCGGCGCACTGCCCGGGCGCGCGCCCGCCGGCCGACGTCGACTACCTCGCGCCGGGCGCCGGCGCCGACTTCGACGACGCGGCGGTGGCGGCGCGGCTGTACACGATCGCCGCGGCGCCCGACGCGCAGGTGCCGCTGGCGATCGACCGCACCGAGGTCATCTGGGCCGAGTCGGAGGCGCCGGGGATGCGCGCCCACGCGATCGCGCAGGTGGCCGGCG
Source organism: Myxococcales bacterium (assembly GCA_016794525.1). Classification (GTDB taxonomy): domain Bacteria; phylum Myxococcota_A; class Polyangia; order Haliangiales; family Haliangiaceae; genus UBA2376. The sequence goes on from JAEUJY010000034.1 coordinate 97,565, forward strand.
CCGAGGTGCGGTTCGGCGTCGACGTCGCCGTCGGTGATCCGATGTGCGTCGCGCCGCGGGCGATCGCGGTGGCCGACGTCGGCGTCGTGCCCGCGTGCGCGCCCGAGATGCTGTTCGGCTGGAAGGTCCACGGGCTGTGCGAGTTCGGGCGCGGCCGCTGGCGGGCCAAGGACCTGTTCGACCTCGACCTGCTGTGGCGCCACGCGGCGCTCGACGTCGCGGCGACCCGCGCGGCGATCGCGCTGGCGTTCGGGTCGCGCGGGCTGCCGCTCGAGGCGCTCGACGACTTCCGGCTCCGCCCGGGCTGGGGGGAGTCGACCGGCGGGCGGCGCAAGTGGCGAGGGCTGGCCCGCCTGCACCCGGCGGTCGACGGGTTCGCCGCGACGCGCGACCGGGTCCGCGCCGCGCTCGACGCGCTGGTCCCTGGTCGCGAGGGCTCAAGATCGCCGGCCGACGGTCGATGACGATCGCATGGCCGTTCCCGGCGTTTCTGGTCGCCCCGGCTGGGTGAAGCGCCTGATGGCGTGGCTCGGCCCGGGGCGCGCGACCGCGGCGGTGGTCCGGGCGCGCGGCACGGCGCCGCGGGCCGCGGTGCCGCCACCGCCCGATCGGCTGGACGCGGTGCTCGACGACCTGGTCGCCGGGCCCGCCGCGCCGCCGGCGGTCGTCCTCGACGAGCCGGATCCAGCCGTGGCCCGCGTGCTGCACCCGCTGCTGTCGGCGCGCGACGCCGGCACCGCGGTGTACCGCCCGGCGGTCGGGCGCCTCGCCGAGCTGATGGACCTGGCCCCCGACGACTTCAACGGCACGGTCCGCCTGATCACCAGCGAGCCGGCGATCATCGCCGCGGTGCTGGCCACGGCCAACAGCGCCGAGTTTCGCCGCGGCGCCGCGGTCGCCGACATCCGCGAGGCGGTCGGCCGCCTCGGCCTGGTGCAGGTGCGGCAGCTGGCGCTGGCGGTCACGGCCCGGGCCCTGCAAGAGCCCGACGCCAGCGCCGCCGGCATCCGCCGCGTGCGCGGCGAGCGCGATCTGCACCGCGCGCTGACCACCGCGTTCGCGTGCAGCTGGCTGTCGCTGCAGTACGCGCTGGCGCAGCCCGATCGCACGTTCGTCGCCGCGATGTTCCTCGACGTGGGGCGGCCGCTGATCTACCGCGACCTGGCGCGCCTCGAGCACGCCGCCGGACGCGCGCCGGTGTCCGACGCGATCGCCGAACAGCTGGTCGACGCGGCGCACGCCCGCCTCGGCGCGCAGACGCTGGCGGCGTGGGGGCTGCCCGACGAGGTGGTCGCGATGTGCCGCCACCACCACGACGAGCTGCTGCCGGCCGAGCTGGATCGGCGCGAGTGGCACGCCGTGCGCGCGGTGTCGGGGCTGGTGCACCTGCGCGGCGGTCAGCCCGTCACGGCCGCGACCCGGGCGAGCCTGGCGGCGCTGGCGCTCGATCGGCCGGGCCTGCGCGCGCTGCTGGTCAGCCTCGACGAGCTGTCCGATCGCGCCAGCCGCCTCCTGGGCGTCCCGGCCGAGGCCGCGGCGTGGCCGACGCCGGCGCCGATCACGGCTTGACCGGGCTGGCCTTGATCACCCGCGGCTTGGACAGCAGGCTCTTGGCGGCGTTGACGTTGCTCGGCAGACCCGACGGCGTCAGCGACAGCTCGTACTTGTGGCTGTTGACGGTGACCTTCGAGTTGGCGAGGTAGACCATCACCCGCGTGGTGGGCAGGTTCTGCAGCTGCAGCGTCCAGCTCGCGTCGTTGGTCGAGAACGTCTTGTGCACCTCGGGCTGGGCCTCGTTGCCCGACAGATCGAGCACGCACACCGTGACGGTGTAGGGCGCGTCGGCGTTGCCGCCGGTGCCGCGGAAGCGCAGCGTCGCGCTCTGGCCGGGCATCTGGCTCGACACGAACGTGCGCTCGGCGTTGAGCGCGCCGTCGTAGATGCGCTCGGTCCAGGTCGAGGGATCGGTCTGGGTGCCCCAGCCCAGGCCGCGCGGGCCGATCTTCATGCTGCCGGCGTCGACGTTGTACTCGTTGACCAGCTTCTCGGTCTCGGCGAGGAACTTGGTGTAGTCGTCGACGCACTTCTGCGCGTCCTCGGCGGTGGTGGCCAGGAGCTGGCACACCGGCGCCTGCAAGATCGGCGACAGCTTCTTGAAGGCGGAGGTCAGCTTGCCCCACTCCGACTGGCACGGGTTGGCCGCGGCGCCCTGGTGGGCGGCGGCGACGAGGGCGAGGGCGGCGACGGCAGAGGCGGCGAACTTGGTCATCGTAGATCTCCTGGTTGAATCGACGAGACCGGCTTCAGCACGGCGCGTACCAGCACCCGGCGCGGTGGATCCGCGGCCTTACGAAGCGCTCGCAGGCCGGCGCGGCGCGACGAGCCGTTCGCGCACGCCGCATCGGCGCGCTGGTACAATGCCTGCTGAACATCGGGGGATGTTCGACCCGGATCTGCTCGACACGATGCCGACCGACGCCACGCCGACGCCTGAGCCATCGCCGCCGACCCGCACGCACCACGAGGCGGCCTCGGCGGAGCTCGGCGCGGGCTACCTGCTGTGCATCGAGGACGGCAGCTCGCACACCGTGCCGCTGCCCGGCGACGGCGAGCTGACCCTGGGGCGCGACCCCGAGTGCACGATCCGGCTGGCCGACGCGCAGGTGTCGCGGCGCCACGCGGTGATCACCGCGGTCGCCGACGGCGTCCGGGTCACCGATCTCGACAGCCGCCACGGCACGTTCGTCAACGGCGAGCGCGTGGCGCGGCCGCGGCGGCTGCTGTCGGGCGACGTGATCACGCTGGGCGGCGCGGTGCTGGTGGTCCACCGCAGCGCGCGGGCGGTCGGCGTGCGCACCGTCGTCGACGCGGCCGAGCTGTCGACCCGGCTGGAGATCGAGCTCGACCGGACGCTGCGCTACGGCCGCACCGTCGCGGTGGTGGTGGTGCGCGGCGACGCCGACATCGATCGCGGCCGGCTGATCACCGCGCTGGCCGCCGAGCTGCGGCCGATCGACGCCGCGGCGCTGTTCGGCGATCGCGAGCTGGTGGCGGTGCTGCCGGAGCTGGGCGGCGGCGCGGCGGCCGAGGCGGCGGCGCGGCTGCTGCAGATCGTCGGCGGCGGTCGTGGCGGCGTGGCCACCGCGCCCCACGACGGCTGCGACCTCGACACGCTGCTGGGCGCGGCCCGCGGCGCGGCGACGGCGGCGGCCGCCGGGGTGGTCGCCGCGGCCGAGTCGGACGTGCTGCGGGTCGAGCTGGGCGACAAGGTGGCGGTGGCCGCCGACCCGGCGATGCGCCGCCTCTACGAGCTGATCCGCCGCCTGGCCAAGAGCGACCTGCCGGTGCTGGTGCACGGCGAGACCGGCAGCGGCAAGGAGCTGGCGGCGGCGGCGATCCACCACGGCTCGGCGAGGGCCAAGGGGCCGCTGGTGTCGATCAACTGCGCGGCCTTGCCCGAGACGCTGGCCGAGGCCGAGCTGTTCGGCCACGAGCGCGGCGCGTTCACCGGCGCCGGCCAGCGCGCCGGGCTGCTCGAGTCGGCCTCGGGCGGCACGGTGTTCCTCGACGAGATCGCCGACCTGTCGCCGGCGATCCAGGCCAAGCTCCTGCGCGCGCTCGAGGCCGGCAAGATCACGCGCCTGGGCGACAACCGCGAGCGCGCGATCGACATCCGGCTGGTCGCCGCGACCCACCGCGACCTGACCCTCGAGGTGGCGGCCGGGCGGTTCCGCCAGGACCTGCTGTTCCGCCTGAACGCTGCGCGGGTGGTGGTGCCGCCGCTGCGCGACCGACGGCGCGAGCTGATCCTCCTGGCCGAGCACCTGCTGACGGCGGCGTGCAAGCGGCTGGGGCGCGACCCGCTGCCGCTGTCGACCGACGTCGTACGCGCGCTCTATGCGCACCGCTGGCCCGGCAACGTGCGCGAGCTCAAGAACGTCATGGACTACGCGGCGGCGGCGGCGATCGACGCCGACGTGATCGAGCCGTGGCACCTGCCCGACGAGCTGTCGGCGCTGGCCGGCGAGCCGGTGGTCGATGCGCCGAGCGACGACACCGCGCCCACCGCCGCGGCGCCCACGCCGCCCGCCGGGCGGTTCCGGCCGATCGACGACGAGGTCGCCGAGCTCGAGCGGACGCGGATGGTCCAGGCGCTGGCGGCGTGCGACGGCGTGCGCAACCGCGCGGCCGCGTTGATCCAGATGCCGCTGCGGACGTTCGTCACCAAGTTCAAGCGGTTCGCGATCCAGCCCAGCGAGTGGGAGAAGCCGCGGGCGCGTTGATCGACGACACCGCCCTCGGCGAGTACCAGATCGTCCGCCCGCTCGGGCGCGGCGGCATGGGGCTGGTGTTCCTCGGCCACGATCCGGTGCTCGATCGCCCGGTCGCGATCAAGCTGATCGCGACCGCGGCGCCGTCGACGGCGGCCCGCGAGCGGTTCTTGATCGAGGCGCGGGCGATCGCCCGGCTCGCGCACCCGAACGTCGTCGCGGTCTACCGCGCCGGCGAGACGCGCGACGGCCGGCCGTTCCTGGTGCAGGAGCTGGTGCGCGGGCACAGCCTGGATCGGCTGACGCCGCCGCTGGCGCCGGCGGAGGTGCGGCGGATCGGCGTCGAGATCGCGCGCGGCCTGGCGGCGGCGCACCGCAAGGGCGTGCTGCACCGCGACCTCAAGCCGGCCAACGTGATGATCGCCGACGACGGCACGGTCAAGCTGCTCGACTTCGGGCTGGCGAAGCTGCGGCCGCTCGATCAGCGCGGCGTGGCGATCGCCGAGGCGCCGGCGCCGCTCGCCGACGCGACGCCGAGCACCCGCGACGGCCGGCGGCGCGCGCCCGACGTCGACGCGGTGGCGGTGACCGCGGACGCGCCGCCGCCATCGCCGGCGCCGACCGCGGCTGCGCCGGCGCCGGTGGCCGAGACCGCCGGGGTGCCGCTCGCCGCCACGCCCGGCAGCCCCGACACCGTCGAGGCCCCGGTGGCGTTGACCCAGACCGGCGCGGTCCTGGGCACGCCGCGCTACATGGCGCCCGAGCAGTGGCGCGGCGAGCCGGCCACCGAGCGGACCGACGTCTACGCGCTGGGCGCGGTGCTGTTCGAGCTGGCCAGCGGCCGGCCGGTGCACCCGACCCGCGATCTCGACGAGCTGCGCGCGGCGGTGCTCGACGGCGACGCGCCGCCGCTGGCGTCGGTGGCGCCGGAGATCGACGCGGCGCTGGCCGCGGTGATCGACCGCGCGCTGGCCCGCGATCCGGCGGCGCGCCCGGCCAGCGCCGACGCGCTGGCGCTGGCGCTGGCCACCGCGTCCGACGGCGCGACGCCGGCCCGCGTCGACAACCCGTACCGCGGGCTCGCGGCGTTCGGCGCCGAGGACCGCGCGCTGTTCTTCGGCCGCGGCGCCGACGTCGGCGCGATCGTCGATCGGCTGCGCAGCGAGCAGGCGGTGGTCGTCGTCGGCGACTCCGGCGTCGGCAAGTCGTCGCTGGTGCGCGCCGGCGTGCTGCCGGCGATCGCCGCCGGCGGCCTGGGCGGCGAGCGGGCGTGGGCCACCGCGACGATGCGGCCGGGCGCCGATCCGCTGGCGGCGGCGGCGGCGGCGCTCGACGGCGACGGCGGGTTCGAGGCGCGGCTGACGGCGGCGACCGGCGGCGGCGGCGGCCTGGTGCTGTTCGTCGATCAGGCCGAGGAGCTGATCACGCAGAGCGCGCGCGCGGTGGCGGCGCGCTTCGCCGACGCGCTGGTCGCGGCGCTGGCGCGCGACCCCGGCCTGCGGGTCATCGCGTCGGTGCGTGGCGACTTCGTGACCCGCCTGGCCGAGGTGCCGGGCCTGGCGGCGCTGGTGACCCGCGGCCTGCAGCTGGTCAGCCCGCTCGACGACGCCGGCCGGCGCGAGGCGATCGTCGGCCCGGCGCAAGTGGCCGGCGTCGAGTTCGAGCCGGCGGCGGTCGACGCGCTGTGCGCCGACAGTGCCGGGCGCGGCGGCCTGCCGCTGTTGCAGTTCGCGCTGACGCTCCTGTGGCAGCGCCGCGACGTGGCCGCGGCGCGCATCACCGCCGCCGACGTGGCCGCGATCGGCGGCGTCGCGGGCGCGCTGGCCCGCCACGCCGACGGCGTGATCGCCGCGCTCGATCCGCGCGGCCGCGAGCTGGCGCGGCGGATCCTCACCGGGCTGGTCACCGCCGACGGCACCACCGCGGTCCGCGACGCCGGCGAGCTGGCGCTGCGCGGCGCCGGCGCCGAGGCCGCGCTGGCCGCGCTGATCGACGGCCGGCTGATCGTCGCGCGCGACGGCCGCGACGGCGCCAGCTACGCGCTGGCCCACGACGCGCTGATCGCGCACTGGAGCACGCTGGCCGGCTGGCTCGCCGACGACGTCGGGCTGCGCGCGCGGCGGCAGCGCCTCGCCGCCGCCGCCGCCGAGTGGGAGCGCCTCGGCCGCGGCCGGGACGGCCTGCTGGTCGGCCGCCCGCTCGCCGAGGCCGCCGAGCTCGACGACCTGCCGGCGCGCGAGGTCGCGCTGATCGCCGCGTCGCGCCGCGCGATCCGGCGGCGGCGCGCGCTGGGCGTCGCGCTGGCGGGGCTGGCGCTTGCGGCGGTCGCGGCGGTGTGGCTCGGCACCCGCTGGGCCAACCAGCGCGCCCGCGATCGCGAGGTGGCGCGCCGCTTGGTTCGCGCCGACGAGCTCGACGTCGAGGCGACGCGGCAGCACGCCGCGCTGCTGGCCGCGCGCGCCGACGCGTTCGCGGCGTTCGATCGCGCCTACACCACGTTCCTCGACGAGGACGACCGTCGTGCCGACGACGCCTGGGCGATCGCCGAGGCCCAGGCCGCGGCGCTGCGGCAGACGTACCGCAAGGGCGCCAGCGCGATCGAGGCCGCGCTGTTGCTGGGCGCGACCCCAGCGCTCCGGCGACGGATGGCCGAGCACCTCGCCGATCAGGCGGACCTCGCCGACCTGGAGCACGACACGGCCGCACGCGACGATCTGCGCGAGCGCACCGCGACCTACGACGCCGCGCTCGCCGCCCGCTGGACCGCGCCGGCGACGCTGACCGTCGCGCTGCCGGCGCCCGCGCGGATCGTCGTGCGCTGCCGCGTCGACGCGGCGCCGCGTCGCACGCTCGGGCTGCCGGTGTTCGACGCGACGGTCGCGAGCGCGGTGGTCGAGGTGCCGCCGACGACCTGCCTGGTCGAGGTCACCGGGCCGGACACGGTCGACGTGCGCGCGCCGGTCGCGCTGGCGCCCGGCGAGCACCGCACGATGGCGCTGCCGCTGCCGCCCCGCGCGGCGCAGCCATCGGGCTTCGTCTTCGTCCCGGCGGGGCGCTTCCTCTACGGCGCCCCGCAGGGCAACTCGATCCGCCGGACGATCGCCGCGCCCCCACAGCACGCGGTCGAGCTGCCGGCGTTCTGGATCGCGCGCACCGAGGTCACGATGGACGACTACATCGCGTACCTCGAGCGGCTCGCGCCCGACGCGCGCGCCGAGCGACGGCCGCGATCGGCCGCGGGCTTCGCCGGCGGCCTCGAGCTCGAGCGCGACCCCGACGGCGTCTGGGTGATCGTCTTCAGCCACGCCGAGGTGACCTACCGCGTTCGCCACGATCAGCGCTTCCGTTACCAGGGCCGGGCCGCGCGCGTCGAGCAGGACTGGGGGCGGTTCCCGGTCGCGGGCGTCACGATCGCCGACGCGCGCGCCTACGCCGCCTGGCTCGACGCCAGCGGCCGCGTCGCCGGCGCCCGGCTCTGCACCGACGCCGAGTGGGAGCGCGCCGCGCGCGGCGCCGACGATCGGACGTATCCGCACGGCGACCAGCTCGACGACGACGACGCCAACCGCGACCGCACCTACGGGCAGGTACCGACGGCGTTCGGGCCCGACGAGGTCGGCAGCCACCCGGCGTCCGACAGCGTCTTCGGCGTCGCCGATCTGACCGGCAACGTCTGGGAGTTCGTCGACAGCCCGCCCCACGCCATCATCCTGCGCGGCGGGGGTTGGTACCAGGGCAACATGTCGTTGTGGGCCACCAACCGGTGGGCCGGCGAGCCGCAGCTGCGGGACGTCCTGACCGGCATCCGGTTGTGCGCATCAGCGCGCTGATTCGGCGTGCGCGCGACCGCGCGCTGAACGGGCGCGCCGTTTCGGCTCGGAGATATGCGTTCTGTTTGGCGGCATACCGAATGTGCGCCGCGATCCAGTTGTGGAGGGATACGCCGGCCTGGCACATCGTGTGCTCACCCCGGAGGCATGATGCAGAAGGTGCTTGCTGGACTCTTGTTGTCGTCGGCCCTGGCTGGTTGTGTCGAGGCTGGCCTCGGCCAGGACGAGGGATGGATCGGCCCCGGCAGCGGTGATCGCGAGCAGGGGCGGTGGCAGCTCGGGGGCTTGGCGGACGGGCTACTCGGCCCCGCGCTGGACACCTACCTGGCGGTCCACCCCGACGTCACGATCAACGGCACGGCGACCACGCTGTCGGTGACCGCGCCGGTGCTCGCCGGGAGCTGCCTCAAGGCGACCGTTGGCGCCACCACCTACCAGTGCGCGGACCCCGCGTTCACCGGCCTGGAGCTGGTGGGGAACACCGGCGCGCCGCGCCTCAAGATCGTCTCGGCCACGAGCTTCGTCATCGCGGGCGCCGGACGGCACAACGCGACCGGCTACGTGCTGCAGCACAACTCCAACTGGGTCAACTGGCCGGCGGCCCCGACCTGGGTCTCGTACTGCGTCGGGGACCGCCTGGCGTACCCGCTGGCGGGCGAGGTCAAGCGCGACGGCACGTTCGCGCCGGGCTCGGGTCGGATCACGTTCGCGTGCAGCGAGTACACCAGCGCCGGCGACAAGCCGCCGGCCCTGACCGACCGGGTCGGCAACGGCGTCGTCGCCAAGGTCATGAGCTGGGGCTACCTGCCGGGGAGCGATGGCGTCGACTGGAACGGCAGCCCGGTCTACGGCACCGAGTTGTTGCACGCCGCGGTGACCGCTGCGCGCGCCAACTACTGCGGCGACGGCAAGTCGCACACCCTCGACGCGACCTCGATCCAGATCTTCGACTTCGTCACCGGCAACCTCGCCGAGGACGCCACCGGCGTCATCGCGCCGAGCCCGGCGGACTCGACCGCGCCGCTCGACTCCAACGCGTACTCGCTCGAGTCGGTGTGGAAGGGCAAGGATCCCGCCTGGGCGCCGATGTGCCTCTCCAAGCTGCGGTGGCAGGCGCTGCCGCTCGGCGACCGGTGCGTCAACGGTGTGACGCTCCACGACCCGCGCCTCGATCCGGACTACAAGTTCTGCGACGACTTCCCGGATGTCTTGGCCCTGGCCAACGCGGGCGGGGTCATCGCGATCAACTCGAAGTGGAATGACCTCGGGCTGTGGCGGTGGAAGCACGCGAGCAACGGCGACTTCTACTCGACCACCGTCGGTTCGTACAACACCGTCCGTCCGGGCACCAACCCGGCCACCGGCTACGATCCGGTCGCCAACCCGCCGGTCCTCCTCGGCACGCTCCTGACCAGCGCCGGCAAGACCGTGTTCGAGGCCAACTACGGTCCGAGCGGGACCCCCGACACCGGGACGCTGGTCGCGATCAGCTCGTGCAAGAAGAACACGGACTGGGCGACCGCGACGCCGGCGTGGCTGGCGGCCAACGGTTACGCCACGAGCTGCAAGGTCGAGGGCTACGTCTGGTCGGTCAAGCCGTCGCCGTCGGTGCAGGCGACGCTGGGATGGGACAACCCGCCGATGGTCGAGCTGAAGCTGTGGAAGAAGGGCAGCGAGTACGCCACGTCGGTGGCGGCGCCGGGCGCTGGCTACGCGGTCGTGACGTCGCTGGGCTGGCTGGTCGCGCGGGCGTCGTACTGAGGCTGAGGGCGGCGTGAGATCGGCGGCGGCGGCGGGCTGATACACTGGCGCCGATGCGCTGCGGCCTGATCGGGATCACCCTCGCGCTGGTCGCGTGCAAGAGCGGCGGCGGCGAAGGGCGCGCCGGTGGTGGTGCGGCGGTGGGCGGGGCGCGCGATGGCGCGGTCGCGGTCGGGACGGACGCGAACGCGGTGGCGGCGACGACGGACGCGGCGCCGGTCGCGCCGGCGGTGATCGACGCGGGCGCAGCGGCGGTGGACGCGGGGGCGGGGCGGGCGGCGACGCCGACGCCACCCGGCGTGGTGCGGCTGGTGCTGGTGCACGACGTGCCGCTCTTGCGCTCCGAGGAGAAGGCGCTGCAGCGGGTGACCTCGGCGCTGGCCCGCGGCAAGCTCAAGGGGACGGTCGTGGACGCCGGCGACGAGGAGGCGGCGCTGTTCGCGGCGTGGACCGCCCAGGTGCCCCCCGAGCCGATGCCGCCGCTGCCGGCGGCGTGGGCGACGGCGCCGCTGGTGATCGTGGTCGGCGTCAACCCGCCGAGCGGCGTCGAGCCGAAGCGCCAGAGCAGCGGGCTCAGCCCCCCGGTCGTCTTCCGCCCTCCGTCGAACGACGCGGTCTTCGTCGCGGGCGGCCGCGCGACCGGCGACACCTTCGACGGGCTGCTCGAGGAGGGCGGCCTGCTGTCGATGCTCGCCACCTTCGCCCGGAGCGCCCCATGACCCGCGCCGCGCTGATCGCCACCGCGCTGATCGCCACCGCCGCCGCGCCGGCCCGCGCCGGCTGGCGCCCGCTCGAGCTGATGCTCATCGACGCCGGCCAGGGCGGCGCCGCGGGCAAGCGCTGCGTCGATCGCGTCGCGGGGTTCTTCAAGGCCCAGGGCGAGGACGTCGACCTGGTGCGCCGCGATCTGGCGGCGGTGCGGGCCAAGCTGCCGGCGACGCTGCCGCCGTCGGTGCTGGCCTGGACCGACGCCGCGACCGCGGCGCTGCGCGTCCGCAAGGGCGACGATCCCCTCGACGCGATCGTCGTCATCGACTGCCGGCCCGACGCGCGCACGCTCGACGTCGTGATCGACCCCGCGCCGGATGGCGTGGCCACGCTGCGGCTGCGCGCGGTGGCGCTCGAGGCCCCGGTGCTCGAGTGGGTGGCGCGGCGGATCCAGGCGGCGGCGTACGTCGGCTTCGAGCCGTAGCCCCGGATTTCTGCACCGGCACCGGCCGGCCCGGGGTGTTACCTTCCGGGCGCCATGTACGTCTGCCCCGACTGCGGTCACAGCCAGGCTGCGCCCGGCGTCTGTCCGTCCGATCACACGCCGCTGGCGGCGCGCGGCGACGACCCGCTGGTCGGCACGTCGGTCGGCGTCTACCGCATCGCCAAGCTGCTGGGCGTCGGCGGCATGGGCCGCGTCTACAAGGGCGTGCACCCGTCGATCGGCAGCCGGGTCGCGGTCAAGGTGCTGTCGCGCGAGTGCTCCGATCGCGCCGACCTCGTCGAGCGCTTCTTCTCCGAGGCGCGCGCGGTCAACCTGATCCGCCACGAGAGCATCGTCAACGTGCTCGACCTGTCGCAGCTCGCCGACGGCCGGCCGTACATCATCATGGAGTACCTCGACGGGGCGCCGCTGGCCGACCTGATCGAGAAGCGGGGCCCGCTGCCGCTCGGCGGCCTGGCGCGGCTGATCGGCGAGGCGCTCGACGCGCTGGGCGCCGCGCACGCCAAGGGCATCGTCCACCGCGACCTCAAGCCCGACAACATCTACGTGACGCCGGCCGGGCGGCCCAAGGTGCTCGACTTCGGCATCGCCAAGCTGCGCCCCGAGCTCGGCGGCTCGGCGACGCAGACCGGCTCGCTGCTCGGGACGCCGCACTACATGTCGCCCGAGCAGGCGCTGGGCAAGCCGGTCGATCTGCGCACCGACATCTACGCGATGGGCGTGATCCTGTTCGAGTGCGCCACCGGCCGCAAGCCGTTCTCGGGCGAGTCGCTGTTCGACCTGCTGCGCAAGCACATCGACGAGGCGCCACCGCCGCCGCACCTGCTGCGCCCCGACATGCCGCCGGCGATGGAGCAGGTCATCCTGCGCGCGCTGGCCAAGGATCCCAACCATCGGTTCCAGTCGGCGGGCGAGCTGGCCCAGGCGCTGATGCAGTCGACCGCGCAGCTCGGCCCCGACGCGTGGACGACGGTGTCGCCGGCGAGCCTGGCCCGGGTCAGCGCGCAGGGCGGGGCCGCGTACCCGACGCCGGCGAGCTGGCCGGGCGTCGGCACGCCGATGCCTGGCGGCGCGACCACGCCGAGCGGCCCGCCGATGATGCACGGCGGGACGCCGATGCCGCACTACGGCGGCTACCCGCCGCCCTCGCCGTCGATGGCCTCGGCGGCCGGGCAGGTGCTGCCGCAGCAGCAAGCGCCGCGCTCCAACAAGGGGCTGATGTTCGCGCTGGCCGGGCTGGCGCTGGTCGGCGGCGGCGTCGCGGCGGCGCTGGTGGTCGGCGGCGGCGACAGCGGCGGGCCCGCGGGCGGCTCGGCGGCCGGCACCGGCGGCTCGGCGATGCCGCCGACGACGATGGCCGGCTCCGGCGTCGACCCGGGGCAGGGCACCGCCGCGCCCGCCGGGGGCTCGGCGACCGGCGACGAGGACGAGGACGACGTCGAGGCCCGGCTCGACAAGCTCGACGACGTGGCCAAGCAGCTCGAGAAGGTGGCCAACGACGATCTCGCCAAGCTGGCGGGCAAGGGCTCGGACGCGGTGCCGGGCAAGGGCTCGGACGTCGTCGCGGTGAAGCCGCCGACGCCCCCGACGCCGACGCCCCCGACGCCGACGCCCCCGACCCCGCCGGCCGGCAACGGTGGTGGCGGCGGCGATCTCGACAAGAAGATCGCGGCGTACTCGAGCGGCGAGCCGGCGTGCGACGACTTCATCCGCGTCATGTACGCGGCGTCGAAGTGCGACAAGCTGGCGTCGTCCGCCGACTCGATGCGGAGCGGCGCGGTCAGCATGATGGACGGCTACTCGCGGTTCGGCATGATGACGGCCGACATGCGCGCGGCGGCGGTCGACGGTTGCACCAAGAGCGCGACGCAGATGCGCGGCATGCTCAAGCAGTTCGCCTGCGCGTACCCGCCGGCGCCCAAGCTGGCCGGCAGCGGCAGCGGCGCGCCGCCGCCCGATCTCGATCCGCCGCTGCCGGTGGATCGCCCGCACAACATCCGCATCGCCGGGTTCAAGCCGTCGGCGTTCGACTTCATGGCGTGGCTGCCGAGCGCGCTGGCCGAGGCCAAGAAGATCCTGCCCGACGCGCAGCTGACGCGCATCGACGCCGAGGGCGTGTCGCCGGACGGCAAGGCCCACCTCGACATGTCCGACGACTTCACCGTGCTCTACCGGTTCGTGTCGACCAGCGCCGCGACGCCGCCGCCCGACCACCCCAAGGGCATCAAGTGGGAGCCGCTGTGCATGGTGCAGATCATCGTCGAGGCCGACGAGGTCATGGTGATCCCGATGAAGGGCTTCGGCTGCGAGAAGCCGATCCCCCGGCCCAAGTGCTCGGCGCAGGAGGTGTGGGCCAAGGCGATCGCCAAGGGCGCGCCGGACTCCAACGCCTACGCGTCCCTGTGGTTCGGCTACGCCGGCGGCAAGTGGAGCTTCTCGATCCCCGACGACTTCTCGGACACGTTCGTCGACGGCTGCTGACCGCGGTGTCCGGTGTCCGCGGCGTGCGCAGCGCGTTGGCCGTACATCGGCCACCTCGGGGCACCGCGCCGCGCAAGCGCTCGGAATCGAACGCGTGTGGGCCTGGCACGCCGCTCGCTTATCGACCGGGTCGATGTCGTTCCGCCTGTTCCAAGCGATGGGTCGAGCGTTGTCATCGCGATCCGGGCGCGGCGCCGCCGCCGAGGCCAAGCCCGCACCGCCGCCGCGGGTGCTGCCCGTCACGTACGTCGACGCCCCGGCGCGTCCGGCGCGTGAAGTCACCGTCAGGTCGTCACGCCTCGCGCGGGGGACCGCCCCGATCCGGCAGACCGACTGATCGCCCGAGAACTGGCGCACGCCCCCCGGTTCCCCCTAGGATGCCCCACGCATGTCGCGGTCGATCCGGCTGATCCAGTCCATCGGGCTGGCCTTGTCGCGCCGCCGCCACGAGCCGGTGGTCGGCGCGGCGGCCCCGCCCGCGGTCGCCCCCGCGCACGTCGACAATCCGTGGGCCGAGCGCTCGGTGACGGTGCGCGCGGTGCGCCGCCTCGCCCGCGGCACGCGGCCGCCGACCCACGGCGAGTGAGCCGGCCGCTCAGCGCCGCAGATCCTCGACGTGGTCGAGGTCGCGGTCGGCGGGCACGTCGATCGTGATCTCGCGCTCGACGCCGAGCTGCGGGTTGACGAAGCGCAGGCGGTGGCGCCCGGGGCTGAGCTGGACCGTCGCGATGGTCTCGAGGCCGGCGGCCGCGCCGTCGACGTAGACGATCGCCCACGGGCGCGCGTTGATGCGCACGGTCCGGGTCGCGGGCGCGGCGGGCGCGTCGATCGCGGTGCCGGCGTCGAGGCGCGGCGGGTGGAGCGGCACGCTGCGACCGCCGTCGGCGCCGCGGGTCGGCGGCGCGTCGGGTGGCGGCGCGTCGGGTGGCGGCGCGTCGGGTGGCGGCGCGTCGACCGGGCCGGCGTCGACGGCCCGCGCGGCGTCGGGCGTGCCGGCGTCGATCGTCGGCGTGGTCGACGTGGCGCGGCGGCCGCGGATCACCAGCGCGGCCGCGCCGAGCCCCGCGACGGCCAGCGCCACCAGCGCGATCGCGCGCCGCGACGACGCCGCCGGCGGGGGCGCGGGCACCGGCGCGGCGACCGGGGCCGCGGGCGCGACGCTCGGCGGCGCGGCGACCTCGCCCTCGGCGGCGGTGGCGGCCAGCGACCGCGCGGTGTTCGAGCCCGGCTCGCCGTCGTCGAGGAAGCTGTACAGCTCGCTGCCGGCGTCGGCGCCGAGCTCGGCGTCGCCGTCGTCGGTCGCGCCGTCCCACACCGCGGCCATCCACCGGGCGAGCTGGGTCGCCGGCGCGTCGGCGCGCACCGCCGCGCGGCGATCGACGATGTCGTGATCGAGCTCGGCCAGCATCGCGCGCGCGTCGGGGTAGCGCTGCGCGCGATCGAGCGCGGTGGCGCGATCGACGATCGCGGCCAGCGCCGGATCGACGTCGGCCGGCCACGGCACCAGCGCGCCGGCGCGGGCCGCGGCCAGGAGCGTCTCGCGATCGTCGCCGGCCCGCGCGCGCGTGCCGGTGAGCAGCTCGCGCAGCACCAGCCCGACGGCGTAGACGTCGGCGCGCCCGTCGACCGGCTCGCCGCGCGCCTGCTCGGGCGCGAGGTACGCCGGCGTCCCCAGCAGCGCGCGGTGGTCGTCGCCGGCGAGCGACGCGATGCCGAAGTCGGTGAGCTTGACCTCGCCCGACCACGACACCAGCACGTTGCGCGGCGTGACGTCGCGGTGGACGATGCCCAGCGGCTCGCCGCCCGGCCCGCGCCGATCGTGCGCGTAGGCGAGCGCGCGGCAGCACTCGCCGGCGACGAACGCCGCGACCATCGGCGGCAGGCGCTGGTCGCCGGCGCGGGCCAAGGTCGAGCCCAGGTCCTTGCCCTCGACGCGCTCCATCGCCAGGAACACCTGATCGCCGGTGCGCCCGAAGTCGAACACCGGGACGATGTTCTGGTGGGTCAGGCCCATCGACAGCCGGGCCTCGCGCAGGAACAGCTCGAGGAAGCGGGCGTCGTTGGCGCGCTCGGGGCGGATGCGCTTGACCACCAGCAGCTTCTCGAGGCCGCCGGCGCGCCGCCGCGCCAGGAACACCTCGGCCATGCCACCGCGCGCGAGGGGGCGCACCAGCTGGTAGCGGCCCATCTCGCGCGGCATCGACGCAAGTATATCCCGCGGTTGACCGCTGATCGGCGTCGCCCCAGAATCAGCGCGTGCGCCTCGTGCCCCTCCTGGCGGCGCTCGCCCTGGCGGCGGGCGTCGCGCCCGTGCACGCGGCACCCAGCGTCGACGCCGTCGTCGTGTGGGCGCCGGGCGTCGATCGCGCGCCGGTGGCCGCGGCGGCGCGGGCGGCCGGCGTCGGCGTGATCGATCGCTCGCCGGCCCCGGCGCCCCCGCCGGCGATCGCGCCGCTGGTGGCCCAGGCGATCGAGGCCTACGACGCGCTGGCCCTCGACGACGCCTGGGCCAAGCTCGAGCGCGCGCGCGCCGAGGTCGACGCCACCGGCGGCGGCGATCTCGGGCCGACCGCGCTGGCCGATCTGTTCATGTACCGCGCGCTGGTGCGGACCCAGCGCGGCGACGCCAGCGGCGCGTGGGACGAGTGGAGCAGCGCCGCGGTGATCGCGCCGGAGCGCACGCTCGATCCCGCGCGGTTCGCGCCGCGGGCGGTGGCCGATCTCGAGCGGGCGCGGGCGGCGGTGGCGGCGCGCGCGCGGGTCCCCCTCGACGTCACCGACGCCGCCGGCTGCCAGCTGGTGCTCGACGGCGCGGCCACCGCGCCGACCGCGTCGGTGCTGATGGGCAACCACTGGCTGCGGGTCAGCTGCCCGGGCGCCGAGCCGTGGGGCATGCGGCTGGCGGTCAGCGCGGCGACCGCGACGGTGTCGGTGGCGGCGCGGCGCAACCTGGCGCCGGCCGACGACGAGCTGCTGGTGGTCGCGCGCGGCGTCGGCGCGCGCGAGTTCGTGACCGTGGTCGCGCGCGGCGATCTGGTCTGGGTCCGGCGGATCGGCGGCGACGGCCGCGAGCGCGATCGTCGCACCGTCGCGCTCGGCGATGGCGGCGCGGTGATCGCCGAGGCCGTGGCCGCGCTGATGCGACCCGCGGCGCCGCGGCAGCCCTGGTACCGCAGCCGCTGGGCGTGGGCGGCCGGGATCGCCGGCGCCACCGCCGCGATCGCGATCCCGCTGACGCTGATCATCGCCGGCGGCGACGCGCCGTCCACGGCGACGGTGGTCGGCCCCGGAGGTCGGCTGTGAGGTGGTGGCCGGCGCTCGCGATCGTCGCCGCGTGCGGCGAGGCCGGCGTCACGCTGCGCCCGGTCTACGACCTGCCGGTCGACGACCCCGACGCGGTGGCCAGCGGCATCGACGCGGTCGAGCTGGCGGTCGCCCGCGCCGGCAGCGCGCAAGATCTGGCGTCGGTCACCTTCACACCCGGCGCCGCGGCCGAGCTGGGCGGCGTCCCGTTCGCCGACGATCTGGTGGTCCACCTGACCGGGCGCCTCGGCGGCAGCGACGTCGGCTACGGCCGCACCTGCGCCTTCGCGCTGACGGCCGACGACGAGCCGCCGACGCCGCACCTGTGGTTCGCCCGCAACGTCAAGTTCGCCAACGTCGACGTCACGCCGCGGCTGCGGCGCGGCGGTCAGGCGGTCACCGCCGGCGACGGCAGCGCGCTGTTGCTCGGCGGCGGCGATCGGGTCGCGGCGATGGTGGCCGAGCGCTTCGATCCCGGCACCGGCGCGCTGACCGACGCGGTGCCGTTGCTCGATCGGACCCAGGCGATGGCGGTGCCGCTCGGCAGCGGCGCGGCGGGGCGGGTCGCGGTGTTCGGCGGCGTCGACGGCGGTGGCGTCGGCGTCGGCAGCATCGAGCTGATCCGGCTCGACCGTGGCGCCGCCAGCGTCGAGGTCGATCCGCTGGGCGTGCTGGATCGCGTCGAGGCCACCGCGACCGCGCTCACCGACGGGCGCGCCGTCGTGATCGGCGGCCGGCGACCGGGCGGCCCGCCGGTCGGCGACATCGACGTGATCGCCGACGCCGCCGGCGCCGTCGAGGTCCGGCCGGCGCGGGCGGTGCTGGCGCATCCGCGGGCCGGGCACACCGCGACCCGGCTCGGCGACGACGTCGGCGCGCCGGTGCTGGTCGCGGGCGGCGTCGACGAGACCGGCGCCGCGATCGCCGCCGCCGAGCTGTGGAAGCCGCTGTCGGGCGACCTGGCCAACCCGACGCAGTTCGACCGCCCGATGGTGGTGCCGCGCAGCCGCCACCTCGCGCGGCTGATGCCCGACGGCAGCGTCCTCATCCTCGGCGGCGTCGACGCGCTCGGCGCGCCGGTGTCGACGATCGAGCGCTACACGATCGACGCCGGCTTCGTCGCGGTCGGCGATCTGCCGACCGGGGCCGGGCTGGTCGACGCGACCGCGACCCCGCTGCCCGACGGCCGGATCCTGGTGGTCGGCGGCCGGCCCGCGCCGGGCGCGCCGGCGGTCGCCACCGCCGTGATCGCGCGCCTCGACGTCATCGACGGCTCGGTCGACGTGGTCGCCACCGATCGGCTCGCGGTGCCGCGCGCCGGCCACCAGGCGACGCTCCTGTGCGACGGCACGGTGCTGGTCAGCGGCGGCGCCGACGCGGTCGTCCGCGCCGAGCGCTACAACCCGCCGGCCACCGGCCGCCGCTGAGCCGCGCCGCCGCGCCGCCCGCGACCCCCGCGTTACGCCGGGGCGCCGTCGTCGCGCGGGTTCGTCGCGCGGTACAGCGCCAGGTTGCCCTCGTCGTGGAGCAGGCGGACGTCGACGAAGCCGGCCCGCTCGAGCGTGCGCGGCTGATCCGCGCGCGTCAGCGTCAGCGCGGCCAGCGGCGCCGTGGGGTCGACCAGGTACCCGTCGCAGTACAGCATCAGGCCGCCCGGGACGAGCAGCGTGCGCGCGCGCTCGAACAGCGGCAGCGCGTGCCGCTTGTGGCGGGTCTCGTGGACCGCTTGCTGCGTCACGATCGCGTCGAACGTGCCGAGCCCGACGGGCCACGTCGGCGCGCGGAAGTCGCGGACGACGAACGCCACGCGCGCGGCGAGGTCGCCGAGGTGCGCGGCGGCGAGGGCGTGCATCGCCGGGGACCAATCGAGCGCGGTGTACGTGGCGACGTCGCAGCGGCGCAGCAGCGCGCGCGCGAGCTCGCCGGGGCCGGAGCCGAGCTCGAGGATGCGCAGCCGGCGGTGCGACGCCAGCGCGGCGCCGAACGCGGCGCGGAAGGCCTGGCGAAACGGCTTCCGCCGCCGCGTGTCGTCGAGCCACGCGCGCGCGGTTGCCGGATCGCGGTGGTCGACGCGGATCGGCACGTCCTCGTCGTCGTCCGCCATGGCGTCCTACGCCGGCGCGCCGTCGGGGCCCTTGGGCGGCGGCTTCAGCCCGTACTTCTCCATCTTGTAGATCAGCGCGCGCCGCGACAGCCCGAGCCGGCGCGCGGCCCGGGTCTGGTTGTCGCCCTCGGCGGCGAGCGCCGCGGCGATCGCGGTGCGCTCGACGTCGGCGATCTGGCCGCGGACGTCGGCGCCCGCGCCGATCGCGAACGCCGGCGGCGCCGGGCTGGCGTCGCGCACGTGATCGGGCAGGTCGGCGGCGCGGATCTGGTCGTCGCACAAGACCAGCGCGCGCTCGACGGCGTTCTGCAGCTCGCGGACGTTGCCCGGCCACGGGTAGCTGGTGAGCGCGGCGCGCGCGTCGTCGGTGAACACCGGCGCGGCGCGGCCGAGGCTGTCGGCGGCGTGGCGGGCGAAGTGCTCGGCGAGCGGCATGATCTCGGTGGTGCGGTCGCGCAGCGGCGGCACCATCAGCGTGAAGCCGGCCACCCGGTACAGCAGGTCCTGGCGGAAGCGACCGGCGCGGACCTCGCCGTCGAGGTCGCGGTGGGTCGCGCACACCACCCGCACGTCGACCGGGATCTCGGCGGTGCCGCCGACCCGGGTCACGACCCGCCGCTCGAGCACCCGCAGCAGCTTGGCCTGCAGCGAGGGCGGCATCTCGCCGATCTCGTCGAGGAACAGCGTGCCGCCGTCGGCGGCCTCGAAGAACCCGACCTTCTTGCGATCGGCGCCGGTGAACGCGCCGCGCTCGTGGCCGAACAGCTCGCTCTCGAGCAGCGTCTCGGTCAGCGCCGCGCAGTTGAGCTTGATCAGCGGCTGGGTCCGGCGCCGCGAGTGGCGGTGGACGGCCTCGGTGACCAGCTCCTTGCCGACGCCGGTCTCGCCGAGGATCAGCACGGTCATCGACGCGTCGGCGATCCGCTCGACCATCGCGTACAGCTTGCGCATCGCCGGATCGATCACGATCGGGCCGGTGGTGACGGTCGGCGCGGTGGTGGCCCGCCGGCTGGTGCCGGTGCGCAGCGCCGTGCGCAGCGTCGCGACGACGTTGAGCGCCGAGGTGCCGTCCTCGGGCGCCACCACCGACACCGCCTTGGGCTCGGCGCCGACGCCGCGGGCGCCGTCGAGCAGGCGGGCCAGCGCGGTCTTGCCGGTCGCGCGGTCGAGCTCGGGCAGGATCAGCAGGTACTCGTCGCCGGCCTGCTCGGCCAGCAGGTCCATCGCCCGCAGCGAGCGCGCGATCAGCTCGAGGCCGGCGTCGTGGGCGATCCGCAGCATCGCCACCATGACCGGCCGGCGGTAGCGCACGGCGCGATCGATCTCGGCGACCAGCCGGGCCTCGCCGGTGCTGGCGTCGACGATCGCCGGGTGGCCGCGCAGGCCGCTGGTGACGCTGACGACCGCCTGGATCGGCCCGATCGTGATCTCGTCGCCGCGGGTCAGCCGGCGCGGCCCGTCGAGCTTGTCGCCGTTGACCTTGGTGCCGTTGCGGCTGCCCAGGTCCTCGATCTCGATGACGTCGCCGGTGCGCCGCACCCGCGCATGTAGGCGCGACACGCTGGCGTGGTCGACGGTGACCACCGCGCCGCGGGAGCGGCCGAACGTGACGTCGACCCCATCGTGAAGGTCGACGACCGTGGAGCCGCGGTCCGGGAGGTCGACGTGGACCACCAGGAACGCGCGCGGCGCGTCGACCGGGGCCAGCGAGGTCCCGACCAGGTCGGTGGCGAGCTCAGTCGGCATGCTGTACGACCTGTGCACAGTGGCGGTCGGGACGACGAATCACCGTTGGAGATCCAGGCGGTTGGGCTAAGATGATCACTGGTATCCTGGTTGCAAACAAGGTCCATGCCATGCGTCGTGTCGTCGCCCTAGCGCTCGTCGTCCTCGCCGGATGTCCGGCCGACGACCAGTCGCAGCCCGACGCGCCGGGCAGCGCGGGAGTGGCGGTGGCCTGGATCTCCGACCCGGCGGTGGTGCCGGGCCGGGTCGAGGACGGCTTCGATCTGACCGCGGCGGCCTTCCACCTGCGCAACCTGCGGGTGGTCGGCGACGCCGGCTCCGGCGACCCCCGCACCACCGCGCCGCTGGTCGAGCTGGGCTGGAGCAGCGAGGGGCGGCCGGGCACGATCGTGTTCCCCGACGCGCCGCCCGGGCTGTACTCGCGCATGCTGTGGACGATCGATCGCGGCGCGGGCGCGTACGCCTACGAGCTCCACGGCACCGCGCAGACCGGCACCGGCCGCGAGCCGTACGCCATCCTGGACGCCGACCCGATCGCGATCGATCTCGACTACCAGATCGTGGCCGAGGCCGGCGCGCAGACGACGATCGTGACGCGGGTCGACTTCGACGACGTGCTCGACGTGGTCGACTTCGACGCCGCCCCGCTGATCGGCGGCGTCCGCACGATCACCGCCGGTGATCCGCAGCTGGCGGTGATCCGCGTCGAGGTCCGCAAGGCCTTCGGCGTGCACCCCAGCGATCAGCCGTGACGGCGCGGCGCCCGCGCGCCGGCGACGTCACCGCGGCCGGAACGCCAGGCTGATCCGCGCGTCGAGCTGCTCGAGGAGTTCGATGATCTGCACCATCTTCTGCGCCAGCACCTGATCGCCGGCGCGCGACTCGACCGCGGCGCCCACCACCGGCACCAGCGTGTCCTCGAGGCGGCGGATCTGGCTGAGCAGCTGATCGGGATCGACCGCCGGCGTGGCGGCGCCCGGGGCCGGCGCGCGCTCGACGGCGCCGCGCAGGCTGGCGGCCAGCGCGTCGAGGCGCGGGCCCAGCCAGCCCTCGGGATCGCGGCCGGCCTCGTCGGCGGTCGCCCGCTGCGCCGCGGCGACGACGGCCTGGCGCAGCGCCCGCACCTCGCCGCCCAGCTCGGCGGTCGGGCTGGGCGCGGCCAGCGCGGTCCGGATCGCCGACAGCTCGACGCCCAGGCCCGACAGCGTGCCGACCAGCCGGGTCACCGGATCGTCGGCGCCGCCGCCCATCCGCCGCTGCCGCACGTACTCGGCCTTGATCTGCGCCCAGCGCTCGGCCTGCGCCGGCGTCTGCCGCCCGCGCAGCTCGGCCAGCTTGAGCAGGTTCTGCTCCGCCGCGGTGGTCAGGGTCTGCGCCTCGCCGCGGTAGTGGTCGTCGATCAGCTGCTCGAGCTCGTCGGGCGTCATCGCCGCGACCACCTTCTCGGCGATCTTGCCCATGTTGCGGTAGCTGCCCTGCAGCTTGAACGGAGGCTCGGTGCGGAACGCGTCGGCCTGCGCCGCCGAGCGGATGTACTCGGCGTTGACCTTGAGCAGCGTGGCCTGCGCGGTCAGGAGGTGGCGCAGCACCGCGAGGATCTCCTCGAGCTCGACGCCGGCGTAGCCGTGGGCCAGCTCGGTGGTCGGCACCGGCTCGCCCTGCGCCAGCCGCACCAGCTTGTAGACGTCGCTCAGCTCGCGGCCGGCCACCGGCGCCAGCGTCGGGTTGGCGGTGAGCGCGTTCTCGAGGAACGACAGCGCGAAGGCGTCGGCGCGCCCGGCCAACACGTCGCCGAGGTTGTAGACGTCGGCGCGGTTGGCCAGCATGTCGGGGATGCGGAACTGCTCGCCGCTCTCGGTGTACGGGTTGCCGGCCATGACCACGCAGAACTTCTTGCCGCGCAGGTCGTAGGTGCGGGTCTTGCCGCGCCAGACGCCCTCGATCTTGCGCTGCGCGTCGCACAGCGAGATGAACTTCTGCAGCAGCTCGGGTGAGGTGTGCTGGATGTCGTCGAGGTACAGCATCGCGTTGGTGCCCAGCTCGAGGGCCAGCGACACCTTCTCGATCTCCTGGCGCGCGGTCGCGTTGGGCGCGTCGGCGGGATCGAGCGACGTGACCTCGTGGCCGAGCGCCGGCCCGTTGACCTTGACGAACGCCAGGCCCAGCCGCGCCGCGACGTACTCCATCAGCGTGGTCTTGCCGTAGCCGGGCGGCGAGATCAGCAACAGCAGGCCCATCTGATCGGTGCGCTTGGCGGCGCCGGCCGCGCCCAGCTGCTTGGCCAGGTTGGCGCCGATCAGCGGCAGGTAGACCTGATCGATGAGCCGGTTGCGCACGAACGACGACATCACCTTCGGCGCCAGCTCGCCGAGGCGCAGCCGCGCCCGCTCGCGATCGGCGACCTCGGCGCGCGCCGCGCGGTAGGCGCGGAACGCCGGCACCACCTCGGCGCGGAAGCGGGCGAGGCGCGCGGTCAGCTCGTCGAGCCGCACCGGCAGGCTGCCGCTGGTGATCCGCGGGTGGCGGCCGTACAGGCCGGTCACGGTGGCCTCGACGATCGCGCTCGACGGCTCGCGCTCGAGCCCCGGCGTGGCGATCAGCGTGGCAGCCTCGAGCGCCGCGCTGGCCAGCTCGGGGCGCCGCGCGACGACGCCGTCGACCCACGCCCGGGCCAGCCCGAGCGCCGCGCCGGTGCCGGCGCCGAGCGCGGCGATGTCGTCGGTGAAGCCCAGCCGCGCGCCGTGGCTGTCGAGCTCGGCGTGCAGCGCCTCCTGGATCGTCACCGCCGCGCCGCTGACGACGAACCGCGGGTGCGCGGCCGCCAGCTCGCGCACCAGGTAGGTCGCGGCCAGCGCGGCGTCGCCGGCGACCAGGCCGGCCTGGGCCAGCGCCGGGTCGTGCTCGACGAACCGCGCCAGCACCGTCGCGATCTCGCCGGCGAGCTGGGCGCGACCGCCGCGATCGCCGAGCGTGCCGGCCAGGCGGGCCAGGCTCTGCGCGGTGCGGTGCCAGCGCGCCTTGGTCGCGGCGTCGGCCAGCCCGACCCAGCCCATCACCGCCAGCGCGCGGGCGCCGGTGGCGTGGCCCAGCCGGCCCGCGCCCTCGCGCATCGCCAGCAGCCGCTCGAGGATCTTCGCCGCGTCGGCGTCGTGGACGCCGCGCTCGTAGCCCTCGTCGTAGCGCTCCTGCGCCAGCTGGCGCAGCGTCGCCTCGAGCGTGCCGGCGCGCGCGTGGTCGTGCAGCGCCGCCAGCGTCAGCCCGCCGGCGCCGGCCTCGGCGTCGGCCAGCACCGCCGCCGCCAGGTACTCGCCGCGGTAGACCTCGGCCGACTCCGACGGCAGGTCCTGGTGCCACAGCGCCCGGGCCGCCAGCAGGCGCTCGTCGGTGAGCGGCTCGTAGAAGTCGGTGCCGGCCAGGTGGATCGCCAGCCCGTCGTCGTGCGGCACGATCATCAGCTCGAGCGGCTGCTTGTTGACCGGGAAGCGGTGCTCGCCGAAGCGGATCAGCTCGCCGCCACCCTCGAACAGGTCGGCCGCGTCGCGCTGGCCGCGCAGCGCGTCCTGGCGCGCGGTCTTGAGCTTGGCCTCGAGCTCGTCGGCCTTGACGCCGTCGCCGAGGCTGCCCAGCTCGGCGACGATGTCGCGCAGCTTGGCGATCATCGCGTCGGACGCGAAGTACGCGTTGACCTCGTCGGGCGAGCCCAGCCCGGCGGCGCGCCGGGCCACGCCCTCGAGGATCCGCTGCGCCGCCTTGTGCAGGTTGGCGGTGCGGCGCTGGCGCTCGGCGGCCAGCAGCTGCTTCTTGGCGCCGACGGCGTCGACGATCTCCTCGCGCTTGCCGGCCAGCTCGGCGGTCAGCTCGTCGAGCTCGGCGAACCGGCCCTCGAGCTCCTCGAGCTGGACCAAGAGGCGGGTCAGCTCCTGATCGCAGCGCTCGGGCGTGTCGCACTGGGCCAGCGCCGACGCGACGCTCTGGCTGATCAGCTTCACCTGGGCGCCGAACTCGGCGCGGCCCTCGCGGGTCGCCAGCTCGCGGTGGCGGCCCTCGATCGTCGCGCGGGCCCGGTTCACCTTGCCGAAGGCGTCGGTGATGTTCTCGAGGATCGCGGTGCGGCGGGTGGCGTCGGCGATCGTCAGCGATCCGATCACGTTGCCGAGCAGGTCGAGCCCGCCGGCGACCTGATCGATCTCCTCGCGCAGCGGCTTGACCGCCGCCGCGGTGCCGAGCTCGCCGGCGCGGCCGGCCAGCCCGTCGGCCTTGGCCACCAGCGCGCCGAACGCGTCGCCGCGGGCCAGGAACCCGACGCAGTCGGCGGTGACGCGATCGAACGCGGTCGCGACCTCGGCCTCGAGCGCCTTGAGCCGCGCGGCGTCGATGAACCGCACCTCCTGCTTGGAGATCAGCTGGCCGCGCAGCCCGCGCAGCCCGGTCAGCGCGTCGAGGAACGGCTCGATCGCCTCCCAGCCCTCGGAGCGGGTGGCGCGCAGCCGCTCGGTCACCGCGGCCTCGGCCTCGGCCAGCGCCGCCGCGGCGGCCGCCTCGAGCGCGACCACCTTCTCGTACTCGTCGAGGATCAGCTTGGCGGTCGCCTTGACGTCGGCGATCGCGGTCTTGAGATCGCCGGCGTCGGCGTGGCCCAGCCAGTAGTAGGCGTCGGCGGCGCGGGTCGACAGCGCCAGGATGTCCTCGAAGGTCGGCCGCTTCGGGGCCTCGGTCCCGGCCAGCCGCGCGATCGACAGCGCGTCGGACAGGCCGCGCACCAGATCGGCGTTGCCGACCTTGGCCAGGTAGCTGCCGTCGGTGGGCGCCGACGCCGCGTGCTCGGCCGAGGTGAACGGGGTCTTCCACACCTGCATCGGGTGGACCCGGGTCGGCTCGCTCGACGCCGAGCGCATCACGACCAGCCGGCCGTCGGCGAACAGCGAGTAGCCGTGGCTGGTGATCGGCGCGGCGATCGCCTTCTCGATCAGGTTGTACGGGTACAGCAGGTAGGTGCCGTCGCTGCCGCGGTGGTAGACGTAGAGGACGTCCTCGCCGTTGGGCGAGCGCACCTCGCGCTTGAGCACGTAGTCGCTGGCGTCGCCGTCGAAGGTCTTGTACGCGCCGCCGACCAGCACGTAGCCGCCGGGGAAGACGATGCCGTGATCCTCGGGCAGCGAGCGGCAGCCCTGGCCGATGCCGTCGGCGCGCACCACCGTGCGCGACCGCGCGTCGAACACCAGGTAGCGCCACGCGGTCTCGCGGAACGGCAGCACCTTGAGCACGATCAGCCCGCCGGGCTTGCCGATCGCCGCGTAGAAGAAGCGGCCGTCGTCGAGCGACTGGTTGGCGTCAGCCACCGGCTCGCTGTAGATGCCGCGGCCGGTCTCGGTGTTGTCCTCGACCTTGATCGTCAGATCGCCGCCGACGGTCTCGATGAAGAGCGTGTCGAGGATGTTGTAGTGCGGGTGCTTGCCGGCGACCTGATCGTCGCGGGTGACCTCGCGCCACTCGAAGTCGTAGGCCGGCGGGTACAGCGCGGCCAGGTCGCGATCGCCGCGATCGTCGACGTAGGTGACCCGCCCGTCGGGCTCGATCCGCCAGCGCAGGACCTTCTGGTCCTTCCAGGTCGCGCCGGCCTGGAACACCGCGAGCAGGAGCGTGTCGCGCTTGATCAGCTGGATCAGCCGCGCGTCGCGGTAGTAGCGGTACAGGTTGGCGAAGTCGCGGCCCAGCTCGGCGCCGGTCAGGAAGCCGCCGAGCCCGTCGAGCGGCAGCGGCGAGGTGTCGAAGCCGGCGTCGCCGCCGCCGGTCACCGGCTCGAACCGGTGCAGCGCCAGGACGTCGCCGATCTTGGTCTCGGACTTGAGCCCGAGGAAGACGTTGAAGCCGAGCAGCAGCTGGCCGCCGATCGCGACGATGTCGGCCGGGACGCAGTTGTGCTCCGAGCGCACCCGCTCGGTCGCGATCAGCTGCGGCTCGGTGGCGCCGAACAGCGCCTTGCGGCGGGCGTTGAGCGCGTCGGCGCGCTTGGCCAGCTCGCCGCCGGCGGTCGCCAGCCGCTGGCGCAGCACCTCGTAGTTGCCACCGGTCAGGGCGGCGTCGACATCAGCCATGCGTCATACCTCGACTGCAAGCGGACCCAGCGAAGGAGGCGGGCGGGGCGGGGCCACGCGGGCCCCGCCCGGCCATCGGCTCAACTGACCTTGTCGTCGTCCACACCGAGCTTCTTGGCCTGCTCGAGCAGCGCCGCCAGCTTGCGCTTGGTGGTGTCGTCGGCCTTGAGCATCAGGTTGGCCAGCACCGCCGAGATGGTCAGGTTCTTCAGGCCCTCGGCCGAGCCGCCGGCGGCGGCGCCGACCATGTCCTTCAGGTCCTGCATGAAGCGGCCGTCCTCGAGCCGGTCGCCGAGCGCGGCCCGGACCACCTCGGAGTGATCGACGACGCCGTCGATCGAGGTGCCCAGCGCCACCGCCTTGACGAAGCGGTCGAAGAACTGGCCGTCGCCGCCGACGATCTTGATGTCGGCCTTGCCCATCGCCTCGGCCATGACCTTGGCCTGCGACTCGGACATCGCCACCCGGGCCTTGATCTGCTCGAGCGCGATCTCGCGCTGGTTGGCCAGCTTGAGGCGGAACTCCTCGTGCTCGCGGCCCGCGCCCTCGAGCGCGCGCATCGCCTCGGCCTTCTGCGCCAGGCCGTGGGCCTCGGCGGTCATGCGCTTCTCGATCGCACCGGCCTCGGCCTCCTTGGCCGCGACCTCGGCGAGCAGCTTCTCGCGCAGGCTGACCGCCTCGGCCAGGCCGGTCTTCTCGATCGCGGCGGCCTCGGCCTCGCGCCCGGCGGCCTCGGCCATCGCCTTGCGGCGCACGTTCTCGGCGACGACGGTGCCTTCGCGGTCGAGCACCTGCACCTGGGCCTCCTTGACCTTGGCCTGGGCCATGCCGGTCTTCTCGAGCGCGACGGCGTCGGCCTCCTTGACCCGCACCTGGGCCAGGCCGGCCGCGGCGTGCTCGGCCTGGGTGCCCTCGGAGCGGCGGATCGCGGCGCGGGCCTCCTTGTCGGACGCCTCCATCGCCGCCTCGGCGAGGATCAGCTGGCGCTTGGCGTGGGCCGACGCGACCTGCTGCTCGGCCTCGGCCTTCTTGATGTCCTTGATGAACACCTCCTGGGCGGCGGCCTCGGCGTTGACGATCGTGACGTGCTTGTGGCGCTTGGCCTCGGCGTCGACGCGCAGGTCCTTGATCGCCTCCTCCTCGACGGCGACGGTCTTGTCGACGGCGACGCGGGCGCGGATGATGTCGGCGATCGACCGCTTCTCGGCCTCGACCGCCTTGTTCATGTCGATCGAGCCGAGCTCGACCTCGCGCTTGCGGGTGACCTCCTCGAGATCGTGGGCCTTGGCCACGCGCACCTTCTCGACCTCGACCTCGCGGATGCGGCCCTGCTCGCTGACCTGGACCGCGCGCAGCTTGGCCTGCTCGGCCATCTGCACCGCCTCCTCGGCGCGCTGGCGGTCGACGTGGGTGCGCTTCTCCTCGTCGAGGCGGAAGCGGTGGGCCTCGTTCTCCTCGCGCGCGGTCGCGATCGCGATCTCCTTGTTCTTCTTGGCCTCGGCCTCGGCGCGGGCCTGCTCGAACCGGAACACCGCCTCGTCGGCGGTCAGGTTCTGCTTGCCCAGCTCCATCCGCTCCTTCTGCTTGAGCTGGTTGGTGTCGATCGCCGCCGACGTCGTGATGTCGGTGATCTTGCGGATGCCGAGCGCGTCGAGGACGTTGTTGGGATCGAGGATCTCGATCGGCGTCTGCTCGAGGTAGTCGATCGCGGCGTCGTCGAGGACGTAGCCGTTGAGGTCCTTGCCGATGACCGAGATGATCTGGTCCTTGAAGACGTCGCGCTGGGTGTAGAGCTGCTCGAACTCCATCTTCTTGCCGACGGTCTTGAGCGCCTCGGAGAACTTGGCCGCGAACAGCTCCTCGAGGGTCTGCTGCTGCGACGCGCGGATGCAGCCGATCGACTGCGCCACGCGCAGCACGTCGTCGACGGTCTTGTTGACCCTCACGAAGAACGTCACCTTGATGTCGGCGCGGATGTTGTCAGCGCAGATCAGGCCGTCCTTGCCGCGGCGGGCGACGTCGATGGTCTTGACCGACAGATCCATGATCTCGGCCTTGTTGACCACCGGCAGCACCACCGAGCCGGAGAACGTGACCTTGGGTTCGCCGCGCAGGCGGTTGATGATCATGGCGCGGCCTTGATCGACCTGGCGGAAGGTGCGGGCGACCAGCACCATCAGCCCGAAGAAGACGACCACGGCGATGCCGACGACGGCGATGAGCAACTGCTTGTCCATGCGATGACTCCTCGGCCGGCGGCGCCGGCCCGAAACGAGACCCCCGAGACGCGTGGCGAGTGGCGAGTAGCGAAGTGGCGAGACTAGACGGAACCGTCCGCGCCGGTGGGCGCGGCGGGCAGCAGATCGGCGACCGGCTCGACGATGTACGCGTGGCGCACCGGATCGAAGTCGATCACCAGCGCCTTGGCGCCGCGGCCGAGCACGCCGGCGCGGTCGCAGCGCACCGGGATGACCAGCACGGTGGCGCCCTCCTCGATCGTGGCCTGGCCGAAGCCGTTGTCGACGTGGCCGGTGGTGATCGTGCAGGTCGAGCCGACGTAGTCCTTGTTCGACTTGCCGACCTTGACCTCGAACACCGGCCGCAGCGGCCGCACCAGGAAGCCGGCGAGCGGCAGCGCGATCAAGATGACGGCGACGGCCATGACGATCGCCAGCGCGGTGCCGAGCCCCGCCGGCCCGTACTGCATGGCGAGGATCGAGCCGGCCCAGGTCAGCAGCAGCACCACGCTCATCGACACCGTCACCGGCACCGACGCCAGCCCCAGCCACGCCCACAGGCCGCCGCCGACGTCGTGGGCGTGCCCCGCGTCGCCGTGGCCGTGGGCCGCGGCCTCGGCCGCGCCCTTGACGCCACCGGTGACGGCTTCGCCGGCGCCCTTGAGCGCGCCGGACACGTCGTCGGCGCCGCCGAGCAGATCGATGTCGAGCGCGCCGAGGATGACGAACAGCCAGTACACCAGCGCGACCAGGAGGCCGATCGTGAAGATGACGGTTGGGAACTGGACGGACGCGTCGATCAGGTTCACGGGCGCCTCCCCGCGCAGGTGGTGAGTGGAGTGGTACCGCAGTCGCGGGCGCGGGCGGCGCGCGCGGCGGCAGAGGTGGCAGGCGACCGCATCATCGGTGCGACGCGGGAGGCCGCGCGGTGGTGGGCGGCCCGGGGTACTTCGGCTGGTGCAAGACGCTCTCTCTGTAGGTCCGCGGCACCCCATCCGAAAGGGCAGATGCGACGCGCAGGTTCAGGATTTCAGTGCCGCTGCACGTGATTCCGGTGGTTTGCACACCGTGCAGCACGGCGATCGGACCGGCAGTGGTCCGGCCCACCGATCATCCACCGGAGCGCGCGGTCGGGGCTCGACGGTCGCGAGCGCTGGCCGATGCACCTGATCGATGACCTGGCGCGTGTGCTCGTTGATCGCGGTGGCGGCGTGCGCGCCGGGCGCCGACGATCAGCCGCGGCTCGATCCGGCGCGGCTGCCGCGCGAGCTGCGCGGCGTGGTGCCCGGCGTGACCACCGAGGCCGAGCTCGGCGACGCGCTGCCCGACGCGACCGCGGTGCGCGACCTGCGCTACGGCGGGCGGATGCACGTCGTGATGAGCGGCGAGCCGGCGATCCAGGTGCAGTCGGCGGAGGTCGGCCTCGAGGCGTGGCTGATCCGCATCGACCGCGAGGTGCGGGTGGCGTCGCTGTTCGTGCGGATCGAGCGGCCGTGCGCCGCGGTGGTGCGCGGGTTCGGCGACCGGCTGCGCGCGGGCGCGTGCGTCGAGTCGGGCGCGCCGCGGCGCCCCAACCAGCACGACTACTGCACGCACACGCCCGACGGGCGCTACCCGATCGACGTCGCGTGCTTCGATCCGCCGACCTGGGACGGCGTCGGCCACCTCAGCGCGTGGGTCGAGGTCATCCCGGCGCGGGCCCGCGAGTACCGCATCGCGCCGCGCGACGCGCGCGCCGAGGAAGCGGCCGGCGACTAGCGCGCCCGCCGGCGCGCGCGGCTGCGCAGGATCAGAGCAGGAGCGCGTCCTCGATGTCGTCGAACGCGCCGGCGCGCCACCGCGCGAGCGGGCTGCGACCGCGCAGGAGGTTCTCGGTCTCGGCCAGCACCGCGCCGAGATCGACCAGCCAGCAGTACGGGTCGGCGGGCGAGCGGGTGGCGATCTCGTCGGGCAGATCGACCGGCGGCATCCACGCCGCCATCTTGAGCGTCGCGCCGGCGAGCAGCCCGCGCACCGCGACGTTGGCCAGGCGGCTGCCGAGCAGGCGATCGAACGCCGACGGCCGGCCGCCGCGGACGACGTGGCCGAGCACGGTGACGCGGGTCTCGATCACCGACGGGTCGCTGCCGGGGACGCGCTCGGCGAGGCGGGCGTCGACCATCGCCTTCAGGCGATCGATCGGGATCGCGACGCCCTCGGCCTTGATGATGATGACGCGGCGCGAGCGGCGCTGGCGCTGCCGGACGGCCAGGACGGTGTCGACGATCGAGTCGACCACGGTCGCTTCGTCGCGGCCGGCCTCGGGGAACAGCGCGAGGTCGGCGCCGGCGGCGATCGCCGAGGTCATCGCCAGGTAGCCGCAGTCGCGGCCCATGACCTCGATGATGAAGGTGCGATCGTGGGCGGTGGCGGTGTCGGCGATCTTGTCGCAGGCCTCGACGATCGTGTTCATCGCGGTGTCGACGCCGATCGACAGGCCGGTCAGGCCGAGATCGTTGTCGATCGAGGCCGGGATGCCGACGACGCGCACCGGCTCGGGGCCGGCCTCGTCGGGATCGACCAGCGCCTGGGCGCCGGTCAGCGAGCCGTTGCCGCCGATCACGACCAGGCCGCCGACGCCGCGGGCCCGCAGCACGGCCCGCGCGCGGTCGCGCACCGCGCGATCGTGGAACTCCTTGCAGCGGGCCGAGCCCAGCATCGTGCCGCCCTCGCGCAGGATGCTGCCGACCTCGGTCGGGCCCAGCGGGATGAACGCGTCATCGAGCAGCCCGCGGTACCCGCGCTCGATGCCCAGCACCTCGACGCCGGCCGCGCGCGCGACCAGCGTCGCCGCGCGGATCGCCGCGTTCATGCCGGGGGCGTCCCCGCCGCTGGTGAGGATGGCGATGCGCTCGAGCTTCGTCATGGCCGCGGACAATAACCGCGGACGGCGATCGGGTCGACCGGACCGGCGCCGCGGCGCTGGTGCGCGACGTCGACGTTGCGTTCGGCAACGCCCGCCATCCGGTGCGGCGCAGGCCCCTGGGCGTGCCGTGACGCCCCTCGTCGAAGCCTGGCCGGGGACACCGCCGCGGCTCGATCGACCGTGAGCCGGGTGACGGTACGCGATGAGATCGGCGCGCGGCGGCTACACGGCGGCGCAGCTCGGTCGATGCGGACGGCATGCGCCGTCTCGCTGTGTCGTGCGCCGTGTGCACTGCGCTCCTCGCCGCTCGCCCGGTGGCTGCCGAAGAGGTGGCCGCGGGGCACGCGGGGCATCACCCGAACCACCTCGCCATCGCGCCCGGCGCGGTCCGGGTCGACGGCGCCACGGGCCCGTCGATCGGCGTCGATCTCGAGAGCCGGATCGGCCACGGGCTCGGCATGGTGGTGCTGGTCGACGTGGCGCGGCTGCACGAACTGACGCACGTGCTGGCGGGCGCCGGCATCGCGGTCCATCCCTGGCGGGGATGGTCGGTGTTGGCCGGGCTGGGCTGGGAGCACGCTGGCGCGCACGACGCGATCGCCGTGCGGGCCGCGACCGGGTACGCCGTCCACGTCGGGCGGGCGTCGGTCGGTCCCACGGTCGCCGTCGATCGCGCCGCCGGCGAGACCGCCGTGGTCGGCGCTGTCGCGGTCGGCGTCGGGTTCTGACCGCGCCGCGACGGGGCGACTCGCGACGGGGCTCGCTTCGGGTGGCCGGCCGTCTGCGCGCGTGCCTCGACGGGCCATGCGCGGTGAACGCGACGCGTCGGAGAGTCTTGACGTGTCGGAATTCTCCGACATAACGTCGCCGCATGCCCGAGGTCGACGTGTTCGCGGCGCTCGCCAACCCGGTGCGCCGGGAGATCCTGGTGCAGCTGCGGCGCGGCCCGCGGAAGGTCGGCGACCTGGCCGCCAACTT
Organism: Myxococcales bacterium; assembly: GCA_016794525.1. GTDB lineage: Bacteria > Myxococcota_A > Polyangia > Haliangiales > Haliangiaceae > UBA2376. The sequence continues at coordinate 130,489 of JAEUJY010000034.1, forward strand.
CGAGCTCGGGCGGCCGGCGGTGTCGGAGCACTTGCAGGTGCTGCGCAAGGCGCGGCTGGTCCGCGAGGAGCCGCGCGGGCGCGAGCGCTACTACCACCTCGATCCGCGCCCGCTGACCGAGGTCGACGACTGGATCGGCGGCTTCGAGCGCTACTGGAAGCAACGGCTCGGCGATCTCGAGCGCTTGCTCGACGAGGAGGACGCGACGTGACGCAGCCTGGCATCATCACCGTGGAGCACGTGTACAAGCAGGCGCCGGCGCGGGTATGGCGCGCGCTCACCGACCCCGCGCTGGTCGCGCGCTGGTGGGCCCCCGGCGACATCCGCGCCGAGGTCGGCCACCGGTTCGACATGGACATGGGGCCGTGGGGCAAGCAGCCGTGCGAGGTCCTCGCGGTCGAGCCCGAGCGGCTGTTCCGCTTCCGCTTCGCGCTGACGACGCTCGACACGATCATCACGTTCGCGCTCGCGCCCGAGGGCACCGGCACCCGGCTGACGCTCATCCACGAGGGCTTCGACCTCGACTCGCCGATGGGCCGCCGCGCGTTCGAGGGCATGCGCCCGGGCTGGCCCGGGGTCCTGGCCAAGATCGCGACCACGCTCGCCGACGACTGACCGCCGCGCGCGCTACCGCTGGGTGGCCGCGGCCCGCGCGCGCACCAGCTGCCAGCGCCCGACGCTGGCGGTCTGCACGACGGCGCCGGTGACCCGCACGTCGAAGCGCCGCACCTCGGCCTGGCCCGTGGGCGCGAGCGGGATCTCGACGACGTGGTGATCGGCGAGGCCGCCGACCACGCTGGCGCGCGCGAGCTCGGCGCCGCCGCCGGTGAACACGATGAAGTCGATCGCGAGGTCGCGCTGCAGCAGCAGGCGCTCGTCGCGACCGTCGCAGTCGACGGCGATGCCCGCCGCGGTGGGTCGCACCGCCAGCACGAACGTGCCGCGAGGATAGCGGGGCCAGCCGTCGACCGGCGCCAGCGCGACGGCGCCGTCTGCGCCGAGGGCCCCGACCGCCAGGCGCGCCACCGGGAAGCCGTCGCACGGCGTGACGGTCCTCGCCACGATCTCCATCATCGCGAGGCGCGCGCTGACCTCAGTCGCCAGCTCGAAGCCCGACCAGCGCGCGCGCTCGACGACCTCGAGCTCGTCGCCGTCGGCGGCCAGCAGCCGCGCCGCGGCGTGATCGATCGACGCGGCGATCGCGGTGCGCACGAACAGCCCGGCGTCGAGGCGCGCCCGGGTGCCGCGCAGCTCGAACCGCAGCACGTCCTCGTCGCGGATGACGACGTGGCTGTGCCGCTGGTGCGGCTCGACGCGGACGCAGCGGATCCGGGCACCGCCCGGCGCGCCAGGTGGCCGCGGCGTGCGCGGGCCGCGGGGCCGCGGCGCGCGCGACGGCGCGATGGTGATCGGCGGGACGGCGTAGCGCTGGCTCGCCTCGCTCCAGCTGATGGCCTCGTGGTCGTCGCTGACCTCGCAGCGCGCGCCGGCGATCAGCGTCCGCAGCTCGGTCAACGCCGCGAGCAGCCAGCCCCACGCCGGGGTCGTCGTCGACCACGGCATCTTGGTGACGCCGGCCACCACCACCGCGCCATCGCCGACGGTCGGCGCGTACGGCTCGATCGGCCAGGGATGCCGCGCGAACCGCGCGGCGTGCGCCGCGACCGCCGCCCGCTCGTCGTCCGACAGCGGCTCGGCGCGCACGAGCTGATAGCTGACGGCCCATCCCATGTCCCCGCGACCTTCGCCCGGCGCCGCGCGCGGCGGAAGCCCCACGGCGCGACCACCGCGCCGGCGGTCCAACGTCGCCGTGGTACCGTCGCGGGGTCGCGGTGAGGCTGTGGGGTGTTCGAGGCCGCCGCGACGCGAGTCGTGCAACGGGCCGTGCGGTCGGGCACGGCGACGCCCACAGGAGGTCTGCGCCGATGACTCTCACCTTCGTTCGACGGACCGCGGCGATCGCGGTCATCCTCGGATCCGCGTCGCTCGCCGCGTGCAAGAGCGCCAAGAAGGATGCGCCGCCCGGCGGCACGGCCACCCCCGACGCCGCGGTGGTGGCCGTCGTGGTCGATGCGGCGCTGCCCGCGCCCGACGCGGCGCCGCCGATCGACGCGTCGGTGGCGGCCGAGGCGCCGCTGCCGAAGGAGTTCGTGGCGTACGACGCGCTGATGGCGGCGCACATGAAGCTCGCGCCCCCGGCGCGCGCGGTCGCGACCTGCGCGCTGGTCGGCATGGACCACCGCGCCGTGCTGTTCGCCCCCGCCAAGATCCCGCGCCCGGCCCAGGTTCCCGAGGCCGAGTGGGAGGAGGCCAGCGGGGCCTTCATGGACACCGACTACGCGATCGGCGAGATGTGCCAGGACCACGACAGCAAGCCGGACGCCGGCGACGACGACGAGGTGCTGGCCTTGCTGAAGGAGCGTTACGACAAGCTGGTCGCGCTGGTCCGGCGGCCCTGAGCCATCGCGCCGAGGCACCGCGAGGAGTCGACGTCATGGAAGTTCAGGATCTGGATCCGATCGGCGAGTCCCTCGGCCTCACCTGCGAGGCACGCGCCGTCGGCTGGCTCGGGCCGCCGCAGGTCCCATCGGGAGGCCGGCTGTCCAGGGAAGCGTTCGACGTGCTGATGGAGCACTGCCTCGATCCGTGGCAGCCATATGTGTTCATGGGCCGCCACCGCTGCGAGCACTGCGTGTACTCCGGCGGACCCGGCGAGGTGCACGCGGACGGCCGGACGGTCCGCATCGACGGACGGAACCTGTTCGTGCCGACGAAGGACGTGCTCTACGTCGCGCCGATCATGATCGTGCACTACGTCGACGCGCATGGGTACGTGCCGCCGGCGCCGTTCGTCGACGCGCTGCTCGCGTGCCCGCCCATGCGCAGCATGGCTTACCTCAAGATGCTGCACGACCTCGGCGTCCGCGCGCCGCGCCCGCCGAGCGGCGCGTAGCGACCCGCCACCCGCGTGGTAACGCGCCGTCGCTCAGGGACGCGGTTGACAGCCGACCGCGCTCAGCCGAACGTCAGCCATGGACGTGCGCGATGTCCCGGCGAGGCGGCGTTGACCGAGGCGGCGCGCACCCCATTCGTCGTGGCGGCGACCAGCGACGCGATCCGCCGCGGCGTCACCGCGATGGTCGACGACCTGCGCGACGCGCTGGCGGACGGCGCGGCGTTGCTCGCGAGTCACGTCGACGCCTACGACGAGGTCATCCCGCACGTGTTCACCAGCGAGCTCGGTGACCACGTGCTCGAGATGCGCGACGCCGCCTCGGTCGAGCGCGACCTCGCGGCGATCTCTGGAGCGTTCGAGCGCGCGCTGGCGGCGAGCGCCGCCGCCGCCGAACCCGCCTGGCGCGACTACCTGGTGAACCTGCTCTACGTCTCCTGGTTCGAGTGCATCGAGGTGCGGCCCACGGTCCTCGGCGCGTTCCTCGCGGTCAGTGACGCGCTGGTGCTGGAGCTGTACGCCGCGTACGTCAGGGACACCGCGCTGTACTGGCGTATCCACGGCGTCGCGAGCGGCCCGGGGCCGAACTGACCGATGACGGCATCGCGCTTACTCGAGCCGGTGAAGGACCCCGATGCCGCGCATCCGGTGGCGAGCGGCTGGCGGCCGGTGCTGGCCGCCGTGGTGCGCGCGTTCGTCCGCGACGACTTCGAGCTGGCCGCGGGTGTACCGACGGTCGCGGCGCCGACGAAGGCGCTGGCCGCCCAGTTGCGCGCGAACGTGGCCGCCTACGGCGAGACGCTGACGGAGTTGACGGAGGAGACCTGGGAGACGTCGGTGGCGCAGTGGGCCGGCCGTCGCTGGGAGGTGCTGGTCGACCTGCGGACCGTCGAGGCGGGCCGCAGCGATCTGGTCTTGCACGTCGACGTCGAGGCAGCCGCCGACGGCCACCGCTTCAGGATCCACCTTATCTACGTGCCCTGATGGCGGGGCGGTGTGGTGCGGCCAAACACTGTCGCGTGGTCGCGAGTGCGTGCTTGACAGCGAAACGACTCGCGGAGCTAATCAAGCGCGACAGGGCCGGTGTTGTGCGCAGACCGCGGGGGCGGGTGGTCTTCGTCGCGGCGCCCTTCGAGGCGCCGGCGACGCCGTTCGACCCGGCCGCATCGCTAGCGACACGCTACGGCACGACCACGGTCTACGACCGCCGCGGCCGCGCGATCCGCTCGGTCGAGGCGAACGGCTACTTCCCGACGGCGACCCAGACCTTCGCGTCGTCGCAGGTCTACGTCAGCGAGGTCGCGGTCAGCTACATGAGCGGCAACGCCATCGTCGCGAGCTGGGGGCCGGAGGAGCACGATCCGACCTCGTCGCGATACCAGCATCGCGATCAGCGCATCCTCACGGCCATCGGCCGCGAGCTGCAGCGCACGCGGCGCAGCGCGTCCTGGGCGATCCTCGACAAGGTCGAGCAAGACTGGGACCTGCTCGGTCGCGTGATCGCGACCCGGCGCTACGCCACGCCGACCAGCACCACACCTTCGACCGTGTGGACCACGCACTACGACTCGCTCGGCCAGGTGCTGAGCATGCAGGAGCCGGGCGCGTCGGCGGTCGACACGACCTACGACGAGGATGGCAACGCGCTCGAGACGTCGTGGATGGACGGCAGCCGGCGTCGCGTGGCGCGCACCAGCTACGACGGCCTCGGCCGCGTGACCAAGCGCGACCTGGCGTCGATCCTGAGCGGCGTCGAGACCCTCGAGTCGCGCGACATTTACCACTACGACACGCACTCGGGCGCCAGCGAGCAGCCGGCGCAAGCGGCGACGCTGCTGCGCGGCCGGCTGTCGTGGATCGAGAACCCGAGCGCGGGCAACGTCTACTTCGGCTACGACCCGCTCGGCCGCGGCACCACGGAGGTCTACAAGTATGCGGGCCTCACCGGCGTGACGTCCCAGACGTCGGCGTTGAGCGCGGGTGGCGTGCCGATCACGCTGACGCTGAAGACGCCGCAGACGACCGACACGCTGACCTACGACTACGACAGCGCGTGGCGCAACACGACGATCAAGGCGGGCACGAGCACGCTGTTCAACGCGTCGGCGATCACCACGCTCGGCGAGTACCGCACGGTCGTCTTCGGTAACGGCGTCAGCGAGAACTACACGTATGCGGCGACCGGTCGCCGCGAGCCGCTGACCACGACGATCATGACCGCCAGCGGCGCGTACATGTTCGAGAACCGCGCCCGCGACGCGGCGGGGCGGGTGGTCACCGAGGCGCACTCGACGCCGACCGGCTCGACGACGTTCACGACGTCCTACGACAGCCTCGGCCGGCTACAGAACCGCGTGCAGATGAGCGGCATCATGCCGGGCATCGAGGGGTTCACGTACGACGGCCTGGGCAACCTGGCCACGCGGACGTCGACGACGGGTTCGGGTGATCGGGTCTACACGACGGACGCGACCGATCCGGACCGGCTGTGCCGCTTCGCGACGCCGGGCACCAGCCTCGGCACGGTCTGTGACTTCACCTACGACGGCGCGGGCAACGTGGCCACCGACAAGACCAACGGCCAGACCCGGACCTTCACCTACGACGCCGGCCAGCGGATCACCAAGATCACGCGCGGCCAGCAGACGGTGAACCTGGCCTACGGCCCGCTCGGTCGCCTGAAGACGACGGTCTACGGCACCAACGCGCGCACGGTCTGGAACCTGGGTGGCCTGATCGAGCGACGGACCCGCGCCGACGGCGTGGTCCAGCTCGAGCGCATGATTCCGGGCCCGCTCGGCGTCTTCGTCAGCCTGCGCACGACGCTGAACGCCAGCGGCACGCCGGCCGCGACCGAGACGATCTACCGCCATGGCGACGGCCGCGCCAACCGCTTCTTCACCAAGGCCAGCGGGCACGCCGTCCAGCAGGCGACCTACGCGGCCTTCGGCACCAAGACCAGCGACACCGGCACGCAGGGCATCACCTACACCGACGACCTGTGGAACGGCGGCGACGACCTGCCCGAGGTCGGCGTGACGCTCCTCGGCCCGCGCGCCTACGACCCCGCCGTCGGCCGCTTCCTGCAGCGCGACCCGATCGCTGTGATGGCCCGGTCGACGACCGCGAACCCGTACGCCTTCTCGTTCAACGACCCCGTCAACTACTCCGACCCGTCGGGGCTGTGCGCGGAGAGCCCGATCGCTGTGGTCTGTGCCTTCGACAAAGCCCTTGCGATTGGCGCAGGCGCCAGCCTGGTCGGGTTCATGTTCGACAACAGCAGCGGGAGCGCCCACCCGCAAGGCACCGCAACCGGCGCGAGCCAGATGCACGTGGCGGGGGGGATCGCCATGCCCAATAGCACTTCGGTCGTTGCGACCGCGGGGCGGCTGTGGGGACGCTACAACGCTGCACAGCTCAAGGAGTTCGTCGCAATCCGGGCAGCGAATGCTCGCCTCGAGCTTTCGGCCCTTTCGTGTGGCTTCACCGGCGGGTGTATGCCTCTCGCCGACGTCCTCGCGAACGTCAAACCACCGAACCCAGACTGGACAGCGGAGGTGCGCGAGACGGTCGACGAACTTCAAAACTGCGCCGGCGCTGACGATTGCGCAGACAACGCGGGGAGAGTCTCCGCGCACGTGGGAGCGAAGATTTCGACAGCGTATGCCTTGGCTGTCGCCGGGCCGGCGAGCGAGATTCCTAAGGCGGCGACGCCAGGCGGTGTGGCTCGCATTCGGTACTACCAACCGCAAAATGGCGGGGGTATGCACTTCACCGTGGAAGTCGAGATTGGTGGCGAATCCCTCACTACCCATATGACGTCGAATTTGGCTGAAACTGAAACACGAGTGGTGGCGACCGGTACAGGCAAAATCAAGGGTTTTGGTGATCCGATTGGTAAGCCAGTGGAATTTGCACTCCCGAATCCAGCGGCCGCGCGAGCGATGCAACTGGACCAGATGGCGTATGGGCCGATGGGGCCGTTGCAACGCACGGGGGCGCTGTCACACAGCTGCACGACGCATATCTGCGGAGTGCTTCGCGCCGGTGGGGTTCGTGGCGTCCCAGGCCTCCCGGCGGAGGCGCGCAACTTTCTCAAGCGCATGTTCGGCCTCCGATAGAGCAGCGTGCTATGGTAGCCGTGGTCGTAGTGTAGTTGTCAGCCACTATGCGGAGAGTAAGCAATGGCAGCGTACGATTGTGAAATGCATGAGCTTCAATGGGGTGTCCCCATGTGTCGCTCGGTTTACGACGCGCTGTTGGCAGTGCGGAGGCCGGATGTCACTGCGGTCTTTGACAGGGACGGGATCGCCTACCTTCTCTGCCCAGACTGTGCCGAGAAGGCACGCGCGGTCGTCGCTGCTGAGGAAGGTACGCTGGACGACGCTGCGCTGAACTTCTGGTTCGAGGGACGAACCATGGGTGACTGCGTCGTCTGCCTGGACGAGCGCCTGAAGGCGGTGGGCCTTCCGTCGGTGAGCGAGTTGTTGGACGAGGCGCGCGCCCGCCGGGATGCGAGCAGGTAGCCGCGAACTCGCGCTCGGCCAGCGTGGCTGCAGCCCGCAGGCGCAACGTCGTCAGGCGATGCGGGCGTGGCGTGGGCGGTGGCGGCTGGGGTAGCGTGGGCGACTTTCGTCGACCCGAAGGGGTTACGGGAGTCGAGCCGCATATCGACGACAGGGGACGGTCGCGACTCCGCGTGCTGACCGAGCCAGAGTGATGGGGGTGGCTGCGCCGGGGCCCGGGCCCCCTGGGCGTCGGCCTCGATCGCGGTGCATCCCGCCGGCGCTCACCCCAGCGCGCGGAGGGCGACGTCGATGCGGGCGGTGACGGTGGCGGTCGACGTGACGGCGCACAGGTCGAAGAGCGCGGCGTCGTCCCAGCCGCGGGCGCGCAGAGCGGCGAAGCTGGCGTCGGCGAGCTGCCAGGGGGCGAGGGCGACCAGCGCGACGAGGGCGTGGACGTCGGGATCGAGCGGGGCGGCGGGCGGCGCGGTGGGCGCGCCGAGCCAGGCGGCGACGGTGGCGATCACGTCGGCGCGGGTGGCGCGCGGCAGGTAGGCGGGGTCGCGCGCGAACAGGTCGTCGGTCCACGCGGCGAGCGCGGCGGCGGTGGCGGGGCGCTGGGCCAGCGTGAGCGTCGCGGCGCGGGTGACGGGCGCGGGGGCGGTAGCGAGCGGCGGCACCGCGGGCTCGGTGGCGGGCGGCGGCGTGGTGACCGCGTAGTCGAGCGGCACGCCGGTGGCGTCGGCGATGCGGTTGAGGTGGCCGAAGTACGCGGCCAGCGCGACCGCGTGCAGCACCGCGTCGTCGTCGAGGCCGGCCGCGGCCAGCGCGGCCCTGGCGGCGCCGTCGAGCGTCCACGGCGCCTCGGTGACCGTCACCGTCAGCGCGGCCAGCGCGCGGCGGCGCGCGTCGGGCCAGCGGGCCGCGACCGCGCGCGGATCGATCGTCACCGCCCGGGCCAGGCGGTCATCGTTATCGGCGACACGCAGAAACTCTGCGTGACAGGCCGTTCAATACAAGCACTGGTTGAGCCGCGAGGTGGTCGCGTTGACCAGCTCGCGCTCGGGCCAGGTGAGCGGGCCGGCGCCGTTGAGCGTCGACGAGCAGCCGAACACCTTGGGGATCAGCGCCGGGTCCAGGCTGTGCGCGGTGATGATGCCGGGCGCGCCGCCGTGGGCCGGCCGGTACACCGGCGGCAACGGCCGCGCCAGCATGCGGTCGTAGATCTCCTTGAGCGCGCCGGTCGCCGCGGCCGAACCGATGATCGCGAGGCCCATCGCTCGAGCCTACACGCACACGCGGCCGCGCGTCGATCGCGGTCAGCCACGCTCCAGCGCGATCACGTCGGCGAGGTCCTTCGGCCGCCCCGCCGCGCGCTTGTTGCGGATCAGCTCCTCGCGTCCGAGGAACGGCAACCGCTCGCCGTGGAGGTCGAGCTCGACCCGACCACGCCAGGCTTCATCGAAGGTGACGCCGCTGATCGTCGTGAGGACGTCGATGCGACGTGGCGGCAGGCCGATCTGGTAGACCGTACCTGGCGTCGCGAAGTCGGTCGACCGCACGCCATGGGTGGTCAGCGGCGCGCCGAACGCCGCCAGGGCTCGATATACCCGCGCGGCGTTGTCGTCGCTCGGTCGCACCAGCACGTCCAGATCGCCGGTCGCGCGTGGGAGTTGATGCGCGGCGAGCGCGTGCGCGCCTACGATCACGTAGTCGACGCCTGCGTCGCGCAGGCACGCGATCAGATCGCGGAAGTCGTCGTTGAAGTCAGGGCTCGCGGGCATCGGACGTCGCGCGGATCAGGCGCCCCGGCGCGTCGGCGCGCGCGTAGGTGGGGATGGGCCGGCCGGCGGCGGCCCAGGCGTCGAGGGTCAGCGCCCAGACCATGGCGACGCAGTCGCTGGGCGGGACGTCGCGCAGCACGTCGTCGCCGTCGTCGTCGAGCTGGTGGCGGCTGATCGGCCAACCGGCCCGCGCCTGGGCTCGAGCTTCGCGCGAGGTCATGGCCAGAGGATACGTGGCCGTCGAGGCGACGTCCATGGTGCGCCTCGGGCGCCCCGCCGCTCACCGCGGCTGGCGACGACGGATCAGGCCCTCTTGCGCGGCGCTGGCGACCAGGCGGCCGGCGCGATCGAAGAACTGGCCGCGCACCAGGCCGCGGCCGCCAGAGGCCGAGGGGCTGTCGACGGTGTAGAGCAGCCAGTCGTCGAAGCGGAACGGCCGGTGGAACCACATGACGTGATCGAGCGACGCGACCTGCATGCCGGGCGACAGCCAGCTGACGCCGTGGGGGTCCATCGCGGTGCCGAGGAACGAGAAGTCGGAGGCGTAGGCGAGCAGGTAGCGGTGCAGCGCCGGATCGTCGGGCAGCTGATCGATCGCGCGGTACCACAGGCGGCGGTGCGGGTCGGCGACCCGCGGCCGCAGCGGGTCGCGCACCTCGACCGGGCGGATCTCGATCGGCCGCTCGGCGACCGCCATCGCGCGCATCGGCGGCGGCAGCTGATCGGCGATCGCCAGCGCCATGTCGCGCTCGGAGCGCAGCTCGTCGGGCGGCGGCACCGCCGGCATCGGGTCCTGGTGATCGAAGCCGTCGACGGCGAGCTGGAACGACGCCTCGAGGCTGAAGATCGCCTCGCCCTCCTGCAACGCCGCGACCCGCCGCGTCGTGAACGTCGCGCCGTCGCGCAGCCGATCGACCTGGTAGACGATCGGCTTCGTCACGTCGCCGGCGCGCATGAAGTAGCCGTGCAGCGAGTGCACCGGCCGGTCGGCGCCGACCGTCTGCGCCGCCGCCGACAGCGCCTGGCCAAGCACCTGGCCGCCGAAGATCGCGCCCCAGCCGAGGTCCTGGCTGCGGCCGCGGAACAGGTCGCGGTCCAGGCGTTCGAGGGCCAGCAGATCGACGAGCGCGGCGAGCACGGGCTGCATGCGGGAGTGGTAGCACCCGGGCCGCGCGGCGCCCCGTGGTGAGCCGGGCTCGCGCCGGCGCCGGGCTGTGGCACAGTGATCGGGTGACGATCCGCGTGAAGTCGAGTGGCCCGGTGACGACGGTCGCGATCGATCGACCGGACGTGAAGAACGCGGTCGATCGACCGACCGCCGAGGCACTGGCGGCGGCGTTCCGCTTGTTCGACGCCGACCCCGAGGCGCGGGTCGGCGTGCTGGCCGGCGAGCACGGCACGTTCTGCGCCGGCGCCGACCTGAAGGCGATCAGCGCCGGTCGCGGCAACCGGGTGCAGCTCGAGGGCGACGGCCCGATGGGCCCGACGCGGATGGTGCTGACCAAGCCGGTGATCGCGGCGATCAGCGGGCACGCGGTGGCCGGCGGCCTGGAGCTGGCGCTGTGGTGCGACTTGCGCGTCGCCGAGGAGGACGCGGTGATGGGCGTGTTCTGTCGGCGCTGGGGCGTGCCGCTGATCGACGGCGGCACGATCCGCCTGCCGCGGGTGATCGGCATGGGCCGCGCGCTCGATCTGATCCTCACCGGCCGCGCGGTCGGCGCCGACGAGGCGCTGGCGATGGGGCTGGTCAACCGCGTCGTGCCGCGCGGCCAGGGGCGCGCCGCCGCCGAGGCGCTGGCCCACGAGCTGGCGGCGCTGCCGCAGGGCGCGCTGCGCGGCGATCGGCTGAGCGCGTACGAGCAGTGGGACCTCGACTTCGACGCGGCGCTGGCCAACGAGCTGGGCCACGGCGGGCGCGCGCTGGCCGAGGGGCTGGGCGGCGCGGCGCGGTTCGCCGGCGGCGCCGGGCGCCACGGAGAGAAGGCGTGAGGATCGCGCTCGCGCTGATCGCGGCGCTGGCGATCAGCGGCTGCGTCGTGCGCTACATCCGCGGCACGCAGCTGTCGGGCACCTGCGACGGCGCGTGCGATCACTACCTCGGCTGCCGCGGCTCGGACATCGGCGGCGTCCGCGAGGCGTGCCTCGCCGAGTGCCCGCAGGTGTTCGGCGATCGCGACAGCCTGATGGCGTTCGAGAGCCTGTCGTGCCCGGCGACGATCGACTACGTCGAGGGACCGAACCGGCGCCCGCCCGGCGCGCCGCCGCCGGCCGCCGCGGCGCAGCAGTAGCGAGCGGCGCGCTGGCAGACCTCGGCAGGATCGCAATCGCGCCCGGCCGCGTCGACACGGCGGCCCGATCGGTGCGATCTCTAGGGGCGATGAGCGACGCTCGCCACTTCGAGCAACGGGTCGCGGCGGTGGTCTTCGCGGCGGAGCGCGCGGTCGCCCGCGCCGAGCCGCCGTCGCCCGACGCGGCGCCGGCGCCGCCGGCGATCGACGTCCCCGGTCCGCGCGCGACCGCGCTCGCGCGGCGGCTCGGCCTCGACCCCGCCGCCCTCGACTTCCTGTGGACCGTCGTCGCCCGCGCCGTCGAGCCGCGGGTCGGCGCGCACCTGCGCGCGCTGTACGGCAGCGACGCGCGCGGCGGCGTCAGCGTCGGCCAGCACGCGCACATCGCCGGGCTCGACGCCGACACCACGCGCGCGGTGCTGGCGGTGATCGATCCGCGCCACCCGCTGCGCCGCCACGGGCTGATCGCGCCGCTGGCCGACGACGGCGACGACGTCGCGACCCGGTGGACCGCGCCGCCGCGGGTGTGGCAGTACCTGCGCGGCGAGGACGCGCCCGACGCCGGCGTCGCCGAGCTGGGCGGCCGGGTCGAGGTGCCGGCGCAGCCGCGGCTGTCCGACGAGCAGGTGGTCGCGCGCACCAAGCTGGCGTCGTGGCTGGCGGCGACGCCGAGCCCGACGGTCATCCTCGAGGGCGCGCTGGGCGCCGGGCGCCGGACCGCGGTGGCGCTGGCCACCTCGCGGCCGGTGATCGCGATCGACTTCGCGCGGGTGCCGACGCGGCTGGCGGTGGCCGCGGTCACCGCGCTCAAGCGCGAGGCGCTGCTGGCCGACGCGGTGCCGGTGCTGGCCAACCTCGACGAGCTGACCGGGCGCCTGCAGCCCGGCGACGAGATCGCGCTGGCGATCGCGGCGGCGCTCGACGCCCACGACGGCCCGCTGGTGATCACGACGTCGACGCCGGGCCTCGAGACCCACGCGGCGCAGCGGTCGGTGGTGCGCGCGCGCTGGCCGATCCCCGACATCGCGACCCGCCGGCTGCTGTGGGCCGACGCGGTGCCGACGCTGCCGGCTGCGGATCTCGACGTCGTCGCGATGCGCTACCGGTTCGGCGCCGGCGGCGTGGCCGGCGCGGCCCGGTCGGCGGCCCACCACGCGCGCGAGCGCGCCGCCGCCGAGCCCGGCTTCAAGGACGTCGTCGCGGGCGTGCAGGACAACATCGCCGAGCGTCTCGGCGAGCTGGCCCGCCGCGTCGAGGTGCGCCAGTCGTGGAGCGAGCTGGTGCTCTCGCCCGACATCCTCGACGACGTCAAGGCGCTGATCGGCCGCGTCCGCCACGCCCACCACGTGCTCGAGGACTGGGGCTTCAAGCGCAAGCTGGCCCGCGGCACCGGCGTGGCCGGGCTGTTCTCGGGTCCGCCGGGCACCGGCAAGACGATGGTCGCCGGGCTGATCGCGCGCGAGCTCGAGCTCGAGCTGTTCCAGGTCGACCTGTCGCGGATCGTGTCGAAGTGGGTCGGCGAGACCGAGAAGCAGCTGGCCAAGGTGTTCGACGCCGCCGAGGCCGGCCACGCGCTCTTGCTGTTCGACGAGGCCGACGCGCTGTTCGCCAAGCGCTCGCCCGACGTGAAGTCGGCGGTCGATCGCTACGCCAACCTCGAGGTCAACTACCTCTTGCAGCGCGTCGAGAGCTTCGGCGGCGTCGTCATCCTGACCACCAACCTCGACACCTCGATCGACCCCGCGCTGCGCCGCCGCCTGGCCGGCCACGTGGTCTTCGCGTCCCCCGACAGCGACGAGCGCGAGCGGCTGTGGAAGGAGATGCTGGCCACCGGCGCGCCGGTCGCCGACGGCATCGACGTCGAGGCGCTGTCGGACGAGTTCAGCGAGATGACCGGCGCCAACATCCGCAACTCGGTGCTGGCGGCCGCGTTCCTGGCGGCCGAGGAGGGCACGATCATCGGCCAGGGCCACCTGCGCCGCGCGGCCCGGGGGGAGTACCGGGCCATGGGCCGGGTGCTGGGAAAGGATCACGGGAATCGCAACCGCACGGAATCATGAGGGTCTTGATCGGGGAGATCGGAGGGGATCCGAGGGAGATCGGGGGGGCGAGGTCCGTATTATGAGCCGGAGACCACCGTGGGATTTTTCGACAAACTCGTTCGCCAGGACAACGACCTCGTGGGGTTCGCCGCGCAAGCGGTGACTGCCGCGACCAAGCGGCCGCGTGAGTCGGAGGACGACGGCGACGCCGCGGCCGACGATCGCGCGAGTCGATCGCTGCGATCGGGCGACGAGGAGAAGAAGAAGAAGGATCCCGCGAGCCAGGTGCTGGCGGCGGTCCCGGCGGTCGCCGGGCTCGCGCAGAACTTCGGCGTGCGCATGCCGGTCGGCGTCACGGTCGACGACGAGGGCCTGCACGTCGGCGCCAAGGCGCCGGTCGGCGGCGCCGGCGAGGTCAGCGGGCAGGTCGATATCAAGCGGGACGGCACGACGACGGTCGGCGGCCACGCCGAGCTGGGCGCCGGACCGGGCAAGGTCAAGGTCGACGGCGACGTGACCCGCGACGAGGAAGGCAAGGTCGCGGCCAACGGCAACATCGCCGGCGAGATCGACGCCGGCCCGATCAAGGCCAAGGCGCAGGGCGGCGTCCACCGCGACGCCGAGGGCAAGACCACCGCCGAGTACGACGCCGGCGTCGGCTACGACAAGGGCGGCCTCAAGGGCGGCGTGAACGCCTCGGGCAAGCGCGACGCCGACGGCAAGTGGACCAACGACGAGAGCGCGTCGGTCGAGTACGAGAACGAAGAGGCGGGGATCAAGGCCAACGCCAAGGGCGGGCTACACCACGAGGACGGCAAGACGACGGCCGAGTACGACGCCGGCGTCGGCTACGACAAGGGCGGCGTGAAGGGCGGCGTGAACGCCTCGGGCAAGCGCGACGCCGACGGCAAGTGGACCAACGACGAGAGCGCGTCGGTCGAGTACGAGAACGAAGAGCTCGGGGTGAACGCGCACGCCAAGGGCGGGCTGCACCACGAGGACGGCAAGACGACCGCCGAGTACGACGCCGGCGCGAGCTACGACAAGGACGGCGTGAAGGCCGACGTCGGGGCGACCGGGGCGAAGGACAAGGACGGGAAGTGGACCAACGACGAGAGCGCGTCGGTCGAGTACGAGAACGAAGAGCTCGGGGTGAACGCGCACGCCAAGGGCGGGCTGCACCACGAGGACGGCAAGACGACGGCCGAGTACGACGCCGGCGCGAGCTACGACAAGGACGGCGTGAAGGCCGACGTCGGGGCGACCGGGGCGAAGGACAAGGACGGGAAGTGGACCAACGACGAGTCCGCGTCGGTCGAGTACGAGAACGAGAAGGCGGGCGTCAAGGCCAGCGCCAAGGGCGCGCTGCACCACGAGGGCGGCAAGACCACCGCTGACGCCGAGGCCCACGGCGAGCTCAAGAAGGGCCCGCTCGACGTCCACGCCGACGGCGAGGTCCACAAGAGCGCCGAGGGCGAGGTCACGGCCAAGGCCAGCGGCCACGCCGGGCTCAAGCACGGCGACGATCACGCCGAGATCGACGGCCACGTCGAGCGCCACGCCGACGGCAAGGTCGACGGCGAGGCCAAGGCGGCCTGGAACATCAAGGGCCACGCCGGCGAGAAGCTCCTGGCCGGCGGCGAGCACGAGGGCGCCGAGGAGGAGGGCGTCGATCTGCGCGGCGAGCACGCGCCGGTCGGCCAGCACACGCAGGCGATCGACCAGCTCGCCGGTGGCGATCTCGAGGACGAAGGCGCCGAGCACCAGGCGGACGAGTCCGAGTCGACCGCGGTCAACGACAACCAGCTGCCCGAGGACCTGAAGGACGTCGGCCAGGTCGACAGCGAGCACGCGGCCAAGAAGGCCAAGATCGAGGCCGACAGCCACGCCAAGCAGGCCAAGGTCGAGCACAAGCACGACGTCGCGAAGCACCACGCGGCGGCCGACAAGAAGCGCCAGCTGGCTGGCCAGCACGGCCAGCACGCCGCGCAGGCTCAGAAGCACAGCGTCGTCGCGGCCAAGCAGAAGAAGACCGCGACCAAGGACGAGCTGCGCGCCAAGCTGACCAACGCCGCGACGACCCAGAAGGCCAAGCTCGAGGCCGACGTCACCGCGCAGAAGGCCAAGCTCGACGAGAAGCTCGCCGCCGAGTTCACGAAGCTCGACGAGAGCGAGGCCAAGGAGCAGGCCAAGCTCCAGACCGAGCTCGACAAGCGCACCACCAAGCTCGAGGCGGACATCGCCAAGAAGCAGGAGGCGCACACCAAGCAGATCGCCAAGGAGCGCGTCGACCTCGACAAGAAGGACGCGACCGAGCAGGCGAACCTGCGGGCCAAGGCCAAGGCCGACGCCGAGGCGATCAAGGTCGAGGCCGACAAGCAGGCGGCGGCCACGGCCGAGCACGCCAAGCTCAAGGCCAACGACCTGTCGATCAAGGGCATGACCGAGGCCGGCGGCGCGACCGTCGACGCCAACCGCAAGGCCGAGCAGGCGATCAACGCCGCCAACACGCGCGCCAACGCGCTGCCGGAGGACGAGGCCAAGAAGGTGCGCGCCGAGGGCGAGAGCCGCGCGGCGATGGCGCGGGCCGCGGGCGAGCGCAAGAAGGCCGACATCCTGGCCAAGGCCAAGACCGACGGCGACGCGATCAAGGCCAAGGGCCTGGCCGACGCCGAGGCGCAGAAGAAGGCCGGCGCCGACCGCGCGGCCGCCGCGCTCAAGGCCGGCGAGGACCAGGCCGCCAAGGTCCACGCCGCGACGATCACCGCGATCGCCGGCATGCAGGCCAAGAGCGACGCCGCGGTCGCCGAGATGAACGCCGAGGTCGCCAAGATGAAGGCCGACGTCGCGGCCAAGCAGACCGAGATCACGACGAAGGCGGCCACCCGCCGCACCGAGCTGAAGGCCAAGGCCGAGGCCGAGAAGACCCGCGCGCTGACCCAGATCGACAAGGAGTACCAGGACGCGCTCAAGACGATCGAGACCAAGGTCGCCGCCGACCTGGCCAAGATCGACGCCGCCAGCGACAAGGATCTGGCGCGGCTCGAGCGCCAGGTCGATCAGGACATCGCGCAGATCGAGGCCGCGGTGAAGCGCGCCGAGCAGCGCATCGACCAGCAGGTCAAGGCCGCCGAGCGCAAGGTCCACGCCCAGTGCCTGGCCGAGAAGGCCAAGATCCACGCCGACACCTGCCGCGTCGTCGGTCAGCTCGACCGGATGGCGTTCCAGGCCAAGCAGCGGATCGCCGCCGCCGACAAGGACACCAAGAACGAGATCCACGCCGCCCACGCCCAGGGCGTGGCCGAGGTCGAGGCCGCCAGCCAGCAGGCGGCGCAGGACCTGCAGCAGGGCAACGAGGCGCTGCTCAAGGCCACCGAGGACCAGGGCGCCGCCGATCGCGCCGCCGCCGACAAGGCCGCGGCCGACTCGGGCAAGGCGATGGAGGGCCAGCGCGCCGATCTCGACAAGGAGATCAACAAGGAGTGGGTCGACGACGCGACCAAGAAGGCCAACGAGAAGCTCGACGACACCGGCTGGTTCAACGTCGTGACCGACACCGAGGCCACCGACGCGATGAACATCCTCAACAGCCTCCCGGCTGACCTGCAGGGTGACGCCGTCGAGAAGCTCGACAAGGACGCGTTCGAGAACCTGCTCGACGAGGTGCCGGCGAAGCGCCGCGCCGAGTTCGACACGATGGTCGCCGACACCCACGACCCCGAGCGCAAGCTCAAGCTGTGGGGCGAGCAGCACAAGTCGCAGGCCGACAAGGACGCCGAGGCCGAGCACAAGAAGACCGCCGACGAGGGTGGCTGGGACTTCTGGAACGACACCAAGGAGCAGAACCGCAACGAGCGGCTCAACAGCCGTCGCGACGAGATCGTCAGCTCGACCAAGCACGAGGTCGACGACGAGATGAAGTTCCTGATGGCCAAGCAGAAGGCCGGCACGCTGACCGAGGCCGACGTGCAGGCGCTCATGGATCGCAAGGACCACGAGCACAAGATCGAGATGAAGTACAACGTCAACCTGACCAACAAGGATGGTCAGCGCACCGACGGCACGAAGATCGCCTGGAGCGACGCCGAGCTGACGCAGGTCGACTCGGCCCTCGCGCACATGCCCGAGGAGCACGTCAAGGACAACGAGCTGCTCAAGGAGATCAAGCGCAGCGACGCCCACGCCACCAAGCCGACGACGGTGGGCGGCGATCACGGCGGCGGCGTCATCCAGATCTACGACCTCGGCGTCACCGCCAACTACCGGCACAACGGCGATCCGATCCAGCTCGGCGATCCCAACCTGAAGGGCGTCGACGGCAACAACCTGCCCAAGACCGGCGATCCGCTGAGCGCGCTGCAGGAGACGCTCAACCACGAGTTCGGCCACGACATCCACGACCAGAACAAGGACGCGTTCAAGCGGTACCAGACCGCGGCCGGCTGGCAGGACGACGTCGGCGACAAGCAGATGACGTCGGCGGGCGTCTCGGCGACCGACATCGCGGCGCTCAAGGAGACCGACCCGACGAAACCGCAGAAGTCCCGCGTCACCGGCACCGACGGCAAGATCTACGTGCGCGACCCGTACAACAGCGGCCAGGTGCTGGCCTACGACGAGGGGGCGATCCCCGAGGCCGGCAACGACGCGGCCGGCAACGCCCTGCCCGGCAAGTCGCAGCCGAACGTCCGCGGCCGCGACACCTGGAGCTACGCCAACACCAACTACAAGGACCACTTCGCCGAGCACTACACCAAGGCGATCAACGTCCCCGAGATGCTCGCCCAGGATCTGATCGACGCGCCCGCGCAGCGGGTCGGCGGCGAGACCGCCAAGCGCGATCAGGCCATCGCCGATCTCGCGGCGGCCAAGGCGAAGTCGCCGGCCGATCCGGCCGCGGTGGCGCAGGCCGAGGCCGATCTCAAGACCAAGCAGGCGGCGCTCGACGACGCGAAGCGGGATCAGACGGCGCAGAAGACGCAGTACGACATCATGCGCAACGACATCTTCCACGCCGACACCGCGACCAACGAGGCCGAGGCCCGGCTGAAGGCCAAGGGCGTCGACCAGGCCAAGATCGACGAGTTCAAGGCGAAGGCCGCGCGCGCCCAGACCCCGCAGCAGGTACAGTTGCTCGAGTCGCAGTACTGAGGACCGGATGAATCGACTCGTGCTCTTCGCGTGGACGCTGGCCGTCGCCGTTGGTTGTCGCAACGGTGATCCGCCGCGGACGATCGAGCCGGTAGGTGGCGGGAGCGAGTCGCGCGATGCAGAGGAAGCGCCCATGGCCAACGTGACCGAAGTCTCCACACTGCAGCCGCGCCGCGGCGGCGGCTCTGCGACGATCGCTGGCGGCGTGGTCAGCTGGGCGACGCGGACCGGTCTCGCGCGGTGGTCGCTCGCCGATCGCCACGACCTCCCGACCGTCGCGACCCGACCCCGGATGATGGCGGTCGCCGGCCACGACGGCAGCGCGTGGCTCGTGACCAACGACCAAGCGGCGGCGGCGCCGGAGCTGGATCAGATCGGCCCAGCGGGCACGCTGGCGGCGGTGGCGCCGCAGCCCAAGCTGGCCGCGGCGACCGACTTCGTCGCGGTCACCGCCCGCGAGATCTTCGCCGCCGACCGCAGCGGGCTCGACGTCTTCGGGCGCGCGAGCGGCGAGCGCACGCACCGCGAGGCGTTCAAGGCCGACGAGGCCGCGACCTGCGCGGCGCTCGACGACGGGGTCGTCTTCTATCAGGCCGGCGCGGTCGTCCGGATCGGCCCGGGCGCCACCCGCGCGACGTACACGGTCGCCGGCAGCCCGCTACATTATGCGGCCGGTGGCGACCGCGACCACCTGTGGGCCTCGCACGAGGGGGCGGTCGAGCTGCTGAAGCTGGCGGCCGGGGCCGCCACGGTGGAGCGGACCGTCGCGGTCCCCGGGGTCTATCGGCTGGCGTCGGTGGACGGCGACGCGGCCGTGCTGTCGGTGGCGATGAAGGCCGGCGCCTGGGACAAGCTCACGGTGACGGTGGTCGGGACGGACGGGGCGATCCGCTGGACCAAGGTCCTGCCCGCGCCGGCGCGGGAATTCGCGGAGATCGCCGGCGGCAGCGGCCACGTCGCGGTGATCCTCGACGGCGTGCTGCACCTGCTCACGGCGGCCGACGGCGCCGCGGTCACGCCGTAGGCGCCGCGGTCACGCCGACGGCGCCGCGGTCACGCCGACGGCGCCGCGGTCACGCCGTAGGCGGTCGGACCGGCGCGTCGATCGCGCGGCGGGCCTCGCGGCGCCAGCTGAGCAGCAGGATCGCGCCGGCCACGAAGACGCCGAGGTTGAACGCCAGCCGGCTGGTGACCGGCCAGGTCGCGGCGACGGCGGCGGCGACGGTCAGCGGCACGGCGGCGACGAGGCGGCCGTAGGTGACGAACGCGACGGTGATCAGGAACAGGTCGATCGTCATCATCGGCGCCGCGCCGAGGCCGATCTGGACCGCGAAGCACCGGTTGGCCAGCACCGCCGCGGCCGCGCCGATGATCGCTCGACCGGCGGAGGCCGACGCGTGGTTGGCGAACAGGCCGCGGCGGCCGAGCACCGCGCCCACGGCGATCACGGCGCAGACGATGATGGCGTTGCGGCGCAGCACCAGCGGGCTGGCTTGTTCGCCCAGCGACACGCCGGCCACCAGCGTCTGGACGAACATCACCGCCATCACGACCAGCAGCGTGACCGACAGGATCGTCCGCTCGCGGACGCCGACGGTGGCGTCGCGCTCGCGCTCGATCAGCACGACCTGCGCGGTGCGGTCGACCAGCACCTCGCGGCGCCGGGTCAGCGCGGCGTGGCGGGGATCGTCGTCGGGGAGCTCGGCCGCCAGCTCGGCCGCCGCCGCCAGGTTGTCGCGCTCGAACTCGAAGTCGAACAGCGCGGTGCGCAGCCGGGCCAGGCCGCGCACCGCCGAGGGGTTGGTCGGCCACGCCGCCAGCG
Source organism: Myxococcales bacterium (assembly GCA_016794525.1). GTDB lineage: Bacteria > Myxococcota_A > Polyangia > Haliangiales > Haliangiaceae > UBA2376. Next base: position 151,034 of record JAEUJY010000034.1, read on the forward strand.
CTTGCTCGAGGCCGAACCGCGCGACGTCGGCCAGCCGGTGGATCGCCGCGACCGCGTCGGCGTTGGCGGCGTCGGCCGACGACAGCATCGCGGCCAGCTCGTCGACGCGATCGTTGGCCGCGGTGGCGACGCGGTGCGAGGTCTGGTGGGTCAGGAACGCCTGCAGCGCGGCGGCCAGCGCCGGGGCGTCGGGGTAGCGATCGGCCGGGGCCCGGGCCATCGCGCGCTCGATGATGGCCACCAGCTCGAGCGGCACGTCGGCGGCGATCACCGCGATCGGCCGCGGCGGGCCGGCCACGACCTGGGCCCAGACCGGATCGCCCGACGCCGCGCTGTGGGCTCCGCTGACGTCGTAGGGCGCGGTGCCGGCGACCAGCTGGTACAGGATCGCGCCGAGCGCGTAGATGTCGGCGCGGGTGTCGACCCGATCGCCGCGCGCCTGCTCGGGCGGCATGTAGCACGGCGTCCCGAGCACGCTGCCGGCCGAGGTCAGCCGCGGGTTCGGCGAGCTGGGCCGATCCGGCGTGCGCGGCTCGTCCTCGTCGTCGAGGCGCAGCGCCAGGCCCCAGTCGATGACGACCACCTCGCCGAACGAGCCGAGGATGACGTTGGCCGGCTTGAGGTCGCGGTGGATGACGCGCTGGGTGTGTGCGTAGGCCACCGCCTCGGCGATCGCGATGACCGCCGGCACCAGCGCCAGGCGCTCGTCGAGCGTCGGCGCCGCGGCGATCGCCGCCGCCAGCGAGCGACCCTCGACCCACTTCATCGCGTACGACGGGACGCCGTCGAGATCGAGGCCGAGGTCGTAGACCGGGACGATGTTGGGGTGGATCAGCCGGCTGGTGACCCGCGCCTCGCGCAGGAAGCGGGCGGTCAGCCCGGGGTCGGGGTCGCGCAGCTGCTTCACCGCTACGTGGCGATCGAGCACGACGTCGTGGGCCGCGCGCACGGTGGCCAGGCCGCCCTCGGCCAGCACCGCGCCCAGGTGGTAGCGCTCGGCGAAGCTCGGCGACGGCAGCGCGACGCTCGGCGGCGGCGCGGCCAGCGGCCCCAGCGTGATGGTCGCTTCGGAGTCGACGATCCCCACCGACCCCAATCATACCCGAGCGGTGAGCCGCCCGGTACCGGCAATCAGCCCTGCTCGAAGTGGACCACGTCGATCAGCACCGTCGCCGAGAACAGGATCGCGCGCAGCCGCGGGTCGGTGACCTGGCCGAACTCGATCCAGAAGTTGTCGGCCTGCGTGAACATCTCCTTGGCGAGCCCGCTCCACTTCTTCTGGATCAGCCCGACCTCGTGCTCCTGCCCGGGCAGCATGATCTTGAAGGTCCACGGGCGGAAGAACGGGCCGAACAGCGTGGCCAGCTCCTCGCCGCCCGGGCCCTCGACCGTGTACTTGCGGCGGAACCAGGTCCACCGCTTCTGCAGCGCGCCCAGCGGCTTGCCGTCGGCCGTCGACACCTCGAGCCGGTGGAAGATGAAGCGGAACGGCCGGCGCAGCGACAGCAGCTGGGTGCCGGCGCTGAGATCCTCGACGCTCGAGCGGAACGGCCGCATCGATCGCAGGAACAGGCGCTTGAGGAAGCTGCCGAAGCCCTTGCCCTGCTCCTGCACGTTGAACACCGGGTTGCCGGCCTCGTCGTAGACGGCGTAGGTGTTCTTGGCGTCGAACGACGTCAGGATCTCGAGCCAGCGCTTGCGCTGCCGCACCGACAGGCGGCTGGGGCGCGCGAAGGGCACGAGCGACGCGTCAGAGACGGGTACCAGGGCGTTGTCCACGGCGGCAGTGTACACGCGGCGTGCGCGCGTGCGATCGTCGCGGCGTGATCGCGATGGAGCGCACCCACCGGTGGCGCGACGATCGGCGGTGGCTGCCGCCGGCGGTGCGCTGGGCCAGCCGCGGCGCCAGCGCGGCGGTGTGGGGCGGCTCGGCGGCGGCGCTCGGCGCCGCGCTGGTGGTCTCGCCGGCCGTGCTGCTGGTGTGGAAGGGGCTGGTGCTGGTCGGCGCCGGCGCGGCGGTCGCCGGCCAGCAGGCCGGGCACGCGATGTTCCAGCGCCAGCTGCGCAAGCTGGCCCGCGGCGACATCCCGCTGTCGCAGCTCGACGCGCACGCCGAGGGCGAGCTGGTGGTGGTGCGCGGCCGCGTCGAGGCCGAGCCGGCGATGACCGGGATCCTGGTCGACACCGCGTGCGTCTACCGCCGGATGGTGTGGGAGCCCGACGGGCGCTGGGTGAGCGAGGCGGCGATCGACTTCGCGCTGGTCGACGCCACCGGCGCCCGGGTGCGGGTGCAGGCCGGCGGCGCGCGCTGGATGATCGGGCCGCGCGAGCCGTGGACCTACCCGCTGCCGCGGTTCGATCGCGACGGCGTCCACCCGATGGTGCGCGAGCTGGCGCGCCGGCAGGGCGGGGGCGTGATCAAGGCGTCCGAGCGGGTGCTGCCGATCGGCGCCGAGGTGCAGGTCGTGGGCTACAAGACCGCCAGCGCCGACGTCGGCGGCAGCGTCGTCGACTACCGCCTGCCGCCGCAGCGCGCGACGCTGCGCTCGGGCAAGGATCTGCCGCTGGTGATCACGCTGGTCGCCGACCTCACCGATCCCGATCGGGACGGGTGAGCGTGGCCGCGCGCGCGGTGGCGATCGTCGTGGTGCTCGCCGGGTGCGCGCGCGGCGGCGACGCCGGCGACGGGCTCGACTTCCCGGTCGGCGACGCCGACGGCCACGGCTACTACGACGCGCAGCCGTTCGGGGTGAACCAGCACCTCGGCAACGACTGGAACGGCGTCGGCGGGGGCGACAGCGATCGCGGCGACCCGGTGTTCGCGATCGGCGCCGGCGAGGTGACCGAGGCCGCCGATCGCGGCGGCGGCTGGGGGCAGGTGGTGCGCGTCGTCCACCGGGTCGACGGCCGCGCGGTCGAGTCGCTGTACGCCCACCTCGACCGCATCGACGTCGCGGTCGGGCAGCGCGTGCGGCGGCGCCAGCCGATCGGCACGATCGGCACCGCCGGCGGGCAGTACCCGGCGCACCTGCACCTCGAGGTGCGCACGCGGCCGGGGCAGCCGCTCGGCGGCGGCTACGGCGAGCCCGACGCCCAGGTCGATCCGACCGCGTTCATCCGCGCCCACCGGCCGCGCCGGTGAGCCGCGCGCTCACGCGCCGTCGGCCTCGAAGCCGACCCGGGCGTGGGACCCGTCGCAGTACGGCTTGTTCTGCGAGTGGCCGCAGCGGCACAGCCAGGTCTCGTCGACGCGCCCGCAGGTGCGGCCGGTGCCGGTGACCAGCTCGAGGTGGCCGGTGACCTGCAGCGGGCCGTTCTTCTGCGGCGCGATCTCGACCTCGCCGGCGCGGGCGGCCAGCGGCTGCGAGTCGACGGTGGCGGGCTCGCCGGTGGCCTGGAAGCCGGCGGCGGTGTGGCTGCCATCGCAGAACGGCTTGTGCTGGCTGGCGCCGCAGCGGCACAGCGTGGCGCGGGTGCGCGGCGCCTCGCCGGCGATGCGCAGGTCGCCGTGGAAGGCCAGCGGGCCGTGCTCGCGGATGCGGACGAGGTTGACGATCGGCGGCCGCTCGTCGGGCTTGCCGTCCTTGCGCCGGTAGGTGATCGCGCCCGACGGGCAGTTGTGGGCCAGCGCGGCGACCTCGTCGGCGGTGGCCGCCTCGGGGTGCAGCCACGGCCCGACGACGTTGGGCACGAAGACGTCGGGGCGGGACAGCACGCAGGTGCGCGAGTGGATGCAGCGCCGCGCCTCGAAGCGCAGCTCGACGTCGTCGCTGTCCACGATCTCGAGGTGGTCATCGGCCATGGCGGCGATCTTCCGCCGGCGCGGCGGCCGACGCAACCGCGGCGCGCGGGCGGCCGCGTGCTACCGTCGGGGCATGGCGACCATCCCCGCGGCCCTGGCCGCGCTGCCGATCCTCGATGAGCGCGGCGCCGAGCTGCGGCTCGATCGGCTGTGGCACGAGCGCACCGCGTTGATCGCGCTGGTGCGCCACTTCGGTTGACTGCTCTGTCGCGAACAGGTGGTGCAGTTGCACCGCGAACGAGCGCGCATCGAGGCCGCGGGCGCGACGCTGCAGGTGATCGGCAACGGCGCGCCGATGTTCATGGCCGGGTTCCGCGAGACCACCAGCTACGACGGCAACCTGTACACCGATCCGTCGCTGGCGGTGTACCGGGCGCTCGAGCTGCGCCGCGGCTGGGCGACGATCCTCGATCCGCGCGCGGCCAAGAACGCGGCGCGGGCGCTGGCCGGCGGGTTCCGCCAGGGCCGCACCCAGGGCGACGCGACCCAGCAGGGCGGCGTGCTGGTGGTGGCGACCGACGGCACGATCCGCTTCCGCCACGCCGACCGGGTCGCCGGCGACGGGCCGCCGGTGGCCACGGTGCTGGCCGCGCTCACGGCGTGACCAGCCCGCGCTCGTGCGAGAACAGCGCCTGCGCGGCGAGGTTCACCGTCACCCAGTAGTTCGACACCGCCTGCACGGCGTCGGGTGACAGCCCGAGGTCGGACAGGATCGCCGCGGCCCACGCCGCCGACGTGCTGCGCAGCCCCTTGTGCTGCCAGAACGCCTCGTCGGCCGCGCGCAAGAGCGTCACGAAGCGACCGTCGTCCCGGCCGTGGCGCGCCAGCGTCGCCGCCATCACCGGCACGCGCTCGTCGGGGCCGACCAGCGGCCGGCCGAAGCCCATCACCCGCTGGCGGCGCGCGAGCAGGTCGGCGACCAGCGCCTCGACCGGCTGGCCCTCGCGCGCGGCGACGTCGGCGCGGCGCAGGAACCGCGCGCAGTCGCCCGCGGCCGCGCCGGCCAGCACCGGCGCGCCGAGCATCGCGGTGCCGCCGAGCATCGCCGCGGCGTAGCCACCGCCGCGGGCCGCGATCCGGCGCGTCACCGCCATCGGCCACGCGCGGCGATCGAGCAGCAGGTTGGCGCTGCCGATGTCGTCGAGCATCGTGCCGTCGGCGGCGGTGAGCTCGACGCCGGTGATCGCGTAGACCGCGTTCTGGAAGAAGCTGCGCCGGCCGACCAGCTCGTCGAACAGCGAGCGCGCGCGGACGCGGTGCTGCCGCGTGGCCAGGTCCATCGCGCCCAGCTCGGCGGGGTAGCGCATCTCGGGCGGCACCTCGGGCAGCGCCAGCGGCGCGGCGCGGCCGGCCGCGTCGGCGGCGATCAGCGCGGCGCGGTGCGCGACCAGCCAGTCGATCGTCGCGGCGACGCCGTCGGGGCGGATCGACGCCAGCGCGGTCACCAGCGCCATCCACGGCGGGGTGCGCACGGCGGCGGCGTCGTACAGCGACGCCAGCGCGTCGGCGAGGGCGGGGGCGGTGGTGGTCGCGGGCATGGCGGCGCTCACGGCTTGCTCGAGGTGAAGCCCTGCTGCATCAGGCTCTGGTTGCGGCGGCCCGACGGCGGCGCCTCGCGCGGATCGATCGTCACGTCGAGCACCCACGGCCCGCGGGCGGCCAGCGCGCGCTCGAGCGCGGGGCCGACCTCGAGCTCGGTGGCGACCCGCTCGCCGTCGGCGCCGATCGCCCGCGCCAGCGCGACGAAGTCGACCCGCGGCAGGTCGCAGTGGAACGGCGCCCAGCCCATCACCTGCATGCCCTGGCGGCACATCAGGTAGCCGGCGTCGTTGAGGATGATCCACAGCGCGTCGGCGCGGTACTGCACGGCGCTGTGCAGCTCGTGCTGCATCATCATCGCGCCGTCGCCGACCAGCGCGACCGCCTTGCCGCGACGGGCGAGCGCGGCGCCGACGACGCCGGTGGCGGCGTGGCCCATCGAGCCGAACCCGGTCGACACCCGGTATCGCAGCGGGTCGGCGATCCGCAGGTGGTGCGTCGACCAGCAGAACGAGTTGCCGCTCTCGGCCATCAGCCAGGCGTCGCTGCCGTCGACGATCGTCCGTTGCAGCTCGTCGATCAGCACCTGCGGCCGCACCGGGCCGTCGCGCCGCGGCGTGGTGCGCGCCGGGTGCAGCGGCGTGATCGGCAGCGACGGCGCGGCGGCCGGCGTCGGCCCGAGCTCGGCGAGCAGCGCCGCGACGTACAGCTCGACGTCGGCCAGCACCGCCTCGGTCGCGACCTCGGGGTAGGCCGCGCCGAACGCGGCGGGGTCGACGTCGACGTGGACGAAGCCGTCGCGCGGCGCGAGCGTCGGCGACCAGAACGACGACGACTCGCCCAGCCGGGTGCCGAGCACCAGCGTGTGGCGCGGCGGCTCGGCGGTGAGCCGATCGTCGACGCGGGCGTGGCCGGCCAGGCCGGTGACGCCGAGGAAGCGCGGATCGTCCTCGGGGACGATGCCCTTGCCGCGCGGCGTGCACATGACGCGGGCGTCGAGGCGAGCGGCCAGCGCGCGGATCGACGCGGCGGCGTGGCGGGCGCCGAAGCCGACCCAGATCACCGGCGCGTCGGCGGCGAAGCGGGCCGCGTGGTCGCGCACCAGCGCGCGGCTGGGCGCCGGGCGCAGCGCCTGGCGATCGCCGCGGGCCGCCGCGCGCGGCGCCGGCGCGCTCTGCACGTCGATCGGCAAGCTGACGTGGGCGACGAAGCCGCCGGGGCGGGCCAGGCCGGTCGCGAGCTGGGCCAGCGTCGGCGCGAGCTGCGCCGGGTGCTCGATCGTGACGGCCTGGTGCAGCGCGCCGCCCGGCAGGTACAGCCCGGCGCCGCCCATCGTCGCCGCGGTGGTCTCCTGGGTCGCGACGCGGCCGCGGTTGGCGGCGACGGTCGCGGCCGAGACGAAGATGACCTGGGCGCCGTCCCAGCGCGCCGCCATCATGCCGGTCAGCGCGTTGGTGACGCCCGGGCCCGAGGTCAGGAACACCAGCACCGGGCGGCGGGTCGCCAGCGACGCCTCGATCGCCGCGAACGCGGCGCCGGTCTCGTGGCGGAGGTGGTAGGTGGTGAGCGGGCTGTGGGCGACGGCGTGGAAGAACGGCGCGATCGCGCCGCCCATGACGCCGAACGCGCAGGTGACGCCGAGGCCGCGGAGCGCGTCGACCAGCGCGGTCGAGACGGTGGCGGCGGGGGCAGGAGCGAGCGAGGGCGCGGCGAGGGACACGGGAGGCCTCCAGCGGACGGCGAGGGGACGTGCGGTCAGAACGCGAACTGATCGTGGGTGGGCGCCGGGCGCGCGCGCAGCGGGGCGTCGACGTCGTCGCCGTGGCGCAGCACGAGCGCCGACGACACGCCGCCGGCGCCGAAGCCGTGCTTGACCAGCACGCGCACCGGGTGGCGGCGCGCGCGGTGCGGCACGTAGTCGAGGTCGCAGTCGGGGTCGGCGGTCGCGAGATCGATCGTCGGCAGCACCAGGCCGGCGCGCATCGCCGCGACCGCCAGCGCGGTCTCGATCGCGCCGGCGGCGCCGAACGCGTGGCCGTGCATCGACTTGGTCGCCGACACCGGCACCCGGGGCGCGCGGGCGCCGAGCACGGCGTGGATCGCGCGGGTCTCGGCGACGTCGCCTTGCGGGGTCGCGGTCGCGTGCGCCGACACGGCGTCGACCTGCGACGCGTCGACGCCGGCGTCGGCCAGCGCCGCGCGGATCACCCGGGCCCAGGCGGCGCCGGTCGGATCGGGGCTGATCACGTGGTACGCGTCGTTGGCCAGCGCGCTGCCGGCGAGGACCGCCAGCACCTCGGCGCCGCGGGCGCGGGCCGCGTCGAGCCGCTCGAGCACGAGCATGCCGGCGCCCTCGGCGAGCACGAAGCCCTTGCGACCGGCGGCGAACGGCGTGCACGCGCCGACCGGCTCGGTGGTCGGATTCATGCCGGCGTCGACGAACGAGGCGTACGCCAGCAGGCTGCGCATGCTCGACTCGCAGCCGCCGACCAGCATCGCGTCGGCGCGGCCGAGCCGGATCTGGTCGGCGCCGACGACGATCGCCGACGTGCCCGACGCGCACGCGTTGGCCAGGCCGATCGACGGCCCGCGCAGCTGGTGGCGGATCGCCAGCAGCCCGGTGGCGGCGGTGCCGGTGATCGCGATCGCCGCCATGCGGGCGATGCCGTCGGGACGATCGGCGCCGTAGGCGGTGTGCAGCGCGCGGTGCCACAGCTCGGCGCCGGCCAGCCCCGCGCCGACGACGCAGCCGATGCGATCGCGGTCGCCGGCGTCGGCCAGGCCGGCCTGGGTCAGCGCCTCGGCGGCGGCGGCCAGCGCGTACAGCACCGCCGGCTCCTGGCGCTCGGCGAACCGCGGCTCGAGCCAGCGCGCGGCGTCGAAGTCGACGACGGTGCCGCCGACCCGCTGGTGCAGCCGCGGGTGCGTGGCGTCGACCCAGGGCGACGTGTACGCGCGGATCGCGCGCTCGCCGCGGCTGGCCCGGGCCAGCGCGGTCGGGACGTCGTTGCCGAGCGGACACACCAGGCCCAGCCCGGTGATCGCGATGAGCGGGTCGCTGACGCGTGCCATGGACCGGTAGATGGGGCTGGCCCCGATCTGTCCCTGGCAAACAGCGGCAGCGCCGCGCGGATCGTCAGCGCGCGGCCAGCACGCGCTCGGCGCAGCGCGCCGCCAGCGCCATGATCGCGATCATCGGGTTCACGCCGGTGTTCGACGGGAACACGCTCGAGTCGGCGACGTACAGGCCGGCGGTGGCGTGGTGGCGGAAGTCGGGTCGCACGACGCTGCGCGCGGGATCGCTGCCCATGCGCGCGGTGCCGAACAGGTGGGTCATCGACATGCTGTAGGCGCTGGGGGTGAGCGGCGCCTCGCGCTCGAGGCGCGGCAGCTCGGCGCGATCGTGCACCACCGGATCGTAGCCGGCGATGCCGGGGTAGACCTCGCGCGCGCCGGCGGCGAGCAGCTGCTCGCACAGGAGCCGCACGCCGCGGCGCGCCTTGCGCACGTCGTCCGGCGTGAGCGAGTACGTCACCAGCGGACGGCGGCGCCCCGGGCGCACCCGGCCGCGCGCGCCGGCGCGGATCGCCGCGCCCCACACCGCGTAGCGATCGAGCTCGGCCAGGCGGCGCGCGAAGCCGGCGCCGACGCCGGGCACGCGGCTGGCGACGAGACCGAGGTCCATGCCCAGCGCCTCGAGCTTGATGCCGAGCTCGCGATAGCCGGTGACCTCGTGGCCCTGGGTGGCGCCGCGCCAGCTGGTCACCGGCTCGTCGAAGCGGCCGGTGACCGACACGCCGGGGTGGGCGCTGAGGCCGTCGCCGACCGGGCCGTGGCCCAGGCCGCTCTGGCGCAACAGGCACGGCGTCTGGATCGCGCTGGCCGCCAGCACCACCGCGACGGTGGCCTCGATCGCGAACGGCGCGCCGGCGGCGGTGGTGCCGCGCACCCCGACGGCGCGGCCGCGCTCGACGACGATCCGCTCGGCGCGCAGCCCGGCGAGGATGCGGGCGCCGGCGGCGACCGCGTCGGGCAGGAGCGTGCGCTCCATCGACAGCTTGGCGCCGTGCGGGCAGCCCTGCAGGCAGCGGCCGCTGCCGACGCAGCCGTCGACGTTGCGGCGGATCGCGCGGTGCGCGACCTCGGTCACCGCGGCGCCGCGGGCCAGGAGCAGGTTCTTGGCGCCGGCCAGCTCGGCCGGCGTCGGGTGCACGCCGAGGCGCGCCTCGAGCCGGGCCTCGTGCGCGGCGATCACCTCGGGCGGCAGCGCGTCGGCCAGCGCCGGATCGTCGGTCGCCCACGCCGCCAGCACCTCGGGCGGCAGCCGCCAGCAGATCGCGCCGTTGATCACCGACGTGCCGCCGACCGCGCGGCCCTGCAGGTACGGCATCGACAGGTTGCCGAACGCCAGCGACGTGCCCATGTCGCGGTACAGCTGCGCCATCGCCCGCACGCCGCTGGCCGGGAACGTCGTCGGCGGGTGGTGGTGGCCCTCCTCGACGACGATCACCGCGACGCCGGCGCGCGCGAGGTCGGCGGCGACGGTGGCGCCGGCCGGCCCGCTGCCGATCACGACGACCTCGGCGCGGTCGTCGAGGCGGCGGCGCACGGTGCGGCCGTCGACGGCGATCAGGCTCACGGCGCGCCGGCTCCCGGGTAGCGCGCGCGCACGGTTGGATCGTCGAAGTAGGCCAGGCACGCCAGCGTCTTCAGCGTGGTCACGGCCTGGCGCACGAACGCGCGGCGATCGTCGGCCGCCGCGGCGATGAACGCCGCCTGCTCGGCCGGGTCGAGGCGGAAGAACGGCCGGAGGTAGCCGCGCACCACCGGCAGGAACACCAGCGTGTGCAGCATCGGCCGCAGCCCGGCCCGCACCAGCGGCGCCGCGGCGCCGTCGAACGACCGCCAGAACGTCGCGCGATCGATCGCGGCGAACGGCGGCAGCCCGTCGGCCCCGTCGGTGCCGAGGATCGCGGCGAACAGCGCCTCGGCCCACGCCCGCTCGGTGGCCGACAGCGCCAGCGGCCCGACGCGCGGCGCGTCGTACGGCGTCTCGGTGATGCGGCGCTCGCGCTCGAGCGTGAAGTAGGTCGGCGTCTCGAGGCAGCGCCCGCCGACCACCAGGTAGCTGACGCCGATCAGCTCGTCGGCCGAGCCGGGCGTCAGCGCCACCAGCGGATCCTTGATCCGCTGCATGCGTAGATCGGGCACGCGGCCCAGCCCGTAGTCGATGATCAGGCCGCGATCGAAGCCGGGCGGCGTCGGCACGCCGGTCGGCGCGATGACCTCGTAGTGCCACTCGGTGACCGGGCGGCCACGGCGGGTGCGCGGGCGGCTGGGCGCGTCGACGCCGTCCTGCTCGAGCCGGACGTTCCAGCCCAGCAGGCGCCCGGTGGCCGGGTCGCGCCAGAACGTCTTCTGGAACGTCTTCCAGCTCAGGCGCTCGAGCAGCCGCGGCAGGCCGAGGCTGGTGCCGCGGTAGACCCAGCCCTCGAGCGCCGCCGGATCGACCGGGTGCCCGTCGACGATCGCCGCCCGCAGCGCGCGGGTCGAGGCGTGACGCAGCGCGCGCGCGGTGGGCATGCTCCCAGCCTACTCCTCGGCGCGGCGGATCACGACGCCGGGCGCGGCATGATCGCGCCCTCGAGGTCGCTGCTCTCCCAGGTGGCGCCCATCGCCAGCCGCTGGCGCAGCGCGACGAAGTCGACCTCGCGGCTGCCGCCGGCCTCGAACGCGCGGAACCCGGCCTTGGCCTCGGTCATCATGTTGAGCGACAGCCACGCGCGGCTCTGCTCCTTGTTCTTGTCCCAGTGCTCGAGCTTCTTCTTGCGCATGCTCTCGATGGTCTTGATCGAGCAGTCGGGGAAGGTCATCAGCAGCTTGGTGGTCAGCCGATCGACGGCGCGATCGAGCTCGCCCAGATCGATCGTCGCCTTGGCCAGCAGCGCCTTGCCCGCGGCGAGCGCGTCGCCGGTCTTGGACTCGCCGTAGACGATGTTGCCGCGGTCGTCGAGGTAGCGGCTGGTCTCGACCAGCGGGTTGGGGATGAACGCCCCGTCGAGCTTCACCACCGGCGCGATCTCGGTGAGCAAGCCGAGCCGCATCGCCTTGTGCGCGCTCCACAGCCCGGCCGCGGTGGTGCACGACAGCATCGCCTGCTCGATCCCGACGTAGAGGTGCAGGAAGTCGGTGGCGCCGCCGTCGGGCGCCGAGCCGTGCTTGGGGCCGACCTGGCCGAAGCGCGCGGTGTCGGCGGCGATCGAGAAGTCGCACGCCATGCCGATCTCCTGGCCACCGCCGACGCGGACGCCGTTGACCCGGCAGATCACCGGCTTGTCGCAGGCGAGGATCGCCGAGACCATGTCGTTGAACAGGCGCATGTACTGGCGGTACTCGCCGGAGTGGCCGGCGTAGCGCGTCGCGTACTCGCGGGTGTTGCCGCCCGAGCAGAACGCCTTGTGGCCGGCGCCGGTGAACACCGCGCACACCGCGGCGCGGTCGTTGGAGGCGTGGCGGAACGCGAGGATGACCTCCTTGATGGTGTCGGTGGTGTACGAGTTCATCTCCGCGGGGTTGTCGAGGATGATCCACACGTTGTGGAGGCCCTCGACGGCCGCGCCCCGGGTGTCGAACACCGGGCGCCGCTCGACGCGGATGTGCTTGAAGGTGTAGCCGGGCACGAGGTCGTGGTCGTACATGAGTCGTCGGTAGCGCCACGCCGCCTCGGTCGAGTTGACCGCGGTCAACTCGCGCGGCCCTTCGCGCCACGGCCGCGCGGACCCCCGCGCCGAACCTGGCTCGGACTTGACCGCGATCAAGCCGGGCCGATCCGGGGCTCCTAGAGTGCGGCCCATGAGCGAGACGATCCGCAAGGGGTGGCGGATGGCGGGGCCGGGCGCGCTGGCGTGGTTCGAGGAGCCGCTGCCGGAGCCGCCGCCGGGCTACGTCACCGTCGAAGTCATCGGCTGCGGTGTGTGCCACACCGACCTCGGCTACCTCTACGACGGCGTCCCGCCCGCGCACAAGGGACCGCTGGTCCTCGGCCACGAGATCATCGGCCGGCGCGCCGACGGCGGCCTCGTGCTGGTGCCCGCGGTGAGCCCGTGCGGCGAGTGCCCGGCGTGTCGGCGCGGTCGCCCGACCGCGTGCGCCCACGGGCGGATGCCCGGCAACCACCACGACGGCGGCTTCGCGACCCACGTGCAGGTGCCCGCGCGCTACCTGTGCCCGGTGCCGCCGATCGCCGACGCGTGGCGGCTGGCGGCGATCGCCGACGCGGTGACGACGCCGCTGCAGGCGATCACCCGCACCGGCCTGGCGGCGGGCGATGTCGCGGTGGTGGTCGGCGTCGGCGGCGTCGGCGGCTTCCTGGTCGAGATCGCCGCGGCGGTCGGCGCGACGGTGGTGGCGATCGACGTGGCGCCGGCGCGGCTGGCCCGGGCCCAGCGCCGCGGCGCGCGGGTCGCGCTCGACGGCAAGAGCCTCGACGCCAAGGGGGCGCGCAAGGAGGTCGCCCGGCAGCTCGGCGCCCGCGTGCCCGACGCCGGCTGGCACGTCTACGAGTGCTCGGGGACGCCGGCCGGCCAGCAGCTCGCGTTCGCGCTGCTCACCCGCGGCGGCAAGCTCGGCGTCGTCGGCTTCACGCCGGAGGTGGTGCCGCTGCGGCTGTCCAACGTGATGGCGCTCGACGCCGAGGTCTACGGCAACTGGGGCGCCGATCCCGCGCTGTACGCGCCCGCGCTCGAGCTGGTGCTCGCCGGCAAGATCGATCTCGCCTCGGCGGTGGGGCACCACGCGCTGCGCGAGGCGCCGGCGGTGCTGGCCGCCGTGCACCGCCACGAGCTCGACCACCGGCCGGTGTTGCTGCCATGAGCGACGCCATCGTCAGCCGCCACGTCCACGACGACGGCGCGTTCGTCGAGCTGCGCCTGGCCCGGCCGCCGCGCAACGTCCTCGATGGCGCCGCGCTCGACGCGCTGGCGACCCACGCCGCGGCGATCGCGAGCCCGGCCCACGCGCGGGCGCGGGCGATCCTGCTCACCGCCGCTGGACCCAACTTCTCGGTCGGCGCGTCGGTGCCGGAGCACGCGCGGGCCCACGCCGCCGGGATGCTGGCCACGTTCCACGGCGCGATCCGCGCGCTGGTGGCCTGCGATCTGCCGATCGTCGCGGCGGTGCGCGGCCACTGCCTGGGCGGCGGCCTCGAGCTGGCGCTGCTCGCGACCCGGCTGCTGGTCCACCCGCAGGCGCAGCTCGGCCAGCCCGAGATCCGGCTGGGTGCGCTGGCGCCGGTCGCGTCGGTGCTGCTGCCGCGGCGGATCGGCCAGGCCCGCGCCGAGGACCTGCTGTGCAGCGGCCGCAGCGTCGACGCCGCCGCCGCGCTGGCGATCGGGCTGGCCGACGCGGTGGTCGACGACCCCGAGGCCGAGGCGGCGGCGTGGATCCGCGCCGCGCTGGTGCCGCACAGCGCGTCGTCGCTCCGCCTGGCGACGCGCGCGGCCCGCGCCGGGCTGCGCCGCGATCTCGACGAGCTCTTGCCGCGGCTCGAGCGGCTGTACGCCGACGAGCTGTCGCCCACCCATGACGCCGAGGAGGGCGTGCGCGCCTTCCTCGAGAAGCGCGCCCCGCGCTGGGAGGACCGGTGACCACGACCCAACCCACCATCGAAGCGCTCGTCGCCGACCTCGAGGCGCGGTTCGACGACGTCGACCTCGGCCACGTCCGCGCCTGGAAGGACGGCGCCCGCCACCGCCTCGCGGTCGGCTGCCTGCCGGTGTTCGCGCCGCGCGAGGTGATCTGGGCCGCCGGCGCGCTGCCGGTGTTCGTCCGCGGCGCCGGCGATCGCATCGAGACGATCCGCGGCGACGCCTACTACCAGTCGTACATCTGTCACCTGCCGCGCTCGACGCTCGAGCTGGGGCTGCTCGGCCACCTCGACGTCCTCGACGGCATGGTCTTCCCCAACACCTGCGACGTCATCCGCAACCTGTCGGGGATGTGGCAGACGTCGTTCCCGCAGCACATCGTGCGGTTCCTCGATCCGCCGCAGACCGCCGAGCCGGCCAGCGCCGCCGCCTACCTGCACCACGAGCTGACGACGCTGTTCCGCGACCTGTGCGCGCACAACGGCGTCGAGCCCGTGCCGGCGCGGCTGCACCTGGCGATCGCCGACTACGCGGCGGCCAACGTCGTGATGCGCGAGCTGGCGGCGGCGCGGCAGCGCGAGCCGTGGAACCTGCCGGTCGACGAGGTCTACCTGCTCAAGCGCGCCGCCGACAGCATGCCGCCGCGCGACTGGGCCGACCTGGCCCGGCGCTACCTGGCCGCCGCCGCCGCGCGCGGGCGCAAGCCGGAGGATCGCATCCGCGTGTGCCTGGTCGGCTCGTTCTGCGAGCAGCCGCCGCGGGCGCTGCTGCGCGCCGCCGAGAAGGCCGGCTGCTACATCATCGACGACGATCTGACGCTGGGCGTCGAGCCCAACGGCCCCGATCCGCTGCTCGGCGACGACGGCGATCCGATGGCGGCGATCGTCGCCGCGTGGCTGCGCACGACCCGCCCGTCGGCGGTGCGCTACGACGAGCACGGCACCGCGGGGCGGATCCTCGCCGAGCGGGTCGCGGCGGTCGGCGCCGACGGCGTCGTGTTCGCGGCGCCGTCGTTCTGCGACCCGGCGCTGCTCGATCAGCCGCGGCTCACCCGCGTCCTCGACCAGCGCAACATCCCGTACACGTCGTTCAAGTACGCCGAGAACACCGGCCAGTTCCAGGCGATCCGCGAGCAGGCCGGCACCTTCGCCGACTCCGTGAAGCTGTGGGGGACCGCATGATCAAGAAAGAACCGTCGATGGACGCGCAGAAGGACCTGCTCGCCGGGTACTTCGCGCGGCTCGGCCGGGCCAAGGACGAGGGCCGGCCGGTGGTCTACACGTTCGTCCCCGGCAACCTCGTCGAGTTGATGGCGGCGTTCGACGTGGCCCCGGTCTACCCCGAGGTCAACGCGCTGCAGTCGGCGATGCGCCAGCGCTCGAGCGGCTTCATCCGCGAGGCCGAGCGCGGCGGCCACTCCGAGGACGTCTGCAGCTACGTCAAGTGCGACCTCGGCATGCTGGCCAAGGGCAACGTCGGGCCGACCGGCGACACGATCCCGCCGCCCGACCTGCTGCTCCTGTCGTTCACCGGCTGCTTCACGTTCATGAAGTGGTTCGAGCTGCTGCGCGAGCAGTACGACTGCGAGGTGGCGATGCTGCACGTGCCGTACGTCGGCGACGGCGTCGTCACCGCGGCGATGCGCGCCTACGTCGTCGAGCAATTGCAGCGCGAGGTCATCCCCAAGCTGGAGAAGGTCACCGGCAAGCGGCTCGATCTCGACAAGCTGCGGGCCCAGCTGGCGCGCTCGCGCCAGGCCGAGGAGGACCTGGCGTGGGTGTTCAAGTCGGCGCGGCACCGGCCGTCGCCGATCGACGCCTACTTCGGCGGCGTCTACTACATCGGGCCGATCTTCACGTCGTTCCGCGGCAGCGAGGACGCGTGCCGCTACTACGCGATGCTGCGCGGCGAGGTCGAGGAGCGGCTGGCCGCGGGGCTCGGGCCGATCACGCCCGAGGGCTCGCTCGGCGACGAGAAGTTCCGGCTGGTCGTCGAGGGGCCGCCCAACTGGACCTCGTTCCGCGACTTCTGGAAGATCTTCTACGATGAGGGCGCGGTGTGCGTGGCCTCGACCTACACCCAGGTCGGCGGCACCTACGAGCGCGGCTTCCGCCACGACCCGGCCAACCCGCTCGAGTCGCTCGCCGACTACTGCCTGTCCTGTTACACGAACCTGCCGCTGCCGCAGCGCAGCCGGATCCTGGCCGACATGGTCAAGGAGTACGAGGCCGACGGCTTCGTCATCCACTCGGTCAAGAGCTGCAACTCGTTCTCGGCCGGTCAGCTGCACATGCTGCGCGAGGTCGAGCGCCTGACCGGCGTGCCGGGCGGGTTCATCGAGTCGGATCTCGTCGACGCCCGCTACTACGGGCAGGCCAACATCAAGAACCGCATCGAGTCGTACCTGCAGATGCTCCACGCGCGCCGGACCGGCGGGTCGGTGCCGCCGCCGCCGCGCCCCGAGCGCGTCCACCTGGAGGTGGTGCCATGAGGCTGTACCTCGGCGTCGACCTGGGCTCGACCACGAGCAAGGCGGTGCTGGTCGACGACGACGAGCGGGTCGTCGGGCGCGGCATCACCAACACCCGCTCCAACTACGACGTCGCGGTCGAGATCGCGCGGCGCGACGCGATGACCGACGCCCGGCTCGCGCTGGCGCTGCGGCTGCTCGGGCGCGACGGCCACGCGGTCGCCGAGGCGTTCTGGGTCGAGAGCGACCTGCACCGGCTCGAGGCGCTGCGCCAGACCTGCCGCGCGACCGCGTCGGCGATCCCCGGCGAGGGGCCGCGGCTGGCGCCGGCGGTCGACGTGATCCTGGCGCGGATGGCCGACGAGGGGTCGACCCTGTTCAACGCCACCGCGCGCAGCCGCGGCTCGTTCTTCCGCGACATCGTCAGCGCGCGGTTCCACGCGCTGGCCGAGGAGCAGTGCGCGCGCAGCGGCGTCGACTTCGAGCGCGTGCTCGGGATCTACGACCGGGCGATCCTCGACGCCGAGAACCAGCTGCTCGACCTACCGTTCGTCGACGTGTTCGCGGCCTCGGTCGATCGCGCCGGCCTGCACGGCGAGCGGCGCGAGGCGGCGATCGCGGTCGGGCGCGAGGTGGCCCACGCCGCGTTCGACGTGGCCGGCTTCGTCGGCACCGGCTACGGCCGGGCCCGGCTGCCGTTCCCCCGCGACTGCATCCGCTCCGAGATCCTGTGCCACGGGCTGGGCGCGCACGCGATGCTGCCCGCGACCCGGACCGTGCTCGACATCGGCGGCCAGGACACCAAGGCGATCCAGGTCGACGAGCGCGGGCTGGTGACGTCGTTCCAGATGAACGACCGCTGCGCCGCGGGGTGCGGTCGCTACCTCGGCTACATCGCCGACGAGCTGTCGCTGGGCCTGCACGAGCTGGGGCCGCTGGCGCTGACCTCGAAGCGGCCGTCGCGGATCACGTCCACGTGCACGGTCTTCGCCGGCACCGAGATCCGCGATCTGCTGGCGGTCGGCGAGAAGCGCGAGGACGTGCTGAGCGGCCTGCACCGCGCGATCATCACGCGGGCGATGAGCCTGCTGGCCCGGTCGGGCGGCGTCACCGACCAGCTGACGTTCACCGGCGGCGTCGCGCGCAACCAGGCCGCGGTCAACGCGCTGGGCGACATGGTCAAGGCCCACTACGGCCCGCGGACCATCAACGTCCACACCGACTCGATCTACACCGGCGCGCTGGGCGCGGCGCTGTTCGCCCGTCGCGGCGTGCCGGCCGAGGATCTGCCCGACGCCAAGAAGGAGTGTCACGGATGCGGCTGACCACCTGCGGCATCGACGTCGGCTCCAGCGCGGTCAAGGTCGTCGTGCTCGACGACGACGGCGACGGCGGGGCCGAGCTGCGCGCCACCCACCTCGAGCGCATCCGCCGCCGCGATCCGCGGGTGGTGCTGGCCGCGGCGCTGCGCGCGGCGCTGGCCACCGCCAAGGTCGAGGAGAGCGACCTGGCCTACGTGGCGTCGACCGGCGACGGCGACGTCGCCGAGGGCGTCCGCACCGGCCACTTCTACGGCATGACCTGCCACGCCCGTGGCGCGTTGTTCCTGGAGCCGCGCGCGCGGTCGGTGCTCGACGTCGGCGCGTTGTGGGCGCGGGCGATCGTCATCGATCCGCGGGCCCGCGTGCTGGGCTCGCGGATGACCTCGCAGTGCGCCGCCGGCACCGGCCAGTTCATCGAGAACATCGCCCGCTACCTGGGGGTGCGGCTCGACGAGGTCGGCGCGCTGTCGATGACCGCGACCCGGCCCGAGCCGGTGTCGGGCATCTGCGCGGTGCTGGCCGAGACCGACGTGATCAACATGGTGTCGCGCGGCATCTCGACCGCCGAGATCCTGCGTGGCATCCACGAGTCGGTGGCGATCCGGCTGGCCAAGCTGTTGCGGGCGGCCAAGGGCGGCACGCCGGTGGTGGTGACCGGCGGCCTGGCGCAGAACCCCGGCCTGATGGCGACCTTGCGCGAGCGGCTCGACGAGGGCGGCGGCCACACCGAGGTGCTGACCCACCCGCTGTCGGTGCACGCGGGCGCGATCGGCGCGGCGCTGTGGGGCGCGTTCCGCCGGCGCAAGCTGGCGGCCGGGCTCGGCGGCGACGGGCGTCGCGAGGCCGCGGCGGTGGCGGCGGCGGTCTAGCGCCATGCTGCCGGTCGATCGCGACGACCCGACCAGCCGCATCTACGACTGGAACGAGAAGGACCGCGCGCGGCCGGCGGTGCGCAAGCCGCCGGGGCTGCTCGACGAGACGTTCCGCGACGGCCTGCAGGCGCCGGCGGTGCGCGACCCGGCGATCGACGACAAGCTGGCGCTGTTGCGGCTGATGGCGCGGCTGGGCGTCGACGCGGTCGACCTGGGGCTGCCCGGCGCCGGAGCCCGGGCCCGCGGCGACGTCGAGCGCCTGTTGCGGGCGATCCTCGACGAGCGGTTGCCGCTGGTACCCAACTGCGCGGCGCGCACGGTGCTGGCCGACGTCACGCCGATCCTCGAGCTGTCGCAGCGGGTCGGCGCGGCGATCGAGGTGACGATGTTCATCGGCTCGAGCCCGATCCGCAGCCTGGCCGAGGGCTGGGATCTCGACGCGCTGGTGCGGCACACCCGGACCGCGGTGGGCGCGGTGGTCGCGGCCGGGCTGCCGGCGTCGTTCGTCACCGAAGACACGACCCGCAGCCACCCCGCGGCGCTCGACACGCTGTTCCGCGCGGCGATCGACGCCGGCGCGACGCGGCTGGTGCTGTGCGACACCTGCGGCCACGCGACGCCCGACGGCGTGCGCAGCCTGATCGGCTTCACCCGCGGCGTGCTGCGCGCGCTCGACGTCGCCGATCGGGTCGCGGTCGACTGGCACGGCCACGACGACCGCGGCCTCGCGCTGATCAACTCGCTGGTCGCGCTCGAGTGCGGCGTCGACCGGGTCCACGGCTGCGGCCTGGGGCTGGGCGAGCGCGCCGGCAACGCGCCGCTCGACCTGATCGTGCTGAACCTGCACCTCGCCGGCCTGCTCGATCCGGGGCGCCACGACGTGGCGTGCCTGGTCGAGTACGTGCAGCGGGTCAGCGCCGCGACCGGCGTGCCGATCCCGTTCGACTACCCGCTGGCGGGGCGCGACGTGTTCCGCACCGCGACCGGCGTGCACGCCGCGGCGGTCGCGAAGGCCGAGGCCGCCGGCGACCTCGAGCTGGCCGATCGCGTCTACTCGTCGGTCCCGGCCCGCGCGTTCGGCCGCCACCAGGAGATCGCGGTCGGCCACTACAGCGGCAAGGCCAACGCGGCGTGGTGGCTACGCCACCACGGCTACGCGGCGACCGACGCCGAGGTGACGCGGGTGCTGAGCGCCGCCAAGCGCGCCGACCGGGTGCTCACCGACGACGAGTTGCACGCGGCAGTCAGCACCGCAGGGTGACCGCGGCGCTCAGCGCCGGGCCACGAACGTCCAGTCACCGCAGCGCTGCGCGCCGGCGCGGTCGATCAGCGCGGCGTGGGCCGCGAGCGCGACGCCGTCGAGCCCGGTGTCCTCGACGATCGCAAACAGCCCGGCCGCGACCTGCTGGCCGCCCTGATCGGTGAAGCCCATGCGGCCGCGGTACAGCGCGAGCTCGGCGCCCGCCCGCGACACGATCAGCGCGAGCTGTGGGTTGTCGGTCGCGGTGGGATCGGCGGGATCGCCGGCGACGATGCCGGTGGTCGCGACCGCGAAGACCAGCATCGCCGAGCCCTGCGGCCCGACCACCAGCGGCACGTCGGCGCCCGCGGCGGCGGGCTCGAAGCGCCGGGCTTCACCCACCGCGCCGGTGCACGCTGCGCCGGCGTCGGTGACGCAGCGGCCGATCGCCAGGCTCTGGGCGGCGCATGGCGGCGGCGCGTCGCGGGGTGGGGCGTCGATCGGCGCCGCGTCGGTGCCACCGCAGGCGGCGGCGGCGAGCAGGATCCAGCGGGTCATGGCACGTCCACGAGCAGCCAGGACTCGTACTCGCTCGGCGGGCGCCACACCATCACCGAGAAGGCCGCCCCGCTCAGGTTGGTCGAGCGCAGCACCAGCAGATCGCCCGGGCCGGCGCTGGGATCGGCGCCGGGCAGCACGCGCACGAACGGGTTGTAGCCGCTCTGGCCGGCCTCCTCGTCGACGGTGGTGGCGATGAGTTGCTCGCGGCCGTCGGGGCCGCGCACCAGGAGCTCGTGCCGGGTGCGGCTGCCGGCCTCGTCGTAGTTCGGGATGTAGAGCGCGACGTCCGCGGTCAGGTCGGCGCACAGGTCGATCGCAAACTCGGCGTACGCGCCGGGGCCGACGAGGAAGTGTTCGCCGTGGACCAGCGCGGCCGGGCCGAGCGGGTGGGGCTCTTCGCCCGGTTGCCAGCGCCCGTCGCCGCTGGTGTCGTCGACGAACACCCGATCGTCGCACAGCGCCGCGTCGGCGTCGCCGGGGCCGCGTTCGTGCAGCAGCGGGTAGCGGCCGTCGGGCCGCGGCGCCCCCTCGTGCCCCTGGACGAACAGCCGGTGGCGTCCGCGACCGGCGAGGCACGGCAACCCGGCGGCGACCGCGTCGCCATCGGCGTCGACGCCCGCGCCAGCGTCGAGCTCCGCGCGCGGCGTCGCGCACGCCGCGAGGGCGATGGCGATCACCGGGGCGGCCCCGTGCATCCGGTCACGCTGGCACGTGCTGCCGGGGCGCGAGTTGACCGGGGTCAAGTCGGGCGCCGCTCGCGCGGCTAGCCTGCTCCGACGTGCGTCGCGTCGCCTCGACGATCCTGCTCGGCGTGATCGCCGCGTGCCCCGCCGCGTCGGATCATGATCGCTTCCTCGACGAGGCCGCGCCGGTCCTCGAGCGGCGGTGCCTGGCGCCGGCGTGCCACGGCGTCGCCCCCGGGGCGATCGACGCCGGCGAGGTGATCGATCGCGGGTTCTTCTTCGTCGACGTCGACGGTCAGGGCCGGATCCGCGACGCGGCGGCGGCCTACGCCAACGTGCGCGCGCGGATCAACACCGTCGAGGGCGCCGCGTGGTCGACGCTGTTGCGCAAGCCGCTGGCGCTGGCCGAGGGTGGCGTGGCCCACGCCGGCGGCCACCCGCTCGGGCGCGACAGCACCGACTGGCTCGCCCTCCGCGCGTGGATCGAGCGCGAGACCGACGGCGGCGAGGGCACGCCGCGCGCCGAGTTGACGCCGCTCGAGGCGCAGTTCGCCGACACCGTGCTGCCGGTGCTGCGCGACCGCGGCTGCATGCTGGCGCGTTGCCACGGCACGGCGCAGTTCGCCGGGCTCCCGCTGGTCCCCCCGATGGACGGCGCCGGCGGCGCGTGGTCGGTCGCCGAGATCCGCGCCAACCACCACAGCGCGCGCGCCAACCTCGCGCTGGTCGGCGATCCGGCGCGCGCGCGGCTGTTGCGGAAGGCGCTGCCGCTCGACGCCGGCGGCATCCCGCACCGCGGCGGCAACGACGGCTTCTTCCCTGCGGTCGGCGGCCGCGCGCCGCTCGACGATCCCGGCGCCCAGGCGATCCTGGCCTGGGCCGCGGCCGAGCGCGCCGCGCTGGGGGCGCCCGCGCCGGTGGCGGGCGTGGTGTTCGTGCGGGGCCCGATCGCGCCGCGCACGCCGCTCGACCTCGACGGCTACCACCCCGGCTCGGACGTATGGTTCTACCCGGGCCTGACCGCGGGCGCGACGCCGGTCAACCTGACCGCGGCGGCGCACCCGGAAGGGCCGGTCGAGATCCGCGATCCGGCGGTCAGCCACGACGGACGGCGGGTCGCGTTCGCGATGCGCCGCGGCGCCGCGGCGTGCTTCGGGCTGTGGGAGATCGGCGTCGACGGCGCCGGGCTCCGCCAGCGCACCGCGCCCGCCTGCACCGCGGGCGCGCGCGCCGACGATCGCTGGCCGACCTGGGGCCCCGGCGACCGTCTGTACTTCGCGTCGACCCGCGCCGGCCACCGCGACGAGACCGGCCGTCGGGCCGATCTCGAGCTGTACCGGCTCGACGACGACGACGCGCCGGTGCGGCTCACGTTCACGCCGACGCCCGAAGTGACGCCGAGCTTCCTCGCCGCCGGCGAGTTCCGCGGCTCGCTGGCGTTCACGACCGTCCGCCAGCGGGCGACCGGCCCCCGCGGCGCGGTGTTCCGGTTCCCGCCGGATCACGATCGCCGCGCGCACCTGCAGCCGGAGTATCACCCGCACCACGGCCAGACCGCACCCGCGCCGCTGGTGCTCGGGATGCGCGAGCTCCCCGACGGCCGCGACGTCGCGATGCTGCTCGACTTCGATGATCGCTGGCAGGGCGGACGGCTGGCGCTGCTCGAGCGGCAGTTCGGTCCCGACGCCGCCACCGACGTGGTGACCGTCGACGGGTTTCGCCACGCGTGGACCGTGTTGACGCCGGACGCTGGCGCGGCGGGCGTGGCGACCGACGGCCTGTGGCGCGATCCCGCGCCGCTGCCCGACGGCCGGCTGGTGGCCGCGCACGCGCCCGGGCCGATCGATCTCGACGGTCCCGGCGCCGCGCCCGACACCGCCCTGGCCGTGGCCGCGATCGTCGACGGCCGCGGCGGATCCCGGCTGGGCGCGCCGACGGTGCTGGTCGACAGCCCCGGGATGGCTGACGATCAACCGGCGATCGTCGTGGCGCGGCCCGACGAGGACGATCCGCACGGCGACGTCTGGGACGACGGCGCCACCGGGCTGTTGCGCCACTCCGGCACCGCGGCCAACGAGGCCATCAACCGCTCGCTGTCGCCGGTGATCGCGCGGCCGATGCGCACCGACGTCGCCGCGGTCCGGCTCCTGGCCTGGCCGACCTGGGACGCCGCGCCGGCGGTGGACCCGGCGCAGATCGCCAACGGCGATCCCGCGTCGACGTGGTGGAGCAACGGCGTCCACCTGCCGCGGACACCGCTCGATCAGCACGCGCTGGCCGCTGACGGCTCGCTCCTCGCGGCGGTGCCGGCGCGCACGCCGATCCAGCTGCAGGTGCTCGATGCCGACGGGCTCGCGATCGGCGCGCAGTCGCAGCTGTGGATCAACGTCCAGGGTGGCGAGAAGTTTCCCCAGGGCACCCAGCCCGAGCACTACCCGCGGCTGTGCGCCGGCTGTCACGGCTCGCTGGACGGCGATCCCGGCCACGCGCTCGGGCCGATCGATCCCGACGCGATCACGATGGCGTCGGTGACGCTGGCCGCGTACCGGCGCGGCGATCCGCGGCGGCCGCTGCCGGCGGTCCGCCTCGGCGAGGGCGGCGCCAAGGACTTCGACTTCGGGCGCGACCTGGCGCCCAGCCTCGCGCGCTCGTGCGCCGTCGTCGGCTGCCACGCCGGCGCGGCCCCCGTCGGCGGCCTCGATCTGACGCCGACGCCGACGGCGTACTACGACGCCGCGTACGAGGCGTTGCAGGCGTGGGGGGCGGGTTCGACCGGCGGCAAGCGCTACGTCGACGAGCGCGGCGCCAGCGCCCGCGGCTCGTTCCTGATGGAGAAGCTGCTCGGCAAGGAGCTGGCGGCGCCACGCGCGCTCGACTTCCGCTGTCCGCCGGTCGGGGCGCCGGTGCCGCCGCTCGATCCCGACGTGATCGGCGCGTTCGCGCAGTGGATCGATGGTGGCGCCGTGTATCGCGCGCCGCGGGTGGCGGTGCCATGAGACGCGCGCTGTTGCTCACGATCGCGGCCTGCGCGGTCGAGCCCCCGCCCCCGGTCGCGCTGCCGGTCGGCGACCCGGCGGTGTTCGCCGCGCGCGCCGAGCCGGTGCTCGAGCGCCGCTGCGCCGACGCGTCGTGCCACGCCGACGCCGACCGCGCCTTCGCGCTGTACAGCCCGGGGCGGCGCCGCGCCGATCCCGCGCGGCAGTTCCTCCACGAGCCGCTCACGCCCGACGAGCTCGCCGCCAACGCGCGGGTCGTGGCCGGCCTCGCGCTCGAGCCGCTGCGCGCCGGCGAGCCGATCGACGCGTGTCCGGTGCTGTGCAAGCCGCTGGCGATCGACGCCGGTGGCTGCGGCCACGTGCCCGGCCCGCTGTTCCGCGGCGCCGACGAGCGTGACTACCAGGGCCTGCGCGCCTACGTCGCGACGCTGACCTTGCCGGAGGCGCCGTGAGGGCGTGGGCGCTGGCCGTGGTCGTCGCGCTGGCGGTCGGTGGCTGCGTGCGCGTCCGGCCGCACGAGCGGCAGACGCTGGCGCACCCGGCGCTCGCGCAGCCGCCGTGGCCCGACGCCCAGGCCGCGCACGATCACGTCTACCAGGTCCGCGAGGGCAGCGAGGGCGCCGTCGGCGCGGGAGGAGGCGGATGCGGCTGCAACTGACGATCGCGCTCGCGGCGTTGCTGCACGCCGGCGCGGCGTGGGCGCAGGTCGACGAGGGCTCCACCGCCGCGGTCGGCCTGCGGGTCTACGCCGACGACGACCACGTCACGGTGTGGACGCCGAGCGCCCGCGCCGCCGCGACCCTGCCACGCGCGGTGGTGGTCGACGTCCACGCCGTCGTCGACGCGGTGAGCGCCGCGTCGATCGACGTGACCTCCAGCGCGTCGCCGTACGCGTTCGACGAGCGCCGGGTCGAGGGTGGCGTCGGCGTCGCGGTGCCGGTCGCGGCGTACCAGCAGGTCGGCGCCACGGCGATCGTCTCCGACGAGCACGACTACACGTCGCTGCGGCTCGGCGGGCGCTGGCGGGCCGAGCTGGCGCGACGCAACGCGACCCTCGAGGTCGCCTACACCGCCGGCTTCGACCAGGTCGGGCGTGTCGGCGATCCATCCTTCGCGCGCGATCGGCGCGAGCACCGCGGCGTCGTCAGCTTCACCCAGATCATCGACCGGCGCGGCTACCTCGACGTGGTCGTCGAGGGCATCCGCACCACCGGCTACCAGGCCAACCCGTACCGCTTCGTGCCGATCACGATGGGTGGCGCGGCGGCGTACGCGCTGCCCGAGGTGGTGCCCGACACCCGCGACGCGGTGGCGGCGCTGGTGCGCGTGCGGCGCGCGCTGGGGGTGGCGTGGTTCGGACACGCCGACTACCGGCTGGCCCGGGACACCTGGGGGATCACCAGCCACACCGGCTCGGCGCGGGTGGTGCGCGCGCTCGCCGACGACGCGGTGCTGGTCGGCGCCGAGCTCCGCGGCTACCTCCAGGACGGCGCCAGCTTCCACCGCGCCAGCTACGCGGGCGACGCCGGCGCGCCCGCGTGGCGCACCCGCGAGCACGTGCTGGGCGCGATGCAGACGCTGACGCTGGGGGCGACCGCCCGGGTGCGTGCGCCGTGGCACGCCACCGAGATCACCGCGGCGGCGGCGTGGATGCGCTTCGCGTGGAGCGACGATCTGCGCCAGCGCGGCCGCGACGCGGTGGTCAGCAGCTTGACCGTGCTCGTCCCCTTGTGAGGTCACCATGCGCACGCCTCTCCTCGCCGCGCTCGTCATCATGGCCGCCTGTCCTGGGCCGTCGCCGACCACCATCGACGGGCGCGACGATCTCGACTGCGGCGATCGGCTGGTGCTCGCGGTCCGCGCGCCAGGGGTCGGGTACCGCCCGATCGCCGACGCCGCCGACGGCGCGGAGCTGGTGCTCGGCTTCCAGGGCTTCCGCTACGTCTACGCCCGGGCCCGGCTCGACGTCGACCCCGGCGCGGTCAGCGCGGCGGTGCGGGTCACGCTCGACGGCGGCAGCCCGCGATCGCAGCCGGTCCAGCCGGCGTTTGGCCCGGCGGCCGACGGTGGCGTCGAGAGCGTGTCGCTGCAGGTGTTCTTCAACGACGACCCGCTGCCGGGGCTGATCGATCACGGCGTGACCCTCGAGCTTCGCCTCGGCGCGCGCTGCGTCGCCAGCGGCCACACCGTGCTGCGCTACGATCCGTCGTGCATCGAGGGACCGGACGGTCAGCCGGTGTGCGATGGCGGCGACGGCGCCCCGGACGGGGGCCTGTGATGCGCGCGGCGGTGGCGCTGCTGGCGCTGGTGGTCGGGTGCGCCGGGCCGGCCGCGCCGCCCGATCCGTGGGCGCACCGCTCGCTCAGCCCCGACGCCAACCCGTTCACGCCGGCCGATCCGCTCTACGCGCCGCAGCCGCACCGCGATCGCCCGCGCGCGGCGGCGCTGGCCGCCGACGGGCGCGCGCTCTACGTCGCGCTGCCGGGGACCGACGACGCGCCCGGCGACCAGGTGGCGGTCGTCGACGTCGCCGCGCGCGCGGTGCGCCGCGAGGTCACGGTCGGGCGCGCGCCGGTGGCGGTCGCGCTGCACCCGGCCGGGCGCTACCTGGTGGTCGCCAACCTGCTGTCGAACTGGGCCAGCGTGATCGACACCGCCACCGAGCGCGTCGTGCTCGAGCACCCGGTGCCCTGGTACACGACCGCGATCGCCTTCGCGCCCGACGGCCGCACCGCGTACCTGGCCAACCGCTGGAAGGACGCGGTGCTGACGTGGGACCTCGACGTCGGCGCCGACGGCCGGTTCACGATCGCCGGCGACGACTACACCGCCCGCGCGCCGTGGGAGCCGATGGGGACGCCGGTGGCGACCAACCCGGATCAGCTCGCGGTCGACGCGGCGGGGCACGTCTGGGTCGGCGCGGTCGCCGGGCAGGCGGTCGACGAGCTCGACGCCGACGGCGCGGCGCTCGGACGGATCGAGGTGCGGTCGCCGGTCGGAGGTCTGCTCGCGATCGGGCGGTGGTTGGTGGTCAGCCACATCGGCCGTGGCACCGGCTTCGCGCCGGCTGCCGGCGTCGACGGTGACGGCGACGGCGCGCCCGGCGACGGCACCGGCAACGTCATGTTCCAGGACCTGCAGAACGAGCTGTCGGTGTACGCGGTCGCCGATCGCGCGCTGGTCGGCACCGTCACCAGCGACACGCTGTGCTGTCGCGACTACCGCGACGTGGATCCCGATCACCCCGACCGCGGCACGGCGATCCCGCCGCCCGAGACCTGGCCGCCCGAGCGCGTCGCGGCGCTGCCGCCGCGGGCGACGTGGATCGTCGGTGGCGCGTTGCCGACGCGGATGGCGGCGCTGGGCCCGCCGCGCGACGGACGGCAGCGGTTCGCGGCGGTGATGGCGGCGTCGAACCAGGTGCAGCGCTTCGACCTCGCGCTGGCCACCGGCGCGCTGACGGCCCCCGATGGCGATCGCCTGTACGCCACCGGCCACGCGCCGGTCGACGTGGTGGCCACCGCCGACGGTGCGACCAGCTACGTCGTCGATCGCCTCGGCGAGGACGTCGCCGTGCTGGCCACCGCCGCCGCGCCCGATCCGGCGGCCGCGGCGGTGCGGATCGTCGTCGGCGACGTCGCCGGCGGCGCGTTCCCGGCCACCGACGTCGAGCTGGGCGAGCTGTTCAACAACGTGACCGCGCCGCTGACCGTCGACGGCGATCAGGCGTGCGTCAGCTGCCACCGCGACGGCGGCAACCTCGATCGCGTCGTGGCGATGCCGCTGCAGACCAACCGGCTGTGGGGGTCGCGCCAGGTCCAGGCCTACCGCGGCGCGTTCGACACCCGGCCGTGGTTTCTCGAGGCGGCGATGGACGAAAAGAACTTCTTCCCCGTGCTCAACGAGTTCAACCGCAAGGAGAACTTCTGCTGCGAGGCGCTCGATCCGCTGATCTGGTCGCGCTATCCGTCGGTCAACGCCTGCCTCGCCGCGCCGAGCACTGCCGGCTGCGAGCACGTCCTGCACTGCACGACCGATCCGCCGCCCGAGTGCGCGACGCGCGGCTATGGCTCGCCGCACTTGACCCGCAACGACTTCTTGCTGGCCGCCGCTGAGCGCCTCACCGGGCGGCGCACCACGTTTGGCGACAGCCTGCGGCTGAGCGGCACCAGCGAGCCGATCGCGCTCGACTTCGACGGCGTGACCCGCGCGATCGGGCTGTTCCTGCTGGCGGCGCCACGGCTGCCGCCCAACCCCAACCGCGCGCTCGACCTGGCGGCCGCAGCCCGGGGCCGCGCGCTGTACGAGCGGGTCGAGGTCGGGTGCGCGACCTGTCACCCGCTGCCGTTGACGACCGTCGCCATCGAGCCCGACTTCAGCCCGGCCGGCGTTCCGGTCCGCGTGCCGCCGGTGATCACGCCGACGCTCGATCCCGCTGGCGCGATCGCCGACACGGTCACCGAGGGCTTCCGCAACACGTTCTCGGTCGGCGGCATCGGCGCCACCGAGCAGGGCCCCGAGGGCATCCACTTCGGCATCCCGCAGCTGCGCGGCATCTGGGATCGCGCGCCGCGGTTCTTCCACGACGGGCGCGCCCGCTCGCTGCGGGAGGCGCTGGCCACGCCTGGCCACCCGGCGCTGGCGCCGGGCGAGATCGGCTGCAACCAGCGCTGGGGGCAGCCTGACACCCACGGCGGGACGTCGCAGCTGACCGCCGACGAGCTCGACGATCTGATCACCTTCGTGTCGACGCTATGAGCCGCCTGGCCTGGCTGATCGCGGCGCTGGCGCTGGCCGGGTGTGACGGTGCACCCGCGCCCGCACCGACCTGGCGGACGGCGCTCGCCGACGACGGCGGCCCGCTCCTGGCTGCGTGGGGCGACCGCGCCGACGACCTGTGGCTGGTCGGGGGCGGGCCCGGCGACGATGACGCCCGGGTGGTGCGCTGGACTGGCGTCGCCACGCCGGTTGCCATCGGGCGGTCCGAGCGGCTGTGGTGGGTGTGGGGCGCGCGCGATGGGACGCGCTGGCTGGTCGGCGCCGCGGGCCTGGTGCTGCGTGGCGACGACGCCGGCTTCGCGGTGGTGCCGTCGGCGACCGCCGCGACGCTGTACGGCGTGTGGGGCAGCGGTCCGGACGACGTGTGGATCGTCGGCGGGATCGCCAACGGCGCGGCCGATCCCGAGGACGATCTGGTGTTGCACTGGGACGGCGCGGCGCTGACCCGGCGCGCGGTGCCGGCCCGCGGCGCCGCGCTGTTCAAGGTGTGGGGCAGCGCCGCCGCCGACGTGTGGCTGAGCGGCGAGCAGGGCACGCTGTGGCACTGGGATGGCGCGGGGTTCGCCGCCCACCACCAGCCGACCGCCGCGAGCATCTTGACCGTCGCCGGCTGCGATCGCGACGAGGCCTACGCGGTCGGCGGCAGCCACGTGTGGCAATGGGACGGCGCGACCTGGACCGAGGCCACCGGGCTGCCGAGCCTCGCGTTCGTCGCCGGCGTCGCGTGCGGCCCCGACGACGTGCTGGTGGTCGGCGCCCAGGGCCTGCGGCTACGTCGACCCCGGGGGGGGGGCGCGTGGATCGACGAGCGCGACGCCGCAACGCCGATGGATCTCCACGGCGCGTGGGCCGGCGGCGATGGCGGGCTCATGGCGGTCGGCGGCGACTACCTGGTCGCGCCAGGCGCGGTCCGGCGCGGCGTCGCCGCGGTGCGCGGGCCGTGACCCCGCGGGCTCAGCGCGCGTGGTCGGCGAGCACGTGGCGGTCGCGGATCGCGACGTGCTTGCGGTCGACCTGGACGGCGCCGGCGCGCGCGAGCCGCGCCAGCGCGCGGGACAGCGTCTCGGGCACCATGCCCAGGAGCGACGCCATCACCGCCCGCGGCACGTGGTGATCGTCGTCCTGGCGCGCGAGGAGCCAGCGCGCCACGCGCTGCACCGACGTGCCGTCGGCCGCGGCCGCGCGCGGGGGCGCCGCGCTGCGGGGGGCCCCCGTGTCCGCGGGCGCCAACCGCGCCGGCGGGCCGCGTGGT
>JAEUJY010000085.1 GCA_016794525.1 Myxococcales bacterium
TTCCTGCCCCGCCCCCCCCCGAGATCTACCCCGTGGCTGACACCCGTGCCCTCCACGACGCTGGACCGAGCGGCGGCCGTCCGCGCGATCTCCCACGTGGGACGCGGGCCGCGCCAGCCGCGCGATCTCCCACGTGGGACGCCGGCCGGGCCGTCCGCGCGATCTCCCACGTGGGACGCGGGCCGGGCCGTCCGCGCGATCTCCCACGTGGGACGTCGGCTGCGCCGGCCGCGCGATCTCCCACGTGGGACGTCGGCTGCGCCGGCCGCGCGATCTCCCACGTGGGACGCCGCCGCGACCGTCGCGCGATCTCCCACGTGGGACGCCGCCGCGACCGTCGCGCGATCTCCCACGTGGGACGCCGGCCGGGCGGGCCGCGCGATCTCCCACGTGGGATGCCGGCCGCGCGATCGCGCGCCTTCGCCGCGCGTCGATCCGCCGCGTGGAATGGGGCTTGCGGCGCCGTCGCATCGGCGCAAGCTCCGGGGCATGGACGCGGCGCATCGGTTCCTGTTCGTCCTCGGCAGCACCCGGGTCGGCGGCAACAGCGAGCGGCTCGCGCGGGCCGCGGCGACGCACCTGCCGCCCGGCGCGACCGCGCGGTGGGAGCGGCTCATCGATGATCCACTGCCGCCGTTCTTCGACACCCGGCACTCGACGGGCTACGCGGCCCCCGCCGGGGCGGGGCTGCGCTGGGTCGAGGCCACGCTGGCCGCGACCGACCTGGTGATCGTGACGCCGGTCAACTGGTACAGCGTGGCGTGGCCGGTGAAGCTGTACCTCGACCACATGAGCGGGTGGATGCGGGTGCCGGAGCTGGCCTTCACGAAGACGATGGCCGGCCGCTCGCTGTGGGCCGTCGTGGTCGACTCCGACGACGAGGCCGTGGGCACCGCGGCGCCGGTGGTCGACGCCCTGCGCCGGACCGCCGACTACCTCGACATGCGCTGGCGCGGCGCGCTGCTCGGCCACGCCAACCGCCCCGGCGAGATCGCCGCCGATCACGCGGCGCTGGCCGCGGCGACGACGTTCTTCGCGGCGGCGTGACCGCTCAGCGCCGGACCGCGACCCGCGGCAGGTGATCGCCGCGCCGGGCCGCGCGGTACCTCCGCCACCGGCGCGCGATCACCAGCGCGCACGCGGCGGCGCTGCCCAGCTCGAGCGTCAGCAGCACGGCGTCGAACTGCATGTTGCCGTCGCTGATGTACACCGAGTCGGGCAGGTAGCACTCGCTGCCGTCGCAGCGCACGTCGAGCCTGTCGCCGACGCGGTGCCGCGCGGCCTGATCGGTCGTGAGCTGGATCGTCCAGGCGCCCGCGCTCCGCGTCGGTTCGGCCAACGCGAACTCGAGCGTGTCGGTCGACAGCCGCCGCAGCGGGTGGGCGAGGCGCAGCGTCCGCGGCTCGACCCCGGCGAGCTCGCCGCGTAGCTTCGCCATCACCAGCAGCTTGTGGCCGGTGAACGCGGCTAGCGCGA
This sequence comes from Myxococcales bacterium, assembly GCA_016794525.1. Taxonomy (GTDB): domain Bacteria; phylum Myxococcota_A; class Polyangia; order Haliangiales; family Haliangiaceae; genus UBA2376. The sequence goes on from JAEUJY010000085.1 coordinate 1,477, forward strand.
GCGCGGCAAGCGCGCCCACCGCGAGCATCCGGTACGCCGGCCGCGGCACGGCGCCGAGGACGGTCGCGGCGGGGGAGGTCGTCATCGCCACCGCATCGTACGCGAGCCCGCCCACCCGCGCGCCCACCGCGGCGGCCGCGTCGTCCGCGTCGGCCGCGCCGTCCGCATCGTCCGCGTCGTCCGCGGCGTCCGCGTCGGCCGCGCCGTTCATGCGCGGACGGTGCCGCGAGGGAACAGCTCGCCCTGGCGCGTCAGCGCGACGCCGCGCCGCGCGAGCGCCTCGCGGATCACCGCGGCGACCGTCCCCAGCGCGGTGTCGCCGGCCTCGAGTTGCGCGCCGTCGGAGAGCACGATCCGGACCGCGTACTCGTCGCCCGAGCGCGGGCCGCCGTAGGTCGCGTACGCGACGTGGCGGACGACGTGGCCGACGGCGACGACGTCGTGGGGCCGGACCCGCAAGACCCGGGCGAGCGGGGTCTCGGCCGATCGCGCGGCGAGCCGGCGGCCCAGCCAGCGGAACCCGAGGACCGCCGCCGCCAGCGTCGCCGCGGCGACGACGAGCGGCACCGAGGTGAAGAACTCGCGGCGCAACAGCGCCGCAGAGCCGAGCAGCGCGCCGGCGACCGCGCCGCAGGTCGCCACCACGGCGGTGAGCTCGAACAGGAGGCGTAGGTCCTCGCGGTCGCGCGCGTGGCCCTGGTGGAGCGGGAACAAGGGCAGTTCGATCGGTTGCACGGCGCCACCGTGCGACGCTGCGTACCGGGGCACTACTCGCCGCGGCCCGTCCGGAATCAGGCGCGATGTCGAATGGTTGCGTGCTGTAACGAGCGTGGGCTCGCCGACGCTCGCGGCGACCGCGCCACGGCGGCCGTCACGTGCCGAGGATCGTCTTGAACTTGCAGACGGTCTTGCCGAACATCAGCAAGTCGTTGTCGACCAGCTCGTGGCGCTGGACGCGGCGCTCGTTCGCGAACGTGCCGTTGGTCGAGTTGTTGTCGACCAGCGTGAAGCCGCTCGGCGACATGACGATGCGCGCGTGGTCGGTGCTCATGTAGCCGTCGCCCAGCACGATGTGCGCATCCGACGTGGTGCCGATGCGGGTCTCGCCGTACTGCAGCTTGAACGTCTGGAACGAGCGATCGCCCTGGATCGGGACGATCCAGCCCACCACCGGCAGGCCGTCGCCGCCGGCGAGGTTGACCATCATCGTGCGGACCGGGTTGGGCGGCGCTGCGGCGATCGGCGCGGGCGGCGCCGCGGGCGCGATCGCGGGGCCAGGCGGCGCCGCCGGCGTCCGTCGGAGCGCGGCGGCGCCGAGGCCCATCGCCACCAGCCCGGCCGGGATCGCCAGCCACAGCCACCACCGTCCGCCGCCGGCGGCGCCACCCCACCGCGGCGCCAGCAGCACGACGACCGGGCGTTCGCCGTCCGGCTCGACGTAGTTGACGATCGGCTCGTCGCCGAGCAGCAGCTGCAGCGGGTGCTCGCGCCCATCCCAGACGAAGCCGGCCTTGGCCCGGGTCCGCGGATCGATCGTCTGCCCGGGGAACACCAGCGTGTAGCGGCTGTTGAGCGTGAGCACCGCGTCGGTGATCGCCGCGCGCAGCTCGTCCTGGTCGTCGACCCGGGCCACCTTGCCGTCGGCCAGCTTGTCGAGCGCCGCGCGCGACGTGCGCAGCGTCGCCGGATCGTCCGGGATGTAATCGGTGGCGTAGGTCGGATAGAACGCGAACACCTCGACGTCGGCGTCGTCGAGCTGCCGCTTGATCGCCGCGATCGCGCCGCCGCCGCTGGCGTCGAACCCGTCCGAGAACACCAGCAGCGCCTTCCGCCGCGTGCCCATCCGGGCGAGGGTCTGCTGCGCGAGCCGCAGCCCCGCGACCAGCTCGCGCGAGGTCTTGCCCTCCTGCAAGCGCGGGTCGCCCAGTCGATCGGCGGACAGATCGCCCAGCGCGCCGTCGAAGCGGGTCTCGGCCGCGGTGCTGTAGACGATCAACGCCCCCTTGGAGCCAGGCGGCCCGGCGCGCGAGATCGTCGTCGGGATGCCGTCCTCGGGATCGATCGCCGCGAGCCCACCATAGATCGCGCCGTAGACCCCCGGCGTGACCTTGGCCACCTTGCACGGCGGCGCGCCAGCGGGCTGGCTCCCCGCGCAGGTCTGCGCCTGCTTGTAGGAGTCGTTGCCGAAGTAGTACTCGTGGCCTTCGACCAGCACGACCAGCCCGAGCGCTTCCGACGACAGGTGGTACGGGATCGCGCGCGTCGGCCTGACCCCATCGCGGCCCTTCACGTCGGTCGGGTCGTGGCGGAGCACGAACGCGCCCCAGGTCTCCCTGGCCGGCAGCGGTTCGCCCACCACCTTGACCCGGATCGACGGCGGCGGGTGAGGCTCTTGCGCCGTCGGCTCCCCCGGCACGACCTCCGCGCTCCAGGTCAGATCCGCCAGCGCCGGCGTGGCCCACAGCGTGAGCGCGACGGCGGCGAACACGAGACGCAGCTGAGACATGCAGGGCCTCCCGAGCCGTAGTCCCTCGATGACACCGTCGGTGACGGGCAAGGTGCGGCAGAGGTCTGCAAGCGACGTTCCGATCGCGGCAGCCGTCGCACGCGCGCCGAGGCGGGGCACCGCCGCTGGCGATGTCGGCGGGTGTGTCGACCGCACTGGACATCCGTCGCCGTCGAGTCCGCCAGCGTGGACGGCGACCGTCGCGCGGACGCGTGGTGGCGCGACCGCGCTGGTCTGGCCTGTGCAACCGGCGCGTGCATGGGTTCTCACGTTCAGCTGGATCGCGCGAGGTGGTGGCTGCTGGTCTTCGCCGGCGCCTGTGGCGACATCGGCAACGCGACGCCTGACGCGACGCCCGCCGACGCGGGGGGCGTGGACGTGGCGACGCTCGACGCCGCGCGCTGCGTCCCCAGCCCGGCGAGCCTGCGCGCGCGGTGGCGCGGCGAGGGCGACGCCGCCGAGGTCACCGGCGTGTACCCCGGGAGCGCCGTCGGCGGCGTCGGGTACGCGGCCGGACGTCACGGGACGGGCTTCGTGTTCGACGGCTTCGACGACGCGATCACCGCCGACCCCGCCGACCAGCTGTGGCCGGTCGGTTCGTTCTCGGTCGAGGCCTGGGTCAAGCTGACCACCCTCGAGCCTGGCGTGATGTACGCCCCGATCGTCGGCAAGTACGACTGCGGCGGTGCCGACCGGTGTGGCGCCTCGCACTGGTACATCTACGTGACCGGGGCCGGCTTCCCGTACTTCGAGATCCGCGTGCCTGGCACCACCGTGGCGTCGGCGACCGCCACGACCACCGCGGTCGTCGATGGGGCCTGGCACCACCTGGTCGGCGTGCGCGACGTCGCGCAGCGGCAGCTCGCGCTGTACGTCGACGGCGCGATCGCCGTGGCCGTCCCGCTCGACGGCGGCTTCCTCGGCGCGATGACCGACGACGGGGCGCCCGACCCGGTGACGATCGGCGCCGTCCGGGGCTCGGGCACGAACGCGCTCAGCTTCGACTTCGCCGGCGCGATCGACGACCCGGCGTACTACATCGAGGCGCTGACGCCCGCGCAGATCGCCGCCGCCGCCGCCGCGCCCGATGGGTACTGCCCGTGAGCTGGCGCGCTCGGCGCCGACGCTAGCGGCGGCCGGGCGCGCTCAGCGCGTCACGCCGATCATCAGCGTCGAGGTGCGCCGCGTGAACCGTGGGACCCGCGCGCTGGCGAGCGCGCGCTCGACGCAGCGCGCGTCGGCGCGGCTGGCACCGGCGACCCGGATCCGCCGGATCGCGCCGGAGCGGGCGAAGGTGATCGCGGCGGTCACCCGGCCGCCGCGGGTGACGCACGCCTGCGCGGCGGGCAACAGCGGCGCGAGCGCCGCGTGGATGGCCGCGGTGCTCGGCTGGTCGGGTGGCGGCGGCGCGGCGTTCGCGTGGGCGGTCAGCCAGGCGGCCCAGCGGTCGCGCGCGGCCCGGCGCGCGGCGGGCGCGCCGTCCCACGCGTACGGGCCGTTGGTCATCCACGCGGCCTCGAAGCGGCGGGTCGCGCCCGAGCGCGGATCGTCGGTCTGGCCGCGCTTCACGCCGAACCACGCCGCGACCGCACACTCGAGCGCGCGGCTGGCGTGCATCCGCGTCATCTGATCGGGCGCGTCGAGGAGCGGCAGCACCGCGCGCGCGCCGTCGAGGCCGTGGCCGCACAGCGCCCACACCGCCGGCGTGTAGTCGGCGTGCAGCGGGTCGGGATCGGCATCGATCGACGCCACCAGGCTCGCGATCGTCGGGGCCGGCGGGATGGCTGGAGGCGTGGGCTGAGCGTGGGCGGCGGCGGGGAGCGCGGCGAGCAGCGCGGCGGCGACGAGCAGCGAGCGAACTGGCACGGCGCTTGGACGGCCTGGGCGGCCGAAGCCTTGGGTGTCGGGATGTGTCGCGGCGCACGCGGGGGCGCGTTCCGCGGCCCACGACCGCGGCCGACGTGCAGAATCGATCCATGGGCAGGTACGTGCTTGCAGTGATGATCCTCGCGGCGTGCGACCACGGCGGTGGCCCCGCCATCGACGCCGCCACCGACGGGACCGGGGACGGGCCCGACGCGGGGCTCGCCTCGCTCACCTGCGAGGAGATCGCGGCGCAGCTGCAGGCCCGCGCGGCGGCGACCTCGCGGCAGTGCGCGACGCCGAGCGACTGCATGCTCGACGGCTACCCGGTCGACTTCGGCGGCACGCCGACCTGCAACTGCGGCGCGACGTGGTCGTCGAGCTGCGGCGGCGACCCGGTGAACGCGGCCGCGTGGGCCGCCGACGCGACCGCGCGGGCGCTGAACGCGGAGTGGACCTCGCGCTGCATCGGCGGCACCAACGGCCTGTGCGACTGCACGCGCGGCACGGCGTCGTGCGTCGAGGGGACCTGTCGCGGCACGACCTTCGATTGCTTCAACCCGCCCGACGCCGGCGTGCGCTGACGGCGCGCGCGGTCAGTCGTCCGCCGCGGTTGCGGCGGCGTCGGTGTCCGCGTCCGCCACCACCGCGACGATGATCGCGTCGCTGGAGTCGGGGTACGCGTAGCCGAGGTGCAGCGCTGGCGCGCGGTTGATCTGGGCCAGGCCGTCCTCGGCCACCAGCCGCGTCGGCGCGCGGGCGATGACGAACCGGACGTGGCCCTCGAGCCAGCCGTCCTCGCCGCCGACGTTGAGCGCCTCGTAGGCCGGCGACCGCACGAACGGCGTGAGGCTGATCGTGAACTCGTGCAGCTCGCCCTCGGCGAGGGCGTAGTCGCCGTAGCGCGGATCGAACGTGCTGGCCTGGGTGCGCAACGCCGTCGTGCGGGCGGTCTGCCAGTGGTCGGGGGCCTCGGTCAGCCGGGGCAGCAGCGCGCGCAGCTCGGCGTTGCGGGCCCGGGCGCCGGCGGCGTTGCGCGCGGCGGTGTCGGCGACGACCTCGTACCAGCCCTTGTACGGGTCGGCCCACAGCACGATCGCCGCGATCGGCGCGTCGGCGTGATCGTCGGCGAGCCGGGCGATCGCGGTGCGCAGCTCGCCCAGCAGCTGGTCTTCGAGCGCGCCCCAGTCGGGCGGTGCGGCGTCGTCGGTGGTCATCGCGCCGAGCGTAGCCGACCGCCGGCGACCACCGCGACGCGCTACCGATCCTTGCCGCGCGCCTGCAGACGTCCGACCAGGCTGGTGCGCGCGACGCCGAGCTCGCTGGCGGCGCGGGCGACGACGCCGCCGTGGCGAGCCAGCGCCAGCTCGATGAGCGCGTCCTGCCGCGCGGTGAGCTCGGCCTGCTGGGCCTGGAGGTCGCGCCAGGCCGCGCCGAGGTCGTGCGGCGGCGGCGACGGATCGCGGCCGGGATCGCCGCCGAGGTCGCGGGCCGCGAAGTGCGCGGCGTCGATGATCGTCGCGTCGCGATCGATCGCCAGCGCGCGCAGCCGGGCGCGGTGCAGCGCGGCCTCGAGCTGCCGCAGGTTGCCCGGCCACGGCCAGTCGTCGGCGGCGAGCAGGCGGCGCGCCTCGACGGTGAGCCCCAGCGCGCGCGCGGGGTCGATCCGACGCAGCACGCCCTCGGCCATCGCCGGGATGTCGGCGCGCCGGTCGCGCAGCGGCGGCAGCGAGATCGTGATCGCGCTCAGCCGGTAGTAGAGGTCGCGGCGGAACCGCTGGTCGCGCATCGCGGCGTCGAGGTCGCCGTTGGTCGCGGCGATCAACCGCGCGCGCGAGCGCTTGGGCTCGGGCTTCGGCCACCCCAGCGGGCGGTAGGTGCCGAACTGCGTGAAGTCGAGGAGCAGCTGCTGCGCGTGGCTGGGCAGGTTGAGGATCTCGTCGAGGATCAGCGTGCCGCCGTCGGCGTACTCGACCAGGCCGACCCGCCGCTGCAGCGCGCCCGAGTACGAGCCCTGCTCGTGGCCGAACAGCTCGGAGGTGATCGTGTTGAGGTCGTCGGCCTGCCCCAGCATCGCGCGGACGATCGGCGCGCGCCCGCTGGCCTCGGCGATGGCGCGGGCCAGCAGCGTCTTGCCGGTGCCCGACTCGCCGAGCATGAGGATCGGCAGCTCGCTGTGCAGGCACAGCTCGACCTCGCGGCGCACCGCGTCCATCGAGCGCGGCCGCAGCAGGTCGTCCAGCGACGGCGGCGGCGCCGTGTCGCCGGGGGCCAGCGCGGCGCGCAGGTCGGCGCGCGCGACCTCGACCGCCTGGCGCCGCTCGAGCACGATCGAGATCAGCCGCGCCGCCAGGCACACCAGCTCGAGGTGGCGCGGCGTCACGGTGGCGCGCGGATCGCGGTAGTCGACGTAGACCACGCCGGGCTCGCCGCGGGCGCCGGGCGCCAGCGCGACCCGGTGCAGCGGCGCGGCCAGCGCGGCGACGATGCCCAGCGAGATCACGCTGCGCGGGACGTCGCCCGGCTCGGCGGGATCGCCGGCCGGCTCCCAGAACAGCGGGCGACCGGTGGCCTGGACCTGCCGCACCAGCGTCCGGCTCAGCTCCTCGCGGTCGCGGGCCGGCAGCGCGCGGCCGCGGCCGCGGGCGTTGACCGCGCACGTCGCGCCGGTCTCGTCGGCCAGCAAGATCAGGCCGCGATCGGCGCCCAGCACCTCGACCAGGTGATCGAGCGTGTCGTCGAGGAACTCGTCGCGGCTGGCCGCGGTGACGCAGCGCTCGACCAGCGCCTGGGCGTGGGTCCACAGCTCGCCGTCGAGCGACGCGTCCATCGCTTCACCGTCGCGGATGCGGTCGCGATGGTCAAGGTGGTAGCATGGTGGTTCGCACATGGACTCGGGGAGTACGGCCGCGCCGCCGTCGACGAATCCGATCGCGGTCGGCGACCGCATCGGGCGCTTCGAGATCGTCGGCGCGCTCGGCGCCGGCGGCGGCGGCGTGGTGTTCGAGGCCCACGATCCGACGCTGGGGCGCCGGGTCGCGATCAAGCTGCTGCACCCCGAGCAGGGCGAGGCCGACGGCGCGGCCCGGCTGGTGCGCGAGGCGCAGGCGCTGGCCCGGCTGTCGAGCCCGCACGTCGTGACGATCTTCGAGGCCGGCGTCGATGGCGAGCGGGTGTTCCTGGCGATGGAGAAGGTGGCCGGGAGCGACGCGCGGGCGTGGGCCGCCGCGGCGCCGCGCTCGGTCGCGGCGATCTGCGACGTCTACCGCCAGGCGGCGATCGGGCTGAGCGTGGCCCACCAGGCCGGGCTGGTGCACCGCGACGTCAAGCCGGACAACATCCTGGTCGGCGAGGACGGCCGGGTGCGGATCACCGACTTCGGCCTGGTGGCGGCGGCCGGGCACGGCGGGGCTGCGCCCGATGGCGGGCTCGACGATCGGCCACTCGCCGAGGACGCCGCGACCGCGCCCGGCCCGACGCCGCGCGCCGCGCCCGGCGGTGATCTCCTCGCGGCGCCGCTCACGCGCACCGGCGCGCTGCTGGGCACGCCGCCGTACATGGCGCCCGAGTCGCACCTGCGCGGCGCCAGCGACGCGCTGAGCGATCAGTGGAGCCTGTGCGTCGCGTGGTGGGAGGCGCTGGCCGGCGTCCGCCCGTTCGCCGGGCGCACCTACCGCGAGCTGGTCGCCGCGATCTCGGCGGGCCAGATCAGCCGCGGCGTCGACGCGATCCCGGCGGCGGTGCGACCGGTGCTCGAGCGGGGGCTCGCCGTCGACCCCGCGGCGCGCTGGCCGTCGGTCGCCGCGCTGATCGAGGCGCTCGATCAGGCGCTGCGGGGCGCCGCGCCGGCGCCGATGGTCGCGGTCGCGCCACCGGCGGGGGGCGTGACCTCGCCGCGGCGCCGCTGGCCGTGGCTGGCAGCCGGGCTGGCGCTGGTCGCCGCCTCGGCCGGCGTCGCGGTGGCCCGCCGCGCATCGCCGTCGTCGCCGCTGATGGCGGTGGCCGTCGTGCCGGCCGCGCCGCCGCCCCGGCCGATCCCGCGTCGCCTGACCACCCCGGGCGGCTGCCCGTACATGCCGGCGTTCGCCGACGCGCGGACCGTGGTGTTCGACGATGGCCGCGGCGACCTGTGGGCGGTGCCGGTCACCGGCGGCGCGCCGCGCCCGCTGATCGATGCGCCGGGCGAGCAGTGGCGCGCCGGGCGAGGGCGGCGCGACGGCGAGGTGATCTTCGTCGGGGCCAACGGGCCGGCCACCCTCGCCGTGGCCAGCGGCGAGACGACGACGCTCGGCATCGACGCGTTCGCCGTCGCCGCGTCGGACGCGGCGATCTTCTACGGGCGCACCGACGTCGCCGAGATCTGGCGGCGCGCGGCGGGCGAAGAGGCACGGGTGGTCGCGCTCCCCGATGGGTTGTGGCAGTACGCGCTGTCGGTGAGCGGCGACGGGCGACGGGTGGCGATCACCACCCACGCGCAGCGCAGCACGAACACGATCTGCGTGGTCGAGCTCGGCGACGCCGCGCGGCCGCTCGACTGCCTCGACCGCGCCGACGTCATCATGGGCCGCGCGGCGCTGACGCACGACGGCGCGACGCTGTACTACCAGACCCGCGCCGGCATCCGACGGCGCACGCTGGCCACCAAGGCCGACGAGCTGTGGCTGCCTGGCGCGTACGCCTACGGTGGCATCGAGATCTCGCGGGATGGGCGGACGCTGGTCTACGCCGACACCCACCCCGGCGAGATCGTGGTCGCGCCGATCGACGCCGTCGATCAGCCGGTGTTGCGCGAGGCGGGCTCGTGGGCCGACGCGGCGCCCGACGGGCGGTGGGTCCACGTGCGGTGGAACCCCGACGGCAGCCACGAGCTGGTGGAGCACGCCCCGGACGGGACGCGCCGGGTCCTGGTGACCGGGCTGGGGCCGCTGCAACACCCGCTCTACGATCCCGCCGGGCGCACGGTGGTGTTCGAGGTGAGCGGCGCCGAGGGCGGCATCTGGACCGTCGACGTCCGCGCCTATCCGCCGCAGCGGCTGACCCTGCGCGACGGCGACTCCAACCCGGTGTGGACCCGCGACGGCAAGGTGGCGTTCACCCGCTGGGACGAGCACAAGCGCCCCAACCTGATGCTGGCCGATCCGGCCGATGGCAGCCTCGACGACGCGGCGCGCCTCGCGGTGCATCCGCAGCCGCGGCTGACGATCTCCACGGTGCGCACCACCGGCGAGCTCCTGCTCACCGGCACCGACGGCAGCGAGCTGTTCGCCTGGGATCCGGTGACCCGCCGCGAGCGGCCGATCCCGATCGGCGGGTTGCCGCCGAACCCGGTGCCATCGCCCGACGGCCGCCGGCTCGCGATCCTGAGCGGCGCGGGCGTCAGCGAGGTGCCTTTCCCTGCCGGGACGCGACAGCGCCCGGTGCCACGATGGGCGCCGCCGCCGTGCGGTGCGCCGGAACGCCCGACGTGGGACGCCAACGGCCGGCTGCACATCGCCTACCGTCCGTGGGTCGGCGACGTCTACGCCGTCGCGATCGAGCCCTGAGGGCGACCGTCGATCGACGTCGCGGGTGACGTCGGCCGACGTCGCGCCGGGCGTCGACACCGCGTGATGTCGCGGCGTTGCGTGCGTCGGAGGCTGGCGACGCGGTTGCAGTAACGCGCTCGGTCCCGTCCCGCATCCAGGAGCTCGCATGCCTCGCCTGTCCGCACCTCGCCACGCCACCGTCGCCGCGCTCGTGCTCGCCACGCTCGCGACCGCGACCGCCACCACCGCGGCCCCCGGCCCGGGCGCGGGCAGCGCGCCGCCCGCGGACACCGTCAAGGCGACCAGCCCCGCGGCGGTAGAAACCGCGACGCCGACGCCGCGGTTCGGCCGCAAGCTGGTCAACGACGCGCTCGCGCGGAGCTTGGTCGGCAAGACCCGCGACGCGTACCTGGGCTTCTCGCGTTGCGACGCCGCGCGCGCCGGCCTGTACCTGCCGCGCTGCATCGTGCTGATCGTCGGCGACGCCCGGCGCCAGACGCTGTACGAGCTGGTCGACACCAAGTGCCCGGCCGCGGCGCCGCGCGCCGCCTGCTACGCCGGCTACGTGATCGGCGTGCGCGTCGACGCCGACTTCGCCTACGACGCCGCCACCCAGACGTCGACGGTGGTCGGCAAGCTGCGGGTCGGGACCAAGACCAAGGCCGCCCGCGCGATGGCGTACGCGCTGCCGCTCCGGGTCGTCGCGACGGTGACGCAGGTGGTGCGGGTCCGGGGCGGCAGCTCGCACGTCGAGCTGAAGGTGCAGGCTGGCGACGTCACCGTGCTCGACACCGGCTGGGACCGGATGGCGTCCGGATCGCTGACCTGCGGCGACCAGGGCGAGCTGGTGGCCAACACCGTGTCCACCGTCGGCGGGATGGCGGCGATCGCGATCGCGGGCTACGTCGGGGCGGGCTCGATGATCGCCGGCGCCACGGTGGCGCTGGTGGGCGTCGGCACGACGCTCGGCGCCGGGACCCCGCCCGCGGTCGCGGCGGGCGCGGCCGTGAGCGCGTCGGGCGTGGCGTTCGGCGTCGGCATGGCGCTGGCCGTGCGCGAGCTGGGCAACGCGACCGGCCGGCTCGCCGGGTCGCTGCAGCGCGAGGTGTGCGAGCGGCTCGAGAAGGTCGACCAGCTCGATCCCGAGGAGCTGCCCGCGCTCGAGCAGCAGGCCGTGACCGAGATGACCAGCGGCGCAGGTGGCAGCAGCGGCTCGGGCGCGCTGTGCGGCGGCACGTACACCGGCACGACGACCTGCGAGGACGGCAGCCAGGCGGCCGTCGAGTGCGAGGCCGGCTGGTCGGGCGGCGAGTGCCGCTTGTCGTGCGTGTCGGTCTGCGGCGGCTGAGCGCCGTCGGCGCGCGTCGCGCGGCGACGACGATCGTCGTCAGGACCGCCGGGCGCGCGAACGATCTCGAGTACTTCGCTGCCGGCCGCGCTGGCCGTCGGCGTGCAGTGTGACCCCTCGCTTCAACCCCTCTTGGAGGCACGACAGACCCATGAAGACCCTGTACCTCGGCGTGTTCGCGGCGACCCTCATCACCACCCTGTCCCTGGCCGACGCGCGGCCCGCGTACCAAGTGCGGTGCCCGGCCGGCTACACGCTCAAGAAGGACGCGCTCAACCCCGAGTGGTTCCAGTGCGACAAGGCCGGCGCGACCGCGAGCGCCGCGCCGACCTGCCCGTCGGGGACGACCTACGAGGCCCGCGACGGCCTCAACAGGGACCGCTGCGTCCGCACGACCACGACCACCGGCGCGATGCACTGCGAGATGCGCGTCGGCGACGTCCGCGACAACTGGGCCATCAAGGTTCAGTCGAACTGGGACAAGTGCGAGCACAAGACCAAGTCGAACAAGGACGAACGCGAGGTGAAGTGCGACGCGGGCTTCGATCCGGTCCGGGACGGCGCCGGCCTGCGCGACACGTGCATCAAGAAGAGCGAGAGCTACTCCGATCCGTCGTGCCCTGCCGGCTACGACTACAAGAGCCAGGGCGGCCGCGACACCTGCCTGAAGGAGTCGGGCGTCGACACCGTCAAGCCGTTCTTCTGAGGCGCGCTACCCGGCCGCTGCCGGGCGACGCCGCGACCGACGTGGTACCCATGCCGGCTCATGCGCATCGTCGTCGGTGGTCTGGTCGTGTCCGTGCTGGCCGCCTGTGGCGGCGATCCTTCCCCGGCGGTCGACGCCGGGCCTGACGCGCCGGCGCTCGACGCCACCATCGACGCGCTGATCGACGCCGGGGGCCCCGACGCGCGGCCGACCACGTTCGGCGGCGCGCGCCCGGCGACGCTGGTGGTGCCGGCCGCGTACGATCCGGCCACGCCGACGCCGCTCGTGCTGGTGCTCCACGGCTACAGCACGAACACCACGTACGCGCCGGCGCTGTTGCAGCTGACCGCCGCCGCGTCCTCGGCCGGGTTCTTGATGATCGCGCCGGCCGGGACGACCGACAGCAGCGGCAACCACTTCTGGAACGCGACCGACGCGTGCTGCAACTTCGAGAACAGCCAGGTCGACGACGTGGCCTACCTCGACGGGCTGATCACCGAGATCAGCGGCGCGTACAACGTCGATCCCAAGCGGATCTACGTCGTCGGCCACTCCAACGGCGCCTTCATGGCGTACCGGATGGCCTGCGCCAAGGCCGATCGGATCGCCGCGATCGTGTCGGTGGCCGGCGCCACCTTCGCCACGCCGGCCAGCTGCGCGCCGAGCCAGCCGGTGAGCGTGCTGCAGGTCCACGGCACCGCCGACGCGACGATCCTCTACGCCGGCGGCACGATCACGGTCGGCGCCGCCAACGTGGCGTACCCGTCGGCGGTGGGCTCGACCGATCGCTGGGCGACCTACGACGGCTGCGCCGCGACCACCACGACCGGCACGGCGATCGACGTCACCGGCGACGCCACCGCCGAGACCACCCCGACCGCGCACGGGAGCTGCCCCGCCGGCATCGGCGTCGAGCTGTGGACCGTCGACCAGGCACCCCACATCCTCGGATTCAAGGCCGGTCCGCCGCTGCTGTGGACCTGGATGGCCGCGCACCCCAAGCCGTGAGCGGCATCGGCCGAGCATATCGGAGCTGCTCCGGCGGTATGCTCGACGCGTGACGGCCGCCGCTGCGCATCCGCTGAACCCGCTGTTCCTGCGGCGCCGTCGCAAGCTGATCGCGGCCGCGGGCGGCGACGCGCTGCCGGTCGGCTACGTCGCGGCGGCGCTCAAGAACCTCGAGCGGCTCGGCTACACCACGTCGCCGCGGCTGCTGGCCCGGCTGCGCACGCTGTCCGAGCGCGACCTCGCGGCGGTCTACGGCCAGCTGGTGTCGACGCTGCGCAAGCTCAAGGGCGCCGACGTCGCGTGGCGGCCGATGTACCCCAACTTCCCGCGCCAGGTGATGGAGGCCAGCGACGGCGAGCTGTACGTCAACGCGATCCTGCACTACCTGGGCGACTGGGTCGGCCTGCGGATCCTGCCGGTGTATCCGATCGCCGATCGGCCGCCGCTGATCGAGGCGGTCGAGCTCGAGGTGATCGATCTCGGCGACGACGGCGAGCTGCGCGCGATGGCCCGCGACCTGATCGGCGCGGCGACGTCGATCTCGGCGACCGACAAGGACGACCTGCGCGCGCTGCTCGCGCACTACGGCGCCGATCTCACCGACGTGCTGCCGCCGGCGATCCCGCACAAGGAGAACCTGGCGTTCACCGCCGCGGTGCTGCTCGAGCACCGGGTCGCCTCGGACGTGCTGCTCACCCGCTACTTCCGCACCGCCACCGACGTGCTGCGGCTGGCGGTGGCGCGGGCCGGCGGCGACGTCAGCCTCGCCGCGCCGACCCGGTTCGGCCGCATCGGGCGCGCCGAGCGCCGGCTGCTGGTCGCGCTGGTCGATCGGCTGGCCGCGCCCGACGAGGATCTGTGGCGGCACCGCGAGGCGTGGCTGCGCCTCGGCGAGCGGTTGCACCCCGGCGAGTTCACCACGCGGTTCCCGAAGGCGGCGGCGGCGTTCGCGCGGCTGCGCGCCGGCGAGCGCCCGGCCACCTTCAACCGCCAGGTCGAGCGCGCGCTGCGCACCCCCGACGTCGAGGCGGCGCTGGCCCGGCTGCGGACGCGCCCCGGCGAGCTGGCCCGCCGGCTCGATCACCTGCTGCGGCTGGCGACGCCGGCGCAGCGGCCGGCGGTGCTGGCCGCGTTCGCGACCACCGCGGCCGAGGTGGCGACACCCGTGCTGCTGCAGGTGCTGACCCACTTCGAGCACCGCGGCGCCGCCGAGGCGGTGCGGCCGATCTTCCCCAAGGGCAACGCGGCCAAGGTCATCGCCGTGCCCAACCGGCTGCCGTCGCTGCCGGCGGCCACGAGCGCGGCGGTGGTGGCGGCGTGCGAGGTCGCGCTGCGGGCGCGGTTCGCGCGGCGCCCGGCGCTGGGCAAGGTCTACCTCGACCCGCGCCTCGACAAGTACCTGGTGCCGTTCTCGCAGCGCTCGGCCAGCAAGGCGCTGCGCACGCTCGTGCGCGGCTCGCGGGTGCCGCTGCCGGCCGGCACCACGCTGCGCTTCTTCCTGTGGTGGAAGGAGGGCCTGGTGCGCGGCAAGCCGACCGGCCGCGTCGACATCGACCTCACCGCGGCGCTGTACGGCGCCGACTTCGGCTACCGCGAGCACATCTCGTGGACCAACCTGCGCTCGGCCAAGTACCGCGGCGCCCACAGCGGCGACATCACCTCGGCGCCGAACGGCGCGTGCGAGTTCATCGACCTCGACGTCGCGTCGGTGCGGGCCTTCGGCGCGCGCTACGTCGTCGCTGCCGCGTACGCGTACACCGCGCAGCCGTTCTGCAACCTGCCCGAGTGCTTCGTCGGCTGGATGATGCGGCGCGAGCCCGGCTCGGGCGAGATCTTCGAGCCGGCGACCGTCGTCGATCGCGTCGACCTCGCCGCCGATCGCCGCGTGTGCGTGCCGGCGATCTTCGACCTGGTGACGCGCGAGGTGATCTGGACCGACGTCGCGTACCACGCGCAGCCGCAGACGATGGCGGCGATCGAGAGCAACCGGTCGTCGCTGGGCCAGCTGGTGCAAGCGATGACCGTGCTGCACAAGACCACGCTGCACCGGCTGTGGGGGCTGCACGCCGACGCCCGCGGCACCCGGGTCGCGACCGCCGCCGAGGCCGACACCGTCTTCGCGGTCGACGCCGGCATCACGCCGCGCGACCACGAGGCGATCATGGCCGAGTACCTGGCGTGACCGGCGCGGTCCGCGCTACGCTCCTCGCCGGCGGCTATGGTCGCGCTTCCTTCTACGTCCAACCGGTGGTCGGAGGTTCGACTCCTCCTCCCGAGCTTGCTCGGGGTAGCTCAGTGGTAGAGCGCCGGTCCTCAGCTCGACCGCTCTCCGCCACTATTTCTCGCGCCCCGCGCTCGCCGCGCGGCTAGCGCTTCGCCCGGGCGACGATCAGCGCGCGCCGAGCCACGCCGGCCGCTCGCCGCACAGGATCGCGCCGAAGCGGACGTCGCGCAGGGCCAGCGCGGTCAGGCCGGCCTCCGACGCCAGCGGGACGATGCGCGCGCCGAACTTCACCGGGTCATCCTGCTTGGGGCCGATCATCGCCAGGCTGCGGCCGGGGCTGGGGTCGTCCTGCTTGGGGCCGATCATCACCGCGCCGCCGCGGCGCGACGGATCGTCCTGCTTGGGGCCGATCATGACCATCGCCCCGACGCCCAGCGCGAGCGCGACGAACGGCGCGGGGTCCTGGGTGCCCGGGCCGTGATCGTGACCGCCCGGCGCCAGCACGCCGGGGACGTCGACGACGCCGCCGGCGAGGGCGGCCCGCTCGATCGGGCCGGCGGCGGCGCGCGCCACCAGCAGCTCGAGCATCGCGGCCTGCGGACCGGGCAGCTCGCGGGCGAGGCGGCCCAGCGCGCGGCTGAGCGCGACGATGTCGTCGGTGGTGAAGGTGTGATCGGTCGAGGGTGACGTCGGGCGCTTCATCGGTGGCTCCTTGTTCGCCACCCAAGACGCACGGCCTGGCGCTTGTTCGTGGCGCCGGCGCTCACGCCTCGATCGCGCCGCGGCCCAGCTCGATCGTCGCGCCGGTGACGTGGATCGCGCCGGTGGCGTCGACGTCGAGGCGCAGCCGCGACGGGCGCCCCGCCTGATCGCCCTGATCGAGCGTGGCGGTGAGCGGCAGGCTGCCGCCGGTCGCGATCCACCAGCCGCCCAGGTTGGCGCACGCCGACCCGGTCGCGGGATCCTCGAGCACGGCCCCGGCGCTGGTGAAGAAGAAGCGCACGGTCCAGCGCGGCTCGCCCGGGGCCCACAGGTACGCCATCGCCTCGTTGCGCGCCGCCGAGTAGCCCCAGCGCTCGAGCAGCGCCGGCACCGGCCGCGCGGCGCGCACCTGCGCCGGCGTCGTGATCGGGATGATCAGCTGCTCGACGCCGGTCGACACCCAGCGCGGCTCGCCGGCGATCGCCTCGGCCGGGAGCCCGACCATCGCCGCGAGGTCGGCGCGGCTGGCCTCGACCGCGCGGGTGACCGGCGCCTGCGCCGCGCGCAGCGTCCACGCGCCGTCGGCGCCGCGCCGCACCGGCACCAGGCCGGCCTTCATCTCGAGCACCACGTGGTCGCGATCGCCCGCGACCACGCTGGCGGTGCCCAGCGTCGGGTGGCCAGCGAACGGCATCTCGAAGCCCGGCGTGAAGATGCGCACCCGCGCGTCGGCGCGCTCGCTGGGCAAGACGAACGTCGTCTCGGACAGGTTGAGCTGGCGCGCCAGCGCCTGCATGGTGCGATCGTCGAGCCCGCGGGCGTCCTCGAACACCGCCAGCGGGTTGCCCGAGAAGCGATCGCCGTCGATCGTGAACACGTTGACGATGCGGAACGCGTAGCGCATGCGCCGACTGTACGGCGCCGCCGGCCCCGCGGTCGGTACAGCTGCGGCGACCGCGAGCGGTACAGCCGATGACCACCGTCAAGGCCGGACTTGACCGCGGTCAGGTGGCGTCGACACGGCCGCGCTCGTCGAGGAAGCGTGGCCGCGCCGTGCCCGAGTCGTGACCGCGCGCTGACCCCCGCGGGCGCACGGTGGCCGGCATGCGCGTCCTGCTCGTCCATCCGGCGTTCCCGATCACCTACTGGGGCTTCCAGCACGCGCTGCCGATCATCGACAAGCGCGCGACCCTGCCGCCGCTCGGCCTGATCACCGTCGCCGCGCACCTGCCGCCGGCGGCCGAGGTCCGGCTCATCGATCTCGCGGTGGCGCCGCTCGACGACGCCGCGCTGGCCTGGGCCGACGTCGTGCTGATCGGCGGCATGCGCATCCAGGCGCCGTCGATGCACGCGATCATCGCGCGGGCCCGGGCGATGCGGCGGCGGACCGTCGTCGGTGGCCCGGCCGCGACCACCGCGCCCGATGAGTTCGCCGACGCCGACGTGGTCTTCGTCGGCGAGGTCGAGGGCCGCGAGCGCGAGCTGTGGGCGGCGGTCACCGGGGCCGATCCGCAGCGCGTCCCGGCGCCGGCCACCCGGCCCCCCCTCGCCGACGCCCGCCGGCCGCGCTTCGAGCTGCTCGACCTCACCGCCTACGCGTCGATGAGCGTGCAGTACTCGCGCGGCTGTCCGTTCCGCTGCGAGTTCTGCGACGTGATCGAGATCTTCGGCCGGGTGCCGCGGGTCAAGGCGCCGGCGCAGGTGATCGACGAGCTCGACGCGCTGTACCGGCTGGGCTGGCGCGGCACGGTGTTCCTGGTCGACGACAACTTCATCGGCAACCGCCGCGAGGTCGCGGCGCTGCTGCCGGCGCTGGCGGCGTGGCAGGCCGCGCACGATCGGCCGATGGCGCTGTACACCGAGGCCTCGGTCGATCTCGCCGGCGAGCCGGCGCTGATGGCGGGGATGGTCGCCGCCGGGTTCGGCGCGGTGTTCCTCGGCATCGAGACGCCATCGGAGGCCGCGCTGCGCGGCATCGGCAAGACCCAGAACCTGCGCCGCGGGCCGGCCGAGGCGGTCGCGATCCTCGCGCGGGCCGGGCTGGAGGTGATGTCGGGCTTCATCGTCGGCTTCGACTCCGACGATGCCGGCGCGCTCGCGGCGCAGCGTCGGTTCCTGGCCGCCGCGCCGATCCCGCTGGCGATGGTAGGGCTCCTGACCGCGCTGCCTGGCACCGCGCTGTGGAAGCGGCTGGCCCGCGAGGGGCGGCTGCGCGCCGCCAGCGGCGGCGATCAGTACGTGCGGCCCAACTTTGCGCCGGTGATGGACGAGCGCGCGTTGCTCGAGGGCTACGCCGATCTGCTCGCCGAGATCTACGCGCCCGAGGCGTACCTGGCGCGGTGCCTGGCCCACCTCGCGCTGGCGCCGATCCCCGACACCCGGGTCCGCGCCGGCGGGCCGCGCATCGCGGCGCGCGCGCTGTGGCAGCTGGGCATCGCCGGGCCGCGGCGCGCGCTGTTCTGGCGGCTGCTGGTGGCCGCGGTGCGACGGTCGCCGGCGTTCACGTCGTGGGCGATCGAGAAGGCGATCCAGGGTGAGCACCTGATCCGCTACACCCAGGAGCAGGTCGTGCCGCGCATCCGCGCCGCCGCCGCCGAGCTGGCGACCGAACCGGCGCGCCTCGTCGAGCCGACGCCGCGCGACGCGCGCGTCGCGGCGCACTGACTGTCCCTGTTTTGCACAGCGCCGAGCCGACGGATCGGGTGGTGTCGACGCGCGCGGCGCGTGATGATCGAGCCAAACCTTTCGCAGGAGCTCGCCCATGGGAATCCGCACGTCGACGCTGACCGTCGTGTTCTTGCTCGGAGCCGCCGCCACGGCCCACGCCCAGGCGGCGCCGGCCAAGGGCTTCGTCGAGCTGGGCCTCGGCTACGGCTACGGGTTGTCCACCAGCGACTTCCTCGAGGTCGACCAGGGGACCAAGCTCGACAGCCCGCACTCGAGCGGGCCGGCGCTCGATCTCGCGGGCGGCTACGCGTTCGCGCCCAACCTCGCGGTGTTCGGCGATCTGCAATGGGCCTACGCGTCGACGATCACCGGGCAGAACGACAACGGCGAGACCCAGCAGTACAAGGTCGACTACACCAGCCTCGGCGTCGGGCTGCGCACCAGCGCGCCGATCGGCCCGGGCGAGGTCTACGCGCAGCTGGCGCTGGGCGCGGTGTTCCCGTTCGAGACCGAGCGGATCCAGCACATGACCAACAACGAGTCGCGCACGACGACGATCGGCTACAACACCGGCCTCGGCGCGCGCGGCGAGCTCGGGTACCACTACCAGCTCAACCACCGGCTGTACCTGCTCGGTGGCGTGCGGGTGCAAGCGTTCGCCACCGACAACGTCGGCCGCGAGCGCGTGCGCGTCGATCAGCCCAGCGGCAACGTCGACCGCGAGACCTACAGCACCGACCCCAACGCGCCCAACACGTCGCGCGCGCAGGCGCTGTCGGTGCAGGACCTGCGGCTGCGCATCGGCGTCGGCGTCCGGTTCTGAGCGCGCGGCGGCGCCGCGCTCACGGCGCGGTGGCGCGCACGCAGCGCGCCCGGGCGGCGAGGGTGAAGCCGCCTTGCCGCGGGCCCAGCCGGCGCGCGAGGTCGTCGCGGAGCCGATCGCGCTGCGCGGCGGGGAGCGCCACGCAGTACGCGCCCGCCGGGCCCACGCCGGCCAGGAAGCCGGCCCACAGCGCGTCGAAGTCGTCGTAGGCGGCCTCGACGTCGAGCAGCTTCTCGTCGATCGCCTGCAGCCCCGCGTCGGCGAACAGGCCGGCGATCTCGCCGGCGCGGCCGAAGCGCAGCACGCGGGCCTCGTCGGGCGCGCTCGGATCGATCGCCACCGCGGCGTCCCAGAACAGCCGCAGCATCTGCATCCCCTCGGCGAAGTCCCAGACGCACGCCGCGATCGTGCCGCCGGGGCGCACGACGCGGCGCAGCTCGCGCGCGGCCGCCGCGGGGTCGCCGACGAAGTGCAGGACGAGCTGGGCCAGCGCCACGTCGAAGGCGTGGTCGCGGTGCGGGATGGCCTCGGCCCGCCCGGCCTGGACGTCGACCCCGGGGTGCCGCGCGGCGCACGCGGCGACGAACGGCGGCGATGGATCGACCGCGGCGACCGCCCCCGCGCCGAGCCGCGCCACCAGCTCGGTGGTCAGCGCGCCCGGGCCGCAGCCGACGTCGAGCGCGCGCTGGCCGGCGGTGACGCCGGCGGCGTCGGCGAACCGCGGGGCGAGCGGTCGTGCGTAGCGCCCCATGAACCCGTCGTACGCGGCCCCGCCGGCCTGGAACATCGGCGACGCGTCGGTGGCAGCCATGGGCGGATGCTAGCCCCAAGCGTTCACCGCCGCGCGTAGTAAGGTGGCGCGATGATGCGCAAGACCTCGATCGCCTGGCTCGCGCTGGCGTGCGCCTGTGGCGGTGAGGCGGCGATGCCCGACGCCGGCACCGACGCCGCCGGTGGTCCCGACGCGGCGCTGCCGACCAGCTGCGACGGCGCGTGCCGCACGACCGCGCTGACCGCGCGGTTCGGCGCGACGACGCGGACCTTCGACCGCGCGGTCTACGGCGTCACCGCGCCCGCGGGCCAGGCGCCGACGCTGCACGTCGAGGCGTACCGGGGCGGCCCCACCGGTTGCCCGACGGCGTCGTCGCCGACGCCCGACTACACGCTGGTGCTCGGCGAGCTGGCGGTGCCGACGACCCCCGCGGCGGTCGCGACCACGGCCAACGTGCTCGACTTCGTCGGCGACCTGCTGGGCGGTCCGCTCGGCGCCGCCGCGACCGCCGCCACCGCGACGCCGGTCGCGCTCGACGTCTGCCCGGCGTGCGTCGGCCAGCCGGCCCCGGCCGATCCCGACGGCCTGATCGCGCTCGACCTCGCCGCGACGTTCGCCGCCGGCACCGTCAGCGGGCACCTGTTCGCGACGCACTGCGACTCGCTCGACGCGATCTAGCGATGTCGGACGATCGCGCCTACTGGGAGCGCCACGCGCGCCGCTACGATCGCTCGACGCGGTTCCTTGGGCGGCCGCTGCCGCGCGCGCTGGCGCTGGCGGCCGCCGCGGTGCGCGGGCGCGGCGACGTGCTCGAGCTGGCGGCCGGCACTGGCGCGTTCACCGCGGCGATCGCGCCCGAGGTGGGCGCGCTGATCGCGACCGACTACGCCCAGGCGATGGTCGACGCGCTGGCGGCCCGGGTGCGCGCCGCCGGCTTGACCAACGTCACCTGCGCCAAGGCCGACCTCTACGAGCTGCCGTACCCCGCGTCCCGCTTCGACGCGGTGGTCGCGGCCAACGTGCTGCACCTGGTCCCGGACCTGCCGGCGGCGCTGGCCAGCGTGCGTCGGGTGCTGCGGCCCGACGGCGTGCTGATCGCGCCGACCTACCTGCACCGCGGCACGGTCACCGCGGCGGTGCTGTCGCGGGTCATGGCGATCACCGGCTTCCCCGGCCACCGGCGGTTCGACGCGGCGGGGCTCGCGGCGGCGCTGGCCGCCGCGGGCTTCACCGTCGTCGCGGCCGAGACGATCCCCGGGCCGCTGCCGATCGGCCACGTCGTCGCGGCGGTCGGGTGAGCCGCGACGCGCTGGTCAGAAGGTCGCGAAGTCGAAGCCGGCCGAGGCGCCCAGCGCCGCGGTGTCGCCGAGGTCGGGCGCCAGCAGCCCGCCGACGACGGTGAGCCCGCCGCGGCGCAGGCCGACGCCGAGCGACGCGCCGAGCTCGGTCTTGGTGTCGGCGCCGTCGCCGAAGCCGGTGTCGACCGAGGCGTGGGCGATCGTCACGCCGAGCTCGGCGGCGACGAACAGGCCGCTCGCGCCGATCGGCAGCCGCGCGCCGGCCCAGACCGGGACGTAGATCAGGCTGGCGCCGTCGACCTTCATCGCGTGGAGCAGCGCCCCGGCGCGGACCGTCGCGACCGCCGGCCCGGCCGGGATCGCGACGCGGACCATCGCGCCGGCCGCGACGCTGGCGACGTCGGCGTAGTCGCCGACCGGCAGGGCGACCACCGCGTCGGCGCCGAGCGCGCGGGCGGGCGGGGGCGCGTCGCCGCGGGCGTCGGCGGCGGCGAGGGCGAGGGCGAGGGTGGCGAGGGCGAAGGTGATCGTGGTGTGCATGGGGTCCTCTCGAAGACGGCCGGCGAGGTCATCGTCGCGACCTTCTACGCGCGCACCCCGCCGCGCTGCGACATCACCCCGACATCACGGCGATCGCGGCAACGCGCCGCGCGACATGGCGCCTCGCGAGGTCCACACTGAGGGTGAGGTCGCCGCCATGTGGTTCGCGCACGTGCTCACGTTGTCGCGGATCCCGATCGCCGTCGGGTTCTGGTGGACCTACGGCGACCGGCGCTGGTCGATGGCGCTGCTGGCGCTGGCCGCGCTGACCGACGCGGCCGACGGCGCGGTCGCTCGCTGGTCGCGCCGCCGCACCGGCATCACGACGCCGTCGGCCGGCGAGTGGCTCGACCCGCTGGCCGACAAGGTGTTCGTGCTGGTCGCGCTCGCCGCGGTGCAGCACCACGATCCGGCGCCGTGGCCGCTGGTCGCGCTGATCGTCGCGCGCGAGCTGGTGCTGATCCCGCTGGCCACGGTGTACCGCCTCGCCGTGCACGGCCGCGGCGCCCACGCGTTCCAGGCCGCGGCCATCGGCAAGGCCGCGACCGTCGCCGAGGTGGCCGCGCTGGCGGCGCTGCTGATCTACCGCCCGGCGCTGCCGCCGCTGGCGATCCTGGCCGGCGTCCTCGGGGTGGCGGCCGCGGGGCGCTACGTGGTGCGGGCCCGCCACGTCCGCCGCGACGCGCCGCTCAGGTCGGGGCCTCCCACGTGACCCCGTTGGCGGCGAGCCGCTGATACCACGGCAGCCCCCAGCGCCCCGGCTTGATCGTCAGCTCGATCAGGCGGGCCGCGTCGGCCGCGTGGCACAGCTCGCGCACGACCTCGATCTGCGCCGGCAGGCTGAAGCGATCCGGCGCCGGGCGGCCGTCGAGCCACAGGTGGTACGAGTAGCTCTTGCTGCCGCGCTTGCCGCGGTGCTCGCGCACCTCGCAATGGTCGATCATCGCGGTGGCGGTCACCGCCGCGCCGTCGTCGAGCGCGCGGTTGGTGTCGCCGACCACCTGGATGCTGGTCACCGGCAGGCCCAGGGCGAGCACCACCGCGCTCTCGATCAGCACGCGGTGGCCGCGCGACGAGCCGCGCAGCACCAGCCAGGTGGCGCCGACCAGCGCGAGCAGGGCCCCGGTGGCGACCACCAGGCCGGTGGCGATCACCTGGCCGGGGTGGACGTGGACGTCCTCGCGGTGGATCACGACCTCGGCGAACGCGCCGATCGCGTAGCCGAGCATCGCCCACACGACGCCCTCGATCAGCAGCGCCTTCCACAGGAACGGATCGGCGAACCAGCGGCGCGGCGTGTGCTCGATCGGCGCGCTGGCGCGCTGCACCCGCAGCAGCGCGTCGAGCTGCGCGTCGGTGGGCGCGGTGCCCGCGAGCTTGTCGAGCCACACCGTCTGGCCGTCGTAGCGGACGGCGGTGGCGCCAGCGTCGAGCGCCGCCAGGACGGCGCCGCGCAGGTCGGGCGACGCCGCCACCAGCTCGGTGACCGCCGGGTGGTCGCAGGTCAGGTAGACGCGGTCGTCGAAGTCGACGTCGCCGGTCTGCAGCTCGTTGGCCGCGCCGATCCGCTTGAAGAAGCGGTCGAGCTTGCTCTCGGCGTGCATGCGGACCCAGGTCGGCGACGGCGCGGCCATGCCGATCGTCACCGCCGTGACCTTCTTCTTGTCGCGGTGCTCGCGCAGGTAGTACGCCTCGCCGAGGTGGTGGCCGTGGACCGCCGGCGGCGATCGCCGCCGCCACTGCCGCACCGCGAACCCGATCACCGCCAGCACGATCCGGATCAACAACCACATCGTCGAAGCAGTCTAGTCGACTTTGGCCTTCACCCGCGGGGCGCTACGCTGCGCCCATGATCAAGATCGCCATCATCGTCGGCAGCACCCGCCCCGGCCGCAAGGCGCCCGCGGTCGCGCAGTGGGTCTACGACGCCGCCAGCCAGCGCACCGACGCGACCTTCGAGATCGTCGACCTGCTGGCGTTCGACCTGCCGCTCCTCGACGAGCCGATGCCGCCGGCGATGGGCAAGTACACCAAGCCGCACACGATCGCGTGGTCGGAGAAGATCGCTGCGTTCGACGGCTACGTCTTCGTCACCCCCGAGTACAACCACGGCCCGTCGGGCGCGCTCAAGAACGCGATCGACTTCCTGTACCGCGAGTGGAACAACAAGGCGGCGGGCTTCGTCGCCTACGGCAGCGCCGGCGGCACCCGCGCGGTCGAGCAGCTGCGGCTGATCATGGCCGAGCTGCAGATCGCCGACGTCCGCGGCCAGGTGGCGCTGTCGCTGTACACCGACTTCGAGAACTTCGCGACGTTCAAGCCGGCCCCGGTCCACGCCAAGCCGCTGGCGGCGATGCTCGATCAGGTCGTGGCCTGGGCCACCGCCCTCAAGCCGCTGCGCGGCTGATCGCGCGCGGCCGTGCGCCGCTCAGTAGTACCAGGGGAACGGCGAGTAGTCCTGCTTGCGCTTCTCGAGGAACGCGTCGCGCCCCTCCTGCGCCTCGTCGGTCCCGTAGGCCAGGCGCGTGGCCTCGCCGGCGAACAGCTGCTGGCCGACCAGGCCGTCGTCGCACAGGTTGAACGCGTACTTCAGCATGCGCTGCGCGGTCGGGCTCTTGGCGTTGATCTCGGCGGCCCACTCCAGCGCGACCCGCTCGAGGTCGGCGTGGGGTACGACGGCGTTGGCCATGCCCATGTCGGCGGCGTCCTGCCCCGAGTAGGTGCGGCCGAGGAAGAAGATCTCGCGCGCCTTCTTCTGCCCGACCATCCGCGCCAGGTACGCCGAGCCGTAGCCGCCGTCGAAGCTGGCGACGTCGGCGTCGGTCTGCTTGAACTTGGCGTGCTCGGCGCTGGCCAGCGTCAGGTCGCACACGACGTGCAAGCTGTGGCCGCCGCCGACCGCCCAGCCGTTGACCACCGCGATCACCACCTTGGGCATGAAGCGGATCAGCCGCTGCACCTCGAGGATGTGCAGCCGGCCCAGGCGCGCGGCGTCGACGACGCCCTCGCCCTCCTGGTACTGGTAGCCGGCCTTGCCGCGGATGCGCTGGTCGCCGCCCGAGCAGAACGCCCAGCCGCCGTCCTTGGGCGACGGGCCGTTGCCGGTGAGCAGCACCGTGCCGACGTCGCTGGTCTGGCGCGCGTGGTCGAGCGCGGCGTACAGCTCGTCGACGGTCTTGGGCCGGAACGCGTTGCGCACCTCGGGGCGGTTGAACGCGATGCGCACCGTGCCCTGGCCGACGGCCCGGTGGTACGTGATGTCGGTGAACGCGAAGCCCGGGACCGCGGTCCAGCGAGTCGGATCGAAGATGGCGCTCGGCATGCCGTTCCTTACCACGGGCGCATCGGACGGCTGGCGCGTGCGACAGTGCGGGTGATGCCGACCCTGGTCCCGGTCGCCCACGACGACCCGCGGCTCGATCGCCTGCTGCAGCTGTACATGCACGAGTGGAGCGCGCTGGTGCCGACGCCGATCGACGCCGACGCGCGCTACCGCTACCCCGACCTGCCGGCGTGGGGCGATCGCGACGATCACGCGGCGTACCTGATCGTCGCCGACGCGGCACCGCAGGGCTTCGCGCTGATCGCCCGCGACGCGGCGGGGACCTGGCACGTCGAGGAGTTCTTCGTGATCGCCGGCGCGCGGCGGCGCGGGCTGGGCGACCGCGCGGCGCAGGCGCTGTTCGCGGCGCACCCCGGCGGGTGGACGTGGACCGTGCGCCCCGAGAACCCGGCGGCGCTGGCGTTCTGGCGGCGGGTGGCGCCGACGGCCACCGTGACGCCCGAGCCCGGCGACGACGGCATCGTCCGCACCCGCATGAGGCTGGGGTGAGCGACGCGGCGCCGTGCGGCCACCCGCTGTGCGCGCTGGTCGGCGCCGGGTGCAGCCTGGCCGCCGGCGTGTCGCGCGGCTGCCGCGCCGGGCCGCGCCCCGATCGCGCGATCGCGCCGGCGGTGATCGACGAGGTGCGCGGCTTGCTGACCGCGCTCGATCCGGCGCAGCCCGACGCCGCCCGGCGCGCCGCCGCGGCGCAGCTGGCCCGGCTGATCCGCCGCGAGGCGCGCGAGGACCGCAGCGTGCTGGTGCTGGCCGCCGACGGCGACCTCGAGCCGGCGCTGGCCGAGCGGCTGACCGCGCTGTGTCGCCGCGCGCGGTGACGCGGTTCAGCCCGCGCCGGTGGCCGCGCGCACGCGGGCGTCGACCTGCGCCAGCCAGCCCGGCAGCTCGTCGTCGCCGAGGCGGGTGATCGTGATCGTGTCCTCGCTGCCGCCGGCCAGGTACTCGTAGTCGCCCTTCCAGTGGTAGTGCGTCGCGCACACGCCGCACCGCTTGATGCACCAGTCGCGCGAGCCGACGCTGTCGCCGAAGTGCGGCGCGCCGAGGATCTCGAGGTACCGATCGGCGACCTGGTACGCGTCGGTCGGCAGCTCGCCGGCCTGCCACTGCGCGAAGGAGTGGGCGGCGATCCCGTTGCACACCGGGCAGGTGGTCCACGCGGGCGCGCCGGGCTCGGCCGCGCGGCGCGCCGCCAGCGCCGCGGTGATCTCGGCCTGCGCCGCGCAGCCTGCGCGCAGCGCGGCGGCGATCCGCGCCTGGTCCGGCGCCCGGACGGGGACCGGGCCGCGCCGCGGCGACGCGAGCTCGTCGAACAGCCAGGCCGCGGCGTCGAGCGCCAGGCGCGGCGTCGCGCCGCGGTACGCCGTCAGGAACTCGCGCGGCGTGAGGCCGGACTGCAGCCGGCCGTCGAGCGAGGCCCGCCACACCAGGCAGCCGACGCCGACCAGCAGCGGCTGGTCGAGCGTCACCGCGCACATCGGCACCCGGGAGCCCCAGGTGGCGACGTCGCGCCCGAGCGCTCCGAGCACCTCGAGCAGGCGGTACGCGTCGGGCAGCGCCACGGTGGCGGCGGCGTCGCGCGCGTGGGCGTCGTCCATCGAGCGATCGTAGCGCAGCCACCCGCCGGCGATCACGCCCACCGGGTCACGCCACCGCGCCGACCGCGCGCAGCGCCGCGTGCAGCGCGGCCCAGCGATCCTCGAGGTCGCCGGTGATGCCGATCGACATCCGCACCAACCCTGGGCCGATGCCGGCTGCGGCCAGCGCCTCGTCGGTGAGCTCGCTCGACGTCGAGCTGGCGGACGCCGACATCAGCGTCTCGGCGTAGCCCAGGCTCACCGCCATGAAGCCGAAGCGGTGCTGGTTCTGGAGCAGGTCCATGAAGCGGTTGGCGCGCTCGCGGCTGCCGAGATCGATCGTGCACAGCCCGCCGAAGCCCTGGCCCGGGTTGAGCTGGCGCTTCATCAGCGCGTGCTGCGGGTGCGCCGGCAGGCCGGGGTAGGTGACCGCGGCGCCGAGCTCGGCCATCCGCGCGCACAGGATCATCGCGCGCCGCGAGTGCTCGGCGATCCGCAGCGGCAGGTGCGGCAGGCGCATCGACACCTCGAACGCCGAGCGGGCGTCCATCGTCGGTCCCAGCAGCATCAGCGTGCCGGTGTGCAGATCCATCAGCTGCCCGACGAACGCCGCCGAGCCCAGCACCGCGCCGGCGATCAGATCGGACGCGCCGTTGACGAACTTGGTCAGGCTGTGGACGACGACGTCGGCGCCGTGCAAGGCCGGCGTGATCATCACCGGGCAGAAGGTGTTGTCGACGACCAGCGCCGCGCCGTGGCGGTGGGCGATGGCGGCCAGGGCCGCCAGATCCGCGACCTCGAGCGTCGGGTTCGACAGCGTCTCGGTGAACAGCACCTTGGTGCGCGGGGTGAACGCGGCCTCGACGGCGGCCAGGTCGGTGATCGGCACGAACGTCGTGCGGATCGCGGTCTTGGCCGGGAACAGCTCGGCGAACAGCGCGTGGCTGCCGCCGTAGATCGCGCGCGACGCGACGATGTGATCGCCGGTGTCGCACAGCTGCAGGACCGCGGCGGCGACCGCGGCGATGCCCGACGCGCAGCAGTAGCCGCTCTCGGTGGCCTCGAGCGCGGCCAGCTCCCGCCCCAGCGTGTAGACGGTCGGGTTGAAGTGGCGGCCGTAGAGGAAGCAGCCGTCGCGGTCGGGCGTGCGCCGGCCGGCGAAGATCTCCGGCATCGTGCCGGGCTCGAGCACGGTGAACGTGGTCGAGGCCTCGATGCTCATGTTGACCCCGCCGTGCTCGCCGAACTCGTGCTTGGCGGCGGCCAGGGCGCGAACCGGATCAAAGGTGGTAGCGCTCATACCTATCCATATAGGATGCGGCGCATGGCGAAGGAATCGAACAGAATGCGGAAGGAGCCGGCGCGGCAGCCCCTGGACCGCATCGATCGCGCCCTGGTGGCCGCGGTGCAGCAGGATGTTCGGCGATCCAACAAGGAGCTGGCCGCGCGGGTCGGGCTGTCGCCGTCGGCGTGCCTCGAGCGGATGCGGCGGCTGCGCGCCCGCGGCGTGATCCGCGGCGCCTGGGCCGAGGTCGACCCGCGCGCGCTCGGCATCGACCTCGAGGCGATGATCGCGGTGACGCTGCGCCAGCACGTCCGCGACGACGTCGAGTCGTTCCGCGCCCACGCGCTGGCCTTGCCCGAGGTGGTCGCGGTGCACCACGTCGCCGGCCAGGTCGACTTCCTGGTCCAGGTCGCGGTGCGCGACAGCCGCCACCTGCGCGACCTGGCGCTCGACGAGTTCAGCGCCCGCGCCGAGGTGGCGCGCATCGAGACCTCGATCATCTTCGCCACCACCTGGTCGCCGCGGTTGCCCGACTACCTCGACCCGCCGCCGACCGCCGCGCCCCCGCCGCGCCGCCGTCGCCGCACGCTGCCGGCCTGAGCGCGTGCGCGGCCGATCGCGTCGGCGTGACCACCGGGTCGACGGCGCGCGACGGGTGTCGTGAGCCAGGCACGATTCGCGACAAGAACGTACGACTATTCTCCGGCGGCGCGCGGTTCTCTGGGCATGTCGCCGCGCGCGCGTGCCGTCGTCATGATCGTCACCGTGGGGGGACTCGTCGCGATCGGCGTCTGGTGGGCGGGGCGGATGATCATCGACAGCGCGGTGCCGGACGCGTACGTGCAGCGTCGGTTCCCCGATCGGCCGTGGGTGTATCCGACGCGGGGTGTCACCGTGTCGATCGCGCTGCTCGCGCTCGAGTGTCTCGCGGCGGCGGTCGTGGTCGCGTGCGCGCGCGATCGCGTCCGGCGGTGGGCGCGGGTGGGCACCGGGTTCATCGCGTTGGGGATGGGCTGCGCGGTCGTGGCGATGCACGGCCCCGTGCACGTCACCTATCACATGGTGTGGTGCGGGTTCGCGGCGCTGTGGTCGTTCGCGGCGGGTGGGCTGGAAGCCGCGGCGCGCCGGCTCACCCGAGCGCGCTCCCCGCGGCCCTGACGCCGCTGGCGAAGATCGGACACCGTGCCGACGCGCGTTCGCGGGCTTGGCCTTGGTCCCGGCGTTGCAGTCGATCGCGGCGATGCGTCGCCTCGCGCTCGTCGCCCTGACCGCCGCGGCCTGCACCCAGCACGCCGACGGATCGTGCGTGTGGGTGCCGGGCGACGACGGCACCTGCGGCGGGCGCGGCGGCGGTGGCTCGGTCGATCCGCCGCCGCCGCACGTCAGCTTTCGCCCGCTGGCCCTCGGCGGTGGGCAGGCGTTCGTGGCGCGCTACGACGACGACGGCGCGGCGCTGCTGGCGGCGCCGATCGACGACCGCGGCCTGCCGACCGCGGCGCTGGCCCCGGCCGGGTTCACGCCGCGCGGCGACCTGGCGCTGTGGCCCGGGCCGGACGGCGCGACGCTGGCGACGATGGCCGAGTACCACGGCGTGCGCGACCCCTACGGCGTGCAGGTGGGGTTGCTCGACGGCGTCGGGCTGCGGTGGCGCGCGTCGCTGACCGCGGGCATCCCCTACCAGGTCGAGGCGGTCTTCGACGGCGAGGCGTGGGTGGTCGCGTGGTCCGAGTTCGCGTTCGCCGAGGAGCGGTACCGGCTGCAGGTCGCGCGGGTGTTCGCCGACGGCACCGTCGGCGCGGCGATCGAGCCCGCGGTGATCAGCGGCGACGATCAGAACGGCGCGTTCGCGCTCGCGACCGACGGCGCCGGCGGCGTGCTGTTCACCTGGGGCGTGCGCATCGGCTGGCGGTTCAACCCCGGCGTGCCGCTCGAGCGGCGCGCGGTGTGGCTGCAGGACGGCGCGCCGGTCGGCGGCGCGTGGGTGTACGCCGCCGACGACCGCGAGGCCGACGCCTGCCTGGGCGCCGACGCCGCGCTGGTGGCGACCGCCGATGGCTTCCACCTGATCGCGACCCGGCGCCACTGCGCGTACTCGCCCGAGCCACCCACGCTGGTCGACCTGCGCATCGATCCGGTGGCGCGCGCCGCGGTCGAGGCGCCGTCGCCGTTGCCGCTCGACGCGGTGCCGCCGTGGTGGGTCCCCGGCCCGGGCGGCTTCGTCGCGTACGACGCCTACCACGCGTGGCTGGTCGACGCGGCGCTGGCCACCGCCGTCGCGGCGCCCACCCCGCCGAGCGCCGAGCTGGCCGCGGTCGCCGCCACCGCCACCGGCTTCGCCGCGGCGCTGATCGTCCGCGCCGGCGAGCAGCCCCGCGTCGACCTGCAGCCGCTGGATCCGCCGCCGGCGACGCCCGCGGCGGTCACGATCGCCACCGACTACGACCTGCCTGCCGAGGGCGGCTGCGCCGTCGGTGGCGGCGCGGCGGGCCTGGCCCCCGTGCTCGCGGCGCTGCTGCGAACCCGTCGGCGCCGTCGCGTCGCGGTGCCGCAGCGCGGTCGCTAGGCGGCCGCGGGGGCGGGTGCTAGCGTCCCCGCGCCATGGCCGCCCGTCTCTCAGGTCGTCTCGTCGTCGCCGTCGTCCTCACGATCGGCGTCGGCGTCGGTGCGCTCGGCTCGTGGTGGATGGTCCGCGCGCGGCCGGTGCCCGGCGACTTCATCGACGCGGTCGCGACCCCCGACGGCGGCGCGGTGGTGATCCGCCACGAGCGCGGCAGCAAGAACGACTTCGTCGACGTCTACGGGCGCGATCGCCTGCGCTGGCGCGCGCTGATCCCGCGCTACGCCGGCGCGGTCGGGACGCCGGCGGTGGCCGCCACCAGCAAGGTGGTGACGGTGCGGGTCGTGCGCGACGGCCACCCCAACGTCTTCGCGTTCGACATCGAGCACGGCAGCAAGCTGGCGTCGTTCGACCTGGCCGAGGGCGAGCCGGCCGATCCCGCCGCGTACACCAAGCCCGGGCTGGCCACGGTGATGGCCGGCGCGTGGTCGGTCGAGGTGCTGGCGCGCCCCGACGGCAGCGCCCGGCTCTACACGATGGCGCTCGACGAGCACCGCCTGGCGTGGAAGGCCGATCTGGCCAAGGCGCCGTCGGCGGTGTGGATCGGCCAGGGCGGCCAGGTCCGGGCGCAGGTCGACCAGGTCGTCTACGCGTGGGACCTCCTGACCGGCGAGGGCCAGCCGCCCAAGCGGCTCGACGCGCCCCACTCGACGCCCGGCGATCCGGCGCGGGTGATCGCCGAGGGCTTCGAGTTCAACGGTGGCGCGCGCGTCGTCGTGCCGGTGCCGCGCACCGCGGTGGCCCCGCAGCCGTACCACCTGGCCGGCGGCCGCGGCTGGATCGTCGAGCCCGACAAGCTGTCGATCGTCGACGGGCCGCTCGGCGTGACCCGCACGATCCCGCGCTGATCAGCCGTTCATTCGGGCCGGGCCAGCGCGCCCGCGAAGAACCCGAGGCTGTCGTCGATGCGCTGGCTCCAGAAGTCGAAGTCGTGGCCGCCGGGCCCGAGGTACCACGCGTGGGCCAGGCCGCGCGCGGTCAGCACCTCGTGGAGGTACTGCGCCTGGTTGTTCAGGCCGAGGCCGTCCTCGCTGCCGCAGTCGAGGTAGATCGCCAGGTCGCCGGGCGCCAGCTTCGCCGCCAGCAGCGTCGGCTCGTGGCCGCGCCACACCGCGGCGTCGGCGCCGAAGATCCGCCGCACGTGCATGCCGAGCGGCCCCAGCGCCCGGCCCCACTGGCTGACGTCGTCGAGCAGCACGCCCTTGCCGGGCTCGTACGGGAACGGGCCGCGGTACAGGAGCGAGTCGACGCCGGAGTGCGAGGCCGCGGCGGCGAAGCGATCGACGTGGCGCATCGCCAGCACCAGCGCGCCGAACCCGCCCATCGACAGGCCGCCGATGCCGCGGCCGCGCCGCGCGGCGATCGTGCGGTAGGTGGCGTCGACGTGATCGACGAGGTCGCGCACGACGTAGTCCTCGTAGGCCGGCGTCGCGACGCAGTAGCTGGCCGGCGCCTGGCGCGGGTTGAACGGGTTGCCGACCGCGGCGCACGCCTCGGGATCGTCGGGGCGCGCCCAGTTCGCGTAGAAGCCGGCGTCGCCGTCGGGCATGACGACGATCGCCTGCAGCCCGATCGCGTCGGCGGCCTCGGCGAGGTGGCCGCCGTCGAGCCAGCCGTCCTCGTCGTCGCCCAGCCCGTGCAGCATGTAGATCACCGGGTAGCGGCGCGCCGGCGCGTCGTCGTAGCCGGCCGGCAGGTACGCGCGGTACCGCTTGCGCACACCGAGGGCGGCGCTGTCGAACTCGACGGCCAGCACCCGGCTCGGCGACGCCGCGACCGCCGCGTCGAGCGCCAGCGCGGGGGCCGGCGCCGGCGCCTGCGGCGGCTCGGCCGCGCGCCCGCAGCCGACGAGGGCGACCGCGGCGAGGGCGAGGTGGCGCGTCACGATCAGCCGGTGCGGACCGAGAAGTCGCGCGAGGTGACGACGAGGTTGTCGACGAGGTCGATCAGGAACGAGCGGCCGGTGCCGACCCGGCCGTCGAACGCCAGCAGGTACCAGACGTCGAGCGTCCAGCGGCTGTGCTGGGTCTCGCACGGCGGCGTCCACGACACCGCCTCCAGCTCGCCGAGGTACGACGGCCGGTTGATCGTCGAGGCCACCAGCTTCTCGTAGTCGGCGCTCTTGGCCGCCAGCGCCACCGCCGCGGAGGCGTCGGCCGCGGCGATCGTGCGGCGCCACGCCGAGGTCAGCCGGCAGCGGCCGATCGTGCCCGACGGCGACAGCTCGATCTCGTAGGCCTCGTCGGCGGCCAGCTGATCGAAGTCGGGGACGTCGAACTCGGGGTAGCGGTCGCGCTCGGCGATCACCTCGAGGCGATCGTCGTAGGCCTCGAGCCCGGCCTCGAGCGTGTCCTCGGAGTAGTAGCCGAACACCCGCAGCGCCAGCGTCTGCGACGGCAGCTTGTGGTCCCAGTCGACGATCGTGATCGCCCCGGCGTACTCCTTGCGGAAGCAGGGCAGGGGCGGCAGCGCGGCCGCCAGCTTGGCCGCCGCCGACTCGCCGCTGAATAGACCCTGGTACGCCACCCGCGGGTGGACGCGGATCTCTTCCGCGACGAGGGCCCGAAGATCAGATGACACGGCGGCTTACACATACTACACGGGCGGGCGTCGCGCCGCGACCGGCGGCACCTGAACCCGCGCCACCTACCCGCGACCTCACGCAGGCCGCCCCGCCCGGGTGTCCGGTCAGGCCGGCGCGACCGCGGCGCCCAGGCGCGCGATCAGCTCGGCCACCGCCGCGCCCGCCAGCTTCATCGCCGCCGGGTTGACCACCAGCCGGCTCGACACCTCGCAGACGGTGTCGATGATCGTCAGCCCGTTCTGGCGCAGCGTCTCGCCGGTCTGGGTGATGTCGACGATGCGGTCGCACAGCCCGGTCAGCGGCCCCAGCTCGATCGCGCCCGACAGCTTGATGACCTCGGCGGTCAGGCCCTTGCGCTGCAGGTAGTCCTTGGTGATCCGCGGGTACTTGGTCGCGTAGCGGATGTGCATCGCGCCGCGCTCGCGCCGCGCCGCCTCGGGCTCGGCGACGATCATCGTGCAGCGGCCGACCCGCAGGTCGAGCGGCTCGTAGAGGTCGCGGCCCTCCTCGTCGATCACGTCCGAGCCGGCGACGCCGAGGTCGGCGGCGCCGTGGGCGACGTAGGTCGGCACGTCGGAGTTGCGCACCACCAGCACCCGCAGCGGGCCGCACTCGTGCATCAGCCGCCGGCTGTCGCCCAGCGCCGGGCTGAGGTCGTAGCCGGCGCGGCCGAAGATCGCCGCGACCTCCTCGAGGATGCGCCCCTTGGGCAGGGCCAGCCGCAGCGGCGCGCTCACGCCTTCACTCGCTTGATCTTGGCGCCGACGCCGCGCAGCTTCTTCTCGATCGTCTCGTAGCCGCGGTCGAGGTGGTAGACCCGCAGCACCTCGGTCTTGCCGCTGGCCACCAGCCCGGCCAGCACCAGCGACGCCGACGCGCGCAGGTCGGTGGCCATCACCGCCGCGCCCGACAGCTTGGTGCCGCCGCGGATGATCGCGGTGCGGCCGTCGACGTGGATGTCGGCGCCCATGCGGCTGAGTTCGGGCACGTGCATGTAGCGGTTCTCGAAGATCATCTCCCGGATCATGCTCTGGCCCTTGGCCTGGGTGGCCAGCACCATGAACTGCGCCTGCATGTCGGTCGGGAAGCCGGGGTGGGGCTGGGTGGTGATGTCGATCGGCAGGATGTCGCCGCCGCCGCGCACCCGCACGCCGCCGGCCTCGACGGTGACGGTCGAGCCGGCCGCGCGCAGCTTGGCGATGATCGCGTCCATGTGCTCGGCCCGCGCGCCCTGCAGCAGCACGTCGCCGCGGGTCAGCGCCGCCGCGATCGCGAAGGTGCCGGCCTCGATGCGGTCGGGGATGATCGTGTGCTCGATCGGCTGCAGCTCGTCGACGCCTTCGATCGTGATGATCGCGGTGCCGGCGCCGGTGACCTTCGCGCCCATCTTGTTGAGCACCAGGCCGAGGTCCTCGACCTCGGGCTCGCGCGCGGCGTTCTCGATGACGGTGCGGCCCTTGGCCAGCGCCGCCGCCATCATCAGGTTCTCGCAGCCGGTGACCGTCGGCATGTCGAGCACGATCGTCGCGCCCTTGAGCCGCTTGCACTCGACGTCGACGTAGCCGTGGTCGAGGTGGATCTTGGCGCCCATCGCCGCCAGGCCCTTGAGGTGCTGATCGATCGGGCGAGTGCCGATCGCGCAGCCGCCGGGCTGCGACACGCGGGCCCGGCCGTAGCGCGCGACCAGCGGGCCGAGCACGACGATCGACGCGCGCATCGTCTTGACCAGCTCGTAGGGCGCCTCGAGCTTGGCCTTCTTGGCGGTCGGCGGATGGATGACCATCGTGTGCTTGCCGTCCACCTCGCAGCCGAGCTGGCGCAGCAGCTTGCCCATCGTGGCCACGTCCTGAAGCGCCGGGACGTTCTTGAACGTGCTGGGCCCGTTGGGC
The DNA here is from genome assembly GCA_016794525.1 of Myxococcales bacterium. GTDB lineage: Bacteria > Myxococcota_A > Polyangia > Haliangiales > Haliangiaceae > UBA2376. The sequence continues at coordinate 36,748 of JAEUJY010000085.1, forward strand.
AGCAGCGCCGAGGCCAGGAGCGGCAGCGCGGCGTTCTTGGCGCCGCCGATGGTGATGTCTCCAACCAGGCGGCTGCCGCCTTCGACGACGATCTTGTCCATGGGTCACGACCTGGGTAGCACGATTTGCCCCAGCAGAACGCGCCGGGCGGCGCGGGCATTCGCGGCGCGTCAGCCGCCGCGATCGAGGTAGGCCACCAGCGAATCGGCCTCGCCGCGGTGGTTGAGCCGGGCCGCCGCGTCGCGGGCCAGCGCCGCGCCGTCGGGCGAGTCGGCGATGGTCACGAACCGCGCGCAGGTCTCGCCGTCGAACAGGCCGTGGGTGTCGGCGTCCTCGAGCGCGGTCATCAGCGCCTCGTGCAGCATGTCGACGAAGTCGCCGGCGCGGTCGCGGTGGGCCCGGGCCTGGCTGGCGGCCAGCGCCGCGACGCCCTCGAACTCGTCGAGCGCGACGTCGCGGCTCCAGCCCTCGATCGCCCAGCGGGCGCGGTCGACGGCGCGGCGATCGCGCGCGGGCAGCGCGCCCAGCCGGGCCTCGCGCTCGGCGATCGTCGAGGCCGCGGCCCGGACCGTCGTGCCGGCCGCGTCGGTGATCAGCGCGACCGCGTCGAGCGGGCCGGGGTGGGCGGCGCGGAACCGCGGCAGCCACGCCCGCAGCGCCGCGCTGGCCTGGTCGATCAGCTCGTCGTGCAGCTCGGGCAGCGGCTTGACGACGGTGGCGATCACCACCGCCTCGGGCGTCACCGCCGCCACCTGCACCTCGTCGCCCAGCCGGCACACCGTCGTGCCGTCCTTGCGCGCCAGCCGGGCGCCGTCGTCGACGACGGTCAGCCACGCGCCGCGCTCGAGCTTGCCCTGCTCGATCAGCGGCACCCGCACGTCGAGCGGCGGATCGTCGAGGACGACGTGGATGCGGCCGGGGGCGAACCCGACGATCGTGCCGGTGTGGCGGACCCGGCGATCGAACGGCGGCCCGAGCTCGGGGCCGAGCACCGCGGCCAGCACGCGGGCGTCGATGTCGCGGTTCAGCGCGCGCTGCTGATCCTTGGAGCGGTTGCCGGCCTCGATCACCTGGGCCCGCACCGCCTCGTCCTCGGCGCGCGACCGCGGCGACTTGCCGAGCATCCGGTCGATGGCCTGGGCGTGGCACTGGATGCCGACGATCTCGCGCATCGGCGCGGTGAACCGCGAGTAGATCTGCTCGCCGACGCCGAAGTGCGCGCGCGGCTCGGCGGCGAACACCGAGCGCCCGTTGAGCAGCATCGCCTGGCGGTGCAGCGCGCGGGCCAGCCGGCCGCCGGGGCCGGTGACCGGCAGGTGCTGCAGGTAGCCGGCCATGCCCTGATCGGCGGCGCGGCGGTAGAGCCACGGATCGTCGGGCAGGCCGCGCTGGCGGGCCACCTGCGCCACCAGCCGCTCGAAGCCGGCGATGCGCTCGGCCTCCGGCGGCTCGTGGACGCGGTAGATCGGCTGCACCAGCTCCTCGGGGCCGCCCTGCAGGAAGCGGCCGCCGAGCGCGTTGCACAGGATGCTGATCTGCTCGTTGGCCAGCTCGATCGCGGTGCGCGGCGCGCTCGAGACCACCAGCTTGCCGGCGGCGTCGAGGCGCACCGTCGTCTCGGGGCGCAGGTAGCGCACCATCTGCGCGCGGTCCTCGTGCTTGCAGCGCAGCTCGCCGAGCGCGGCGATCGCCAGGAGGCTCGGGCCGATCGCGCGCGGGCCCGGCACCTTGGCCTTGCCGTCGACGAACGCCTGGACGCCGTCGAACGTGAGCTTGCCGCGGCTGCGCACCCGGGCGCGCTCGAGGCCGAACTTGGTGACCGTGCCGCGGCCGTCGAACTCGACGTCGAAGATCAGCGCGCGGCGATCGACGTCGGGGCCGATCGACACCAGCCCCTCGGACAGCGCCCGCGGCAGCATCGGCACCGACAGCCCGGGCAGGTAGTAGCTGGCGCCGCGGCGCAGCGCCTCGGCGTGGAGCGCGGTGCCGGGTCGCACGTAGTACGACGCGTCGGCGATCGCGTAGCGCAGCCGGAAGCCGCCGGCGCGGGCCTCGACGTGGATCGCCTGATCCAGGTCGCGGGTGCCGGGACCGTCGATCGTGACGAACGGCAGCGCGGTGCGGTCGACCAGCGCCGGGTCGTCGAGCCCGGGCGCCTTCAGGTAGGCCTCGACCTCGGCCTCGACCGCCGGCGGATAGTCGAGCGTCAGCCCGTGGGCGGCGGCGAGATCCTCGAATGACATCGCCGCACCCTAGCAGGTTGCTGAGAACCGCCGGAGGCGGTTCGAAGTCAACCTGCTCCGTGCCCGTGCCCGTGCCCGTGCCCGTGCCCGTGCCCGTGCCCGTGCCCGCTCACCGGTGGTTGGCGACCGTCGGTACCGCGACGCCACCGCTTGCCTGCAGCGCGATCGCCTCGGGGTGGGCCTGGTAGTGGCGGCGCACCGCGGCGGCCAGCGCCAGCTTCGCCGCGTCGGTGACCGGCGCCGGCGACGCGTCGGGCAGCGCCGCCACCAGCGCGTCGACCAGCCGCTCCTGCGGCGCCGGCACGCGCGCGCGCCACGACGCCAGCAGCGCGCGATCGACGTGGCTGGGCAGCGAGCCGAGGATGCCGACGTCGTTCTGATCGTGGATCAAGAGGCCCGAGGTGGTGCCGCGATCCAGCGTCAGCACCTGGAACAGGTACAGCGTGTGGTACGCGAGCTGCGCCGCGCGGTCGGCGTCGGTGATCGGCGTGGCGCGCGCCAGCGCCGCGCCCAGCAGCCGGGCGTAGGTCGTCGTCGCCGCGACGCCGACCCGCTCGGCCAGCGCCAGGTCGGCGGCGGCGTCGGCGGTGGCGTGGTCCTCGAGGTAGAAGTGGGTCACGCCGCGGTGGCGGCCCAGCGCCGGGATGAAGAAGTAGCGGTCGCCCTGGGCCTGCGCCTCGTCGTAGAGCGCGCCGGCGGCCGCGCGCAGCGCCGCGGCGAACCCGGCGGTGTCGTCGGGGTTGGCGATCGCCGGGTTGAGGTCGGCCATGATCCGCCAGTAGGCGCGGCCGCTGCGCAGCTCGGTCCAGCTGACGTGGATGTGCACCGACGGGGCGTGCGGCGAGCGCGGGTGGATGATCGTCGACAGCGCGGTGGCCGACGCCAGCGCCCGCGCCGGCTCGTCGTCGTAGTGCACCTGCGACACGTTGATCGACGCGCGGTCGATCGCCGCGACGTCGCCGGTGCCGAGCCGGGTGCCGCCGCCGTGGCGGCCGTCGTCGCGCACCCAGCTGACCGGCGCGAAGGTCGCCGGCTGGCCGGCGGCGGCGGTGGCGGCCTCGAGCGCGGCGGCGAACCCGCGCTGCAGGCGCTCGACCAGGGACAGCGCGCGGGCGGCGCCAGGCGACGCGGCGAAGATCATCACGGCGCGACGATAGCAGCTCGACGCCCGAACGACGCAGACCCAGCCAGCCTCGCTGGCGCTCGGCTACTTCGCCGGCAAGAGCGTGCCCGACAGGTAGCGCTTGCTCGCCAGGAAGCGGCGGGCGGCGGCCTTGAGGTTGTCGTTGGTGACCCGCTCGGCGGCCTCGTCGTGGCTGAGCGCCTCGTGCGGGTCGTCGCCGAACTGCGCGGCGTCGCCCAGCAGGTCGAGCCAGTAGCGGTTGTCCTTGAGCTGGAGCTCGTGGCTGCGGCGGCGGGTCTCCTTGACCTTGTCGAGGTAGCTCGCGTCGACGCCGTCCTTCTGCATCCGCGCGATCTCGGCCAGCGCCGCGTCGCGCAGCTTGGCGACGTTCTCGGGCGCGCAGCCGAAGCGGATCACGAACTGCCGCCGCTGCACCGGCGCGCGCTGCATCCAGCCGTAGACGCCGACGCCGTAGACGCCGCCCATGTCCTCGCGCAGGATCTCGCGCAGCCGCATCTCCAGCACCGACGCCAGGATGCCGACGTCGCGCTCGCCGTCCTTGCTCCAGGCGTCCTCGTCGTGGAAGACCAGCTGCACCGCGGCCTTGGGCTCCTGGCCCTGCGTGACGACCTTCTTGACGACGCCCTTCGGCGGCTTCACGCCGATGCTCTTCCAGGTCTCCTTGCGCGCGGTGGCCGGCAGGCTGCCGAGGTAGGTCTCGACCAGCGGCTTGAGCGTCGCCACGTCGACGTTGCCCACGATCGTGAAGGTCCAGTCGCCGGCGTCGCCGAAGCGCTCGCGGTAGGTGGCCAGCGCGGCGTCGAGGTCGACCGCGCGGATGTCGGCGGCGGTGACCGGCTTGCGCCGCTTGTGGCCGCCCGACAGCGCGGTCGTGACCGCGTCGTTCATCGCGATCTCCGGCGTCACGTCGCGGCGCTCGAGCTGCTCGATGCGGCCGCGCTGCCACGCGGCGAACGCGTCGGCGTCCTTGCGCGGCGCGCTCATGCGCAGGTGGATCAGCTGCAACAGCGACGCGAGCTCGGTGCTCGCGGCCTGACCCTGCACGCCCTCGCTGACCTCGGCCAGCCACGGCCACACCATCACGCCCTTGTCGGCCAGCACCCGCTCGAGCTGATCGCTCGACAGCGCGCCGACGCCGCCGCTCTGGACCGCCTCGACGGCGAAGCGCGCGCTGCCGAACCGCTTGTCGTCGATCTGCGCGGTGCCGCCCGGGCTCTCGCCGGCGACGTAGACCCGCTGGTTCTCGTAGGTGGTCGGCAGCACGATCACGTGGACGCCGTTGGCCAGCGTCCACCGGGTCACGCCGAGGTCGTCGGCGGGCGTCTCGGCGACCACCTTGCCCGGCGTCGGCGTCTGCGCCATCAGCGACGCCGGCAGCTCGGCCTCGGTCCACGGCTCGAGCGCGCGGGCGTCGACCGCCGCCACCAGCGCCTCGACCTCGGCGGCGGTGGGGATGGCCTTGGCCTTGGCCGGCGCGCTGATCGTGATCGCGCGGGTGGCGCCGCCCTGCCACGCGTCGGCGAGGTGGTTGACCTCGTCCAGCGTGATCTGCGGCGTGTAGGTGCGGGCCAGCTCGTCCTCGGCGACCCGGCCGATCACCAGCTCGTGCTCGAAGAAGTGGCGGGTCAGCTCGTCGGCGTACTCGTAGGCCTCCTGCTGATCCCACTCGACGGCGCTGTCGTGGGTGCCCTTCAGGTACGCCTTCTTGGCGCGCTCGAGCTCGGGCGCGGTGAAGCCGTGGCGCTGCACCCGCGCCACCTCGGTGAGCAGCGCCTCGACGGTCTCGGCGATGCGGCCGTCCTTGGCCATCGCGAACCGCGAGAACGCCTCGAACTCGCGGGTCTCGTCGCCGGTCGACGAGAACGCCATCACGAACGGCGCGTCGGGCTTGCGGCCGAGCGTCGCCAGCCGGGCGCCGAGCATGCGGTGGTACAGGCTGTCGAGGACGAACTTGCGGTAGTCCGACGCGTACGACTCGCGGCGGTGCGGGAACAGATCCTGGATCGACACCGTCGCCTGGCGCAGCTCGGGGTCGGTGTCGATCGCGATCTTGGCGCCGCGGTCGAGCGCGCCGCCGCCCGGGCGCGGGCGGGCGCTGGCCGGGTTCTTGAGGTCGCCGAAGCGATCGCCGATCGCCTTGGTGATCGCGGCGGGGTCGACGTCGCCGACGACGATCACCGCCATCAGGTCGGGGCGGTACCAGTCCTGGTAGAAGCGCAGCGCGGCGTCGCGCGGCGCGCCCTTGATGATCTCGGGCTTGCCGATCGGCAGGCGCTGCGCGTAGCGGGTGCCGCCGTAGATGATCGGCGCCTGCTTCTGGAAGATCCGCATCTCGGCGCCGCGGCCCAGCCGCCACTCCTCGAGGACGACGCCGCGCTCCTTGTCGACCTCGACCGGCTCGAAGCTGATGTTGCCGGCCCACTCGCGCAGGATGTCGAGGCCGGTGGCGGCGAACTGCGGATCGTCGGTCGGCACCTGCAGCTGGTAGACGGTCTGATCCCACGACGTGTACGCGTTCACGTCGGGGCCGAACTCCATGCCGATCTTCTCGAGGTAGTCGATGATCGCCTGCTTGGGGTACTTGGCGGTGCCGTTGAACGCCATGTGCTCGACGAAGTGGGCCAGGCCCTGTTGATCGTCGTCCTCCTGCAGCGAGCCGGCGTTGACCGCCAGCCACATCGCGGCGCGATCCTCGGGCTGGCGGTGCGACAACACGTAGTAGGTGAGGCCGTTGGCCAGCGTGCCGCGCTGCACCTGCGGCCACAGCGGCAGCGGCTGCTCGGCGTCGGCGGGCGGCGTGGCGTCGCCGCCGCCGGTGGGCGGGTCGACGGTGGCGTGGTCGTCGGTGGGGGGCGCGGCGGGCTTCTGCGGACTGCCGCAGGCGAGGGCGGCCAGGATGGGCAGCAGGCGGAGGTGGGATCGCATGAGGGCTCGGATGCTAGCCGAGGGGGCCAGTTGCAGGAATCACCCCGAATGGAGGGGCCTGGCGTAAACTGGCAACGATGGTTCGCTGGCTGACACTCGTGGCGGGGGTCGTGCTCGCCGCCGGGTGCTTCGAGGCCGAGCATCGGTGCGGGACCGCCGCCGATTGCCCGAACGGCACCTGCGAGCCCAACGGCTACTGCAGCTTCCCCGGCGCGACCTGCCAGGCGTACGGCGCGGGCGCGGGCAGCCTCGCCGGCACCTGCGTGCTCGACGCGGCGGCGCCCGACAGCGCGCCGGTCGACGCGGCGCCCGACGGCGCGATCGTCGACGCGGCGCCCGACGCCACCGCGCTCGACGCGCCGCTGCCGGACGCCCGCGTGGTCGACGCGCCGATCGACGCCGGGTGCAGCAGCGACCACGACGAGGACGCCGACGGCGTCCCCGACGCGTGCGACGACTGCCCGCACGTCCCCAACCCGACCCAGACCAACGGCGACGGCGACGGCCTCGGCGACGCCTGCGATCCCCGGCCGGCCGATCCGACCAGCGCGCTGGTCGCGTTCGAGGCATGGGGCGTGGCGTCGGCGTTCGTCCCGGGGTGGACGTCGGTGAGCGGGAGCTGGTCGGTGGCCGGCGACGCCGTGCAGGTCGCGCAGTCCACGACGGTCGCGCGCATGACGCGACCCGTGGCGATCCCCGCCGGCGGGACCGGCGGCGTCTTCGTCGAGATCGGCTTCAACCTGGCCCAGGTCCAGGCGCCGGCGTACCTCACGGTGGTCGCGCCGGTGGCGGCCGACTTCTCCTCGGGCAACGGCTGCGCGCTGCGCCAGGAGCTGATCTCGCCGCAGGCGATCCTGGCCAACCAGACCGCGACCAGCGCCACGACCTTCACCAGCACCGCGCTGGCGACCTACGAAGCCGCGCTGACGCCGCCGGCGGTCGGGGTGATCCGGCTGGAGCACCGCGGCAACGCCACCACGTGCACGGCGACGGTCGGCGGCGTCACCCGCACCGGCGCCGTGATGTTCCCCGGCACCATCGATCACGTCGGCCTGGTGACCCGCGGCCTCGCCGGCGTGATCCGCTACGCGATCGTCTACACCGACTGACCGTCGAGCGCGCGGGCGAGGCGCGCGGCGTCGGCGTCGAGCGCGGCCCGCGGCACCGGCGGCAGCAGCCGGCGCGGGCCGATCGCCAGCGCGCGCCACAGGTCGCCGCGCACGCGCGGCACGACGTGCACGTGCAGGTGGCCCACGGTCTGGCCCGCCGCCGGCCCGTCGTTGACCAGCAGGTTGACGTCGTCGCACGGCAGGCCCGACGCGCGCACCGCCGCGGTCACGTCGCGGGCCAGCGCGAACACCGCGGCGACGTCGTCGGCCGGCAGGTCGCCGAGCCGCGGGCCGTGGCGGGTCGGGACGCACAGTACGTGGCCGCGGCGCCACGGCCGGATGTCCATGAACGCCAGCGCCGCCGGGCGCCGGCACACGACGCTGGCCGGCGCCTCGTCGCGCACGATCGCGCAGAAGACACAGGGCGCCACGCCCCGATGGTACGTCAGCGGCGGCTGAGCTGCAGCGGCGCGTCGTTGCGGCGGCTGCCGCGGTCGATGCGGTAGACCACGCCGACGGTGAGCTGGCGCTGATCGAAGCCGCCGTCGAGGATGGGCAGCATCGTCGTCGCCATGCCGGCGTCGCCGCGGTCGACGATCGAGCCCTCGACGTAGACGTCCCAGTCCTTCACGACGGCGTAGACCGAGCCGACGGTGACGTCGAGCCGGGTGTTGGGCTCGATGCCCGACGACGACGCCACCGGCACCGCGAGGTTGGCGCCCATCCACGTGCCCCACCAGCCGTTGGGCGTGTGGAACATGACCTGGCCGCCCATGGTCGCCTCGGCCAGCCACTCGTCGGGCGCCGCGTCGAAGCGCAGCGCGGTGGCGTCGGCGCCGCCGCTGACCTGGAACGACAGCGTCTGGTCGGGGTGCGCGCGGAACACCATCGCCGTGGCGGCGCTGCCCCACAGCCCGTCGTCGCCGAGCGTCGGGCCGCCGCTGCTCGACGCCGCCAGCGCCCACTTCGGCGACACCGCGATCTTCAGGCCGGCCGTCGCGCGCTGCAGCGGGCTGGCGTCGCTGTACGCCGGCTGCTTGGCCAGCAGATCGAGCGAGCCGAACAGCTCGACCCGCCGCGCGGCGGTGTAGCGGATCCGCGCCCGCGCCAGCCCGACGTCGGTGAGCTTGAGCGCGCGGCCCTCGGCCAGCCCGACGTCGCTGGTGATGAAGCGCAGCTCGCCGCCGACGTCCCAGCCCGGCGGGCCGACCAGCCAGTCGCGGGTCGCGGCGCGGGCGTCGCCGACGTCGCCGATCGCCAGGCCGTCGGTCGCGAACCCGCGCTCCGGGGGCTGGGCGAGGGCGGTGGCGGGGAGGGCGAGGATGGCGAGGCAGGCGAGGCGGCGCATGCCGCTTCCACGCGCGATCGCGCCAAAGGATCTCCGGTGGCGTGGTGTCGGCGCGCGCGGGTGGGCCGCGATCGGGGCTCGCGCCGGCCCGGCGACCAGCGCCCCGGGAACCCCGCTGGCAACTCGATCCGCCGGCTGATCGGGCCGCGCGACCCCGCGCCGGCGACTGGATCAGCCGGCAACCGGCCTAGTCGTTTCAGTCGGTTAGGCGGGTTCAGCGGTGGCACCGGCCTTGCTCACTGGCTCCGGCATGAAGCGCATCTCGTCCCTCGCCCTGCTGTGTGCGGCTCCGCTCGTCGCCGGCCCCCTGGCCGCGTGCACCTCCGAGGACGACCCCTACGAGGGCGAGATCGTGAAGGACGCCGATGGCAAGGCCGACACCAGCGCCGCCGCGGTGTTCATGGACATGGAGTTCGACGGCCAGCTGGTGACCGACTCGTCGTGGAACGCCGAGCAGACGGTCAAGGACCAGCTCCTCTACACGATCGGCCAGCTCAACGGGAAGAACTCGGTCGGCCGCCTCGACAAGGTGCAGCTCACCAACGTCGTGAAGACCACCGAGGCCGGCAAGACCAAGATCACCTACCACGCGAAGATGCCGGTCTCGTGGGGCAGCAAGACCAACCTGCCCTCGAGCGTCAAGCTGACCTTCCCGCTCGACATGAGCTACTCGAAGCTCGACGCGTTCGCGACCAGCTACGGTCACACCTGCGTCGACTTCGGCGCCCACGAGGTCGACTCGGGATCGATGTGGTACTACTTCCGCCCGGAGCGCTCGGGCTGCACGTTCACCGCCACCGACGTGTTCAAGACCACCGCGTCGCTGTCGGTCTCGCCGATCAACACGACCGGCAAGTTCCCCGAGTACAACAAGGTGTGGGAGGACGGCACGCTGAAGATGGTCGCCATCTTCGGCAAGTACGAGGACGGCGCGACCTCGGGTGACGCCGGCATCGACGGCTGGAACCAGTTCATCGCCGCGATGAAGCGCGAGCTCGGCGCCTCGGTCGTGACCGTGCCGGCGACGCTGCCGACCAACCCCGGCACCTCGGTGACCGACGTCGAGTTCCGCGCCACGCTGGCCGACGGCAAGACCATCCAGGTCAACGCGATGCTGACCGACAACGTCCGCACCGCGCTCGGCCAGACCGCGTTCCGCACCAAGTACGAGACCCTGTCGACCCGCGCCGACTTCATCGTCTACAACGGCCACGCCGGCCTCGGCGCCAACGTCCGCGCGCTGGCCCGCGCCGGCCGCTGGGTCGCCGGCCAGTACGTCATCATGTTCGAGAACGGCTGCGACACCTACGCCTACGTCGACGGCTCGATCATCGAGGCCCACAAGGCCGTCAACCCGGACGACGCCGTCGGCACCAAGTACGTCGACGTCGTCAACAACGGCATGCCGGCGTTCTTCTCGTCGATGCCGGGCGCGACGATGGCGATGTTCAAGGGCCTGCTGTCGTACTCGGCGCCCAAGACCTACGAGCAGATCTTCGCCAACGTCGACCGCTCGCAGGTCGTGCTGGTGACCGGCGAGGCCGACAACACCTTCACCCCGGGTGGCGGTGGCCAGCCCGAGACCTGGGCCGGCATCAACACCAGCGGCACGGTCAAGAAGTCGGAGATCAAGAAGTTCCCGACCCCGACGCTGGCCGCCGGTACCTACACCTTCTCGATGACCGGCACCGCGGACGCCGACCTCTACGTCCGCATCGGCAGCGAGCCGACCGCCTCGACCTACGACTGCCGCCCGTACAAGAACGGCTCGAACGAGTCGTGCGAGCTGACCCTGGCCCAGCCGGCCAAGGTGTTCGTCCAGGTCCGCGGCTACGCGACCACGTCGACCTTCGAGCTGGTCGGCAAGAAGAACTGATTCCTGTCCCTCGCCTGGCTTGCGGCGGCCCCTCGACGGGGCCGTCGCCATTTTCGGGTCAGCGCCGCGGCTTGGGCTTGGCGGCGGTCGGGTCGGGGAACGTCTTGTGGCAGCGCGGGCAGCGGCGGAACGCGGCCGGGCGCAGCCGCGACACCAGCTTCCGCTGGCCGCAGTGCGGGCAGGTGATCGCGGTGGTGCGGGCCAGCGCGGCGGCCATCGCGATCGCGCCGGCCATCAGCGGCCGCCCATCGCCGACGTCATCCGCGCCTGCAGCTTGCTGGTCAGCTCGGGGCTGGCCAGGTGCTCGCAGCCCTTCCAGTCCTGGAGCGGATCCGTGGCGTTGGCGAGGCACGCCTTCATCGCCGGCGGCCAGCCGTCCTGGTTGCACGAGTCCTTGATCGCCGTCGCGGCGCGCTCGGGGAGCTTGGCCATCTCGGGCGGCGCGCCGGCGCCGCCGCCGAACTGCTTCGCGATCGCGTCGCGCAGCTTGGCGGCCACGACGTCGCACTGCCCGTCGACCTTGACGTCGGGGAACATCTTCGGCGCGCACAGCGCGGCCGACCACACGTCCTTGGCCGTCATCAGGCACTCGCCCTGCTTGGCGTCGACGCCGGTGTCGCGGCACGCCTTGACGAAGCGCGCCACCGTCGGGGCGCGGGTCTCGGGCGGCGCGTAGTTGCCGAGCTCGAACGCCGCGGCCGCGGGGCCGACCTTGTCGCAGTCGGCGGGCGGGCCGCCGCCGCCGCCACCGGTCTTCTGGCATCCGACCAACGCGAGCGCGACGCACAGCGCGAGCTGACGAGTCATGCCCCGAGCATACGCGGTCGATCCGCCGCGTGCCCGCCCCGGCCCGTCCGACCGCCGATCGCGTCGGGGCATGACCCGGCGGGGAGAGCCTGGCGACACGCCCTCTCAGGAACTCAGGGGATCGGGCCCTCGATGCCGTGGCAGTCGGCGTTGGCCTCGGTGCAGACGCCGCCCTGCGCGGCGCACGCGTCGGGGGTGACGAACGTGACGTCGCTGTTCTCGGGGTCGGCGGCCGCGGCGCAGCAGCACTCCTCGGCGGGCGGCGTGCCCTCGGCGTTGGCGGGGGCGGCGGGGGCGGACTTGCCGCCGCACGCGGCGGCGGCGGCGAGCAGGGTGGACAGCGCGAACAGGTGGAGGTGACGCATCGACGGACGATACCTCCGGACCGGATGACGGTCGGCGGCCGCCCGCGCCGCACCGGCCGGCGATCAGTACGCGGCCCGCGGGCGCGCGAGCTGGCCGCCCTCGACGGCGACCAGCCGGTAGAAGGTCCCGGCGCCGCGGTGCGCGAACTGCCCGTGCGCGGCGAGCTGCGCGTCGAGCTCGTCCTGGCGCACGTCCTCGCGCTCGAGCCAGCCGGTGGCCTCGACCAGGCCGGCGGCGGCGCCGCCGTCGTCGACGTCGACCCCGAGCAGGGTCGGGCGGCGGGTGGCGTGCAGCGGGCCGCGCAGCGTGACCAGATCGCCGACCGCGGCCGGCACGTCGGCGGCGTCGACGATCGTGCGCGCGGGTCGCGCGACCAGCGGCCCGTCGACCCGCGGCACCTGCGCCGCCGCGTAGCCGCCGATGCCGTAGCAGCGGGCCGCGGGCGGTGGCGGCGTCGCCGCGTAACGGACCAGCACGTGATCGCCGGCGTCGATGACCGCGGCCAGCGTCGGCGGGTCCATCGTGTCGCCGCGGGTGATCACGATCAGCATGGCGCGGCCGAAGTCGATCGGCGGCCGGGCGCGCAGCGGATCGCTCGACAGCGGGGCCGGCTGGCGCTGCTGGATCCGGTGCGTCGGCAGCCGGGCGATCAGCGCGTCGTAGGTGGCCTCGTCGCGGACCGCCACCGGCGTCGCGTCGTCGTCGACGTCGAGGTGGATCTGCCCGCGCCAGCGCGCCGCGATGGGGAGGCTCCGCATGACCCGACGGTAGCGCGTCGGCGGTGACACCGGTGTCGACACAGCGCCGTCGGTGACAGCCGCGGCGCGCTCGGCTGGCTCGCGATTCCGCGGGGTTCGCACGCCCGCGCGGTGGCGAGCGGGTTGCTGAAGGAGCCGTCAGGAGGTCCGATGCGCCTGCTCACCTGGTTCCTGTCTGCTGCCTCGCTGTGCGCCCTCGGGTGCGGCACGGTGGAGGCCAAGTTCACGCCGATGCCCGACGCCGGCGTCGCGGTCGATGCCGCGGTCGACGCGCCCGACGGCGAGCCGCCGCCCCCGCCGCCCCCGCCGCCGCCGCCCGGGGTGGCGCGCGAGCTGACGGTGGTCGGCGGCGCGGTCGGCGACGGCCGCTTCCAGTTCCAGGTCGAGGTCACCGGCGGCATCGCCGGCGGCTCGGCGCGCGACGCCACCCACCGGTTCGATCACGCCCTCACCGTCACCCTGCCTCAAGGAGCCAACTGACATGCGCACGCTCATGCTGCTCGCCGCGACGTTCGCCGCGGCCCTGACCCTGTCGCCGCCGGCGGCCTCGGCCGACGTCCCCGGCACCCTCAACCTCGCCGGTCGGCTCACCGACACCGCCGGCGTGCCGATCGACGGCGTCCACGACATCGAGGTGCGCATCTACGGCGCCCCGATCGGCGGCGCCGCGCTGTGGACCGAGGCCCACGACTCGGTGACCGCCGACCACGGCGCGGTGTTCCTCGCGCTCGGCGCGACGGTGCCGTTCGCGCCGACGGTCTTCGACGGCGACGCGCGCTGGATCGAGCTCCGCGTCGACGGCGGCGCGCTGGCGCCGCGCCTGCCGGTGGCCAGCGTGCCGTACGCGATGCGCGCCGACCTGGCGACCCACGCCGACCTGGCCGACGAGGCCGTCCACGCCGACAGCGCCGACACCGCGACCACCGCGACCACCGCGCAGTCGGCGACCACCGCGACCAGCGCGACCACCGCGACCACCGCGGACACCGCCACCCGCATCGGCAGCTACACCGCCGCGATGTTGCAGGCGCGGGTCAGCGGCGCGTGCGCCAGCACCGCCATCAGCGCGATCGCCGCCGACGGAACCGTCACCTGCGCGCCGGCCGCGAGCGGCGACATCGGGGCGGTGACCGCGGGCAGCGGCCTCACCGGAGGCGGCACGATCGGCGACGTCATGCTGGCGGTGAACACCGCGGTGATCCAGGCGCGCGTCACCGGCACCTGCCCGGCTGGCTCGGCGATCCGCGCGATCGGCGCCGACGGCACCGTGACCTGCGACGCCGGCAGCGTCGGCGACATCACCGGCGTGACCGCGGGCAACGGGCTCACCGGCGGCGGCGCCAGCGGCGACGTCGGGCTGGCGGTCAACACCAGCGTGATCCAGGCCCGCGTCGCGATGGGCTGCACCGTCGGCTCCTCGATCCGCGCGATCAACGCCGACGGCACCGTCAGCTGCGAGATCGACGACGACGTGCCCTACGTCGCGTCGGCCGGCGGCGGCGTCAGCATCGTCGGGACCAGCGTCGCGCTGTCGCCGTGCGCGGCCGGCCAGGTGCTCAAGGCCGGCGCCACCGCCGGCACGTGGGTGTGCGCGGCCGACAACAGCGCGACCTTTGCCGCGGGCGCCGGCTTGACGCTGGCTGGCTCGACGTTCGCCGTCGACGCCACCGTCGCGCGCAAGGACTCGGCGTCCGGCAACCAGGTGTTCGACGGCCAGACGCTGGTGCTCGACTACACCAACAACCGCGTCGGCATCAACCAGCCGGCGCCGCGGGAGATCCTCGACGTCGGCGGCCCGACGCGCATCGACACCATGCGGGTGTTCCGCAAGTACGGCAACAACGGCACCGAGTCCTGCGAGACCTACTGCCGCGGCGCCGGCTGGCCCGGCGGCGTCGGCGCCTGCCTCGCCGCCAAGACCCCGACCGGCTACGTCAGCTGCAGCACCGCGCCGGGGTTCGGCATCAACCTGTCGTGCATGTGCGCCGGGATCGACGAGTAGCGCGCTACCCGCGCGCGAGGCCGTGGCGATCGAGCAGGCGGTAGAGCTGGGTGCGGTGCAGGCCCAGCGCGCGGGCGGCAGCGGAGACGTTGCCGCCCGCGGTCGTCATCGCGGCGACCAGCGCGTCCTTGTCGAGCTCGCGCGGCGCGGCGCGGGCCGGCTCGTCGGGCGCGGCCGCGGCGAAGCCCTGGCCGGCGTCGTCGGCGAGGTGCTCGAGCCGGACCTCGGCGGCGCCGGCGGCGAGGGCGGCGGTCGCGGCGGCGCGCACCTCGTGCAACAGCTCGCGGACGTTGCCCGGCCACGGCCGCAGGCACAGCGCCTCGAGCAGCCGCGGGTGCAGCGCCAGCGTCGGCGCCACGGCCGCGACCGCGCGCTCGGCCAGGACCGGGATCTCGTCCTTGCGCTGGCGCAGCGGCGCGACGTGCGCGACCGGCTTGGTGAGGCGGTAGTAGAGGTCCTCGCGGAAGCGGCCGGCGGCGACCGCGCCGCGCAGGTCGCGGTGGGTCGCGGCGACCAGCCCGCAGTCGACCGGGACGCCGCGGGTCGCGCCGACCGGCCACACCTCGCGGGTCTCGAGCACGCGCAGGAGCTTGGCCTGCAGCGCCGGGTCGAGCTCGCCGAGCTCGTCGAGGAACAGCGTGCCGCCGTGGGCCGCCGAGACGTAGCCCGGCGCGTCCTCGGCGCCGGAGTACGCGCCCTTCTTCGAGCCGAACAGCACGCGCTCGGCGATCGCCTCGGGGATCGCCGCGCAGTTGACCGGCACGAACGGCCCGCCGGCGCGGGGGCCGGCCTGGTGGTAGGCCCGCGCCAGGCGCTCCTTGCCGGTGCCGCTCTCGCCGAGGATAAGCAGCGTCGGCGACGCCGCGGCGCGGCGGATCGCGTCGTCGGTCAGCCGCGATCGCAGCCCGATCACCGCGCCGCGCTCGAGCGCGACGCCGTCGTCGACGGCCGCGCCGCCGTCGGCGACCAGCCAGAACAGCGTCGCGCCGGTGCGGACCAGCGCGCCGTCCTCGGCCGTGGCCTCGCCGTCGAGCTTGCGGCCGTCGACGAACGTGCCGTTGTGGCTGCCGAGGTCGCGTACCCGCCAGCCGTCGCCGACCCGCCGCACCTCGGCGTGGACCCGCGACGCGCGGCCGTCGTCGAGCTCGAGCTTGCCGGCTGCGGTGGCCAGCTCGCGCCCGAGCGTCGCCTTGCCGGCGCGGTCGATCGCGACCACGCGCACCAGCGGCTTGCCGCCGGACGCGATCAGCAACACCGCCGGGCGCGCCGTCGGGCCGCTCACCACCGACGACGCGTCGGTCAACGTCTGGCTCACCGCGCGAGTCTACTCCACGGCTCGCGCGGCGTGTCGACACGTGTCAGCGCCGCGGCGGTCGTGACCGCTCGCACGGCCGCGCCGCGGTGATCGCCGCTGGCACGTCGCTTGATGAGCACCGCCGCGTCGCATGAGCGACCGCCCCGGCGCTGGCGCCGCCGACGGGGACGCGATCTGGCGCTGGAGTCGATCATGGACCGCAACAAGCTCTCCCCTCACTTCGTCTGGTTGTTCGCGCTGGTCGCCGTCGTCGGCGGGCTCGGCATCGCGTTCGTCACCGCCAAGGCCGGCTGGAAGGTGAGCGCCGCGGCGTTCTTCGGCTTCGTCGGGCTGATGGCCTTCCTCGGCGGCTACCTGACGCGCGCCAGCGCGCTGCAGGCGGTGCTGCCGTTCGTGCTCGCGTCGGGCGCGCTCGGCGCCGTCTACTACGCGATCGTCAAGTCGGTGATGAGCGCCGCCGCCAGCTCGGTGGGCGCGGGCGGTCGCGCCGACCGCGCCGCCGCCACGATGGGCGCGATCGCCGCGTTCCTGATCGTCGTCGACGCGCTCGCCGCCTCGGTCGGCGGCGCGATCTTCGGCCTGAAGATCAGGGCGGTGAAGTCGCCGGGCGAGCTGCTGCGGCGCCCCGCCTGAGCGCCACGCCGCGCTGCGGCCCACGAGCCCGGATCCCGCGATGGGTCCGGGCTCGCGCCGTTTCGGGGCGGGTGTCGACACGTGTCACGCCGGCGGCGCCGGTGACACGCCACGCGGCGCCAGCCGCGCGCCCGGCGTTGGCCACCTGCTTGCAATGGAGTGGCGCCGGAGGTTTCGAATGACTCGCACCACGACCACGTCCACGATCATGATCCTGTGCGCGGCGCTCGCCGCCGGCGGCGCCTGCAAGGGCAAGAAGGCCGACGACAAGAGCGGCGGCACCACCAGCGCCAAGGCCGGCACCAAGGGTGGTGCCGCGCCCAGCTACGCGGCGCTCACCGCCGATCCCGAACCGGCGGCGATCACGCCCGCCGACACCGCGCCGTTCGAGTCGGTGAAGTTCCGGCAGCTCGCCACGCGCGACAAGAGCGGCTGGCCGACCTACGACGCGTACAACCTCGGCACCAAGGCGATCAAGTACATCGCGATCACCGGCTACGCCTACGACAAGGACGGCAAGCAGGTCGCGCGCAGCTCGCCGCCGCTGTCGTGGAACGGCGACATCGCGCCCGGCGCCAAGACCGACTGGGCGATCAAGCTCGACGACTGGGGCGAGAAGCCGATCCCGGCCAGCGCGGTGACGTTCCAGGTGTGCTTCGACAGCATCAAGCGCGACGGCGACGCCGACTCGATCACCGAGATGTCGCGCTGCCCCCAGGACCGGCCGCTGGTCAAATAGCGCGCGCGAACTGACTGGTCAGTTCGTCAGTCAGTCACTCAGCCGGCCGGCCACCAGGACCAGCTCGCGGCTCGCCACCTGCGCCCGCACCGCGGGATCGTGGGTGGCGATCAGCACGCCGGCGCCCGCCGCGGCGGCCGCCGCGAGCAGCGTCGCCATCGCGGCCAGCGCGCCGGCGTCGAGCCCGTTGTCGGGCTCGTCGAGCACCAGCGCCGGCGGCGCGCCGATCAGCGCCGCCGCCAGGCACGCGCGCCGGCGCTGCCCGAGCGACATCCGCTCGAAGCGGCGATCGGCGATCGGCTCGAGCTCGAGGGCCGCGTGCACGTCGGGCGGCACCGCCGCGCCGCCGCGCAGCCCGCCGACCAGGGCCCACAGCTCGGCGGCGGTGAGGTGGCCCGGCGGGTCGGCGCCCTCGGGCACGTAGCCGACGCGGCGCCGCGTCCCCGACGTCGCGCCGGCGATCGCCACCCAGCCGCGATCGATCGCCAGCGCGCCGGCGATCATCGCCAGCGTCGTCGACTTGCCGGCGCCGTTGCCGCCGACCAGCGCGACGATCTCGCCGGGGGCCACCGCGAACGCGACGTCGTCGACCACCCAGCGATCGCCGCGGCGCTTGCCCAGCCCGCGCACCTCGATCGCCGCGGTCATCGCGCGCGGCCTCCGACCGCGAGCGCGCCGCCGACCAGCACCACCGCGGCGACGCCGAGCAGCGACAGCATCCCGATCGCGATCACCGACGCCAGCGCCACGCCGCCGGCGCCGCCGGCCAGCGTCTGGCCCGGGTGCGGCGCCGCGATCGCCCGCCGCGCCACCGCGGTCATCGCCAGCCCGACGCCGCCGCCGACCACGATCGGCACCGCCGCGATCGCCGCGGCGTGCGCGGCCGGCGGCGCCGCGATCGCGATCGCCGCCGCGGCCACCACCGCGCCCAGCAGCGCGCCGGCGATCACCAGCACCAGCGTCCGCGCGCCGGCCACCGCGCCGCGCGACGTCGCCGCCGCCGCCACCCACGCCCGCAACCGCAGCTCGTCCTCGACGACGGCGGTGCCCACCGCGACCAGCCCGCACGCCACCGCGACCGCCGCGACCGCCGCGACCAGCGTCGCCGACGGCAGCGCCGCGACCGCCGCGCTCTCGACCATCGCCGCGCCCAGCGCCCCGCCCAGCACCGCCAGCCCCGCCGCGAACAGCACCGAGCCGCCGCGCCGGCGCACGATCGCGCGCGCGTGCACGCCGACCAGCGCCGCCACCGCGCCGGTCCACCGCGGCCGTCGCGGCGCGCGCACCCAGCGCGCCATCGCCAGCGCGATCGCCAGCGACGCGATCGCCAGCCCGAGCCAGGTCAGCGCGCCGGTCGCGCCGCGCGCCGCGATCGCCACCGCGGCCCACGGCGCGTGGATCGCCAGCGCCGTCGCGACCCGCGCCGCCGCCTCGAGCCCGGGCGCGCCCGGCAGCGATCGCAGCAGGTCGAGCCCCGGCGCGCCGACGATCGCCCGCGCCGCCGGCGTCAGCAGCACCAGCCAGCCGCACGCCACCACCGCGATCAGCCGCGGCGCGCCCGCGGCCAGCGCCGCCACGTCGCGCGGCGCCAGGCCGTTGCCCCCGAACACCGCGCCGCCGACGATCGCCGCGCCCAGCCACGCCGGCATCGCGCGACCCAGCCCGGCGCGCCCCAGCGTCGTCAGCCACACCCGTCCCGCGCGGGTCCAGGCCCAGGCGGACGGCGCGGCGAGCTGCATCGGCGCGACCATACAGCTTGACCCGCCCGGGCGCTGGCCCTATGTCTCCACCGCAGTGCACTTCATCGACGAGGCGACGATCCACGTGAAGGCCGGCGACGGCGGCAACGGCTCGTCGGCCATGCGGCGCGAGGACAACGTGCCGCTGGGCGGCCCGTCCGGCGGCGACGGCGGCGACGGCGCCAGCGTCGTCTTCAAGGCCGACGTCCAGCTCGGCTCGCTGCTCGACTTCCGCTACAAGCGCCACTACAAGGGCGAGCGCGGCGAGCACGGCCGCCCCAAGGATCAGTACGGCGCCGCCGCCGAGGATCTGGTGCTGCGGGTGCCGGTCGGCACCGTGATCTACGACGCCGACACCGGCGATCTGATCGCCGATCTCGCCGCCGACGGCGCCAGCGCGGTGGTGGCCCAGGGCGGCAAGGGCGGCCGCGGCAACATCCACTTCAAGACGCCGTGGAACCAGGCGCCGCGCACCTGCGAGCCGGGCACGCCGGGCCAGGAGCGCACGCTGCGCCTCGAGCTCAAGCTGCTCGCCGACGTCGGCCTGCTCGGCTACCCCAACGTCGGCAAGTCGACGTTCATCTCGCGGGTGTCGCGGGCCCGCCCCAAGATCGCCGACTACCCGTTCACGACGCTGGCGCCCAACCTCGGCGTCGTGCGCCTGTCCGACGAGCGCACGCTGATCATCGCCGACATCCCCGGCCTGATCGAGGGCGCCGCCGAGGGCGCCGGGCTCGGCCACCAGTTCCTGCGCCACGTCGAGCGCTGCCGCGCGCTCCTGCACATCCTCGACGACACCTACACCGCCGGACCCGATCGCGAGCCGCTCAAAGACTTCGACGTCATCAACGCCGAGCTGGCCCGCTACGCGCCGCACCTCGCCGACAAGCCGCAGCTGGTCGTGCTCAACAAGCTCGACGCCGGCACCACCCACGGCTCCGTCGACGAGCTGGCCGCGCAGTTCGCGGCCCGCGGCATCACGCTGCACACGATGTCGGCCGCCACCGGCGAGGGCGTCGACGCGGTGATCGCGCGGCTGTGGGACCTGGTCCATCCGCGGCCGGAGTGATCGCGCTACCCTCGGGCCATGGCGATCACCCGGGCCCAGTTCCTGCGACGCGTGCTGGGCGGCGCCGCCACGATCGGGCTGGCGCCGGTGATCGCGTGCGGCGGTGACGACGGCGGCCCGGCCGCGATCGACGCCCCCACCGTCGACACCCCGGTCGACGCGCCGCCCGACTGCGCGGCCAACGGGGCCCGCGGGCTGATCGCCCTCAACCACGGCCACACGCTGATGGTCGCGTCCGCCGACATCGCCGATCCCGCCGCGCGCACCTACGACATCACCGGTGAGGCCACCCACGGCCACACCGTGATGCTCACCGCAGCCGACTTCGCCGAGCTCGCGGCCAACCGCCCGGTCACGGTCACCTCGAGCGCGGTCGGCCACAGCCACGTCGTCACGGTGACCTGCGGGTGAGCGGCACCGCGGTCCCGACAAAATTCATCGGGATTTCAGACTTCTGCAAGATCGTGACGACGGTCAAGGACGGACCCGCGGCAGTTTGATCCGCTCCCTGGGGGGTGTTACAACTGCTCTATTCCACTCGAATTTGGCCGACCCGTCCCTCGGCCATCGTGGACCGGTTCGCCGGTGCGGAGCCCCATGCGTCAAACCCAGATCTCCCGCCGCGGTCTCGACCGCACCTCCGTGACTGTCCTCGCGCTGGCGCTCGCCGCTGGCTCCGTCGCAGCGCAGCCTGGTGCGACCCCGACCGGCTCGACGACGACGCCCAAGCCGCCGACCGCTCCGCTGCCCACCGCGACCGGCACGCCGCCCACGGGCACCCCCGCGACGGGCACGCCGACCACCGGCGCGCCGACCACCGGCACCCCGGCGACGGGCACGCCGCCGACCGGCACCCCCGCGACGGGCACGCCGCCCACGGGCACGCCCACGCCGGGCGGCGCGACGCCGACCGACCCCACCGATCCCAACCAGACCGCGACCGCCGACACCGTCGACCCCGAGTCGATGCCGGTCAACCTGCGGCTGCGCCGCCTCGAGCAGCGCGTCCAGGCGCTCAAGGAGCGGGCGTGGCGCGCCAAGGCCCGCACGACCCAGCTCAAGGAGGCCGTCATCGGCGGCGGCGTCGGCGCCCAGGCCACGCTGGTCCACGAGAACAAGATGGGCAGCTCGTTCCGGCTGATCCGCCTGGTCTACGCCCTCGACGGCACCCAGGTGTTCGCCCGCTCCGAGGACACCAGCCCGAACCTCTACAAGACCAAGTCGTTCGACATCCTCACCGGCCCGATCTCGCCGGGCAGCCACTCGATCAGCGCGCTCGCGGTGTACCGCGGCCACGGCTACGGCGTGTTCAAGTACCTCAACAAGTACACGTTCACCGTCCGCGCCAGCCACACCTTCACCGCCGCCGAGGGCAAGGCCACCCGCATCGAGGCGTCGGGCTTCGAGAAGGGCGGCCGCACGACGCCGCTCGAGAAGCGCCCCGCGATCGACTTCAAGGTGACCGCCGGGACCGGGGAGAAGTAAGCCATGGCGTCCGGTTCGCGCACCGCGCTCGCCGCGGTGCTCATGTCATGCGCCGCCGGGGCGATGGCCCCGGCGCGCGCCGACGTGCTCGACGACATCGGCAAGAAGCTGGTGACCGTCGAGGGCGAGGCCCGCGAGCTCGGCAGCGGCATCAAGAAGCCGACCGGCCAGCCCAAGAAGGACGACGTCATGTCGCGCCGGCTGATCGACGCCCAGGTGGCGTTCGGCGTCGGCAACTTCGACAACGCCGCGCTCCTGCTCTACGACTACGTCGCGCAGGCCACCCGCGGCCGCGACTACGACACCGCGCTCTACTACCTCGGCGAGTCGCTGTTCCAGAAGAAGGACCGCGTCGCCTCGCGCACCTACTTCACCCAGCTGGTGAAGGAGCTGCCGTCGAGCAAGTACTACCAGCAGTCGCTCGAGCGGCTGATCGAGCTGTCGCTGATCCTCGGCGACACCGACGGCGTCGACGCCTGGCTCGCCGACCTCGATCGCGTGCCGTCCGACAAGCGCCGGCCGTCGGTGCCCTACGTCCGCGGCAAGTACGCGTTCGCGCAGAACGACTTCGCCGGCGCCGAGACCTGGTTCAAGCAGGTCCCCGCCGACTCCGAGTACGGCTTCCAGGCCCAGTACTACCTGGGCACCTCGTACGTCGGCATGAAGGAGCTCGGCAAGGCCACCCAGGCCATGGCCGCGCTGCTCGATCGCGAGCCCAAGACCGACGACGACGCCCGGGTCAAGGAGCTGGCGCAGCTGGCGCTGGGCCGCCTGTACTACGAGCGCGATCAGCCGACCAAGGCGATCGACAGCTACCTCCTGATCGACCGCAAGAGCGACCTGTTCCCCGACGCGCTCTACGAGGTCGCGTGGGTCTACGTGAAGTCGCAGCAGTACGACAAGGCGCTGCGCGCCCTCGAGCTGCTGGCGCTGGCCGACCCGACCTCGCAGCGCCTGCCGACGGTGCGGATCCTCGAGGGCAACCTGCGCATCCGCAAGGCCCAGGGCATCCACGAGAAGGTGCTGGCCGGCCTCGACACCGGCAGCGCCAGCGGCACCGAGGAGTACGACAAGGCGACGCGGCTGTTCGGCGAGACCCACGACCTGTACGCGCCGCCGCACGACGAGCTGGCCAAGATCATCGCCGCCAACGAGGACCCGCAGGCGTTCCTGGCGCAGATCACCGGCCGCGCGTCGGAGACGTTCCACACCAACTCGACGATGCCGGAGATCGCCGCGGCGTGGATCCGCGACGAGCCCAACGTCAACCGGGTGATGACCGTCGAGACCGACCTCGGCGACATCCAGGACGAGATCAACGAGGCCGAGCGGACGATCCAGCGGCTCGACGCCGTCCTCGGCTCGGCCAACCGGGTCAACATCTTCCCGTCGCTGGCCACCAAGCGCTCGCGCTCGACCGAGCTGCTCGAGGATCTGCTCGGCATGCGCGAGAAGCTGGCCGACGAGGAGTACCGGCTGGCCCAGCAGGGCAACGCCAACGCCCAGCTGGCCGCGGTCGATCCGCTGACCCAGCGCCGGCGCGCGCTGGTCGCGCAGTGGAAGGCGATGCCCGACGCCGCGATCAGCTACGGCCAGCGGGTCGAGAAGGCCCAGGGCCAGTTCGACGAGGTCGATCGCCAGCTGGCCGAGGTGCTGGTCACGATCGACACCACCCAGGCCACGGTCGTCGCCCTCGACAAGTTCGTCAAGGAGTCGCCCGAGCCGGCGGACCCCGCCGCCAAGAAGGCGTGGATCGCGCAGAAGCTCGACGCCCAGAAGGTGATCGCCGAGCTCAACATCGAGATGGCCGAGATGCACCAGGAGCTCGACGGCATCCGCCGCGAGGTCGTGCTGGGCCGCGACGAGGCCGGCAGCGGCGACGAGGTGTCGCTGCGCGCCCGGACGCTGCGCGATCAGCTGCGCGCGGCCTACGCCGACGAGCACCGCGCGGTGGCGCGGCTGACGCTCGCCGACGCCAAGCGCGGCGGCAAGATCGGCGACCTGATCCGCCGCTCCGACACCGCGATGGGGCAGCTCGACACCGTCAACGACACGATCGATCAGATCGTCGAGGTGGCGCTGACCGAGGTCAAGGACACGCTGACCTACGAGAAGGCCGAGCTGGCGTCGTACCGCCGCGAGTTCCTGCTCTACGAGGCG
The DNA here is from genome assembly GCA_016794525.1 of Myxococcales bacterium. Taxonomy (GTDB): domain Bacteria; phylum Myxococcota_A; class Polyangia; order Haliangiales; family Haliangiaceae; genus UBA2376. Next base: position 60,466 of record JAEUJY010000085.1, read on the forward strand.
GAGTCGCGCGCGCTCGGCGGCACCGTGCTCGGCAACGCGTTCCGCGACGTCAAGGCCAAGTTCTACGACGTGCTGGTGCGCTCCGACGTCGGCGTCGTCGACGTCGGCTGGTCGCAGAAGGAAGAGTCCGACGAGGATCTGTCGCGGCTCAACGTCGAGAAGCAGCGCGAGATCAAGCAGCTCCGCGACGAGTTCGCCGACCTGATCCGCGAGGCCAAGGAGGACGCGCCGCCGCCGCCAGCCCCCGAGCCGACCCCGCCGCCCGATGGCGCCACGCCGGGAGGTCTGCCGTGACCCGCACTCGCCTCATCGCCGCGTTGCTCGGCGTCGCCGTCGCCGCCGGTCCGGTCGTCGCCCAGCCGGGCGCGCAGGGCCCCGGCACCGGCCCCTGGACCCAGCCCGGCACCGGCCCCGGCCTCGGCGTGCCGTCGGGCGCGGTCCCGGCCCCGCTCACCGACGCCGAGCGCGCCGCGCTCAAGGAGGTCGAGACCGACTGGGCCCGCTACGTCGGCCAGGCCGACGAGCACCACCGCCGGCTGCGCGATCAGCTGCTGCGGTCGTTCGACGAGAAGACCGCCGATCTCGAGGCCCGCTACGCCTCGCGCATCGCCGACGCGACCGCGACCAAGGCCGAGCGCCAGCGCTCGATCATCGCGCAGCTCGAGAAGTTCATCGCCGATCACCCCGACCACCCGCAGTTCACGCCGGACGCGATGTTCCGGCTGGCCGACCTGTACCTCGACGTCGCCGACGAGGCGCTCGACCTGCTGACCGACCCGACCGCCGAGCCGATCGCCGACTACGGCAAGTCGCTCGAGCTGTGGGAGCAGATCGTCACCAGGTTCCCCGACTACCGGCAGATGCCGTCGGTGCTGTACCTGCTGGCGTACTACGGCAAGACCAAGGACGAGCGCCGGTCGATGGTGCTGTTCCTGGCCCTGACCTGCGCCAACCACTACAAGTGGAACGACGTCCCGACGGCGGCGCCGACCAAGGAGGAGGCGCTGGCGCGGATCGATCGGCCCGAGCTGACCGACCCCTACGGCGACTGCCAGCCGTGGCCCAACGCCGACGTCGAGCTGGTCCGCCACGCCTGGGTGCGCGGCCTCGCCGACTACCACTTCACCGTCCCCGGCGAGCTCGACGAGGCGATCAGCGCCTACAACAAGGTCGTCGGCACCGCCAAGGACTCGCCGCTCTACGCCGAGGCGCTCTACAAGCTCGCCTGGTCGTACTACAAGCGCGACAAGCTCATCGAGTCGATCCAGAAGTTCGACGAGTCGGTGAAGCTGTACGACGATATCGTCGCCAAGGGCGCGATCCCGACCCTCGAGCTGCGCGAGGAGTCGCTGCAGTACATCGCGATCGGCTTCACCGACCCGTGGAAGGGCGAGACCGACCCCGATCCGGTCAAGGCCTTCGACCGCGCCCGCGAGTTCTACAAGGGCCGCGAGAACGAGCCCCACGTCCGCGACGTGTGGGAGGCGATGGGCGGCGCGTTCATGGAGCTCCAGGCCTACGATCAGGCGGTCGACTCGTACCGCATCGCGATCGGGCCGCCGTGGGAGCTCAACCCGCGCAACCCGCTGGTCCACCAGGCGATCGTCGACGCCTTCGAGGCCAAGGGAGACAAGCTCGCGGCCGACGAGGCCGCCGCGCAGCTCGCCATCCGCTACGCGCCGGGCACGCCCTGGTACATCGCCAACGAGAAGGACCGCGAGGCGATGGAGAACCAGCGCCGCATCGCGGAGCGCGCGCTGTACGCCTCGGCCCGCAACACCCACCTGGCCGCGACCAACCTGCGCAAGGAGTACGAGGCCGGCGGCAAGACCGAGCCGGCGCTCAAGGAGGAGTACCTCGCGCTGTACGCCTCGGCGGTCAAGCTCTACCAGACCTTCGTCAAGCAGTACCCCGAGAGCGACTACGCCTACGAGTTCACCTACTACCAGGGCGAGGCGCTGTTCTACAGCGAGCGCTACATGGAGGCGGTCGAGCAGTACAAGTGGGTGCGCGACCACCGCGACCTGTCCGAGGCGTTCTTCCTCGACGCCGCCAAGAGCATCCTCGCCAGCTACGAGGCCGAGGTGGCCAAGCAGGTCGCGGCCGGGCAGCTGCCCGAGCTGCGGGTGCCGACCTCCGACGAGCTCAAGGCGCTGCCCCAGCCGCTGACGCCGATGCCGATCCCCGAGCTGTACCTGCAGCTGCAGGCGCAGTGGGACGACTACCAGAACGTCGTCAACGACCCGGCGACGGCGCCGCAGCAGGGCATCAACGCGGCGCTGGTCAGCCTCGCGTACCTGCACATCGACGACGCGATCGCGCGCATGGACAAGGTCATGACCAAGTTCTGCGGCGTGCCCGAGGCGATCGCCGCCAAGGACGGCCTGCTCGCGCTGTACGAGGCCACCGGCCAGCTCGAGAAGTTCACCGAGGTGAACAACAAGTTCATCAGCCAGAAGTGCGGCGACGCCAAGGCGATCGAGGCGGCCAAGAGCCAGAACCGCTCGGTCGAGTTCATGAAGGCCGGCCAGCAGTACGCCGAGGGCAAGTTCCTCGAGGCCGCCGAGAGCTTCTACCGCTTCTACAAGATCGCGCCGGCCACCGACGCCGACGGCCCGACCGCGCTCTACAACTCGGCCGCGGCCTACATGCAGGCCAACCGGCCCAAGACCGCGATCGCGCTGTTCAAGGAGTTCACGCAGAGCAAGGAGAAGAACTACCGGGAGAGCCCGTACTTCCTCGAGGCGATGCGCCTGACCGCCGCCAGCCAGCAGAGCGTCTTCGACTACGACGCGGCGATCACCACCAACCTCGACCTGTACGCGCTGGCCAAGGACGCCAAGAAGCGCGGCATCAAGCCGCCGCCGCCGCTGCCCGGCGAGCCGCAGCGCACGACCGATCAGATCGCGCTCGAGGCGCTCTACAACGCGGCGTTCCTCGCCGAGCTCAACCGCGACTTCAAGCGCGCGGTCGACCTGTTCGGCAAGTACGACAAGGAAGAGACCGACCGCGGCAAGAAGAGCGACGCCGCCTGGGAGGTCGTCATGATCTACAAGACCTCGGGCGACATCCAGAGCCTGATCGCCGCCGCCGATCGCTGGCGCCGCGGCTACGGCGCCGACGCCGGCAACGAGGACAAGTTCGTCCAGTCCTACTACGACACCGCCGCGCTGTGGCGGCGCAAGGGCAAGACCAAGGACGCCGAGGCCGCCGGCAAGCAGACGATGGACGCGTGGGTCACCCGCGGCAGCATCAAGGGCGGCAAGGGCGCCAAGCTGGCCGGCGAGTGGGGCCTGTACTTCGCCGAGAGCTACTTCACCAAGACCTTCCAGCCGTACAAGATCACCGAGGTGGCCAAGACCATCGATCGGTCCAAGGCCATCAAGGCCGCGCTCGAGAAGCTGACCCTCGAGGTCCAGGACAAGTACGTCGCGCTCGACGCCTACGGCGTGGCCGAGTACTCGATGGCGGCCAAGGTGCGCTTCGGTGAGAGCCTGTCGCAGTTCGCCGAGAAGCTGGCCCAGTCGCCGACGCCCAAGTACGTGCTCGATCTCGACAAGAAGAACCCCGACGCCGGCGCGGTCGCGGCCTACGAAGAAGGCCTGGCCCGCAACCTGGCCAAGTACGTCGACCAGGCCAAGGCGCAGTGGACCGAGGTGGTCAGCCTGGCGAAGAAGAACGGCGTGTCCAACAAGTGGAGCCAGCTGGCCCTCGAGAACCTCAACCGCGAGTTCCCGGACGAGTTCCCGGTCCTGCACCAGGAGCTGTTCGACGGCACGGAGGCGCCATGAGCTCGGCGATGTCGATAGATCCTCGCGCGCGCTCGCGCGTCGGTAGTGCCGTGCGTCGCCTCGGTACCATCGGCATGACCCTCGCCCTCGCGGCGGCGGTGGCCTGTGGCGGCGGCAGCAAGAAGAAGCCGACCACGCCGGGCGCCGGCTCGGGCTCGGGCTCGACGTCCGATCCCGGCGGCATGAACGACACCGGCGACCCCACCGGCGATGGCGTGCCGACCACCGGCGGTGGCGGCGGCAGCGCGGGCGGCGGCGGCGACATGGGTGGCGGCGGTGGCGGCGGCGGCGGGGACCTGGGCGGCGGCGGTGGCAGCGGCGACCCGGTCGCCGGCGGCGACCCCGAGCCGCCGCCGATCGTCCCGCCCAACCTCGACATCCCCCCCGACCAGGCCCGCACCGAGGTCGATCGCCACCTGCGGCAGGCCAAGGCGATGCTGGCCGCGGCCAAGCCCGACCCCGACGGCGCGATCATCGAGGCCAAGGCCGCGCTGGCGGTCGACGGCACCAACGTCGACGCGCAGATCGCGATCGCCCACGCCTACTACCTCAAGCGGCTGACCGACACCGCCGAGGTCATCCTCGACACGCTCTACAACAAGCGCCGCGCCGCGGTCGAGAACAACGCCTACCTGAACTACGTCTACGGCCTGGTCTACGACCGCAACAACGAGCCGGCCCGGGCGTTCGCGGCGTTCCGCAAGGCGGTGTCGCTCGACGGCAACTTCGCCAGCGCGCAGGTCAACCTCGGCGTCCACCAGCTCGAGAACAAGCAGTACGGCGACGCGGTCGAGACCTTCGAGAAGCTCACCGGCCAGCTCGGCCGCACCGACGCCGCGACCTGGTCGGCGCTGGGCTCGGCCTACCGCGGCCAGGCCGCCGACTACGATCCCGGCAGCCCCAACAAGAACCAGCTCCTGGGCCGGGCCGAGAACGCGTACAAGCGCGCGCTCGCCGCCAACCAGAGCTACGGCCCCGCCTACTACAACCTCGGGCTGCTCTACCTCGACGCCGATCCGTTCCCCGACGGCGGCGGCGCGATGGACACGCTGGTCCGGCTCAACAAGGCCAAGACCTACTTCGACGAGTACAAGAACATGCCGGGTGTCGACCTGGCGCTCTACGACGAGCGCCTGAAGGACGTCACCAAGCTGATCAAGCGCGAAGAGAAGAAGCGCAAGAAAGCCGGAGGTGGCTGATGCGTCCGACCCTCGCCCTGTTGCTGGTGGCGGCCCTGGCCGGGACCGCGAGCGCCGACCCGGCGGTCGCGTTCCACGTCGTCGACGACGGCGGCCACAAGAAGATCGTCATCGACACGCCGGTCGACGTGAACGCGCGCGCGCCGCGGCCCGAGGTCGCGGTGCTGGGCGCGTCGCTGCGCCCCGACTACGTCTGGCCGCTGGTCGAGCAGTCGATGCTCGACCTGGTGCTCGCCACCGTGCAGCGCGCGCCGTTCGTCGCGGCGCCCGGCGCCGTGCCCGCCGGGGGGCGGCCGTGAAGGCGGTCGCGCTGGTGGTCGCCGCGCTGGCGCTGGCCGCGCCGGCGGCCGCGCGCGCCGAGGGCTGCGACGATCAGGACTCCGAGAAGAAGAACGACGGGAAGAACTTCCACATCGAGTACCGCAACGGCCAGAAGGTCCACGTCATCGACACCGTCATCGCGGTGTGCGGCAAGGTCCCGCGGCCCAGCGTCGTCTACGTCTTGCAGGCCAAGAACATCAACTACGAGTGGGAGCATCTGAAGCAGGACTTCCTGCCGCTGATCCTCGCCTCGGTCACCAAGGCCCCCTTCTGATGGCGACCGCACCCCACGCCCACGGCCCACGTCCGCGCATCCTGCGCATCGGCGTCCTGCTCGGCGGCAAGATCGTCGAGGAGCGGTTGATCCGCGACCGCGGCGACGTCACCGTCGGTCAGTCGTCGAAGAACACCTTCTCGGTGCCGCTCGAGGGCCTGCCCCGCGAGTGGACGCTGTTCAAGGCCCACGAGGGGCGGTACACGCTCGACTTCACCGGGCAGATGGACGGCCGCCTGTCCGACGGCGACAAGGTCCAGACCCTGGCCGCGGCCCGCGAGGCCGGCGCCCGGCGGGTCGGCGAGCACTTCTCGCTGCCGCTCGGCGACCACGCCCGCGGCAAGGTCTCGCTCGGCGATCTGACGCTGCTGTTCCAGTTCGTCACCGAGCCGCCGCTGCAGCCGCGGCCGCTGTTGCCGCACTCGGTGCGCGGCACGCTGGCCGATCGCATCGACCCGCGGCTCGCGGTGATCGTCGCCGCGTCGGTGGCGATCCACTTCGGCTTCATGATCGCGGCGTGGCAGTGGGATCCGCCGGGCGACGGCGGCATCGCCTACCGCGCGGCCAAGCAGACGTTCGCCGAGGACTCGGTGCCGGTCGACTTCCAGGAGCCGGTGGCGGTGCCCGAGAAGGGCGACGAGAAGGGCGCCGAGACCAAGGGCGAGGACAAGCAGCCCGAGAAGGTGCCGGACAAGAAGCCGGCCGGCGACAAGAAGCCGGCGGGCGACAGCAAGCCGGCCGAGGCCGCCGGCGGTCGCAACGAGAACGACGCGGTCGCGCTGCAGGAGGAGTCGGCCCGCATGGCCGACGCGCTGTTCTCCGAGGACGAGGCCGGCGGTGGCCTGGCCGGCGCGATGGAGAACAAGAAGCCGGGCAGCGACCTCGGCAACCAGCTGTCCGAGGTGGCCAAGAGCGGCGCGCAGACTGCGATCGGCAACACCGCCGGTCGCGGCACCCGCGGCAACGGCGACCCGCGGGTCGGCACCGGCACCGGGCCCGGCGTCACTGGCCCCGGCGGCCCGGTCAGCGCCACCGGCCCCGACGGCAAGGGCGAGAAGGTTCCGACCGGCCGCATCTCGGTCTCGGACAAGAAGACGTTCGACGACTCGACGCTGACCCCCGACGCCGTGCTGCGCAAGATCACCAGCGCGTACATGAGCGGCCTGAAGCGCTGCCACAAGGAGCTGCTGAAGACCGACCCCACCGCGCGCGGCAAGGTCAAGCTGGCGTTCACGGTCAACGAGAGCGGCCGCACGGTCAGCCCGCGCGTGAGCGGCTTCGCCGACAGCCTCGACTCGTGCATCGAGGCGCAGATGGGCAACTGGCGCTTCGACATCCCGAAGGACGGCGACGGCGAGCCGACCGACGCCAGCTTCGAGATCGCGCTCCAGCTCGTCCCGGAGTGAGGTGGGGGACGGCGCAGGTGCCGAGGCGCGGGCCTGGCGCCCGGCGTCACGTCGGCGCGTCACAACGGCGACGTGTGGCATCTAGCGGTCATGGACTACGCGATCGTCGAAGAAGCCCGCGCCGCCTGGCGTGCCCTCGAGGCCGCGCCCGACGCGGCGCGGCTGATCCACCTGGCCCGGCTGGCGCTGGGGCCGCTCGACGTGGTCGAGCGCGAGGGGGGTGACTCGGTCGGCACCGACGCCTACGAGGTGCTGCGCGACGGCTGGCCGACGCTGCGCGGCTGGCTGGCGCACTCCGACGGCGGGCTTCGCGCGGCCGCGGCCTACGCGCTGGCGTTCCTGCTCGAGCCCGCCGACGAGACGCTGCCGGCGCTGACCCAGGCCGCGGCGACCGAGCCCGCGCCGCGGCTGCGCGCGGCCTTCATCCTCGCCGCGGGGCGGTTGCGCGCCTCGGTCCAGGCCCAGCGCGGCGTGCTGCCGGACGTGCCGTTCGAGGGCATCCGCGTCGACCCCGCGGTGCGCGGCGCCGACGTCGATCCGATCGTGCGCGGCGCCACCGCCCTGGCCCAGACGTTCGCGCTGCCGTCGTTCCCGCGGTCGTGCCAGCCCGACGTGGCGGCGGCCATCGAGGCGCTGGCTGGGCCGGTCGGGCCGTGGGGCGGCGGCGACGTCGCGACGCTGGCCGCCGCGGTGCGCGCGAAGCTGTGGGTGCAGGAGCCCAAGCCCGAGACCGAGGTCGCCGAGGTGGTGTTCCGCAGCGACAACATGATCGCCACGCTCACCCCGGCCGGGGCGGATGACGACGAGGCGGAGGCGGAGGACGACGACGACGACGACGACGACGACGACGACGACGAGGACGACGAGGAGGCTGCCTCGCGTCCCACGCCGCGGGTACAGCTCGCCGGCCTCCACGACGTCGACTGGGACTCGCTCGAGCACGCCTACGGTTCGGCCGGCGGCGTGCCGTTCGAGCTCGAGGCGCTGAGCGCCGCCGACCCCGCCGCGCGCGCGACCGCGCTCGACAACCTCGAGAGCAGCATCCACCACCAGGGCTCGGTGTACTCGGCGAGCGTCGCGGCGGTGCCGTTCTTGATCCGCCTGGCTGGGCACGCCGGGCTCGAGGGCCGCGCCGGCATCCTCCAGCTGCTGGCAGGCATCGCGGTCCACGACCCGGCGGGCTGCATCGTCGAGGGCGCGGGGCGCTGGCGCTCCGGGGCGTTCGACGCCGTGGCCGCCGGCGGGCCGACCTACGTGGCGCTCCTGGCCGATCCCGAGCCCGCGGTGCGCGGCGCCGCGGCGTACGTGCTCGCCTACGTGCTGCCGGTGGCCGACGGCGCGCTGCCGGCGCTGCGGGCGGCACTGCGCGACGAGCGCGATCGCCGCGCCCGGGCCAGCCAGCTGCTCGCGATCGGATACCTGTCGCGCTACCTCGAGTCGCACGCCGACGCGCCGCTGCTCGCCGGCTACCTCGACGCCCCGAGCCCGCTGATCCGGACCGCCGCCGCGTTCGCGCTGGCCCAGATGCACGGCCCGGCCACGCCGGCGGCGGCGCTGGCGGTGCTCGATCGCGCGCGCACCGAGGCCGCGCCGGTGCACGGCGGCTGGCCGTGGCACCGCGGCGACCTCGCCGGGATGGCGCTGGCGATCCGCCAGGCGCTCAAGGGCATCGACGAGGCCTTGGCCGATCTGGATCGCGCCGACGCCGCCGGCGACGACGACGGGCGCCGCGCCGCGGCTTTCCGCGCGACCAAGCTGCTGTTCAACGACGAGCCGCACGGCTTCGACCTCCCGTGGCGTCCCGACGAGCTCGACCCGCCGCGCCGCCGGACGCTGGCCGCGCTGATCACCGTCGGCTGGCCCGACGCCGAGTCGATCGGGCTGCCGCCGACCGCCGAGGCGGCGCGCCGCATGCTCGGCGAGGGCACCGGGCCGGTCGATCAGCCGCTCGTCGTCGACGGCGAGCCCCGCGCGGCGTGGTGGCTGATCTACCGCGTCGTCAACCAGACGCTGGCGTCGGCGGTGCTGCACGGCGCGCTCGCCGCGCTGTCACCCGCGGCGCGGGTGGCGTTGATCGACGACGCGATCGCCGCGCCGCACCACCTGTCGCGGCGCCGCAAGCCGATCGAGTGGGACGACACCCGCGACACGATCGACGCGATGGACTTCACCAGCCGCTTCATCCTGCTCGCGGCCGACGTGCTCGGTGGTGCCGGCGCGGCCGGCGAGGCGTGGGCGCAGGCGACCGCCGAGGCGCAGGCCGCGCGCGGCAAGGATCGCGACGTGGTCCCGGCGATCGCGGCGGCGCTGGTGCTCGCGCGGGCGGCGACCGCGCGCGGCGAGGTGCTCGACCCGCGGTTCGACGCGCTGGTGGCGCCCGATCAGGTGCCGGCCGAGACGTACCGCGTGGCGCTGCGGGCGGTGCTGGAGGTCCTGCCCGCCGCCCGGGGCGCCGAGCTCGCGGCCCAGCTGGAGGAGCTCGAGGCCAGCGACGCCGAGGAGATCGCCGAGGACGAGGACGACGACGACGACGCCGACGACAGCGACGACGACGACTGACGCCGGGGGCGCGCTACCGCGGCAAGAGCGTCGGCCACACCGCGCCGCTGCGCGGGTCGGTCAGCGTGGTCTGGTCGCGGTACACCCGCGCCGTGCGGTGCAGCGCGGCCAGCGCGCTGGTCAGCGGCATCGACTGGTAGCGCTCGGGCCAGTGCGCGAGGATCCGATCGCGCACCAGCGGCGCGTGGCGCGTGCTCATCGCCGGGAACATGTGGTGCTCGACGTGGTAGCCGAAGCCCAGCGTCAGGAACACCAGCGGGCGGGGCAGCGTCACCGACAGCGAGTTCACCAGCACGTCGTTGACCTTGGGGGTCAGCGGGCTGAGGCCGTGGTTGGTGAGGATGAACGCCATCACGATCATGTTGGCCAGCACCAGCGGGATCGCGAACACGAACAGGAACGCCAGCGGGCCGACCAGGAACGCCACCGTCAGCCACATCGCCACGCCGAGCGCGCTCTCGACGAACGCCAGCGTGTGCTCGCGGCGCGACATCCAGCCCCAGCGCCGCACCGCGAACAGGATCTGCGCGCTCTGCACGGTGAAGCCGAACATCAGGCTCAGCACGCCGGTCCAGCGCCGCGCGCCCAGCGAGAAGCCATCGGTGACCAGCCGGACCAGCCGGCTCTGCTCGTAGGTCGACAGCTCCGGGTACATGTCCGGATCGAGGCCGGGCTGGTTGGCGTGGGCGTGGTGCTCGCGGTTGTGCCAGACGCACCACAGCCGCGGCGACACCACGAACGGCGCGAAGCCGATCCAGCCGACGACCTTCTTCACCACCTTGTTGCGGGTGACGCCGCCGTGCAGCGTCTCGTGCGCGAGGAAGGTGATCCCGCCGAAGCCGATGCCGATGGCGATCGAGGCCAGCGGCACCAGCGCCCAGGGCAACCAGCCGCTGGCGACCGCGACGGTGCAGGTGGCGATCACCGCCAGGTGGAAGGGCAGCCACCACAGCCGCGACGTCGCAGGCGCGAACGCCTCGGCGGGCAACTCGGGGCGAATGGTTCGTACGTACGATGACAACGGCGACAGCTGCACATGGTGATCGTGACCACTTCTGGGGTCGGGATGGTCACGATCCCATCATGGCGCTGTCACGTGCAGCCTTTGCCGCAGCGCGTGATCATTCGGCCGGTTCGGCGTCGCCGGGGCCGATGTCGCACGCGTCGACCGGGTTGCGGTGGTCCTCGGGGCACTGCTCGACCGGGACCACCGAGTGGGTGGCGGTGCCGGCGTCGTCGACCGCGATGCAGCAGGTGACCTCCTGGGGCACGTCGTCAGGCGCCGGGCCGGCGGGGGCCTTCTTGGCCGGACCACCGCAGCCCAGGGACAGGGACACGATCGAGGCGAACACGAGCGCGAGCTTCATGGGCGGCATTGCGCCATGAACGCGCGGCGCGTGCAAACATTACGGGCGCCTGCGCGCGGGCCCCGGGGGATGAACGCCGGGCCGGTCGCGACGTCTAAGCCTTCGTTGCGCCATCCGTCCGACGTCTCTATGTTCCCGATGTCCATGCCCCGCATCGTCGCCCTCGCCCTGGTGGTCGGCCTCGTCGCCGCGTGCGGCGATCCGCCGCCGTCGAAGTACCCCACCCAGGCCTTCTACGTCGAGGACTCCCGGCTGGGGCCCGACGACCAGCTGGACATCGCGGTGTACCTGGGCGGGGGCACGCAGAAGCTCGAGGACGTCAGCAAGGTCTACCCGGTCTCGGCCGACGGCATGCTCTCGTTCCCGATGATCGGCGCGGTGGCCGCCAACGGGCGCAGCCCCAAGGACCTCGAGGCCGAGATCCGCACCCGCCTCGCCGACGGCTACATCGTCAACCCGAACGTGACGGTGCAGGTCAAGGAGTACAAGAGCAAGAAGGTGTCGATCACCGGCGAGGTCCGCAAGCCGGGCACCCTGATCTGGCGCCCGGAGATGACGATCAACGAGGCGGTGTCCGAGGCCAACGGCTTCACCGCGATGGCCAAGCCCAACGCCGTGGTCGTGACCCGCCGCACCGCCGACGGCGTGGTGAAGTACACCGTCCCCGTCGAGCGCATCTTCAACAACCGCTACGACCAGTTCTACATGCGGCCGGGCGACTCGGTGTACGTCCCCAAGCGCCTGTGGTGAGCGCGCCATCCTGATCAACTCCTCGCTCCAGGGTGGTCGGCGTGCGCGCGCGTGATCGCGTCGCGCTCGGGGCGGTCGCGGCCACGCTGGCGCTGGCCGGCGTGCTGGTCGGCGGCGCGACCCGGTGGGCGGCGTGCGTCGCGGCGGCGGCGGCGGTGGGCGCCGCCGCGGTCCACCTCACGTCGCGGCGGACCGCGAGCCGGCCCGGCCCGCTGGTGCTGTTGATCGCGATCGCCGCGGTGGCCACGGTGGCGCAACTGGCGCCGCTGCCCGAGGCGATCGCGACGATCGTCGCCCCGGAGAAGTGGGCGCTGGTCCAGGACCGGACCGCGGCGCTGGGCCAGGCCGGGCCGCGCTGGGTGATGGCGTCGCACGATCCGCCGGCGACCCTCGTCGAGCTGGCCAAGCTCGTCGGCTACCTGGCGCTGGCGTGGAGCGCCACCCGCCTCGCGTCGCAGCGGCGCGCGCGGCCGTGGCTCGCGGCGGCGGCGGTCGGCGCGGCCGCGCTGGTCGCGGTGATCGCGCTGGCCCATCGCCTGGCCGGGGCCACGACGCTGTACGGCGTGTTCCGCATGCCCAACGCCGAGATCGTCCCGGCACCGCTGATCAACGAGAACCACCTGGCCGGGCTGACGGCGATGATGGTGCCGCTGGCGATCGGCCTCGGCCTGGCCTGGCACGGCGGCAAGCGGATGCTCGCGTTCACGGCGGCGCTGGTGCTGGCGGGCACCGCGCTCCTGACCGCGTCGCGCGGCGGCGCGGTCGGCCTCGGCGCCGGCGCGGTGGTCGCGGCGATCGTGCTGGTGGCGCAGCGCCGGGCCGGCATCGTCGACGACAACCGCCGGGCGCCGGCGTCGATCACCGTGCCGGCGATGGTGGTCGCGGCGTGCGCGCTGGTGCTGTTCGGGCTGATCTCGGCGCGCGGCGTCGCGCGCGAGCTCGACCACAGCCAGCTGAGCGAGCTGTCGGAGCCCAGCAGCAAGTACCAGATGTGGACCACCGCCGCGCCGATGATCGTCGAGCACCGCTGGCTCGGCATCGGCCACGGCGCGTTCGAGCCGGTCTACGCCCAGCGCAACCCGGTCGACTACCTGACCTACGGCTACGTCGAGAACGCGTACCTGCAGGCGGCGATCGACTGGGGGGTGCCGGCGACGCTCGCGCTCCTGCTCGCGCTGGGCGCGCTGACCCGGGCGGCGGTGCGGCGCTGGCGCCACGGCCCGATCGAGGCCGGCGCGCTCGGCGCGCTCGCGTCGATCGCGATCCACGACGTCGTCGACTTCAGCCTCGAGATGCCGGCGGTCGCGATGGCGGCGATCGTCGTCGCCGCGCTGCTGGTGCCGGCGCGGCTGGGCACCGACGAGCAGCGGGCGCCGCTCGCGCGCCCGGTGCTGCTGCGACGCGCCGGCTTGCTGGTGGCCGCGCTGCTCGCCGTCGTGGTCGCCGCGACGCCGCTGGGGCGCGGCGCCCGGGTCGAGCGCGCGGCGCTGCCGGACCGCGCGTCGTCGGCGGCCGCGCTGGCGGTCCTCGAGCGGCACCCCGCCGATGGCCTGGCGGCGGGCCGCGTGGCGGCGGCGCTGTACGCCGAGCGCGACGCCCGCGCGCTACCGATGATCCGCCACGCGCTGGCGCTGCGCCCGAACCACGGCGCGCTGCACCTGCTGGCGGCGCGGATGCTGACGTCGACGCAGCGGCCGCAGCAGGCCGCCGGGCAGTACGCCCAGGCGATCGTCCTGACCCGCGACATCGGGCCGATCATCGACGAGATCCTGGCGCGGCTGCCCGGCGTCGACGCCGACGGCTTCCCCGACGCCGCGCGCGCCCTGCCCGACGATCCGCGCCACGTCGGGCGGGTGTGCAGCGCACTCGCCGCGCGCAAGCGCCACGACGTCGCGCTGGCGTACACCGAGGCGATCGCCGCGCGCGACCCGGAGCGCGTGGACGTGCAGTTCAACCGGGGCGCTGCGGCGCTCGAGCTCGGTCGCTGGGCGATCGCTCTGGCCGCGGCGCAGGCCCTCACCGGGCGCATGCCCGGGCCGCGGCCGGCGCTGATGCAGGCGTTTGCGCTCGACGGGATGGGACGCCAGGCCGACGGCGTGGCGATCCTGGCCGCGCTGCCGCCGCCCGACACGGCGGCGGAGCGAGGGGAGGTCGCCCTGTACCTGGCCCACCTGCAGTCAAAGCTCGGTCGCCACCCGGCGGCGCGGGAGACCCTGGTCGCGGTTGTGGACCAGCTCGATGGCTCTCCTCGGCTGGAGGCCGAGCTGCGCAAGCTGCTCGCGGTGGTCGAGGACGCGCTCGGCCACACCCAGGCGGCGGCCTGGGAGCGGAAGCGGGCCGACGAGCTCATTCGCTCTCCGTGATTTCAGGCACATAGGACGCAGGCAAGGAGCTGGATCTGCTCCCACAACTATCGCAGGATGTGCGCCTGAACGCCCCGGACACCATGGGCGTCTAAGGATCCACTGTGTCGAAGTCTGCCGCCCCGCCCGAGCCCGAGGCCCTGTCTGCCAGCTTGCGGCGCTACCTCGAGGTGCTGCGGAAGCGCCTGTGGGTGGTGATCGCGTGCGTGGCGGTCGGGGTCACCGGGGCCGTCCTCTACACGATGCGCCTGCCGCGCATCTACCAGGCCTCCGCCACGGTGGTGATCAACCCGCAGGCGCCGCGGGTGTTCGGCAACCAGGTCGACGAGGTGTTCGAGCTAGGCGCCGGCAGCTACTGGTCGAATCAGGAGTACTACAACACGCAGGTCGACATCATCACCGGCTACCCGCTGGCGCGCGCCACGGTCATCCGGCCGTACTGCAAGGACGGCGGTCGGCAAGCCTGCGACGATCAGGTCTCGAACAGCGCGTCGCCGCGCGAGATGTTCTACGACCGGCTCGCGCCCAAGAGCGTGCATCCGCAGCTCTCCGACAGCGACCGCGCCGACCTCGCGGCCGAGATCCTGAAGGGCAAGCTGTCGGCGGCCCAGGCCAAGGAGAGCCGCATCGTCTCGATCAACGTGCGCGACATCGACGGCGCGCTGGCCCAGGCGCTGGCCAACGAGCACGTCAAGTCGTACCTGGCCTACATGCGCGGCAAGCGCATGAAGGGCTCCGACAAGGTGTCGAAGTTCCTCGCCACCGAGAGCGACGTCGCCGAGGCCGACCTGCGCGCCGCCGAGGTGGCGCTCTACGAGTTCCGCAAGTCGCACGACATCCTGTCGGTGTCGCTCGAGGACAAGCAGTCGATCCTCGCCGCCGACATCACCCGCTACAGCGCCGCGCTGGGCGACGCCCGGGTCAAGCGCACCGAGCTGGGTAGCCAGGTCCGGAAGGCGCAGTCGCTCAAGGGCGAGGAGGTCATCGAGTCGCCGGTGTTCGCGCTGGTGGGCTCGTCCGACGTCTACGACCAGATGAAGTCGCAGTACGACCTCGAGAAGCAGAAGCTCGACGAGGTCAAGAGCCTGTGGGGACCCAAGAGCGACAACTACAACGCGCAGCAGCGCAAGGTCGACCTGCTCTACGCCGGCCTGGAGGGCGAGGCCCGCCGCGCGGTGCGCGAGCTCGAGGTCCGGTACTCGGCGGCGCAGGCCACCGAGAGCGCGCTGGTGGGCGAGCTCGAGCGGCTCAAGCAGGAGGCGATCGCGCTGGGCCCGCTGGCCATCGACTACAACCGCCTGGCCCGGCAGCAGAAGGCCGCCGAGGACAACGTCAACATGCTGCGCAGCCGGCAGCGCAGCAGCGAGCAAGAGGGCCGCAACGAGCAGACCAACGTCGACGAACACGAGTACTCGCGTGGCGCGTACCTGGTCTACCCGCGGATGAGCATCAACGTCACCCTGGCCTTCATGGCGACGCTGTTGCTCGGCGTCGGCCTGGCGTTCTTGCTCGACTACCTCGATCGCACGATCAAGACCGCCGAGGACGTCGAGCGGCTGGTCGGCGCGCCGCTGCTCGGCATCATCCCGATCGTGACCGAGGTCAACGGCGAGGATCCCAAGTCGCAGGCCGACCGCGACCTCTACGTGTTCCGCAACCCGACGTCGCAGGCGGCCGAGTGCTGCCGCTCGATCCGCACCAACATCCTGTTCTCGGCGGCCGACCGCCCGATGAAGACGATCACGGTGTCGAGCCCGCGGCCGCGCGAGGGCAAGACCACGACGACGTTGTACATGGGCACGACGATGGCGCAGAGCGGTCAGCGCGTGCTGGTGGTCGACACCGACCTGCGCCGGCCGCGCCTGCACAAGTCGCTCGGCGTGTCGAAGAACCGCGGCCTCACCAACCTGATCCTCGGCGACGCCAGCATCGACGACGTCATCAAGTCGACCGACATCCCGAACCTGTTCATCCTGCCGTGCGGCCCGCAGCCGCCCAACCCGGCCGAGCTGCTCCTGACCAACCGCTTCAAGCAGGTGCTGGCCGAGCTCGAGGCGCGCTTCGACCGCATCCTGCTCGACTCGCCGCCGGTGCTGGCGGTGACCGACGCGGTCGTGCTCGCGCGGCTGTCGTCGGGCGTGATGCTGGTGGCGCAGGCCGGCAAGACGCTGCTCGACGACGTGGCCTACGCGTCGCGGCAGTTCCGCGACATCGACGCGCCGATCCTCGGCGTGATCCTCAACGACATGGACATCACCGACCGGCGCTACGGCGGCTACTACTACGCCTACGGCGGCTACGGTGAGAACGCGCCGGCCACGCCGGCCAAGGCCGAGGCGTCGTGAGCCCCAGCCCGGATCGCTCGGCGCGGTGGACCGGCACGTCGCCGGCGCTGTCGGGCTCCCGGCGCGCCTTCGGCTGGCGCAACAGCCAGGCCGCGGTGCTGATGCTCGACCTCGTGCTGGTCATGGTGGCCGGCCTCGCGGCCTACCTGGCCCGCTTCGAGGGGCGCATCCCGCCGACCTTCTTCCGCCAGCTCGCCGTGGTGATCCCGGTGCTGGCGCTGCTGCGGGTCGCCGCCAACCGCCTGTTCGGCGTCTACCGCATGGTCTGGCGCTACGTCGGCCTCGGCGAGGCGCTGCGCTTCGCGCAGGCGTGCGCCGCGGTCAGCGCGCTGCTGCTGCTGGGCCGCCTGTTCCTCGGCCAGCTCAACGGCCACTTCATCTTCCCGTTCTCGATCATCGTCATGGAGGGCGCGCTGTCGTTCCTCGGCATGGTCGGCGTGCGGTTCGTGCCGCGCATCCGCAGCGAGCGCACCCGCACGCGCGACACCGGCTTGGCGACGCTGATCATCGGCGCCGGCCAGGGCGGCCTGGCGGTGGTCAAGGAGGCCGCCCGCCACCCGGAGCTCGGCATCCGCCCGATCGGCTTCCTCGACGACGACCCCGGCAAGGCCGGCATGGAGATCGGCGCGCTGCGGGTGCTGGGCAAGGTCCGCGACGCCGATCGCGTCGTCCGCCAGACCGGCGCCGAGCGGGTCGTGATCGCGTCCAAGTCGATCCCCCCCAAGACCGTCGCCCGGGTCATCGACACCTGCAACCCGCTGGGCGTCGAGGTGCGGATCGTCAAGGGCACCTACGACTTCCTCGACGACGAGGCCCCGGGCGCCGATCAGCCGTCGGGCCTGGTGCGCGAGGTCCGCATCGAGGACCTGCTGGCGCGCGATCCGATCCCGCCGTCGCTGTCGATCGAGGACCTGCGCGGCCACTACGGCGGCAAGCGGGTGCTGGTCACCGGCGCCGGCGGCTCGATCGGCTCGGAGCTGTGTCGGCAGCTGGCCGCGATGGGCCCGGCGCGCCTGTACCTGGCCGAGCGCGACGAGACCAACCTGTTCGAGGTCGAGCGCGAGCTGGCCGGCGTGAAGAACCACGGCACGGCCATCACGCCGGTCTTGCTCGACGTCATGGACGCCAAGGCGCTCGAGCGCGCGTTCAAGGATCTGCAGCCGCAGGTGGTGTTCCACGCCGCCGCCTACAAGCACGTGCCGATGATGGAGCGCTTCCCGTGGGAGGCGGTCCGCAACAACGTCTTCGCGACCAAGCAGCTGGCCGAGCTGGCCGACGAGCACGGCGTCGAGTCGTTCGTGATGATCTCGACCGACAAGGTCATCAACCCGACCAGCGTGATGGGCGCGACCAAGCGCTTCGCCGAGCAGATCGTCCAGGAGATCGCGCCGCGCTCCAAGACCCGGTTCTCGTGCGTGCGGTTCGGCAACGTGCTCGGCAGCCGCGGCTCGGTGGTCGGCATCTTCCGCGATCAGATCTCGCAGGGCGGTCCGGTCACGGTCACGCACCCCGAGGCCACCCGCTACTTCATGACCATCCCCGAGGCGGCCAACCTGGTGCTGCAGGCCGGCACGATCGGCGCCGACGGCGAGGTGTTCCTGCTCGACATGGGCGAGCCGGTGAAGATCATCGACCTGGCGCGGCAGATGATCCGCCTGTCGGGCTTCACCGAGGAGCAGATCCCGATCAAGGTGGTCGGCACCCGCCCGGGCGAGAAGCTGTTCGAGGAGCTGTCGACGACGGCCGAGAACCTGGCGCCCACCGACCTGCGCAAGATCTTCCGCTGCCGGCCGGTGCCGCTCGACGCCAAGCGCCTCGATCAGCTGGTCGAGCGGCTGGCGTTCCTGGTCAAGGCCCGCGACGGCGACGGCGTGCGCCAGGTGTTGCGCGATCTCGACATCGGCTACGAGATCACGCCCGCCCGCCAGGCGTGACGCCCGCGCCGCGGCGTGTGCGGCTCGCCACGCCTCGGTGATTTTCGGGGGTGCGGCGGCTCGTCGCAGCGGAGGCCGCCGCTATCGTTGCGCGCATGCGCCGTACCCTCGCTTCGCTCCTGGTCTCCTCGCTGTCGCTGCTCGTCGCCTGTGGTGACGACGGGGGCTCCACCCTGCCGATCGACGCCCCGGTCGCGATCGACGCGCCCGGCACGATCGACGCGCCCGGCACGATCGACGCGCCCGGCACGATCGACGCGCCGGCGACGATCGACGCCGCGCCGTCGACGGTCGTCGAGGTCCCCTGCACCGGGGCGACGATCGCCAGCGAGGTCAGCGCGCCGGGCTTCTCGTTCACGATCACCGACGCCTCGATCGCGGTCGACGCGATCGTGCGCTTCACGATGCCGAGCGTGCACAGCGCGGTCAGCGGCAGCCCGGCCGGCACCGCCGACGGCCAGTTCGCGGTCGGCTTCAGCGAGACCAAGTGCCTGCGCTTCACCGCCGCCGGCACCTTCCCGTTCTGGTGCAACCCCCACCAGTTCACCGGCACGATCACCGTGCAGTGAGCGTCGACGGGCCCGCCGGGCCGACGTGTAGGTGCGGCCCGCGCCACGGCCGGTCGACCGGCGCTTGTGCCAGGCCCGCCGCTGGGCGATCCTGCCCGCCATGAACCGTCGGGACTTCCTTCGCCTGTCCGGAACCTTCTTCGCCGCGGCTAGCCTCGGGGGCGTGGCCGCGTGCAGCGACGACGCCAAGCCCGCCACCGACGCGGGCATCGACGCGCCGCCGGCCGGATCGTTCCTGTTCCCGCAGGGCGTCGCCTCGGGTGATCCGCGCGAGACGTCGGTCGTGCTGTGGACGCGGGCCGTCCCGGCCAGCGGCACCGCCGGCGTCGACCTGCGCGTCGAGGTCGCCAGCGACGCCGGCTTCGCGACGATCGTGGTGATGCAGTCGATCACCGCCGCCGCCGCCGCCGACCACACCGTGCGCGTGGTGGTCACCGGCCTGGCCGCCGACACGATCTACTACTACCGGTTCATCGCCGGCAGCGACAGCATCAATGGCCGCACCCGCACCGCCCCCGCGGCCGGCGCCGACGTGCCGATCCGCATGGCGTGGGTCAGCTGCCAGGACTACGCCGCCGGCCAGTACCACGCCTACCGCCAGATGGTGCAGGAGGACATGGCCCGGCCCGAGGCCGACCAGATCCGCTTCGTGCTGCACCTGGGCGACTTCATCTACGAGACCCGCGGCGACGGCTTCCAGGCGGCCATCGACGAGAACTTCCAGCCGATCACGGTCATGAACCAGGACGGCACGCCGCGCACCGTGTCGGCGTTCCCGTCGGGTGGCGGCACCGCCGGCACGTCGAACTTCGCCAAGACCGTCGAGGACTACCGCCACCTGTACAAGACCTTCGCCAGCGACGCCGACCTGCAGGCCGCGCGCGCCCGCTGGCCCTTCGTCCACACCTGGGACGACCACGAGTTCACCGACGACTGCTGGCAGTCGATGGCCAACTACACCGACGCCGAGGGCCTCGACGAGCCGTCGCAGGCGCGGCGCTACGCCGCCAACCAGGCGTGGTTCGAGTTCATCCCCTCGCAGCTGACCGGCGCGCTCGGCGTCGCCGGCGTGACGCAGGACGCGCACGACTTCGCGACGGCGACCGTCGCCGACGCCCCGTTCACGGCGGCCAACGCCGACAACTTCGTGCCGGAGCCGAACAACGTCGCCGCGGTCGGGTCGATGACGATCTACCGCAGCCTGCGCTTCGGCCAGCACTACGAGCTGATCGTCACCGACGAGCGCTCGTACCGAAGCGACCACGCGATCCCGGAAGAGACCGCCGCGGTCGCCTTCGAGTACTTCAACCCGCGGTACGTCGTCCCGGCGGCCGACGTGGACGTGTGCGACGCTGGCAGTCTCAACCCGACGGGCGTCGTCTCGTCGCTCGGCGTGACCAACCCGCGGGCGACCGCGCCGGTCGGGACGATGCTCGGCAAGTCGCAGAAGGAGTGGTGGAAGGCCACGATGATGGGGTCGACGGCGACGTGGAAGGTCTGGGGCAACCAGGTCCCGTTCATGCGGTTCTTCATCAAGAACACGACGGGGTCGCTGGTCTCGGATCGCGTCATGGACGCCGACGCCTGGGACGGCTACCCGCGCGAGCGCCGCGAGCTGACGCAGTTCCTCGCGACGAACAACATCAAGAACGTCGTGCTGCTCACCGGCGACATCCACGCGCACTTCGCCGGCACGGTGTCCGACGACTTCACCGCGGCCACGCCGACCGCCGTCGCGACCGAGTTCATCGCCGCGGGCATCTCGTCGAACTCGGTGTTCAGCTTCTACGAGGGCGCCTCGCGTGGCGGCACGGCGGCCGCCGCGCGCGCGCTGATCACCGTCGACGCCTCGGCCAGCGGCGGCAGCGCGTTCACCGAGAACATGAACATGCTGCTGGTCCACGGCACCAACGCCGCCGGGACGTTCGCGCAGACGCGCGATCGCGCGATGGCGCTCGCCGCGTCCGACCGCACGATCAACCCGCACCTCAAGTACGCCGACTGCAACGCCCAGGGCTTCGGCGTCGCCAAGTTCACGGCGACCCAGGTCGACGTCGTGCTGACCACGATGGAGCGCCCGATCGACAACTCGGCCGGCGTGAAGCGCACCGCCAGCTTCACCGTGCCCAAGGACAACCCCGCCGGCATGACCGGCCCCGAACTCACCGGCACGCGGCCGTTCCCGCTCTGAGCGGGCGGCCGGCGCGTCGGCCGCGCACTCGACGCAGGCCGGTCGCGCCTTCGACGTATCGAACGTAGGCCGGCTTCCATCCCGGCGCGCTGAAGTGGAATCGGTCGAGCCGGGCGAGGTAGATCGGCGGCGGGCGTCGCGTAGTATCTGGCAGCCTGCGGCAAGCCACGGAGCGTGGCGGCCGAACGCGGCAGGCAGGAGCGCGGATGACCTGGGACCGTCGAGACGAAGGCAAGGAGGCGACGGCGCCAGCGGCGACGAGCGAGCCAGGTGCGCCCGGCCGCGTGGACGCGCCGGCGACCGACGCCGCCTACAAGGCCCAGTGCGACGCGCGCGTGGTCCAGTTCCTCAGCGCGCCGTTGCCGCAGACGCCGTCGGAGCGCGAGGCGGCCTCGGCCGCGAGCGCGGGCGGCGGCGGGCCGGTGCAGCACGCGCACCCGAGCGCGGGGCGGGTGACAGGCGACGGCGGGCTGGGGCTGCCGGCGAGCGGCGAGGCGCTGCCGCACGGCGATCGCATCCGCAGCTCGTTCGGCGCGCACGCCGGCGTGCTCGACGGCGTCACCGCCCACGTCGGCGGCGAGGGCGGCGCGATCACGCGGGCCCAGGGCGCGCAGGCGCTCGCGGTCGGCGACCACGTCGCGTTCGCGGCGCCGCCCGATCTGCACCTGGCCGCGCACGAGGCGGCGCACGTCGCCCAGCAACAGCAGGGCGTGCAGTTCCACGGCGCCGGCGGCGACGCCGCGCTCGAGGCCCACGCCGATCAGGTGGCGGATCGCGTCGTCGCCGGCCGCAGCGCCGAGGACCTGCTGGCGCCCGGGCCGGCGGTGGGCGCGCGGGTGCAGCGCAAGGTCGCGAACGCCACCGAGCGCGACATGGTGCCCGAGCTCGATCGCGGGATCGAGCAAGACCTGATCGACATCCTCAAGCGCCCGGTCGCCAAGGGCGATCAGGACGACGCCGAGGTCCGCGCGGCCGAGTTCGACGGCTTCTTGATGGTGTTCGACGTCGACGTCTACGCCTCGTTGTGGGCGCGCCTGTCGGTCGATCCGCCGCCCGCGTCCGACAAGCTGGCGACGGCGTTCCACCACACGTTTCACAGCGCCACCCGGACGCGCATCCTCAAGCGCATCGAGCGCGCCGCGCGCGAGTACAAGCCGGTGCAGGCGGTCAGCGACGCCGCCGGCGCCGACGTGTGGAAGCAGCTCGCGCCCGGCGAGACCACCAAGGCGGTCCACGAGATCGCGCGGGTCAGCGCCGAGAAGGGCCTGTACCTGCGCGCGACGCCCGCCGGCGAGAAGGGCACGCTCCTGCCGTTCGGCACGATGGTCATCGCCGATCGCGAGACCTCCAACGGCTGGTACCACGTCGTCGCGCCCGGCATGGACGGCAGCCCGACCGGCGAGGGCTTCATCGAGTCGCACCTCGTCGTCACCGATCCGCCCGAGCCGACCGCGGGGCTGTACCAGGTGAAGCCCGGCGACATGCTCAAGGACATCGCCGCGCAGCACTACCCGAAGTTCGTGTGGGGCGCCGACGCGCGCCTGTACGTGCAGGCGATCTACCACGCGAACCACGGCCGGCGGGCGGTGTACCGGAAGGGCGCCGGGCAGATCGCCGTCGACGACAAGGCGCTGTCGACCAAGGACAACCACGAGGCGTTCGAGCTGTGGTCCAAGGCGCAGGTGCGCGAGGGCCACATGCTGTGGGTGCCGTCGGTGGAGTTCGTCGACCAGCTCCGCGCCAGCGGCCAGATCGTGTCCGGATCGGACAGCTACGAGGTGACCAAGGCGTTCGGCGAGATGCTGGCGGACGCGTGGGACGCGACCGCCGGCGCGATCGGGCGCGCGATCGACTGGGCGCAGTACGCCGCCGGCTTCGTCGTCGGCCTGCTCGAGGGCGCGTGGGGCTCGCTGGTCGACCTGTTCAAGGGCGTCGGCGAGCTGGCGTCGATGATCTGGTCGGCGGCCAAGATGCTGATCGGCGACTTCTCCGAGATCAAGCAGCTGGCCAAGGACCTGTCCGCGGCGTGGAAGAACAAGAAGGAGATCATGCAGAGCATCGCCACCGACTTCATGGAGAAGTGGGAGGCGAAGGACGACTTCGACCGCGGCAACTTCCAGGGCGAGTTCCTGGGCTACGTGATGATGCTGGCGTTCATCACGCTGGTGACGATGGGCGAGGGCACGGTCATCGCCGGCGCCGGGCGCTTCGGCGCGTTCATCAAGGTGATCCAGGCGGCCGACGCCGCCGGGTCGATCGGCACCTACGTCGGCAAGCTGCGCAAGAGCATCAAGCTGCCGGCCAAGGCGGTGAAGGAGGCCGAGGAGGCGGTCGGCAAGAACGCGCGCAAGGTCGTGAAGATGAGCGGCGGCGACACGCCCGACGCGCCGCACGGCCACGGCGGCGCGCCCGACGTCGACGTCGACGCCCCGCACGTCGACAAGCCCCACGTCGACAAGCCCGCGGGCCCCGATCCGGACGCCCCGCGCAAGGGCGGCCCGTACAAGGACCCCGACGATCCGCTGCGCGAGACCCACCAGCCGATCCGGACCCTCGCCGATGACGAGCTGGCCCACGCCAAGGACCTGCACCCGACCCGCCGCGGCAAGGACCTGCTGCGCCCGGGGTCGCGCGCGATCGGCAAGGTGCTCAAGACCCGCGGCGAGGGCGAGACGATCCTCCACCTGCTCGCCACCGGCGACAAGAACGCGCTCGCGGCGCTCGACATCGACGACATCCCGAAGAAGCTGAAGGTCACCGAGCGCGAGTGGGCGCTGGTCGAGACCCGCGACGGCTTCGTCATGTACATGGGCGACGCCGACCACGTGAGCATGCCGCCCAACGTGCGCTCGGTCGCGCACACCCACCCGACCCACGCGAAGGGCAAGCGCCTCGAGCTCGACGTGCCCGACGGCCAGGGCGGCCTCGACTTCACCGACATCGCCGCGGACCCGAGCAAGGTCAAGGGCACCGGCCTCTTGCCGTCGGCGATGGACCTCCACACCGTCGCCGACGGCACCGAGCACACGCTCCACACCCAGTTCGTGATGGACTGGGACGGCACGATCACCAACGCGGTCGACGGCGACACGCGACCGCGGGTCCAGGTGCACATCAGCAAGTCGCGGGTCGTCCGCTACAGCGAGCGCCAGAAGGTCTACTTCTACCAGGCGCAGATCGAGGTCAGCGCCAGCGGCCAGTCGGTCTGGAGCGGCGACTTCTACGGGCAGCGCGGGTTCCAGACCGACACCGACAAGATCTCGTTCAAGCGCTTCGGTGAGCTGGATCGCCCGCCGCCCGCCAGCTACGTCGATCCGCAATGAGCCTCGCCACCTATCCCGAGTACTACACCTGCGGCGGTGGTCGGTTCCTCGTCCGCCGCCGGCTGGTCCTCGGCACCAACATCTACGACGGCGTCCGGATCGCCGACCAGCGCCCGCTCGTGATCACGAGCGTCCAACCCCACCGGCGCGACGCGCTCGTCGCGGCGATCACCTACGACGTGCCGGGCACGACGGCGCTGCTGGCGGTCACCCAGGTCGACCCCGGCTCGTGGCAGCCGCAGCCCGGCGATGATCTGGACGAGCCAGGCGTCGACACCGAGGAGGATCTGCCCGAGGGGTTCGTGCTGGTCGTCGAGACGCGGCCGCGCGGGACGTCGCTGCGCGCGCTCGGCCCTGGGGCGGCGCCGCGGGCGGTCGCGATCGGCGCGGGGTTGCTGCGGGCGGTCGCCGCCGGCGTCGAGCGCGGCGTGTTCCTCGAGGGGATCCGCCCCGAGACCGTCTACGCGGAGGGGCACGCCTTCGCGGGCTGTCACGCGCGGCTGTGGCGCGTCGCGATGAGCCCGGCGCGCCCGGGCGAGTTCGGCGGCGGGTTCGAGCCCGGCGGCTTCTTCGCGCCCGAGATCCTGTGGTCGGATCCGCCGACGCCGACCAGCGACGCGTTCGCGGCGGCGGCGGTGCTGTGGTGGTTCGCGACCGGCCGCGATCCGTTCGGCGGCCCCGACGACTTCCACCAGCGCACGCTCGACGGCCGGCTCGAGCCGTTCGCGGGGCCGCCCGAGCTCGGCGAGATCCTGGTGCCGATGCTGGCGCGCGATCCGGCGGCCCGGCCGTCGGCGTCGGCGTCGGCCGATCGGCTGGCGGCGCTCGCCCGCCGCTGGGACGTGCCGGTCGCGCCGTTCCCGCCGCCGGGCCTCGACGCGTAGCGCCGCGGCCTTCGTTGAACCGGCGGTCGGCGACGGGCATGATCGGCGGCGACGATGCGGCCCTACACCGACGCGAGCGAGCACCTCGCGGATCAGCTGGCGGCGGTGCGGGTGGCGCTGCGGCTGGCGGCGCGGCGGCGGGGCGGCGCGGACGACGCGGAGCTGGCCCGGCTGGCCGCGCACCGGGCGCGGATCGAGGACGAGAGCGCCGCGCGGGCGGCGGTGTCCGAGCTGGCGGCGGTGCCGCTGGAGCGGCTGCGCCGGACGTTCCGGCTGTCGTCGACCGAGTGCGGCGTGCTGGTGTTGCTGACCGCGATCGAGGTCGACGTGCGGCTGCACGGGCTGGCGGTGGCGTTGATGCAGGACGCGGCGCGCGGCCACGTCGACGTCGGCTTCCTCGGCGAGGTGCTGTACGCCGACGCGCGGCCGCGGCTGCCGTTCGAGCTGGGCGCCGACGGCGCGCTGGTGCGCTTCGGGCTGGTGCAGCTCGACGGCGGCGCGCCGGTGTTCACGCTGGGGCGGCCGCGGGTCGCGGCGCGGGTCGTCGACCTGCTGCACGGGCGCGATCGCCTGGAGCGCGGGCTGGCGCGGGTCGTCGAGCCGATCGCGCCGCTGCCGGCCGAGGCGCTGGTGATCACCGAGGGGCAGCTGGTCGAGCTGGCCGGGCTGATCGGCGCGGCGATCGAGCGGTCCGGGCATCCGGTGCTGGTGCTGAGCGGGCCCGACGGCGCGGGCCGCAAGGCGCTGGTCGCGACGCTGGCGGCGGCGGCCGGGGTGGCGGCGCTGCGCGTGCGGGTGGCGGCGCTGCCGCGCACGGCGGGCGAGCTGGCCGCGGTCGGCGCGGCGCTGATGCGCGAGGCGATGCTGGCGCGCGCGGTGCTGGTGCTCGAGGGCGTCGACCAGGCGCCGCCCGGCGTCGGCCCGCTCGACGAGGCGCTGTGCCCGGCGTACCCGGGCCCGATCGTCGCTACCACCGGGCGCATCACCGGGCGGCCGCCGGCGATGGCCCGCGGCGTGGTGATCGTCGAGCTCGGCGTGCCGGCCGAGACCGAGCGCGAGGCGCTGTGGCAGCGCGCGCTGCGCGGGGCGCCGGCGGCGCTGGCGCGGTGGGCCGGCGAGCGCTACGCGGTGACGCCGGGCGTGATCGCGCAGGCCGGCGCGTCGGCGATGGCGCGCGCCGCGGCCCGCGCCGACGACGCCGCCGTGACCACCGCCGACGTCCACGCCGGCCTGCGCGGCGTGCTCGACGCCAAGCTGGCGACGCTGGGCACGCGCATCGCCTGGCGCCAGGGCTGGGACGAGCTGGTGCTGCCCGACGACGCGGCCGCCGAGATCCGCGAGTTCATCGCGCGCATCAAGCACCGTCGCCAGGTCTACGAGCACTGGGGCTTCGGCCGGAAGGTCGCCAAGGGCATGGGCCTGTCGGCGCTGTTCGCCGGGCCGCCGGGCACCGGCAAGACGATGGTCGCCGGCATCATCGCCGACGAGCTGGGCCTCGACCTCTACCAGATCGACCTGTCGAAGGTCGTGAGCAAGTGGGTCGGCGAGACCGAGAAGAACCTCGGCGAGCTGTTCGACGCCGCCGAGGCCGGCCACGCGATCTTGCTGTTCGACGAGGCCGACGCGCTGTTCGCCAAGCGCACCCAGGTGCAGACCTCGAACGATCGCTACGCCAACCTCGAGGTGAACTACCTGCTGCAGCGGATGGAGGCGTACGCCGGCATCGTCATCCTGACGACCAACCACGAGACCGCGATCGACGAGGCGTTCCGGCGCCGGCTGTCGCTCAAGGTCGACTTCCCGGTGCCCGAGGCCGACGAGCGGGCCCGGCTGTGGCGCGCGCTGTTGCCGGCCGAGGCCGAGGTCGCGGCCGACATCGACGTCGACGCGCTGGCCTACCGCTTCGAGATGACCGGCGGCTACATCAAGAACGCGACCGTGCGCGCGGCGTTCCTGGCCGCCGACGAGGGCGCGCCGATCGCGATGCGCCACCTGGTGCGCGCGGCCCGCGCCGAGTACCAGGCGATGGGCAAGGTCGTCGCGCACCTGTGACGGCTTGACCGGCGGGTGATCGCGTGGCCGGATCGCGCGCGGAGGTGACGATCATGGAGATGCCGAAGGTCGGGCGCGAGATGCAGCGGCTCACCGAGCTGTTCGTGGGCACGTGGCGCGGCGACGAGCAGCTGTTCCCGTCGGAGTGGGACCCGGTCGGCGGGCCGGCGGTCGGGACGTGGACGGTGCGGTCGGTCGCGGGCGGCTTCGCGCTGGCGCTCGAGTACGTCGAGGCGCGCGGCGGCCAGGTGACCTACCAGGGCCACGGCGTCCACGCCCAGGACGCCCACACCGGCCAGCTGACCGCGTTCTGGTTCGATAGCGTCGGCGTGGTGCCGAAGGCCGGCGTGGCGGCGACGCTCGACGGCGATCGCTACACGTACACCGAGCGCACGCCGACCGGGCAGTCGCGGTTCACCTACGCGTGGCAGGGTGGCGTCTTCACGTTCGCGATCGACCGCTCGCCCGACGGCGTGACCTGGGCGCCGATGCACGCCGGCACCTACCACCGCGTGTGATCAGCCGCGGTTGCTCACACGAACGTCGTGTCGGGCGGCCACGGCTGCTCGTCGACCGGGGGCAGCGGCTTCCAGCGCGCGCCGGGCTTGGGCTCGGGACCGAGCGGCAGCCGGCGCCCGGGCCAGTCGCGCATCAGCTCCCACGCGATCCGCGGCAGGTCCATCGCGCGGCCGCGATCGCCGCCGCGGCCGGTGGCCTGCCACACGCCGGCGATGCGCTCGAGGCCGACCGGCTCGGCGCTGTCGGGGAAGAACGCGGTGTCGTGGACCACGTCGAACGCGGCCTTCTTGCCCTCGCTGACGCGCCAGCGCACGACGCCGGGGCTGAAGTACGTGGTCGGGATGCGATCGGGCGTCGTGATCCGGCCGGCGCGGACGCGGGCGTCGACCACCAGCTGCGCGCGCAACAGCGGCGTGAGGCCGGCGGCGTCGCGGACGAGCGGCACGGCGGTGAACGCGAAGCGCGCCGGCGTCGGTGCGGGGGCGGCGGGCGGCGGCGCGGGCGCCTCGACCTTCCGCTCGGCGGGCAGCTTGGTCGACGCGCGGCGCGGCGCGGCCACGACCGGCTTGGGCGGCGGCGCCGCCATGCGCGACGCGGCAGGGGCCGGCTTCGCGGCGGGCTTGGCCGTGGCCGTGGCCTTTGCGGCGGGCTTGGCCTTCGCGGCGGGCTTCGCGGCGGGCTTGGCCTTGGTC
Source organism: Myxococcales bacterium (assembly GCA_016794525.1). GTDB lineage: Bacteria > Myxococcota_A > Polyangia > Haliangiales > Haliangiaceae > UBA2376. The sequence goes on from JAEUJY010000085.1 coordinate 89,005, forward strand.
GTGGCCTTCGCGGCGGGCTTGGCCTTCGGGGGTGCCTGCTTCTTCTTCGCGACCGGACGGGCCATGGCGGCGATCGTCCCGGATCCGCGTCGGGCGCGCAAATTCCCGCGGTCGGGAACGGTTAGAACGGGATCGGATCGCCGTCGACCAGCTCGCGGGCCAGCTCGACGATCGACCGCGGCGACGAGCCCTCGGCCTTGTTGTTGACGATCACCGTCGCCGGCACCCCGCGGGCCAGCGCGCCGCGCAGCAGGTCGACGATGGCGCGGCGGCTGCGCGGGTCGGGATCGACCAGCCGATCGAACGGCTGGTACGCGGCCAGCGCGCTCTCGTAGTCGTGGTGCGCGGCGAGCATCCAGCGGATCACCAGCGCCGCGGCCTCGTGGGCGCGGGTCAGCCTGGCCTGCACGTCGACCGGCGGCAGCCCCGGCAAGAGCGCCAGGCCGGGCACCGCGTCGACGGCGCGCAGCGCGGCGGCGTAGTCGGGGGTCAGCAGCTCGGCGGTGCGCACCTCGACGGCGTAGCGCGGGCCGCGCGGCAGCTCGCGCAGGAAGCGGTACAGGCGCTCGGCGAACCGGCGCGGCGCCGACTTGCCGCCGGGGCCGGCCAGCAGCTCGGCCGGCTGCGGCGCGAACTGGAACAGCAGCACGCCGCCGCGCGGTCCGAGCCCCTCGACGAACGGCGCGATCACCGCGTCGCGCGCGTAGGCGGGATCGAGGTACTGCGGGCTGGCCTGGCCGCGCAGCGTGCCGTAGCGCGCGTGCGCCGGGAAGCGCGCGAGGGTCAGCGCCTCGTGGGCCTTGACCAGGAAGCGGAACGCCGGCGGCACCGCGGCGGCGTAGGCGGCCAGCGTGTCGACGCCGACCGGCGCGTAGAACGTGCGATCGACGCCGACCGCGCCGAGCAGCGGGTGCGCGGCGTACGCGCCCAGGCCGCCCTTGGCCAGCGCGGCCTCGCTGGCGACGTCGCGGTAGACCGCGCCGGCCCACCCGGGGAACGACCACGACGACGTCCCCAGCCGCACCGTCGGCGGCACCGCCGCTCCCAGCCGCCGGGTGTCATCGTCGACGGCGGCCGGCTCGATCGCCCCGCGCTTCGGCGCCGGGGGCGCACCGAACATGTCGAGCTGGGTCATGGCCGCGGATCGGGGCGGCGCTCCACCACGATCACGTGCTCGCGCTTGCCACGCTCGCCGAACGCGGTGCGCTCGAGCGCGCCGAGGATCGGCCGCTGCTGCGACGCCCACGCCACCACCGCGAGGCGATCGTCGAGCGCCGCGCGCAGATCGTCGTCGGCGTACATCGGCCGCACGCCGGCCATCGAGTCGCCGATCACGAACGCCGCCCACGCGCCCGGCACCATCACGCCGGCCAGCGCGTCGAGCCACGCGATCTGGCTCTCCTTCCACCGCCGCGCCGCCTCGAGCGAGTTCGACGCGAAGCCGCGCCGCGTGCCCAGCTCGCCCTCGTCGAAGGCGCGGTGGCGGATGCCGAGGAAGTCGAAGCGCAGCCGGTGCTGATCGGCGTAGTCGTAGGTGCCAGGGTAGGGCGGCGACGTGACGACCGCGCCGATCCGCGGCAGGCCGAGCGTGCCGAGCGTGCGGGCGTCGGCCTCGTGCACCACGGTCGGCGGCATCCGCCCGACCGCCAGATCCTGGATGCCAGCGACGATCATCGAGACGCGCTCGCCGAACCAGCGGGCGGCGGCGCCGCGCGGCACGTGGCGCTCGACCCAGGTCGGGTCAGTGTCGCTCTTGCGGCTCGACACCTTGTACAGCACCGCCGACAGCGCGATCGTCAGCACCTCGGCGACCTCGGGATCGTCGTGGCGGACGTCGTCGATCGCCGTCGCGATCGCCTCGAGCTCGCGGCGCACGTGCGGCGCGAACCACTTGCCGATGCGGCGCTGGCGGGCGTTGGGATCGAAGCCCTCGGGCGCGCGCATCGGCGCCGCCGAGAAGCCGGCGCGCCGCGCCTCCTTGCCCGACATCAGCACCTCGGCGGCGATGCGCAGGCCGGCGTCCTTGGCGTTGCGGCGCCGCGGCACCGGCGGCGTCCAGGTCTTGACCCGCGCCAGGCGAACCGCCAGCGGGTTGAGATCGACGCCGACCGCGACCACGCCGAGCGCGCGGGCCTCGACCAGCGTCGTGCCCGAGCCGCAGAACGGATCGAGCAGCGCGGTGCCGTCGGGCATGCGCTCGCTGACCACCTCGACCAGCGCGCGCGCCGTGGCCGGGTGCAGGCGCGCCGGGTAGGTGTGGACCGGGTGGGTCAGGCTCTCGGCGACGACGTCGTCGTGCGCGGCGGCGAGCAGCGCCTCGGCCAGCGCCTCGCTGATCGCGCGATCGCCGCCGATGTCGATCCGGCCGGGCGCGCGCGGCATCGACAGGCCGCGGCGGGGGCCACCGGGGGCGCGCGGGCCGGGCGGCGGACCGCTCGGGCGGGCGCGCGGGCGCGCGGGGCGTGGGCCGCGGCGCGGCGGTGGCGTACGTCCTGCCATATCCGCGCACCCTACCATCGACTCACGCCGCGTGCGCCGCCAGCTCGTCGAGGAACGCGGCGCCGGCCGCGCCGTCGACGCCCGCCGCGGCCAGCCCCGGCAGCAGCACCTCGCGCATCGCCGCCAGGAACGCCGCGCGGCGCTGGGCGATCGGCGACGAGCCGTGGCGCGCCATCGCGGCCTCGTCGCCGACGATCGCGTGCGGGCGGAACAGGTCGACGCGCACCGCGCCGCGCAGCATCGCCGGCAGGTGAGCGGCGATCAGCGCGGCCTGGGCGGCGTCGAGCGGGTGGGTGGCGAGGAACTGCCAGCCGAGCCGGCTGTGCTGGACCTCGTCGGCGAGGATCCGCCGCGCGGCGCGCTCGATCGCGCGGTCGTCGATCGCCGGCAGGCCGTCGGCGACCAGCGCGGTGTTCGACGTCTCGGTGACGCAGCAGAACGCGACCACCTCGTACAGCACGCGGGCGTGCGGCGACCAGCCGGGCGGCGCGACCTCGGGGGCGGGATCTTCGTCGGCGCGCCACGCCGCCCCGAACCGCGCCGCCAGCCCCGCGCACAGCTCGACGTGGGCGTGCTCCTGGCGCGTGGCCTCGCGGGCGGTGGCGACGAGCGCCGGCGCGCAGCCGGCGGCGGCCATGCGATCGGCGAGGCGGGCGAAGCGGTGGGTCGCGCCCCACTCGACCGACGCGCGGTAGGCCCAGCGGCGGCCCAGCTCGGCGGTGGTGATCGCGTCGAGCACGTCAGCCTCCGAACCAGCCGCGCACGCCGCCGGCCGCGGGGTCGGGCGTCGCAGGGTTGGGACGCGCGGGCGCCGGGGCGGTCGCGGGCGCCGCGGCGGGGGCCGGGGTCGCCGGCGCGGCGCTCGCGGTCGAAGGCGCGGGGGCCGCGGGGGC